>JAFRTJ010000009.1 GCA_017427185.1 Bacteroidaceae bacterium | reverse complement strand
TCATGGAAGGAACAGTCAACAAAATCAAGGCTGTGAAAAGAGCCATGTACAACAGGGCCAACGTAGAGATCTTGAGGGCAAAACTTATATACGGAGGAAATAAAATGAACTGGAACTACCACCTAAATTGACGCAGAACCGTTCATTGTGATTCTGCACCTTTATAGAGAAAAAGAAACAGTAATATACGTAGTCTGAAAAGAAAGTTTTTCATGTTCATTCTTTTGAGATTCATCTATAGGCGTATGTGGAATATAAGTGAGGTGATAATGCGAAGCAACAAATAGAAAGGTGTCCCTTTCCGAACAATCAAGTGTCCGGAAATGGACACTTCTTTTTGAGCCTATATCTGATTTTCAGAGAGTTACGAGTTTGGCACGCTTCTTGCTATATATAATGTGGATTGCTTAAAAGTAAATTGCAAATGAAATACATTAGACAAGTATTATTGATGATGCGCGAAGAAAAGCTGT
Source organism: Bacteroidaceae bacterium (assembly GCA_017427185.1). Lineage (GTDB taxonomy): Bacteria > Bacteroidota > Bacteroidia > Bacteroidales > Bacteroidaceae > Physcousia. Next base: position 137,909 of record JAFRTJ010000009.1, on the reverse strand, counting down.
TCTCGGGCATCTACATTGCAGGAACAGCCATGGCGCTGGCCTTCACGATGGTGATGGCGGTGGTCTATTACATCAAGCTCGCCCCTATCTATCCCGAGACGAACCGTCTGCGTACGGTCTATCTCAAAAGTATTGTCGTCCGCGTGGAGAGGGACAGCAGGCTGATAGGAGCATCAGGCTATTCCTTCAGCGAGAAGGCTTTCGAGGAATGGCTGCTGCCATCGAAAAATTATGAGTACTGCGCCCCGACGCTCCCGACGGCAGGCAGCGGCAGCTTCAGTGAGTACACCACCGAGAGCACAAAGAGCCCGACGGGCGAGTACATCGATGCCATCACGAACTACACCAATGCCGACTTCTTCAAGATATACGAGTACGAGTTCCTCGAGGGCCGTCCGCTCACGAAGCAGGACGTGGAGAACCACGAGAAGGTCTGCGTCGTGAGCGACGACTTTGCCGAGCAATACTTCGGGCGAGGGGTGAGTGCCGTGGGCAGGACGGTGGAGACGGAGTATCATGGACCGATGCGCGTGGTGGGCGTAGTGCGTAGCGGAAGCCAACTGACCCCCGACAGCTACATGCAGCTCTTCCTGCCCTACACGCTTAGAAACACCCAACACTCCGACAATCCCTATTGCGGAAGCCACGGCATCGTGCTGACCGTGAAGGACGACCGTCAGCTCGAGACCCTCAGGCAGGAGCTGGACGAGATAGCGGCACGGCTCACGCAGACGGACGCTATACAAATCCGCTGGAGCAACAAGGAGGGCACGACGCGGACGGTGCAGCTGACGAATGGGATGGAGACGCACCCGATGCACACCTTGCTCGGCGCGTCGGGGGCTGACAGCTTCCTCGGTGAGACTTCCTGCTGGCCGATTGTGAAGCACTTTGCCGGCCTGCTGTTCGTGCTGCTCGTGGTGCCTGCGCTGAACCTGTGCAGCATCGTGGCGGGGCGGATGGAGCGGCGCACGGCGGAGATGGCAGTGCGCAAGACGTTCGGTGCCCGTCGGTCTGTGCTCTTGAACCAAGTGGTGAAGGAGAACCTCGTCATGACCTGCATCGGCGGCCTCATCGGTCTTGCCCTGGCCTGGCTGGCCGTCTATGCCTTCCGCACGCCCATCCTCGGCTTGTTCTTCGACAGCAGCGCACCCGGTGCGTCGCCCATCGTCACGGGCGAGATGCTCTTTGCGCCGTTGCTCTTCGTCGGAGCCTTTGCCGCCATCCTCGTGCTGAACCTGCTGGCCGCCTTGCTACCTGCTTGGTGGAGCCTGAGGAAACCTATTGTGGAGAGTATGATGGAGAAAAGGTAAACAGCCCCCTCCCAACCTCCCCCGAGGGGGAGGAGTTCATTCACACTAAACACAACATAAAACAAAATAACAATGAATAACAACCGAATTTTTCGCCTATCACTCCCCTCCTTAGAGGGAGGGGTCGGGGGTGGGTCTGTAGGGCCTTCTGTATGGCTCTTCCTGGAACTCGTCGTTATAACCATCGTGGCTTGGGTGGTCGTGGACCCGGCTGTAGTGAACCTCTACTACCTTCATCTCCCGAAGGGCTACGACAGCGAGCGCTTCGTCTATGCCGAGATAAGGCATCTCAGCCACAGCGAGCCTGTGGTGGGCGACACTCCCATAGGCAGCCAGCTTGCACCGTGGCTGACGGAAAGGCTGAAGGAGACGGAGGGCGTGGAGAATGCCTACTGCTACGGCCTTCCTTACAATATCCCCTCGTCGCGCTACTCCAATCAGGTGCCCGTCTGCCGCGAGAACGACACTATCTATGTTGCCTGTACGCGTTTCGAGGAGGGAAGGCATTTCTTCGAGACCTTCGGCTTGAGGCCCCTGCCCGGCAGTCCGAAGGCCGAAGAGCTGTCGGAGCAGAAGGAGGCGGAGAAGGGAGCGGTGCTCTCCGAGTCGGCAGCCAAGTACGTCTTCGGCACGTCGGAAGGCATCGTGGGGCGACGCTTCACCGTACTCAACACGTCGAATAATGAGCCGGAGCACTGGACAGTGACCGGCGTGGTGGCCGACGCGCAGCACCAGCGCTACAGCTCCTTGCACAGCATGATATACTTCCCCAACTATTTGGGCACGACGCCAAGCTTCATCATGATACGCCTCAGGAAAGGCGTGAAGCCGCAGAAGTTCGTCGATGAACACGCGGCAGACATCATGAGCACGGTGCAGACGCCCTTCTACCGCATCAAGAAGATGGAGCCCTACGAGGAGCTGCTTCACCGCGAGGACCTGCAGAGAGGATTGCCGCAGAAGACGAACATAAGCCTCGCGCTGGCCCTGTTCTTCCTCGCCAACCTGAGCCTGGCCGTCATCGGCATGGTGTGGCTGCAGGCCCGCCGGCGGACGGAGGAATGCGGCGTGCGCCGTGCCTTCGGAGCCACAAGGCTGCGACTGCTCATGTCCTTCCTCTCGCGGGGAGCCTTGATGGCCACCGCCAGCGTCCTCATCGGCTGCTTCATCTACTTTCAGTACGCCTACAGCGGCTATGAGGTCTATGACGGATGGGAGAGCTTCAAGATGTACACACCGCAGATAAACCAGCCGCCGCTCTCCGACCAGACCTGGGTCGATCACTTCTGGCCGCACTTCCTCATCGTGTCCGGCGTGGTGTACATTATTATATTATGTACGGTCCTCATCGGCACCACGATTCCTGCCCTGAAGATAATCAACACGAAAGTCACCGATGCGCTGAGAGATGAGTAGCCCTCCATCGTAATAACGTAATAACAATATAATTTAATCACTAATTAAAACAAAAGAACAATGGAAAACGTAATCAAACTGACGGAGATCAACAAAATCTATCGTACTGAAGAAGTGGAGACACAAGCGTTGGAGAATGTGAACATCGAAGTAAAGAAGGGCGAGTTCCTAAGCATCATGGGGCCTTCAGGCTGCGGCAAGTCAACACTGCTGAACATCATGGGCCTTTTGGATGAACCTACGAGCGGCACCATCGAGCTGTGCGGCACCGTCATTGACCCCAAGCTGCCGGACAACAAACTCGCAGAGCTGAGGAACAAGACGCTGGGCTTCGTGTTCCAGAGCTTCCATCTCATCTCAACACTCAACGTACTGGACAACGTGCAGATACCGCTCATCTATCGTGGTGTTCGTAGCGCTGAGCGTCTACGCTTGGCAAAGGAAGTTATCGAACGCGTAGGCCTCTCGCACCGCATGAAGCACCGTCCATCGCAGCTCTCCGGTGGTCAGTGTCAACGTGTCGCCATTGCTCGCGCCATCATCGGCAACCCCGAGATTCTCCTTGCCGACGAGCCGACAGGTAACCTCGACTCCAAGATGGGTGCCGAGATTATGGAACTGTTGCACAAGCTGAACCGCGAGGATGGACGCACCATCGTGATGGTAACGCACAACGAGCAGCAGGCCGCCCAGACAGACCGCATCATCAAGTTCTTGGACGGAAGGCAAATCATGTGATTTACAATTTGACAATTTACGATTTACAACTTATATGTTGAGTAAATTCATTTTATTCCTGCGCCACGCCTTCGCATTGATTCGCGCCGACAAATTGTTCTCCGCCATCTACATTGCAGGAACAGCCGTCGCCATTGCCTCAGCAATGGTGGTCGCCATCGTGCTGAACATCATGCTGGCGGACATTGAGCCGGAAGTGAACCGCAGCCGGACGCTCTACGGTCTGAACCGCTTCTACAAGGACTCGTGGGGTGACGGGCGGCAGCGAATCCAGCACTGTTCTGTCGAGGCCATCGACTCCTGCTTCCGGCAGATGAAGTGTGTGGAGCTCGTTGCTGCAGTTATCCCGCCCCACGAGCCCGTGGCACAGGGGTTCGATGCTACGGACGAAGAGAAGAAGCACACCATGAGAGAAGTCGCCATCATGGCAGGCAATTCCGATATGTTTCGCCTCTACGAATACCAGTTTCTGAGTGGGCGTCCCTTCTCCGAAAAGGAGTTCCAAGACGGCGAGTACGTCTGCGTCATCACCGAGCGAGTGGCCCGGAATATCGGCAGTGAGAGCATCCTGCTCAACGGCTACAAGTATCGCGTGGTGGGCATCATCAAGACGGTGAGCTTCCTAATGTCGGACGCAGTGGCCGACGTCTATGTGCCCTATACGGTAGATGTGCCGGAATACGTCCCCGACGGCAAGTTCGAGGAGAGCCGCGACATCTCATACGCCGGCAATCTCTATGCACGCATCCTCTTGAAGGAAGGCTACTCCTATCGGGACTTCATGGAGGAGTTCGAGCCAAAAAGGTTGCACTACGAGGCCGTGATGAGTTCGAAGCTCGGCGAGCCAGTGCATTGGACACCGCTGATGCACAGCCATCTCTTTCATAAGATAAACACCTACCATCCCGACAACAAGGAGAACGCGGGCCTTGTCTGCGTGAGCCTCCTGCCGCCAATTCTCCTGATGCTGCTCTTCCTGCTGCTACCCGCACTGAACCTGAGTGGACTCGTCTCGAACCGCATGGAAGCCCGCCGTCCGGAGATGGGCATCCGCAAGGCATTCGGAGCCAAGCGCAGCACGCTGCTCAGGGAAGTCCTCTTCGAAAATCTTGTCCTCACACTCTGCGGCGGACTGGCAGGCTGGGTGCTGTCGTGGCTCATCTTCAGCATCCTGCGTCACAATACCATCTTCCAAATGCTGTTCCTCGACATTCCGATGCAAAGCGCGGAGTTCGGCATGAACATCAAGATGTTCGTCACGCCGACGCTCTTCCTCGTCGTCTTCCTCTGCTGTGCCGTGCTGAACCTCATGGTGGCGCTTATCCCGGCATGGCGTTCGCTAAAGAACCCTATCGTTGAATCCCTAAATCAGGAAAGATGATACTAAAGACACTTTGGGCGCACCGCAAGCAGAACGGCTTCGTGTTCGCCGAGATTATACTCATCACCGTACTCAGCATCTACTTCATCGACTACCTCGTCGTCACGAACCACGACAGGTATCTCTGCCGTCCAGCGGGGGATTTCGAGCGCGAGCACTTGCTGATAGGGAAGATAGATAATAGCTATAAGGAGGGAGAGGAAATGGACTCCTGGGAGGCCACCTTCGCCAACATCTATGCCGTGCGCGACCGTCTTCGTGCCCTGCCCGAAGTAGAGCATGCCGGCGTGGCGTTCGGTTTCATCGGGAACTACGGTGATCACTATTTTCGTCTGTCCACCTACTCGTCCGAAGCCGACAGCACACGCCGCTGCGGAGCCTATTCGAATCGGTTCCTGCTGCACGAGCAGTACTTCGAGACACAGGGTCTGACGCCCATCGAGGGCAGTCCGTCCGCCGCCCAGCTCTCCGAGGAATGTCCCGAGGACGGCGTCGTCATCAGCCGCTCGGTAGCACTGGCTCTCTTCGGCACCGACCAAGTGGTGGGGCGCCGCATCGTGGAGTGGGATTTCAGCGACCAGGCCTTACAGGAGAACGGCGAGGCAAAAGCCATGGGGCACTACACCATTGCCGGCGTCCTGCAGGACTTCCGCCTTCGTCCATACGAACGCTATGCCTACTCCATCCTGAAGCCTGTCACTCACGCAGGCGACACCGGACCGGAGATGCTCATTCGTCTGCGGCCCGAGGTAGATGCCGAGGCGTTTGTCAGTAAGATGAAAGGCACAATGAAGGAGGAACTACGCTCAGGAAACCTTGCCCTGGTTTCGCTGAAGACATACCCCGATTACCAAAAAGAGTTCGCTTTCTCCGACTATACCGTTATCGGTACCTTAATAGGCTTGATGCTCGGTCTGCTCCTTGTGAATGTTATGTTGGGTACTCTCGGCACCTACTGGCTGCAACTGCGTAAGCGAACAGAGGATATCGGCATCTTGAGAAGCTTTGGCGCTAAGCGTAGGAACATCTTCTGGATGGTGTGGTCTGAGATTACTCTGCTTACCCTCATAGCCTGCATCATAGGGCAAATCATCTGGATGCAGTTCGCTATTAACTTCGGACTCTCCAAAGGTCAGACAATGACTGGAAACGGACAGGAGACCGACTGGGTGAACACCTTCTGGCTGCACTTCCTTATCATCTGCGTCATTCAGTACATACTGATGTTGGTGATTGTGACCTTAGGCATCATCATCCCTGCCCTGATTGCTATGTATAGGAAACCTGTTAATGCGTTACGCTATGAATAAAATCCTCCTCCTTTTCCTTCTGCCTATCGCCGTCCATGCCCAGCCGCTGCGTCTCACCCTGGATGACTGTATCGTCTTGGCACGTAAGCAGAGTGTGGATGCTGCTGTGGATTTGGGTGAACTGAAATCTGCCTACTGGCAATGGCGCAGCTACAAGGCTGACCTGCTGCCGGAGGTGTCCTTCTCTGCCACACTGCCCAGCTACAACAAGCGCTACAACAGCTATCAGCAGGCGGATGGAGGTGTGTCGTACGTCCGTAATGACTACTTAGGTATGGACGGATCCCTTTACATAAGCCAGAAGATATGGCCCACAGGAGGTACGCTGTCTGTTGAGACATCATTAGACTTCCTGCATCAATCGGGAAAAGGAGGAGGCAATCAGTTCATGTCGATGCCTGTAGCGCTGACCCTTTCGCAGCCCATCTTCGGCGTGAACCACCAGAAGTGGAACCGTCGTATTGAACCCTTGCGCTATCGCGAGGCACAGGCACGCTTCCTGAGTGACACGGAAGGGGTGGCGATGAAAGCCATCAGCCTCTTCTTCAATCTGATATTGGCAGGCGAGCAGGTGGGCATTGCCCGTCAGAACCTGCAGAAGGCTGAGGAACTCTACAAGGTGGCACAGGCCAAACGAGAGATGGGAACCATCAGCGAGAATGATGTGCTGCAACTGAAACTGGATGTGCTGAACGCCCATAGCGCCCTGACAAACAGCGAAAGCAACCGTCAGGCCCGACAGTTTGCCTTGCGGTCGTTCTTGGATGTAGAGGCAGAGATTGAACCTGTGGTTCCCGAAAATATACCCAAGCTGCATCTCGTCTATGACGATGTACTCTGTCATGCATTGGAGAATAATGCCCTTGCCACGACGATGCGCCGCCGCCAGTTGGAGGCTGACTACAATGTGGCATCGGCAAAGGCCAACCGCAGGAGCATCAACCTGTATGCGCAGTTGGGCTATACGGGAATGGACGAGAGCATGGGCGGTGCCTATCGCGACCTGCTGAGCAAGGAAGTGGTGCAGGCGGGATTATCCATTCCCATTCTGGATTGGGGTAAGCGAAAAGGTCAGCGCAAGATGGCAGAGAGCAACCGCGAGATAGTGCAGGGACAGCTACGCCAGCAAGCACAGGAGTTCAGGCAGGACATCTTCATCCTGACGGAGCAGTTCAACAACCAAGCGGAGCAACTGCGCATCGCATGCGAAGCGGACACGATTGCCCAGAAGCGTTACAATACGAATATAGAGACTTTCAAGATAGGCAGCATCTCCATGCTGGATATCTCCGATGCTACAAAGGCCAAGGACGAGGCAAGGCAGAACCGCATCGCACAGCTACATTACTATTGGTACTATTACTACCAGTTGCGCAGCATCGCCCTCTGGGACTTCGAGAAAGGATGTGACATAACAGCAGACATTGAGAAGCTAGTTAAGAATTAAGAGATAAGAATTAAGAGTTAGGATGAAGAACGATAATCAGACAATGGACAGGCAGATTCCTGTCAGCGAACAACGCAAACGTAAAATAAAGAAAGCGGCGGCGTGGACAGGCGGCTTCCTCGCTGTGCTGGGCATTGCTGCATGGCTCGGCACGCAGATGATTCCGACGTTGGACAAAAAAGCCCTCGTCATCTCGGACGTGGATAGAGGCACGATAGACGTCAGCGTCTCGGCTACAGGCAAAGTGGTGCCGGCCTTCGAGGAGGTCATCGTCTCGCCCATCAGTTCGCGCATCCTGGAGGTCTATGCCCATAGCGGTGACAGCGTGGACGTAGGCACGCCGCTGTTGCGACTCGACCTGCAGTCGGCCGAGACGGACTACGCCAAGGCCCTCGACGAGCTTGAGATAAAGCGCCAGCAGATAGCACAGCTGAAGGCGAACACCGAGACGCAACTCTCCGACCGGCAGATGCAGATTGAGGTGGAGGAGATGAAGGTCTCGCAGCTCGAGGCTCAGCTGCGCAACGAGCTTTACCTCGACAGCCTCGGCTCCGGCACGCGCGACCGTGTGCGGCAGGCAGAGACGGCCCTGCGCACGGCACAGCTCCAGCTCTCGCAGCTCCGCCAGCAGTACGCCAACGAGAAGAAGGTGAAGCAGGCCGACCTGCGCATGCAGCAACTGCAGAACGGCATCTTCGAGAAAGGTCTCGCCGAGAAGCGCCGCACCCTGGACGATGCCAAGATACGTTCGCCGCGACGCGCCACGCTGACTTATATAAACAATGAGATAGGCAGCACGGTGAGCGCCGGGCAGAAGCTCGCCATCGTGAGCGACCTCCGGCACTTCAAGGCGGAGTGCGAGATAAGCGACACCCACAGCGACCGCGTCCATGTGGGCGGCGACGTCCTCCTGAAGATCGGCAAGGAACGGCTGACGGGCACCATCAATACTGTGACGCCTCTCAGCCAGAGCGGTGCCATCACCTTTACCGTCGTGCCCGACGACATGAGCCATCCGCGTCTGCGCTCAGGCCTCAGGACCGAGGTTTTCGTCATCACCAGCATCAAGGACGACGTCCTGCGCATCCGCAACGGCTCGTTCTACAGCGGCCCGGGTGACTATACGCTCTTCGTAATTGAAAATTCAAAATTGAAAAATGAAAAGGAAGAGAAACAAATGGTAAATGGTAAATGGTTAAATGGTAAATCCGAGCGACTTGTGCCGCGTCAGGTGAAGTTGGGCGAGTGCAACTACGACTACATCGAAGTCATCGAGGGCCTGGAGGAAGGCGAACAAGTCGTCGTCAGCGATATGACAAAATATAAAGGCAAAGAAAAACTGAAAGTAAAATGAGATACCTAAGACAAGCGCTCGCCATGATGCGAGAAGAGAAACTTTATTCCGCCATGTACATCTGCGGCACGGCACTCGCCATTGCCTTTACGATGCTCATTGCAGAAGTTTATTACGTGAAGACCGCCGACATAGCGCCGGAAGTAAACAGGAACAAGACGTATTATCTGGAATACCTGATTCAGAAAAACGAGTCCAATGCTACTATGATCTATTGGGACAACTTCCGCGACCTGTTCCAGAAGATGCAGACGCCGGAGAGTGTGACGGCCGTGATGGACTACTGGTCGTCCAATGGCTACTACATCAAGCTGGCCGATGGCCGTCACGACAAGGCCGTGAAGCCGAAGGTCACGGAGCCGGGCTTCTTCCAGTTCTTCCAGTTCCGCTTCACCGAGGGCGCACCCTTCACGCAGGACGACTTCGAGAGCGGACGGCGCAATGTGGTCATCACGGAAGAGATTCGCGAAGTCCTCTTCGGCAAAGAAGGCAAGGCGGTCGGCTCTACCCTCACCTACAAATATCAGGAATACCGCATCTGTGGTGTGGTGGAGACGCCAAGCGTGCTGACGGAAGCGTGCGTGGCAGACATCTATATGCCTGCTTCAGCCGACGGTTTGCTGAGGGGCTGGGGGGCTGGTTATGAGGGTCAATCCTATAAGGTCTATCTGAGCGTTCCCGACGGCAAGCGCGAGGCCTTCATGCAGGAACTGAAAGAAGTGGAGGCACGATACAACTCCATGCATACGGATAAGCCCGTGGATATGACAACCAGCATACAGACGCATTACGCCAAAGTGTGGAACGAACTTACAAACGTATTCAATACCAAGAGCGACAACATTATCTGGTATGTTTTGCCTGGCATCCTGCTGCTCCTCATTGTACCCGCCCTCAATCTGAGTGGCATGGTGGCGAGCCGCATGGAACGCCGCCTGTCCGAAATGGCTATCCGCAAGGCTTTCGGTGCCAAGCGGCGCATACTGCTCAGGCAGGTCGTGACGGAGAATCTGATGCTGACGCTTATCGGCGGCTTCGTCGGCCTCTGCCTTGCTTGGACAGCACTCTACGGTTGGCGCGACTGGCTGTTCTATACCTTCTCCAGCAACTTGGACCTCTACGGCGTCGTGCCTATTCTGAAGGGCGAGATGTTCTTCGGTCCCGCCATCTTCCTCATCGCCCTGCTCATCTGCACGCTGCTGAATGTACTGGCAGCGACCCTGCCCGCATGGCTCAGTCTCAGGAAACCTATTGTTGAATCTATGATGATAAAAAAATGAAACAGATTAAAGAGATATTTCGTCGGAGCACTTCCCGCTGGCTCGCCCTTGAGCTCATTCTCGTCACGTTCACCCTATGGTGGGCCTTCGACCCCGTGATTGTCACTAACTACGTCACCCATCTGCCTCTGGGCTACGACGTGGACCGCATGGTCAAACTGGATGTCGCTATCCTAACAGAAGGGATAGCGGTTAATGAACTCTCGGACGAAGAAGAACGGCTGCTGCAGAAAGTGCAGGAGATGGACGAGGTGGAGCTGGCCTACCGCGCCCACAACACTCCGATGGGCTACAACACCATTACCTTGCCTGGCTTCTTCTTTAATGATAAGGGCGATTCCATCCAAACCCAGCGCTACGGCTTCACGCCGGACTCTAAGATGCTAGAGATCTATGGCATTCATTCCCTGACACCCAGCGTGCCCGACAGTGAGCTGACACACGACTGCGAGTGGGAAAAGACCGTACTCCTTACGCGCTCCTTAGCGATGGGACTCTTCGGCACTATCGACGTGGCAGGGCGGAACGTGCTCGGAACGAAGTTCGGATGGGACGAAGCGACGCAGACGACCGGATGGCACAAGGAGTACTTCCACATCCGCGCCGTTGTGGAGGACGTGCGCTATCAGACTTACGACCGCAACTACGCCACCTTGTTCTATTGTACGAGTGGAGCCGATTCCGGCATCCCCATTATTCTCAGACTTCGTGAGGGCGTGAACGCCGAGCGCTTCGTGCAGGAACATCAGAAGGAGATACTGAACGAAATGGAAACGGAGCACTGCTACATCCGCAGCATACAGACTGCCAGCGAGGCGAAGGACAAGCAATCAGGTTCCATCGTCCTTGGGCGACTGACGCGGCGCAACCTGCTCATCGCCGCCTTCTTCTCGGTGAACATGGCTTTCGGCGTGCTGGGCACCTTGCTGATGTACATGCAACAGCGACGCGAAGAAGCCGGTGTGCGCCGTGCCTTCGGTGCCACACGATGGAACATCTTCTGGGGTTTCATTCGCGAGGCGTGGCTGCTTACCACCATCAGCGTCATCATCGGCTGCATCATCTACTTCCAGTTCGCCGCCGCGAAGGGCCTCTTCGACGGCTTCACCAGCCGTAACCCTGCCGTCCATCTCTGGTTCGACGACTTCGGCACCCACTTCATGGTCGTGTCCCTCATCGTTTACCTTATTATATTATGTGCCGTCCTCCTTGGCACTGTCATTCCCGCCTGGCGCATCTGCCGGAGCGAGATTACGGAATCATTAAGAGAAGAATAAAGGACATTTCCTTGCCGTTATCGGCAAAAATCCGTATCTTTGCATGGTTAAATGCAGAAATAGTTTGCCGATAGTACGATAAGATGGAATATATATCAGTATTGCAGTTTGCTGAAAAGTATAGTATCTCGGAGCGGACAGTCCGCAACTACTGTGCGAACGGGAAAATAGAAGGAGCCTTCCTGACCGGGAAAACATGGAACATCCCTGCCGATGCACCTCTGCCTAAACGTAGTAGCTTCAATGCTATAGAGTCACCGCTGCTAACTGCGTTGAAAGTACAGAAGGATTCTCAGTTAAAAGGCAGTATCTACCACTGGACTCAGATTGACCTTACCTACAATTCCAACCATATAGAAGGCAGTCGACTGACACACGAGCAGACACGAGATATCTTCGAGACGAACACTATCGGCATTACAGATTCTGTTGTCAATGTGGATGATATAGTGGAGACGGTCAATCATTTCCGTTGTATTGATTATATCATAGACCATGCCAAAGAACCTTTGTCTGAAAGTCTCGTCAAGCAACTGCACATGATGCTCAAGAGAGAAACATCAGATGATCGCAGGGAATGGTTTGCGGTAGGCGACTACAAGCGTCTGCCAAATGAGGTGGGAGGAATGGAGACCACTCTGCCCAACGAGGTTCACCAACAGATGAAGGCATTAATCAGCAGCTATAATAATACAAAGCGAAAGACATTGGAGGATATTCTCGACTTCCATGTCCGATTCGAGAAGATTCATCCTTTTCAGGACGGCAATGGTCGCATAGGACGACTGCTGATGTTCAAGGAATGCCTTGCCAATGACATCGTTCCCTTCATTATTTTCGATGAACTGAAGCTGTTCTACTATCGTGGTTTGCAGGAGTGGGGCCACACTAACGGTTTTCTCATGGATACATGTCTGACTGCCCAAGACCAGTACAAGTCTTTACTTGACTATTTTAAGATTCCATACAACAAAGAAAAACATCGATAAATGATTCTCGTAGTAGATGACGATAAAAACATCCGGCTCTCGCTGAAGCTTATTCTGGAGCGCAATGGCTATGAGGTGGCGTTAGCAGGGGGACTGAAGGAGGCTGTGCAAATAGTGCGTAGCATGCCAGCCGTGGAGCTAGTGTTGATGGATATGAACTATACAAGGGCTACAGACGGATTTGAAGGTCTTACACTACTGAAGCAGATTAAGGTGTTCCGTCCGGAGATGCTATGTATCCTGATGACCGCATGGGGTTCCATCGAACTGGCCGTGCAAGGCATGCGAGCCGGTGCCTTCGACTTCATTACTAAGCCGTGGGATAATGGTGTGCTATTAGACAGGATTGAAACTGCTATCAAGATAAATAATGCAAGTCCCGCGGTTCAGCCCATCCAAGGCTCGCCTATTGTCGGTACATCCCTCTCTGGCATTCTTGCTACTGTGGCCCGCATTGCCCCGACTAATGCACCCGTTTTGATTACAGGTGAAAGCGGTACGGGCAAGGAGCTTATTGCTGAGGCAATCCACCGGCAAAGCCAACGCGCTAACGGGCCGTTTGTGAAAGTGAACCTAGGCGGCATTTCCACATCTTTGTTCGAGAGTGAGATGTTCGGTCACAAGATGGGCTCGTTTACCGATGCCAAGACCGACCGTATAGGCCGTTTTGAACTGGCCAAAGGCGGCACGATTTTCCTCGACGAAATTGGCGAACTATCATTGGCCAGCCAAGTGAAACTGCTGCGTGTATTGCAGGATCAGACATACGAGGTGCTGGGCGACAGCCATACTCGCCGTACGGATGTCAGGGTGGTTTGCGCCACGAATGCTGACCTGCAGGCAATGGTCGAAGAACACACTTTTCGCGAGGATCTCTTTTACCGCATCAACTTGATTAACCTGCGCTTGCCGCCTCTCCGTGAACGCCGCGAGGACATACCGCTACTGGTTAATCACTTTCTTCGGATGGCTTGTGAGGCAAACCATCTCCCGCTTGTCACCATCTCGACAGAGGCTATCGGTTGTCTCCAGACACTTCCGTTTCCTGGCAATATCCGCGAATTGAAGAATTTGGTGGAGAGGGCAGTGCTGATGCATGACCCCACCTCGACTCTGCTCACTGCTGCCGATTTCACTCCTCATTTAAAACCTGTTCCTGTGTCATCGGGACTTCCCGATGGTTCACCTGCCACGCTTGACGATATGGAGCGCGTAGCCATCGCTGCTAGCATTGCCAAACATGATGGCAACCTCTCCCTCGCGGCAAAAGAACTGGGCATCAGTCGTGGAGCACTATACCGAAAGATTGAAAAACATGGGCTATGAAACTTAAGTATTATTTCTTCATCCTCAGTTTGTGCATCTTCCTGATAGCCTGCATTGCTTTGTTTGCTACGTTTCATGTCCATCCCCGATTGTTCTACGCGACGGAAGGCTTTATTGTGATGATGTTTTGCTACCTATGGATCTTCTACCAGAAGACTATACGTCCTTACGATACACTCGTAAGTGGCATGGAACTGGTAAAGGACTTGGATTTGACGACACGGCTCGCTCCGTCAGGACAGCACGAGACGGACATCATTGTCCGCACATTTAATGACCTGCTGAATCGACTACGTAGTGAACATCTGAGTCTTGAAGAGCAATACACTTTCCTTAGTCTTCTTATTGAAGCATCACCAATGGGCATCGTCCAGTGTGACTTGGAGGGCAACATTACGTCCATGAATCCTGCTGCCCAACAGATGCTGTCGCCTGCCATAGAAGAAGCAATGCGTTCTCTGACGCTCGGAGAGTCAACCAACGTGCGCCTTGCAGGTGGACCACAGCTATATCGTATCAGTCATCTGTCATTCCCTGACAGAGGCTACCGACATCCCTTCTTCCTCATCGAATCCCTCACCGAAGAGATACACCGCGCAGAGAAAGCAGCATACGAGCGGATAATACGTATGATTGCACATGAGGTCAACAATAGCGTAGCAGGAACTGTTAGCATTATGGAAAACGGAGAATGGGAAATGAGAAAATCCTTGTCCGAACGGCTCAAAACCCTTTCTGCCTTTGTGACACGCTTTGCAGAGGTAGTGAAGATTCCACAACCCCAACTCCAGCTTTGCGACCTCAGTGAGGAAGTGGAAACATGCCGCCCATTTCTTGAAAACCTATGCCTGACAGCTCATGTGCATCTGGACCTTCAGCTTTCCGACGAAGCTATCCCTGTACACCTTGATACAACTCTCTTTGGGCAAGTGCTGGTGAATATCGTCAAGAATTCCATTGAAAGCATCAAGGAATCACATACGGAAAAGGGTATAATCACTATCGCTGTCACTCCATCCTCCCTCACTGTGACCGACAATGGACGCGGCATTCCGCCTGAAATTGCCTCTAATCTCTTCACGCCCTTCTTCTCAACAAAGCCACAGGGTCAGGGCATTGGCCTGCTCCTTATCCGCGACATCCTGACCGCCCACCGCTGTACCTTCAGCCTCCTTACCGACCCCACAGATCACCTCACGCGCTTCACCATCCAATTCCCTGCATAAGATAACACGGATTTACAGTTGTTCTTTTTCTGAACTCGGTGAGAAACCTGCAAAAATATAACACGAAAAGAGTATTTTTCAAAAAAATTTTTTCTTCATGAGAAAGAAAGGAAAAATACCCTAAATGTGGTATAGGTGGGTATTGCAAAACCTCATACCTTTGCACCGTCGAAACAACATATTTACTAACCATATAAAAAAAGAAGAATTATGGCAAAGATTTATCAGAAACTGACAGAGCTGATTGGTAACACTCCTTTGGTAGACCTTCAGCGATTGACCGCTCAAAAGGGCGTGAAGGCACAAATTCTGGCAAAAGTGGAATACTTCAACCCAGGCGGAAGTGTAAAAGATCGTATTGCTCTGAACATGATTGAGGATGCTGAGAAGAAAGGTATCCTGAAGCCAGGCAGCGTGATAATAGAGCCTACAAGTGGGAACACAGGTGTTGGTCTGGCTTGGATCAGTCGTGTGAAAGGTTACGAGGCAATCATCGTGATGCCTGAAACCATGAGTCGTGAGCGTCAGAATCTGCTTCGTGCGGCAGGTGCCAAGTTGGTTCTCACCAGTGGTGCATTGGGTATGAAAGGTGCGATTGCTGAGGCCAATAAACTGAAGGAGGAGACTCCTGGAGCGGTTATCCTGCAGCAGTTCCAGAATCCTGCTAATCCTGAGGTTCATTTCCAGACGACGGGCAAGGAAATATGGGAAGATACAGACGGACAGATAGATGTCTTCGTAGCAGGTGTAGGAACGGGTGGTACTATCAGTGGTGTTGGGCGTTACCTGAAAAAGCAGAATCCCAACGTGAAGATTATCGCAGTAGAACCAGCCAGTAGTCCTGTCCTGAGTGGCGGCACGCCTGGTGCTCACAAAATTCAAGGAATTGGCGCAGGTTTCGTTCCTGATACGTACGACAACAGCGTGATAGACGAGATTGTTCAAGTAAAGGATGATGATGCCATCCTGACAGGTCGCGAACTGAGCCTGGCAGAGGGTCTCTTGGTAGGTATATCCAGTGGTGCTGCCACATATGCTGCCTTGCAGGTTGCGCAGCGCCCAGAATTCGAGGGAAAACGTATCGTTGCTCTGCTGCCTGATACAGGCGAGCGTTACCTGAGCACTCTGCTCTATGCTTTCGAGGATTATCCTTTGTAAAAGGGAATCAAAGCTTCGTTAGATATAGTATTCCATGGGGTCAACAATGCCGGCTCGAAGCGCATAACGAATAGCTTCCTGAGCATTGTTGACCCCTAACTTGCGAAAGATGTTCTTGCGATGCGTCATGATGGTGTAGACGCTGAGGCAACGTTCACTTGCTATCTCTTTGGTAGTGCGTCCCATAGAGAGTGATTTCAAGATTTCCCTCTCTGTGGACGTGAGAGGCGAATGGGTGTTCTCTGCCTTCTCTGGGCTTTCGAGCCATCCGATCACACGTTGGCAGACGTATTGTTCGCCGTGGGCTGCTTTGAGGAGGCAGTTTTGTGTCTCATCGATGGAGCAGTCTTTCAGCAGGACGCTGAAATTGGTGCTGCTGTAAATCATGCGTTGCAGGAAATAACGGCTCAGTTGGTCGCTGAAAAGGATGTAGTTGACTTGGGGAAAGCGAAGGCTCAAGAGCAGCAGTTCGTCTTCTGTGCAGTTGAATTGAGTGTAGTCAAACACAACGAGCAGGCCGTTTTGCTCGTTTCCAGCCTCGCTGACAGATCTTTTCAGCCCGTGGATGTTATTGACCACCAGAATGTCTTTCTCCTCGCAGAGGCCCGTTTTGCATGCCAGTTCAGAAATGGCCCATCGGGTGATTTCCTGGTTGTCGCACAAGATGAGTTTCATCGGATTACAATGATGCGACTTACAATGGCTTTCTTCCCTTCCGCATTGTTGGCTACGACGTGATACACGCCTGATGCTACGCGTCGACCTTGTTTGTTGGTTCCATTCCAAGTGCAGGTTCCGCCAGCTGAAGTGCCCATCCACACAAGTTGACCTGTCGTGCTGAGAATCTTTACCTCGGAATCCATCGTCAGCCCCTTGATGGCAATGGGACCTGTATAATCGGGTCGCACAGGATTGGGATAGACAAGTACGTTGTCGCTGATGAGTTCCTCGGCTGCCTCTGTGGCATCGCTGACATAACTGCAGAGGCCAGCATCAGTGCCTATCATGACAGTGCCAGAAGTAGGATGGACAGCGATGCAATAGATTGTGTTGCTCAGGATGGGAGAGTCTTCTGTGGTGAAGTGCTGAATCATTTCTGTTCCATCTGCACTAATCAGATAAAGACCATTGCTATGGGTTCCTATCCATTTACGATTGGCACCATCCACAGCGATGCAACTGATGGCAACACCGTTGAGAAGATAGTCGGCAAGACCACTACCATCATTGCGTGCAATCTTGATCTGCTCGAAATGGAAGTCACTATCAAAGAAAGTAGGAGGGTCAGCAACAACAAAGACACCCAAGTTGGTTCCGCACCAAATCATTCCATACAAATCTTCCGCCATACAATAGAATTCATCAGGGGAATAGCTTGTGCCATCCTGATTGGTAATTGAAGATCGTAGGATGTGTCGATCGTCGCGCGTGTTCTCGAGTGTTCCATTCGTATCGAAGCAGAAGAAACCATGATTATCGGTTCGCCGACTATTGAGGAACATCAGGCCACTGCTGTGTATCAGGTAATCATCGCAAAGCGAAACATTTGCAATCTCTCCATAATAAAGACCAATCCACTTGCCAGAACTCGTCCGTACGCGCACGATAGTATCTGTCTCGCTGTTGAGCATCCATAGGTTTCTGTCCCCGTCGTATTGAAGACCTGAGGTGGAGCAATAATTGAAGTATTTGGCATTATCAGGCAAAATACTACGGATAGGACTGTTGTCGCAATTGTAGAGTTTGACAAATTTTCCGTTGCGATACTCGCAAAGTCCGTTTCGATGTAAGCTGGCAAAATGATGGTTCTCGTCATTGGGATCTTGCACTAAGTGTGTTGTGTTGGCAAGCCTGAAATCACTGTAAGCCTCATCGTCCGTTTCCTGGAAGTTGGTCCATTTGCCATTTTCGTAATACATGGCGGTAGGATTGTTGTAAATGGCAGCCACTGTATTGATACCTCCAGCTACCAGAAGTCGGTCGCCTACCCACTGCATACGATAGCAAAGATCTTCCTTTGGGCTATTGGGCTGAATGGGACCATCTGTCTGAACAAAGCTGTTCTCGGAAATCTTGAAACCTTTCAATCCATTGACACCGTCGCTTACCCAATAGGTTCCATTGGCGTGGCTGATGCAGTTCCATGAGTTTTCTATGTTAATGGAAGTGGGTTTTTCGATGTTTTCACATACACGTACAACCTGCGAATTACCATAAAGAAGTTGGTTTCCTGAAACATAGAGGAATGAGTACTTATCTTGACTGTCGAGTGTAGGAAAAGAACCATTCTGTTTGATAGCCACGATGGCTTTGTTCCATGTACGAAGTCCTATCAGTTGATTTTGAAAACAAACAACTTTATCGAATTTGGTAACTTCGTTGAACTTGCTCCAATTCTTCATGTCGTGCATATTGTCCTCGAGACTGCACTTATAGGCTCCATCTGGAGTAACAATATTCATGTTGCCATCGATGATGCCTGCTCCAATGACATCGGTATTGAGTTGATAGGTTTCCTGGATAGTTCCTTCGCTCATGTTTATCTCGATGATTCCAAACCCCATGCAGAGGTATGCCATCGAGCCATAGATATAAATATCGTTGATTGTCTTGTTGGGCATGACTTTGTCTTTTAAGGATGACAGGTTCAAGACATTGTCATTTTCATCCATCAAGTCAATGTTTCCGTTGTCATAAATCAGGATGATTCTTTTTGCTTCTTCAGAATAAGCCATGTGACTGATATGGACATCATTCAGATCATTGAGGCGGTTGTATGTCTTCACACTGGTATCCTCTGTATCATAAGCGAGCAGATTGCCATCGCAGAGAGAATACACTACAGTGCCTACCACCAGATTCTGCGTGGCATTCCAGTAGGAGGGATAAACTTGCCATGAGCCAATCTGCTGAGCATGCACAGAGCCAAACAATAGTGCTGTGCATATAGTGAAGAATGAACTGAGAATCCTTTTCATAGTTTGTTGTTATTATTTCTGTTGCTTTGCAGGAAACAGCAAAGTTTTTCTATGGCTCTTCCTCTGTGGCTGATTTTGTTTTTATCGGCAGCCTTCATCTCAGCAAAGGCTTTTCCATCTGCCTCAAGAGGTGCGAAAATGGGATCGTAACCGAATCCCCCTACCCCAACCTTGGCTTCCAGAATAATCCCTTCCACGACACCCTCAAAGAGATGTTCCTCACCATCGAGAATCAAAGCAATAATGGTGCGGAAACGTGCTCTGCGGTTAGATTGTCCCGTAAGTTTGTCCAGCAGGCATTGGATGTTGGCATTTGCATCATGGCTTTCACCATATCCATTCATTTCACCGAATCGGGCGGTAAAGACACCAGGGGCTCCATTCAATGCCTCTACCTCGAGTCCCGTATCATCAGCAAAACAATCCACATGATAATGTTCGTGGACATAGTGGGCTTTCTGAAGCGCATTGCCTTCGAGTGTATCTGCTGTTTCTGGGATGTCCTCGTGACAACCAATTTCTGTCAATCCCTTGACCAGGAACCGATTTTCCAAAATCTGGCGAACTTCTGATAGTTTGTGAGCATTGTTAGTCGCCATCACCAGTAGAGCATTGTTGGTTGTCGTCATAGGTTCGTTCATTTCTTTATTTTATCAAACCCTTCTCCAAAGACACCTTCCACATTACTCATCGTCACGAAAGCATTGTTGTCTATTTGACGGATGAGGGCGAAGATTCGCCGGCTTTCATGTCTCTTTGCCATTACGAGCAGAACGTTGCGTTTTTCTTTGCTATACCAGCCTTCGCCATATATGATAGTGACTCCGCGTTCCACTTGTTCAGCTATTTGCTGGGCAATCTCCTCATGTTTTTTGCTGATAATGGTGAACTGTACACTTTGGCGTGCACCGTTGATAACAAAGTCAAGGAAATTCATGCTGATGAACATCGTGACGTATCCCACTACCATTGTTTCCAGATTGCGGGAGAGGAAATAACTGGTTCCAACGATGATGATATCCAGTGACAGGAGGATTCGCCCAAGCGAGATATCGCGATACTTGTTGACACAGCTGGCAATGATATCTGTACCACCTGTACTTCCACCAGCCAAAAAGATGACAGCAAGACCCAAACCTTCCATCAGACCACCAATGACTGAAGCCATGAATTTCTGGTTACCAATGATGCATGTCAGGTGTTCTTGTCCATCTGCTCCCATATAGGTCAGTTTTTCCTGGAGGATTCCTATCAATACAGAAATGATGAGAATGACAATGATGGTGCGGAAGAAATATCTCCATCCCATTATTCTGATGGCCAGAATGAGCAGGAAAATATTGATGAGCAAATAGGTATAATTGGCATGGAAACCTGTGCTATAGTAAATGAAGGTGGAAATGCCGCTTACTCCACCACTGATAATTTGATAAGGAAGCAGGAAGCACGAATACCCAATCGTATAGATGATTATGCCCAATGAGATCTGTGCATAGTCACGTGCTATCGTCCATGGATTGTCTCCCCATATATTCTTTATCGTCATTGTCATGCCTTGATTGCTTTAAATCCGTTTCCATATACACCCTCTGCCCTACTCTGTGAGACGAAGGCTTGTGGATCTACCTCCTGAATCAATCGAAGAATGCGGACAGATTCACGTTTGTGGACGATGGTAATGAGAATCTTGATGTCTTGATGACTGAAATAGCCTTCTGCATTCCAAGAAGTGACAGTATGAACCGTTTCGTGGATGATTCGCTCGCTGATTTCTTGGGGTTTCTTTGTAAAAATGATAAACTGTATATCTTGACGAGCACTGTTGATGACGAGATCCAGCACATAGGAATATACAGCTAAAGTGACGTATCCAAACACCACCATGCGCCAATCGTGGAATATAGGCCAGCAGGATGCTATGACCAGAAGATCCAAGAAAAGCATCACACGTCCTAAAGAAATGTTCTTGTACTTGTTGACCAGGGCTGCAATAACATCCCATCCACCCGTACTTCCTCCAGAAAGGAATACGATGGCTATTCCGATACCATTAAGAATGGCTCCCAAAACACAAGCCATCGAGTCCTGTCCTTCGCCCATAAGTTGAATAAGTTGGCCCGTCTCGTCAGTCATCATGTGTTGTCCCATTTCCAGAAAAGTGGATAGGGCAATCACGGCATAAGCCGTTTTGATAACAAACTTCCATCCCAATGGCTTATAGGCAAAACAAAGCAATCCCATATTGGCTATCATCACGGCTAAACTGATGGGAAACTTTGTGACATAATACAAAATAGCGAAAAGACCAACCATTCCACCCGTAGTGATGTGATATGGCAGGAGAAATGCTGCCCATCCCAGCGAATAGATAGCCATACCTAAGTTTATGGCGAAGAAGTCCTTGATGAACTCCCACAAGCGGTGCCTATTCAGTTTCATTTGCTTATGTATGCTTTTAACAGGGCTTCACGACGATATTGACGATACGGCCAGGAATGGCAATCGTTTTTACAATCTGCATGCCTTCGAGGTATTTCTGAGCTTCAGGAGCAGCTGTGACCATACTGATCATCTTGTCAGGAGTGGCATCGGCAGGGAAGTCTAATGCAAAACGAACCTTACCATTGAACTGAACGCCCAGTTTCACGCTGCTTTCTACAAGATACTTCTCTTCGTAATCAGGCCATTGTGCATCGCAAACAGTAGTTTCGTGACCTAATGCTTCCCAAAGTTCTTCAGCAATATGGGGAGCAAAGGGAGCCAGAATGACAACCAAAGGTTCCATGATCTGACGGCTGTGACACTTTTGTTGACTCAGTTCGTTGCATGCGACCATGAGGGCAGAAATGCTAGTGTTGTAAGAGAAGTCTTCAATATCGGAAGAAACTTTCTTGATAACCTTGTGCAGAGTTTTCAGGTTTTCTGCTGTTGGATTGTCGTCATTAACCTGAAGATTGCCTTCCTTATCCCAAAAGAGTGCCCAGAATTTTTTCAGGAAACGGTGACAGCCATCAATACCATTCGTGTCCCAGGGTTTGCTTTGCTCAACGGGACCCAAGAACATTTCATAAAGGCGAAGGGTGTCAGCACCAAACTTTTCTACAATCATATCAGGATTGACCACATTGAACATGCTCTTCGACATTTTCTCGATAGCCCACCCACAGATATACTTACCATCCTCCAAGATAAACTCTGCTGTTTCATATTCAGGACGCCATGCTCTGAAAGCATCCATATCCAGTACATCATTCTTCACGATATTCACATCCACATGAATGGGAGTAACTTCATACTTGTCCTTCAAACCCAAAGAAACAAAAGTATTGGTGTCCTTGATGCGGTAAACAAAATTGCTTCGTCCTTGGATCATACCTTGATTAATGAGTTTCTGGAAAGGTTCTTCCTTGCAACTTACTCCCAAGTCAAAGAGGAACTTGTTCCAGAAACGAGAATAGATCAGGTGTCCCGTAGCATGTTCACTGCCACCTACATAGAGGTCTACGTTCTGCCAATATTCATCTGCTTCCCTGCTGACCAATGCTTTATCATTTCGAGGATCCATGTAGCGCAGATAGTATGCAGAGGAACCTGCGAAACCAGGCATTGTATAAAGTTCTATGGGGAAGACTTTCTTATTGTCGATGAGAGCCTTATCCACAATCTTCCGGTTTGCTTCATCCCAAGCCCAGATCTGGGCATTACCCAAGGGAGGTTCACCTGTTTCAGTTGGAAGGAATTTTTCCACTTGAGGCAATTCGATGGGAAGGCAATCCTCTGGAATCATCTGAGGAATGTCATTCTTGTAGTATACAGGGAAAGGTTCACCCCAATAGCGCTGACGGCTGAAGATTGCATCGCGCAGACGATAGTTGACTTTCACGCGTCCCAGGTTATGCTCCTTCACATAGACCTTAGTGGCAGCAATGGCTTCTTTCACAGTCATGCCATTCAGACTGAAATCTATATAAGGAGTCACATCCTTGCGAGGACTGTTGGTGACAATTCCTTCCTTGGCATCATAACTTTCCTCGCTGATATCTGCACCTTCAATCAGAGGAATGATGGGCAAACCAAAATGTTTGGCAAACGCATAGTCGCGTGAGTCATGAGCAGGAACAGCCATGATGGCACCCGTACCATAACCAGCCAATACATATTCGCTGATCCAGATGGGATTCTTCTCACCTGTGAAAGGATTGATGGCATAAGAACCAGAGAAAACGCCTGTTATTTTGTGATCGATCTGACGTTCGCGCTCTGTACGTCCTTTCACATAAGTCAGGTATTTGTCCACCTCAGCCTTCTGCTCAGGGGTAGTTACGGTCTGCACCAATTCATTCTCTGGAGCCAGAACCATGAAGGTAACGCCAAACATGGTGTCAGCGCGAGTGGTGAAGATGACGAAACTTTTATCTGAGTCTGCAATCTTGAATTCAATCTCTGCGCCCTCGCTACGCCCGATCCAGTTGCGCTGGGTCTCTTTGATGGAATCACTCCACTCGATGGTATCCAGTCCGTCTAATAGACGTTGGGCGTATGCGCTGACACGAAGGCACCATTGGCGCATTTTTTTCTGTTCTACAGGATATCCGCCTCGAACACTGACTCCATCCACAACTTCATCATTAGCCAGCACAGTACCCAACTTAGGACACCAGTTCACCATCGTCTCGCCCAGGAAAGCGATGCGATAGTTCATCAGTACGTCGCTCTGCTGTTTTTCGTTCATAGCCTTCCATTCCTCAGCTGTGAAGTCAAGTTCCTCGCTTTGAGCGACATCGAGTCCCTCTGTTCCATGCTCATTGAGATAGTCGATGAGTTTCGAGATGGGTTGAGCTTTCTGACACTTGATGCAATAGAAACTGTTGAACATCTTTTGAAAAGCCCATTGAGTCCAATGGTAATAACCAGGATCACAGGTACGTACTTCCCTACTCCAGTCGAAACAGAATCCTATTTTATCAAGCTGTTCGCGATAGCGGTCAATGTTCTGGAAGGTAGTCTTCTCTGGATGTTGTCCTGTCTGTATGGCATACTGCTCCGCAGGCAGACCATAAGAGTCGTATCCCATAGGGTTCAGCACGTTGAAACCTTTCTGGCGTTTGTAGCGCGAATAGATATCGCTGGCAATATAGCCCAAAGGGTGACCCACATGCAGACCTGCTCCAGATGGATATGGGAACATGTTCAATACGTAGAACTTTTTCTTGCTTTGATCCTCCGTTACTTTATAAGTCTCATCAGCTGTCCATCGCTGATGCCATTTCTGTTCAATCTCTTGAAAATTATACTCTTTTGCCATTTTTTAAGTGTATGTTGCTTTTTTGGGCACAAAGATAGTGATTTTCGAGGAAAGGGGGAACAAGTTTGACGAAAGAATTGTTTTAGATGCTTGACAAAGTCAAAAAAGTCGTTGAAGCATGCCTAAAAAAAGTTGCCAAATGGAACATAATCTCCAAAAGATTTTGTATCTTTGCAAAGAATAAGGAATGATATGGCAAAAGTAAGCAAAGAAGGGCTGACCCCCATGATGAAGCAGTTCTATGACCTGAAAGCAAAGCATCCGGATGCTTTGCTGTTGTTTCGTTGTGGAGATTTCTATGAGACCTATGCCGACGATGCTGTGATTGCCTCGAGCATTCTGGGCATCACCCTGACTCGACGCAATAATGGCAAGGAGACTATGCCTAACACAGAGATGGCAGGATTCCCTCATCATGCCTTAGATACGTATTTGCCTAAGTTGGTGCGTGCAGGCAAGCGTGTAGCCATTTGCGATCAGCTGGAAGACCCTAAACTGACGAAGACGTTGGTGAAACGCGGTATAACGGAATTGGTGACTCCTGGTGTTGCTATGACGGACACTATTCTGAGTTACAAGGAGAATAATTTCTTGGCTGCCATACACTTCGGAAAGACTTCTTGCGGATTGGCTTTTCTGGATATCAGTACAGGAGAGTTCCTTACCACAGAAGGCACAACGGATTATGTGGAAAAGCTTTTAGGCAGTTTCGCCCCCAAGGAGGTTCTCTTCGAGCGAGGTAAGAGAGGAATGTTCGAGAGCTCTTTTGGAACCAAGTTCACCACGTTCGAGTTGGATGATTGGTGTTTTACGGAATCTACTGCCAAAGAGAAACTGCTGAAACATTTCGAGGTGAAAAACCTGAAGGGATTTGGTGTGGATCATCTCCACAACGGCATTGTTGCGTCAGGAGTTATTCTGCAATACTTGGAGATGACTCAACATTTGCAGATCAACCACATCACAGCTCTTCGCCGCATAGAGGAAGAGCGGTATGTCCGACTGGATAAGTTCACGGTTCGAAGCTTGGAATTGATGGCTCCTATGAACGAGGGAGGTATCTCGCTACTGGACGTGACGGACAAGACAATCACTCCTATGGGAGCACGTATGTTGCGCCGCTGGATGCTTTTCCCGCTGAAGGACATTCGTCAAATCAATGAGCGGTTGAATGTTGTCGATTACTTTTTCCGCGAATTGGATTTCCGTGAGTTGGTTTCAGAGCAACTCCATCGGATTGGCGACTTGGAGCGAATCATCAGCAAAGTCAGCGTGGGGCGTGTTTCGCCTCGTGATATCGTTCAACTGAGGATTGCCTTGCAGGCCATCGAACCTATCAAGAAAGCTTGCGAGCATGCAGAGGACGAGACGTTGCGATGTATTGGCGACCAGCTGAATCTATGCGCCAGCATGAGGGATCGCATCGCTCGCGAGATTCAGCCGGATCCTCCCCTACTCGTCAACAAAGGAAATGTGATCGCTTCAGGCGTGAATGCTGAGTTGGATGAGTTGCGCCACATAGCCTATGACGGGAAAAGCTACTTGCTGGAATTGCAGCAGCGAGAGATAGAGACAACAGGGATCCAAAGCCTGAAAGTGGGGTACAATAATGTATTTGGCTATTATCTGGAGGTTCGCAACACGTACAAGGATTTGGTTCCTCCAGAATGGATTCGCAAGCAGACTTTGGTATCGGCTGAGCGCTACATTACTCAGGAACTGAAAGAATACGAGGAAAAGATTCTGGGTGCAGAGGAGAAGATTCTGGCTCTCGAGACCCGCCTTTTCAATGAATTGGTGGTTGCCTTGGCTGAATACACGCCTGCCATCCAGATAGACGCAAACCTGATTGGTCGTCTGGATTGCCTGCTCTCCTTTTCCACCAGTGCCCAGGAGAATAAGTACATCCGCCCTGTTGTGGATGAATCTGATGTGATCGACATCCATCAGGGTCGCCACCCTGTCATCGAGAAGCAGATGCCCATTGGCGAAAAGTATGTTGCCAACGATGTCTACATGGACACAGAGAAGCAGCAAATCATCATCATTACAGGTCCAAACATGGCTGGAAAGAGTGCCCTACTCCGCCAGACGGCATTGATTACCCTGATGGCTCAGATAGGAAGCTTTGTGCCTGCTGAAAGTGCGCGTATAGGATGTGTCGACAAGATATTCACTCGCGTGGGAGCAAGCGACAACATCTCGATGGGCGAGAGTACGTTTATGGTGGAAATGAATGAAGCCGCCAACATCCTCAACAATCTCTCTGACCGTTCTTTGGTGCTTTTCGATGAGCTGGGACGTGGAACCAGCACTTATGACGGCATTAGCATCGCTTGGGCCATAGTGGAGTATATCCACGAGTCTACTAAAGGAAGAGCTCGAACTTTGTTTGCAACCCACTATCATGAGCTGAACGAGATGGAGAAATCATTCTCTCGCATCAAGAACTATAATGTTAGTGTCCGCGAGGTGGACGGAAAGGTGATCTTCCTGCGAAAGCTGGAACGTGGCGGGAGTGAGCATAGTTTTGGAATTCATGTGGCAAAGTTGGCTGGCATGCCTGCCTCTATCGTAAAGAGGGCCAATGTAATACTCAAGCAGCTGGAGCAGAACATGGATCACGAGAATCTGGGAAAAGGCATCGCAGCAGGAAATCAATCAGACAATGGTGTGCAGATGAATTTCTTCCAGTTGGACGATCCTGTACTTTGTCAGATTCGAGACGAGTTCCTCAACTTGGACATCGATAACCTGACGCCAATCGAGGCCCTGAACAAGCTGAATGATATCAAGCGGTTGGTCAAAGGAAAATGATTCCAGGCTTTTTTCAAAGCTTCTTGGTCTTTCGCCAGATGCATGATAGGCTGCCACACGTCGAAACGAAAAAGACAACACGTCGAAATGCCAAAGACAACGTGTTGAAACGAGGAAATCAACACGTTGAAACCGCAGACTCAACTTGTTCTTTTTTTCAAAGGAAAGAAATGACTGAAAATCAGCGAGATAGAAAAATGGATGATTTCTGCTGTTCTTTTGCAGGATTTCTTTAGTTTGCCGTTGTCTTTTTAGCTCTCCACATGCAGAAAATTCCCAGCAGGACGAAAGGAACGCTCAGGAGTTGACCCATATTGAAAAGCATTCCGTTCTCGAAATCCACTTGATTTTCCTTGGTGTACTCAATCAGGATTCTGCTGGTGAAAATCAGGAAGAGGCAGAGGCCAAAGAAGAAGCCTGTGCCCACTCTCTTGGGATATTTCTTGTAGAAATACCATCCTATGAAGAAGAAGCAAGCATAGCAGATGGCTTCGTAAAGCTGGCCAGGATGACGGGGTAGGGGAAGCCCAGCTGAATCCAGAGTACTCAATGCCTCAGAACTATGGAAGAATCGGAAGCCCCAAGGCAAAGTGGTAACCTTGCCGATGATTTCGCTGTTCATCAGGTTCCCCAGGCGGATGGCGCAAGCACAGATGGGTGTCACAATCCCTACGTTGTCCAATACGTGTATGAATCTGAGTTTCTGACTCTTGGCATACAAAAAGAGGGCAATCATCAGTCCTAATGTTCCGCCGTGACTCGCGAGACCTTCGTATCCTGTAGCAGCCCAATGGGTTTCTGCGTTTCCTGTAGGCAACCACATCAACCATTTCGTCCATCGCTCAGGATTTGTAGTCTCTCGAATGGGGAGGAGCATCTCTGTGATATGGTGCGTGAAATAGCTGGGTTCGTAAAATAGGCAATGCCCCAGTCGGGCGCCTATCAGAATGCCCAGGAAACAGTAAATGAACATGGGTTCAAACTGTTCTTCGCTGATCTTCTGCTGTCGATACAGATGGTGCATCAGCAAGTATACTGCCACTAATCCTATGCACCAGCACAGGGAGTACCAGCGGATAGAGATGAACCCTAAGTTCAAAGCTATCACATCAGGGTTCCAGTTGATGAAAAGTTGCTGCATCATACGTTGAATCTAAAGTGCATTATATCGCCATCCTGTACTATGTAGTCCTTCCCTTCGACTCCCATCTTTCCTGCCTCCCTAACGGCGGCTTCAGAGCCATATTTGATATAGTCGTCGTATTTGATGACTTCTGCACGGATGAAACCCTTTTCGAAGTCTGTGTGGATAACGCCTGCACACTTGGGTGCTTTCCATCCCTTGCGATAGGTCCAGGCTTTCACTTCCATCTCGCCAGCGGTAATGAATGTCTCCAGATTCAGTAGGGAATAGGCTTTCTTTATGAGTCGGTTCACGCCGCTTTCTTCCAGTCCAAGTTCTTCGAGGAAAAGCATCTTGTCCTCGTAGGTTTCGAGGGAAGCTATGTCTTCTTCAGTCTTGGCGGCGATGACCATTGCCTCGGCTCCTTCTGCTGCAGCAATCTTCTCGATTTTTTTCGAATACTCGTTTCCATCCTTTGCTGAGGCTTCGTCCACATTGCAGACGTACAGTACGGGTTTTGCTGTAAGGAGGAAGAGGTCGTGAGCCATTTTCTGTTCCTCTTTCGACTCGAATTGCACGTTGCGAGCGTTTTCTCCTTTATCGAGAACCTCTTTGTAGGAGAGAAGGACGTTCAAGAGGATCTTGGCATCTTTGCTTCCAGCCGCAGCTGTCTTCTGAACTTTTGCTATCTGTGACTCTATGGTTTCCAGATCCTTAAGTTGCAATTCAGTATCGATAATTTCTTTATCGGCCACAGGATCGACTGCCGCACCACCTTCCCTCACTACGTTGTCGTCATCGAAACATCTGAGAACGTGGATGATAGCATCTGTCTCGCGGATATTTCCCAGGAACTTATTCCCCAATCCTTCGCCTTTGGAGGCTCCTTTTACCAGTCCTGCGATGTCCACAATCTCGCAGGTGGCAGGAACAATTCTGCCCGGATGTACTAACTCAGCCAGTTTGGTAAGCCGTTCATCAGGGACGGTTATCACACCCACATTAGGTTCGATGGTGCAGAAAGGGAAATTGGCAGCCTGGGCTTTCGCGCTCGAAAGGCAGTTGAAAAGGGTTGACTTACCAACATTGGGTAGTCCTACAATACCGCATTTTAGTGACATAGATCTATTTTAGATGTTTTGTTAACGAGGGGGCAAAATTAATAAATTTTCGAGTAAAAAGCAAATTTTGAAATTCTATAGCAGTTTTAATGTGTTTTTTTCTATTGCTTTGGGGAAATCATCAAGCGAAATGTAATTGAAATCATATCGATCAGGGAAAACCCGTATGAGATTCATTCCATGGAATCCTCCAAGAGGCAGACCAATGGCGCCACAGGTAACCATATCGAGGTTACCGCTTTTTCCCACAAAGCTCTTATGTTTATGTCCGCAGAAGATGGCATTGACTCCATAGTGCTTGAAGGTTTCTATGTATTTGTTCCGCAGGGGTTGCTTGACGCAGAAATAGTCCTCTGGTTCGTCATCTTTCTCCAGAAAGAAAGGAATGTGAGCAAAAACGAATATAAATCGACATTTTTTTGCTGACTCCAGTTCGTGAATCAACCATTCGTATTGTTCCTTCTCATATTCATTCTCTTCTCTTTCTGGCCAGTAATACTGGCTGTTGATGCCGATGAAGGCACAGCGCTCGTGGCGGAAAGAGAAACGGGAGGGACCAAAATTCGTGTGATAATAGTTCTGATCCTCATCTTCCAAGCTGGGGAAATCATGATTTCCAGGGACATTGAAGATTTTAGTCTTAGAATCTATCTTCGACATGTATTTCTTGTAAAGAAGCATTTCTGGATCATAGCGTTTGTGGTGCCAGAAATCGCCTGTTCCTATGACAAATGGTGGAGAAAGCCTGTTTATTATCTCCACAGACTTCTCCATGAGTTCTTCTTCTGGTTTTGTGTCGTATTTCTCTCCATTTGTAAAGCCAAACTGCGGGTCGCTGTACTGGATGAAGAAAAAAGGTTTTCGACAGGCTTTCTTTGCTTTGTATTTGTCTATGTTTCTTTCGTTTGCATTCAGCACATTGGCAATCATGGGAGGTGCAACAAGTAGCGCTCCTACTCCCAAAAGGCTTTCTCTCAGAAAGTTTCTTCTCGTCTTTTCCATATCAAAATGTGTTAGGTTAATGTGCTTCGAGCCAGTTCTTGCCCCAACCACAGTCGGCTATCAAAGGAACCCTCATTTTGCAGGCAGACTCCATCTCTTCGATGACCAGCTTCTGGAGTTTCTCCTTTTCTTCAGGCAATACCGTAAAGTTCAATTCGTCGTGTACCTGCAGGATCATCTTGCTTTTGATTCCTTCTTTTTGCATTCGCTTGTAGATGTTTATCATAGCAATCTTGATGATATCTGCCGCACTTCCCTGAATAGGAGAATTGATGGCATTCCGCTCAGCGTATCCTCGCACAACAGCATTGTGGCTGTTGATGTCAGGCAGATAACAGCGGCGATTGAAAAGAGTTTCTGTATAACCCTTCTCACGAGCCATTTCGATGCTTCGATTCATATACTCTTTAACGCCAGGATAGGTTGCGAAATATTCGTCGATCAATTGTTTTGCCTCTGTCCGACTTACGTCCATTCGCTCTGCCAATCCGAAGGCGCTGATACCATATATAATGCCGAAGTTGGCAGTCTTGGCCTTTCGTCTTTCGTCAGGAGTCACTTCAGAAATGCCTTTTTTGTATATTTTGGCGGCCGTAGCGGCGTGAATGTCGTGTCCCTCGCAGAAGGCTTCAATCAAGTTGGGATCTTGGCTTAGGTGGGCCATAATGCGTAATTCTATCTGGCTGTAGTCAGCGCTGAAGAACTCTTGTCCTTTCTCTGGAATGAAAGCTTTGCGGACTTCCTTTCCTAATGAATCGCGGACAGGAATGTTCTGCAGGTTGGGATTGCTGCTCGAAAGGCGTCCAGTGGTGGTTATCGTCTGGTTGAAACTGGTGTGGATATGACCTGTCTTTGGATTAATCAAAAGGGGTAGGGCATCAATGTAAGTTCCTAGCAGTTTCTTCAAACCGCGATGCTCGAGAATCTTTTCCACAATAGGATGCTTTCCCTTCAGGCTTTCCAGTACCTCTTCGCTCGTCACATATTGCCCTGTCTTTGTTTTCTTGGGTTTGGAAACAATTTTCAGTTGGTCAAAGAGAACTTCTCCCACTTGTTTGGGTGATGCAATATTGAAGTTCAATCCAGCTAATTCATGGATTTCCTGCTCCAATTCCTTCATTTTCTTTGTATACAGGATGGAGGTCTCTTTCAAAGCTTCCGTATCCACGCACATTCCGTTCCTTTCCATATAAGCAAGTACGGGCATGAGGGGCATCTCGATGTTCCAGAAGAGTTCATCGCATCCTTCTTCTGCCAACAGCGGCTCAAAGAGATGCTTCAGCTTCAGGGTAACGTCGGCATCCTCACAGGCGTAGGCATAAACATCAGAAGGTGATAAGTCCATCATCGACTTCTGCTTTTTCCCACTGCCTATCAATTCTTCGATGTGTATGGTTCGATAATGCAAATAGGCCTCGGCCAGATAGTCCATTCCGTGACGCATTTCAGGGTGCAGAAGATAATGTGCAATCATGGTGTCGAACATTTTGCCTTTCAGCTCGATACCATAGTTTTGAAGGACTTCTAAGTCGTACTTCAGATTTTGTCCGACTTTCAGAGAAGTGGGGTTCTCGTAGATGGGGCGGAATTCCTCCAGAATGGAGGCGTCGTCCATCACAGGAACGTACCAGGCTTGATTCTCCTTGACAGAGAAACTTAAACCTACCAATTTTGCTTCGATGGCTTCAGGACTGGTAGTCTCTGTGTCCAAGCAAATTTCCTCGTATTGGAGTAGGGTAGAGACCAACTCTTTGCGTTTCTCAGGAGTATCCATTAGCTGATAGTCCACATTAAGATCCCTGTAGGTTTGCATGCTGCTTTGTGCAGGGATCGAAGAAAAAATGTCCGGTTCCTCAGTTTGTGAAACAGGCGTATCAGAGAAGCCGGCAAAAAGGTCACCTTGTAAAGCCTCTTTGCCTTTGTCTTCTTTCTTCTCCATCGGTTGTACGGGAGCAGTAATCTTCTTGCGCATCAGAGTCCTGAACTCCAGTTCCTCAAAGATGGCTTGCAGTTGGTCCTGATCAGGTTTATCCAAGATCAGTTTGCTCATATCCAGCTCAATGGGAACGTCAGTTTTAATGGTTGCCAACCATTTGCTCATCCGTATTTGTTCCGTATTCTCCTCAACCTTTTTTTTCAGGGCTCCTGTCAGTTTATCAGTATTTTTCAGCAGCTCTTCAATACTTCCAAATTCTTGTATCAGTTTAGATGCTGTCTTTTCTCCCACACCAGGGCATCCAGGAATATTGTCAACAGCATCGCCCATCAAACCCAACATATCGATGATCTGCAAGGGGTGGGAGAGACCCCATTTCTCCTTCACTTCCTCAGGACCTAGAATTTGGGCTTCATTCTTTCCGACAGCAGGTTTGTACATCTTGACTTTGTCTGTAACGAGTTGACCATAGTCCTTGTCAGGCGTCATCATATAAGTCTCTATGCCTTGCTTGTCAGCTTGATGGGCAAGGGTTCCAATAACATCATCTGCTTCGAATCCAGGAACCTCCAGAATAGGTATGTGATAAGCCTCCAGAATCGACTTGATGTAAGGCACGGCATAACGTATCGCTTCGGGTGTTTCTTCACGTTGAGCTTTGTAAGCAGGAAAGGCTTCATGGCGGAAGGTTGCTGTAGGTGGGTCGAAAGCAACTCCTAAGTGAGTGGGTTGGCCTTTTGTGAGCACTTCTTCCAGAGTGTTTACAAAGCCTAGGATGGCAGAGGTGTTTTCTCCACGTGAATTGATGCGAGGATTCTTAATAAAGGCGTAATAAGCACGAAAAATCAGTGCATAAGCGTCCAAAAGATACAATTTATCCATGTTTTCATCCTTTTTTCTCTGTAAAAGTAGGCAAAATTTATGAAATGGTCATCTTTTTTATGTAATTTTGCATCCGAAATACTTCGATTTGTGACTGTACTGGAATCCATACAATTACCAATTGCAGAGGATTTGTCTCGTTTTAATAATGTTTTTCAGCAAACTTTGAAGCATGACAATCCTTTATTGAAGGTTGCATTGGAGCACCTTGCAAAACGCAAGGGCAAACAAATGCGTCCCATTCTGACGATTCTTTCTGCCCGTCTTTGTGGCAAGGTGAATGACTCTGTTTTAAATGCTGCAGTAGGCCTGGAACTTCTGCACACAGCATCTTTGGTTCATGATGATGTGGTGGACGAAAGCAATCGTCGACGTGGTCAGCAGAGTTTGAACGCTTTGATGGATAACAAAGTGTCCGTTTTGGTGGGAGATTATCTCCTTAGCAGGGCTCTTTATCACGTTTCTCTCACAGAGAACATCAAGGTTTTTACGTCTGTTTCTAATTTAGGTCAAATCTTGGCGGATGGAGAGTTGGTTCAGCTTCATAACATTGATTCCGACAAGTTCGATGAGGGTTCGTATTATGAAATAATCAGTAAGAAGACGGCTTCTCTGTTTGCTGCTTGTGCTCAATTTGGGACTTTGCTGGGAGGTGGTTCGGATGATGATGTTGAAAGGATGCGTCAGTTCGGAAAGCTTATAGGAATGTGCTTCCAGTTGCGTGATGACATTTTTGACTATGATCGTACGACTGATGTAGGCAAACCTTCAGGGAATGATATGAGAGAAGGACAACTCACACTTCCTGTCATTTTTGCAATTAATAAAAGAAAGGATCCTGAAATCATTGCGAAGGCTAAGGCTGTCCGTGAAGGTTCTGCCTCGAAGGAGGACATTGAACACCTGATTCAGTACACGAAAGATATGGGTGGCTTACAGTATGCAGAATGGGCCATCGATGAGTTCCGTATGATGGCTGACGGTTTGATAAAAGAAAGCAAGGACCCAGCGATTGCCAAGTCCTTGCATGATTTTGTCGCTTATGTTGCGCAGCGTCTTGTTTAGTTATTCTGCAACATATCAAAGAGTTTATCCAACTTAGGGGCCATTATAATCTCCGTTCTTCTGTTTTTAGCTCTTCCATCTGGAGTCGAATTGGTGTCTATTGGCTTGAATTCACCACGTCCACAGGGTTGTATCTGCATGGGATTTACAGCATATGTTTCTGTCAAAATTCTTACGACACTTGTAGCACGGATTACACTCAAGTCCCAATTGTCCTGGTAAACAGCCGTCTTGATGGGTACGCTATCAGTATGCCCTTCGATATACACGTCGATGTCTGTTTGCTTGTTCAGTACTTCGGCCAGTTTTCCCAAGGCTTGCTTTCCTTGTTCATTTACGATAGCTTTGCCACTTTCGAAAAGTAGTTTATCACTCATTGCGACATAAACCTTACCTCCTTCTTCTCGAACCGTCAGTTCATCACTGTTGAATCCTAAGAGAGCATCTTTTACGCTGCTCAGCAATTGCTGAACTTTGTTGTTTTGCTCGTCTATCATATTCTGCAGTTGTTTGATGGTTTTCTCTCGTTCATCCAGTTCAGCAATTTTCTGTGCCAAGTTGGAATTCAATTTTTGGTTTTCGTTGAGATTGTTCTTTAGCAGGGTCTGATAGTTTCTTAAGCTGCTACCCAAGTTTGTCGTATCTTTCATCAGAGCGTTGCATTGGTTTCTGGATCCGTCGAGCAAATCTGCAAGACTGTCTCGACTATAGAGAGCAGCCCATCGACCAGCTTCTGCAATCTCATACTTTTTTTTGCTCACCACGCAACTGGAGAGCAAGAAACTTGCTGTCAGCAAGGTTAGAATTGCACTTTTTCTCATTTCTTTTCTAAATTACGTTTGTTTCTTTACAAAAAATTTTTTGCTCAATTGTTTGTATTTGAGAATGATGAGTCATTTCTTTGGCTTCTGAGAATTCGATTTTTCAATTGTTTCCCATCAGCAGGTCGAAATATTTACTTCTCAAAGGGGAATCCACATCAGAAGAATTTGGTTTCCTCACCTACTATCTCACTCAACAGTAAATTTGCCAATCTGCTAGTGCCCAAACGGAACCATTGATTCGTGAGCCATTTTTCTCCTAGCACTTCTTTCACAATTGTATAATAGACAAGAGCATCATGAACAGTATTTAATCCGCCAGCAGGTTTGAATCCGATTTGGATGCCTGTCTTGTCATAGTACTCCTTGATTGCTTCACACATCACATAAGCAGCTTCTGGAGTTGCTACAGATTTCTCTTTTCCTGTGCTTGTCTTAATGTAGTCAGCACCTGAATACATTGCCAAGATACTTGCTTTTTTGATATTCGATGCATTTCCCAAAAGAGAAGTTTCCAGAATCACTTTCATCTTGTGTTCACCACAGATTGCTTTCAATTCGCTGATTTCATCGCAGATACTCTCATAATCTTCACTTAGGAATTTACCCACGCTCATTACGATATCTATCTCTGTTGCTCCATCTTTTATGGCCAAAGCTGTTTCTGCCACCTTTACTTCGATTAAAGCTTGGGAACTGGGGAAGGAGCCGCTGACACAGGCAACTTCCACACCTTCTACCTCTAAGCTTTGGCTTACGATGCTGGCAAAGCAGGGATATACGCAGATAGTGGCCACATGGGGGAGATCTGGGTATTCATTATCGAAAGCATTAACTCTTTCAGTGAATCTCAATACGCTTTCTTCGCTGTCAGTTGTCTTCAGGGTTGTCAGTTCGATGCTCCCCATCAGGAATTTCTTTACATCGAGCGTGTCATTTTCTGGGACGTTTTTCTCGATGATTTCGGCTACTTTTGCAGCAACATCAGCATCATCTATCGAGGTGTTATAGAGCTTCAAAGCTTGCTCATATTTGCTAGTTACGTTCATTTCTTTATGTTGTTAATTTGTGGTTGTTTTTATGTCTTTCTTTATCTCTTTTTGTCTTCTTCTCAAAACTTTTTTCTAAAGCTTCCGTCAGGTCTACACCTGTCTGGTTAGCCAAGCAGATAAGCACCCAAAGTACATCAGCCATTTCTTCAGCAGGATCTTGTTCTTCGCCCTCCTTGAAGGATTGATCGCCATATTTACGAGACATCACACGAGCCAGTTCACCAACTTCTTCTGTCAGGACAGCCATATTGGTCAGTTCGCTGAAATAGCGAACGCCATACGTCTTAATCCATTCATCCACCCGTTTTTGTGCTTCCTGTATTGTCATTTTTTATTGAAATGTATACGCTTTAATGTCTTGATTTCTATTCTATTACCTTGTTTGTCTTGTATTACTCCTTGTTCTTCGTATCCAGGTAAATTGTTACAGGTCCGTCATTCAGCAGTTCTACCTTCATGTTGGCGCCAAATTCTCCTGTTCCAACTTCCTTTCCTAAGCCTTCTGACAATTTTTTCACGAATTTCTCGTAAAGAGGGATCGCCACCTCGTGTCCTGCTGCCCTTATCCAGCTGGGGCGGTTTCCTTTTTTGCAACTTGCCATAAGAGTGAACTGACTTACCACGATGATGTCGCCTCCTGCATCCATAATGTTTCTGTTCATCACCCCTTCTTCGTCATCGAAGACTCTTAAGCCGATTATCTTCCTAGTGAGCCAATCGATATCTTCTTCAGTATCAGTGTTTTCGATACCAAGTAAAACAAGATATCCTCCTTGAATACTGCTTCTCACATCACCTTCGATGCTTACGCTTGCGTGACTTACACGTTGTATAACGGCCCTCATACTTTCAGTTTTTCTTTTCGCAAAGTTACATTATTTATTTTATCTATGTGAATCTTTTGTGGAAAATTAATGTATTTTCATTTTTGTTATCAATATGGTATCTTCACGTCATCCTTCTTCTTCAGAATGATAGAAATTATAGATAATTTCAGCTTTTTGTTGGCCAATTAATTCTTCCAGTTCTGCCCTTTCTGCTTCTTTCACCCGCTTTACGCTATGCAGTTTCTTCAGCAGGATTTCTTTGGTCTTTGGCCCAATTCCTTTGATATTGTCTAATTCGCTGGAAATCTGGTGCTTACTTCTCTTGTCGCGATGGAAGGTGATTGCATATCGATGGACTTCATCCTGAATTTGTGTCAACAATCTGAAAAGCGCGCTATCTGTCTTTAGACCAATGACTTGTGCAGGAAATCCAAATAGAAGTTCATTCGTTCTGTGCTTGTCATTCTTTGCCAAACCAGCGATTGGGATGTTCAGATGCAGTTCATCCTCTACAACTTCCCTCACAACCTCCATTTGTCCCTTTCCTCCGTCCGTGATAATCAAGTCGGGTAGGGGAGTTGCTTCCTCTATCATTCGCGAGTATCTTCGCCTTACGACCTCCTTCATGCTGGCGTAATCGTCAGGACCAGTTACTGTCTTGATGTTGTATTTCCTGTAATCTTGTTTGCTGGGCTTGCATTTCTTGAAGACCACACAACCTGCCACAGCATCTGTTCCGCTGATATTGGAATTGTCGAAACACTCGATCTGCATGGGCAGTCGATCCAGTTTCAACGCGTCTTGCAACTCCTTCATCAGCCTTACCTGTTTCTGTTCAGGATTCAGTTTGTCACTTTGGTTCAAGCGATCCTTCTTGTATTGCAGGACATTCAGTTTCGACAGTTCCAGCAGTTTCTTCTTATCTCCCTTTTGAGGGACGGTGAACTCTACTCCTTCCAAAGAAAGTTCCACGGGGAACGGTACGATAATTTCCTTACTTTCACTATGATAGCGTTCGCGCATTTCGCCAATTCCAAGCTCCAAAAGTTCTTCTGGAGTCTCATCCAGTCTCTTGTTGTATTCGAAGGTGAAAGCTTGATTGATGCAACCGTTTGTTACATGCAGATAGTTGATGTATGCAACCTTTTCATTGTCCTCTATGTTGAAGACATCGATGTTATGGAGTGTATTGCTGACAACCTCGCTTTTGCTGCGATAGTTTTCCAGCAACAGGTATTTCTTCTTGATGAGTTCTGCCTCCTCGAACCTCAGTTCCTCAGCCAGTCTCATCATTTCTGCCATCATCTTCCTCTCCAATGAACTTGTATTTCCCTTCAGGATTTCTTTGGCTTCATTAATGTTTTGTACGTATTCATCGTGACTTTGGCGGCCTGTACACGGCGCTTTGCAGTTTTTCAGATGATACTCCAGGCATTCCTTGTGTTTCTTTTTTTGGATGCTTTCTTCTGTGATGCAATCGTGGCAAGTTCTTAATGGATACAGCTTTTTGATCAGTTCCAGTAGCGCATAGAGCGTGGGAACGTGGCTATAGGGACCAAAATAAGTGCCAAATCTTTTGTTTATCTTTCGTGTTTGGAATATTCTGGGCAGATATTCGTTAGTCACGCAAATGCTGGGGTACGTCTTTCCATCTTTAAGAAGGATGTTGTAGCGTGGATTCCATTGCTTTATCAGATTGTTTTCCAGCAACAAAGCATCCTCTTCTGTGTTTACGATGATATATTTTATGTCACGTATTTTGCTTACCAGAATGGCAGTTTTTCTGTTCTGGTGTTCCCTGTTGAAATAGGAGCTGACTCTTCTTTTCAGGTTCTTTGCTTTACCCACGTAGATGATGGTTCCTTTTTCATCCAGATACTGGTAACAGCCAGGTTTTTCTGGAAGATTCAGGACGATTCCACGCAGTTTCTCGTCGATTCTTTCTCTTTCACTCTTCTCTGCCATTCTTCTCTCTAAATTCCTGAAATTGATGCTCCTTATCCTTCTTGAAACGCGACACGTTGAAACCCCAGATTCAACACGTTGACTTGGCAAAATCAACGTGTTGTGTTTGCCTTTTTAACACGTTGTCTTTTTGCCCCCTTCCTATATCTTCAGGAGGGTTGTCATTTCAACGCTTTCGTCAAAAACTGCACGTCCGTTCAGCCCTTCGCCTGTCAGCTCAATGATGAAATTTATGTAGACCTTCTTGGGATTGAATTGTTTTACCAGATTATATGCAGCCTTCATGCTTCCGCCTGTTGCAAGCAGGTCATCATGAAGCAGGACAATATCGTTTTCATCGATTGCATCTGAATGAATCTCGATGGTATCCTTTCCATATTCCTTCATGTAACTTTCCTTTTTTGTGTCTGAGGGCAGCTTGCCTGGCTTTCTACACATCACAAAACCTGCATTCAACTTATAAGCCAGGGCAGCTCCCACGACGAATCCTCTGCTTTCGATTCCTACGATTTTTGTGATTCCTTTGTCCTTGTAGAGGTCATAAAGTTCATTCACCATTATTTTCAGGCATTTGGAATTTTTGTATAGGGTACTTACGTCCTTGAATTGAATTCCAGGAATGGGGAAGTCTGGCACGTTTCTCAGATTCTTCAGTAGTGTTTCGTTGTTCATTTCCAATTATTTATGTATTGTTTTACTTTGTTTTGTTTCACGTGAAACTTATCTCTTAAGAAGAACCAGCAACACGTTCACATCGCTGGGACTTACTCCAGGTATTCTGCTTGCTTGTGCAAGTGTCTCAGGATTTATCTTCTTTAGTTTCTGCCTGCCTTCAGTTGAGATGGATAAGATTGTGTCATAGTCAAAACGTCCTCTGATCTTTATGTTCTCCAATCTTTGCATCTTGTCAGCAATCTCTCTTTCCCGTCTGATGTATCCGCTGTATTTCAATTTCACCTCAGCAGCCTCGATGATTTCTTCCTTTCTATCGGTAATTTTGTCTAAAAGAGTCTTCAGCGCAGGAATGTGTTCTGAGAGTGAATTGATGGTCAATTGAGGACGTGCAATGAGATCTACCAGTTTGCAACCCTTTTGTAATTTTGTGCTTCCCAGTTCTTCAATTGCTTTGTTTATGTATGCTGCTTTCACACTATATTTTGTGCAAAAATCCTCGATTTCTTCGATAGATTCCTTTTTTTTGAGCCAATGGTTCAAGCGTTCTGTTGTTGCCAATCCTATCCGATGACTTCGTTCAGTCAATCTTGCGTCAGCATCGTCCTGACGAAGCAGGATTCTGTATTCTGCTCTGCTTGTAAACATTCGATACGGCTCATCCACCCCTTTTGTGACAAGGTCATCTATCAGAACTCCAATGTATGATTCATCGCGATGCATTACGAAAGGTTCGCCTCCGCCACATTTTAGTGCCGCATTCACGCCTGCCACCAAACCTTGACCTGCAGCCTCCTCGTAACCTGTCGTACCATTCACTTGACCTGCAAAGAAGAGTCCGTCCACGATTTTCGACTCGAGAGAGTGATAGAGCTGAGTGGGATCAAAATAGTCATATTCGATAGCATAGCCTGGTCGATATGCTTTTAGATCTCTGAATGCAGGAATCTTGTGGAGAGCATTCAGCTGAACGTCGATAGGCAGGCTGCTGCTGAATCCATTGAGGTAATATTCCTGTGTGTTTGTCCCTTCTGGTTCCAGGAAAAGCTGATGCTGTTCCTTGTCAGCGAAAGTCACCAGTTTTGTCTCTATGCTGGGACAATATCTTGGCCCAATGCTTTGGATCTGGCCGTTATAGAGAGGCGAGTCAGGCAATCCCTCTCGCAGTCGCTCATGCACTTCCTTGTTGGTATAAGTTATCCAGCAAGGCAATTGTGGGAGTTGTCTGACTTCTCCCATGAAGGAGAATTTGTGAAAATCACTCTCGCCAGGTTGCAGTTGCATCTCATCGAAGTGGACAGTCCGTCCGTCCACTCTAACAGGCGTACCTGTTTTCATCCTGCCTGCCGTGATACCATGTTGCGTGATGCTTTCTGTCAGATGAAGGCTTGGGCTTTCTGCACATCTGCCTCCTGGCAATTTGGTTCTGCCTATGTGCATGAGCCCGTTGAGGAACGTTCCTG
Source organism: Bacteroidaceae bacterium (assembly GCA_017427185.1). Taxonomy (GTDB): domain Bacteria; phylum Bacteroidota; class Bacteroidia; order Bacteroidales; family Bacteroidaceae; genus Physcousia. The sequence continues at coordinate 96,665 of JAFRTJ010000009.1, read as the reverse complement.
CTGTGATGACTACGCATCGCGCTTTGAAGTTCACGTCAAGATAGGTCCTGACTCCTGTAACTTGCTTGTTTTCAACGAGTAACTCTTTGACTTGATCCTGCCAAAGGCTAAGGTTTGGCGTGTTTTCCAGTATCTCTCGCCACGCCCAGATGAATTTTCCTCTGTCGCATTGGGCTCGTGGACTCCACATGGCAGGACCCTTGCTTCGATTCAGCATACGGAACTGGATTGCAGTCTTGTCTGTTACTTCCCCCATGTGGCCTCCTAAAGCATCTATCTCTCTGACAATCTGCCCCTTAGCAATCCCTCCAACTGCAGGGTTGCAGCTCATCTGGGCAATCTTGTTCATATCCATTGTGATTAGACAAGTCTTTGCACCAAGCTTTGCGCTGGCTACGGCTGCTTCGCATCCAGCGTGGCCTCCTCCCACAACAAGAACATCGTATGTGAAATCCATATTCTAAATCCTACACGTCAAAATTTAGGTACAAAATTAACAAATTTTGCCAACATTTGCGGTTATTTCTTGTGTAAATCACATTTTTATTATAATTTTGTCGCGTTTAGTATACCTGATTGTAGGTATTTGCGACAAGTTGAGTAGTGGTAAAACATAATTTTAATTCAAATATTTTTTCTATGTGGTTAATTAATTCATCAATCGGTAGGAAGGTAGTGATGTCTGTTACAGGCATAGCGCTTGTCCTATTTCTGACGTTTCATGCGTCAATGAACGTCGTAGCCCTCATTAGCGCAAAGGGTTACAACATGATTTGCGAGTTTCTGGGAGCCAATTGGTATGCTGTTGCAGCAACGGTTGGCTTGGCTGCGCTGGTAGCTCTGCACTTTATTTTTGCCATTTGGCTCACGATTCAGAATCGATGTGCTCGTGGCAACAACAGGTATGCTGTGAGCGACAAGCCTGAAAAGGTAGAGTGGGCAAGCCAGAACATGCTGGTGCTGGGTATTATCGTCATTCTTGGCATGTGCCTGCATCTTTACAATTTCTGGTACAACATGATGTATGCAGAATTGGCAGAGACTGAGAATGTTGCCCTTGCCGCAAACGGTGTTTTCTACATTGCCAAGACCTTCTCCAGCCCTGTTTACACAGTGATTTATCTGGTATGGCTCTTTGCCCTATGGCTACATTTGAATCATGGCATCTGGAGTTCCGTGCAGACTTTGGGATGGAGTGGTAAGATTTGGCTCAACAGATGGCGTTGCATTGGCTCCATCTACGCAACTATTGTAATCCTGATGTTTGCGGCTGTGGCTTTGGCATACTGTTTCGGCTATCGTCCTGCTGATTTTAACGAGTTTGCCCTTCTTCAAGCATCCTGACTCGGAGAATGATGTAATTACAGAATAATGATAATAAAACAAAATATTTATTTGACTTATGGCAAAGACTATAAATTCAAGAATTCCCGAGGGACCCATTGCTGAGAAGTGGACCAACTATAAGGCTCACCAGCGTCTGGTAAATCCCAAGAACAAACTAAAGCTTGATGTTATCGTCGTAGGTACAGGTTTGGCTGGAGCCAGTGCAGCAGCCTCGTTGGGCGAGATGGGTTTCAATGTATATAATTTCTGCATTCAGGATTCCCCCCGTCGTGCTCACTCTATTGCTGCTCAGGGTGGTATCAATGCAGCCAAGAATTATCAGAATGATGGTGACTCTGTTTATCGTTTGTTCTACGATACGGTAAAAGGTGGCGACTATCGTGCTCGCGAGTCTAACGTTTATCGTTTGGCAGAGGTGAGCAACGCAATTATCGACCAGTGTGTTGCACAAGGTGTTCCTTTTGCACGTGAATATGGTGGTATGCTCGCCAATCGCTCTTTTGGTGGTGCTCAGGTAAGTCGTACTTTCTATGCTAAGGGACAGACAGGCCAGCAGTTGTTGCTTGGTGCTTATTCCTCTCTTAGTGCACAGGTGAAAGCAGGTAAAGTGAAGCTCTTCACTCGTTACGAGATGGAGGATGTGGTAATTGTTGACGGGCGTGCTCGTGGTATCATTGCCAAGAATCTCGTGACAGGCAAACTGGAACGATTCAGTGCCAACGCAGTAGTTATCGCTACTGGCGGTTATGGCAACACATACTTCCTCTCGACCAATGCTATGGGTTGCAACTGTACCGCTGCTGTCCAGTGCTATCGCAAGGGTGCAATGTTTGCCAATCCTTCTTACGTTCAGATTCACCCCACTTGTATTCCCGTTCATGGCGACAAGCAGTCAAAGCTGACGCTGATGTCAGAGTCTCTGCGTAATGATGGTCGCATTTGGGTTCCCAAAAAGTTGGAAGATGCCAAGAAACTTCAGGAAGGCACTTTGCAAGGTTGGGAAATTCCAGAGGAAGATCGTGACTACTATCTGGAGCGCCGCTATCCTGCCTTTGGTAACCTCGTTCCACGTGACGTAGCTTCTCGTGCTGCAAAGGAGCGCTGCGACAAGGGCTTTGGTGTGAACAACACAGGACTTGCTGTATTCCTCGATTTCTCAGAGAGTATCAATCGTTTGGGACTTGATGCCATGAAACAGCGTTATGGCAACCTCTTCGACATGTACGAGGAGATTACTGACGTTTATCCTGGTGATTTGGCCAATGAGATCAATGGTGTGAAGTATTACAAGCCCATGATGATTTATCCTGCTATCCATTATACGATGGGTGGTATTTGGGTTGACTACGAGTTGCAGACCAGCATCCCAGGTTTGTTTGCTATTGGTGAATGCAATTTTTCTGACCACGGCGCTAATCGTCTGGGTGCTTCTGCCTTGATGCAAGGTTTGGCTGATGGATATTTCGTACTTCCCTATACGATTCAGAACTATTTGGCCGACCAGTCCATCTGGCCGAAAATATCTACTGATTTGCCAGAGTTCAAAGAGGCAGAGCAGGGCGTACAAAATGAAATCGACCGCCTTATGAACATTAAGGGCAAGCGTTCTGTTGACTCCATCCACAAGGAACTTGGTCACATCATGTGGGAGTATGTCGGCATGGGTCGTACAGCAGAAGGTCTGAAGATTGGTATCGAAAAAATGCGTGCTTTGCAGAAGGAATTCGACACCAACCTCTTCGTGCCAGGTACAAAAGAGGGCTTGAATGTCGAGTTGGATAAAGCTATCCACTTGCGTGATTTCATCACGATGGGTGAGCTGGTAGCTCATGACGCTCTCTCTCGTAATGAAAGTTGTGGTGGCCATTTCCGTGAGGAATATCAGACGGAAGAAGGCGAAGCAAAACGTGACGACGAGAATTTCTTCTATGTTGGCTGCTGGGAATATAAGGGCGAAGGAAGTGACCCTGAGCTTATCAAGGAGCCCTTGGAATATGAAGCAATCAAGGTACAAACTCGTAACTATAAGAACTAATCACTATGGCTAAGAATATCAGTTTTAAAATCCGTTATTGGAAACAGAATGGACCTAAAGACAAAGGCCATTTTGATGAAAGAGAAATGAAGGACATCCCTGACGACACTTCGTTTTTGGAGATGCTCGACATTCTGAATGAGGAACTTATTGAGGAAGGCAAAGAACCTTTCGTGTTTGATCACGACTGTCGCGAAGGTATCTGTGGCATGTGTTCACTTTATGTCAACGGCACTCCCCACGGCAAGACTGAGCGTGGCGCAACCACCTGCCAGCTTTATATGCGTCGTTTCAAGGATGGCGATGTTATCACCGTTGAGCCTTGGCGTTCAGCAGCCTTTCCTGTGATAAAGGACTGTATGGTAGACCGCAATGCTTTCGATAAGATTATTCAAGCAGGCGGCTATACAAGTATTCGTACAGGTCAGGCTCAAGATGCCAATGCTATCCTTATCCCTAAGGAAGATGCTGACGAAGCTATGGATTGCGCCAGCTGCATAGGTTGTGGCGCTTGCGTTGCTGCCTGCAAGAATGGATCTGCCATGCTCTTTGTATCATCGAAGGTTTCCCAGTTGGCTCTACTTCCTCAAGGACGTGTCGAGGCTGCTCGCCGTGCAAAGGCTATGGTTGCCAAAATGGACGAGCTTGGCTTTGGAAACTGTACCAATACTCGTGCCTGTGAGGCAGTTTGCCCCAAGTGTGAAAGCATTAGTAACATTGCCCGCTTGAATCGCGAGTTCATCAAGGCAAAGTTGGCTGACTAAGAAACTTTTACTTACACATCCCCACTCCCGACCTCGCCGAAACGGTGAGGGCGGGAGTGGCTTTTATAAATTATTTTTTCAACTAACACATATATCCACCCCTTGCTCAAGCCCTGTCTCTTGCTTATGCACAAACGATTCATTTTGGGAATAGTACTATTGTTCGCTTTATTCTCTTGTCGTAATCGAGAATCGGACGTGGTGGAGCAAATTCTGCGTCGTCAGTCGGTGTTTTTCCTAGAGCCTCCTAGCCGGACTCCTTCTTCTTTTTCTGTTGACGCTCCTTTGTTGGGCAATGGTTTCACAGGCGTGGCTCTTTCCGGTCCTCCCGACAAGTTGGTTTTCCATATTTCGCGTAACGATTTCTGGCGTTTACGTTCGGCTCATGATGAGGCCTATCCCTTGGTTTTGGGTAAGATTCAGCTTTCCATGCCCCAATTGAAAGGTTTCTCCTATCAGGTAACTCAACAACTATATGATGCTACAACTACCGCCAGCTTTAGTCGGGGAGAGCAGAGTGTGACTTGCCAAACTTTTGTCGCCGCTACGGAAGACTTGATGCTCATTCGGCTTATAGCTGAGGGTAAAGAGCGGATAAGTGGCTCGGTTCAGCTTGTTCTTCCCGAGAAAAGTGAGAGTCCAGGCTATCCCGAGCAGCGAGAGAGCGGCATTTCTCCTGATGGCATCCAGTATATTGCGCGTGCCTTCGTCGATTCTGTAGAGATTCCTACTCGCGCTGCTGCTGCGTTGCGGGTTGATGGAAGTTCCAATGGTTCGTTCACCCTATCGCCAGGCAAACCTTTGGTGCTTGTCTGCGCATTTTCAAGTGATTTCAAGTCCGACGATTGCCTTCAGGCCGTTCTTCGTTGTGTTTCCGCCTGTGGAAGCCGTCGGCAAGCTCAGGTGCTCAAGGCGCATCGTCGCTGGTGGAAAGAGTATTGGAAAAAGTCTTACGTCAGTCTTCCCGATTCCATCCTGGAAAGACAGTACTACCTCTCGCTCTATGGTATGGCCTCTTGCAGCCGCGATACCGAATTTCCGCCTGGCCTTTTTGGCAATTGGATTACTCAGGAGATACCTGCCTGGAATGGTGATTACCATTTGAATTATAACTATCAGGCACCCTTCTATGCCCTATATTCGGCCAATCGTCTGGAGCAAGCCGAACCCTATAGTGCGCCACTACTAGCTGCCATCCCCAGGGGTAACTATTATTCTGAAAAGGTAACAAAAATTCCTGGAGGAATATTACTGCCGGTAGGAATCGGCCCTTTGGGTATCGAGTCAACGCGTTGGTCGCCCCGGATGGAGGCTCGGCATAGCGATTGGCGACAGCTTGGGAACATCGAGGCCGAAGGTATGTTCTGGGGTCAGAAGAGCAATGCGGCTTACGCCGTCTGTAACCTGGCTATGCAGTTTTATCGTACATGGGATGCTGCCTTTGCCCGCAAGGTGTATCCCTTCGTGCGGGGTGTAGCTGTCTTTTGGGAGCACTATTTGATGCGCCAGGGTGACCGTTATATCATTCTAAACGATGCTATCCATGAAGGTACCATCGGCACGAAGAACCCCATTTGCTCGCTGGGCCTGGTGCGAATGGCTTTAACTACCGCTTGCGATATGAGCGAGTTTTTGGGACTCGATGCAGATAGCCGAAAAGTCTGGCGCGAGCGATGTGAGCATTTGTCGACCTTCCCGACGCAAGAGCGTGATGGAAAGACCGTCTTCCGGTATACCGAAGAAGGTGTTGATTGGTGGGGAAGTAATACTTTAGGTATTCAGCACATCTTTCCTGCAGGGCAAGTAGGTCTGGACAGCGACCCCGAACTATTGCAGATAGCCCGCAATACAGTGGACGTTATGCAGCGCTGGCTTGATTTCAACGGGACCAACAGTTTCTTCCCTGCAGCTGTACGTGTGGGTTATTCGCCCGATAGCATTCTCGTCCATCTGCGGCAATATGTTGAGCACACTTATCCTAATGGCTTTCAGAAAGATAATCCTCACGGTCCAGAGAACTGGAGCACCGTTCCCTGCACCATCAATGAGATGCTCTGCATGGGCCATCAGGACATCGTGCGCCTCTTTCCTGTCTGGCCTCATACTAGCGATGCCTCGTTCCATCAGATTCGTGTGGAGGGTGCTTTCCTTGTCTCAGCTGCTTTGCGAGATGGTGTAGTGAGGGAGGTTACTCTCCTGAGCGAACAAGGCCGCGACCTGACGATGCAGAACCCTTGGAGGGATGTGCCCGTAATGGTGCAGGCTTCAAACGGCCAAAAGCAGACTGTTCAAGGTTCTTTGATTCGGATGAAGACTGTTTCAGGTCTCATTTACCATTTTCAGCCCGTGTATGCTCCTTAATAATTATAATCATATTATGGATAAAAGTATACCATCTGAAGCGTACGACTTATTCCTTTCCAACATCAGAAAGTTTATTCCTTCCGCCCGCATCTATATCGATGAACTGCGCACACTGGGGTGGGGAACCGATGCAAGTTTCTACCGCATGATTCCGAAAGTGGTCATCCGTTCAGATGGAGAGGAAGAGGTAGCCCGCATCATCAGGACTTGTGCAAGGCATCAAATTCCCTTTACCTTCCGAGCAGCGGGCACATCGCTCTCGGGTCAAAGTCTTAGCGACTCCGTGCTAATCGTAGCTGGTAAGCATTGGGAAGGGTATGAAATATTGGAGAGTGGGAATATCCGTTTGCAGCCAGGACTTGTGGGAGCTAGGGTAAATGAAATTCTGAAACCCTTTGGACGTGTCTTCCCACCTGATCCTGCCAGTATCGGTTCTGCTATGGTCGGTGGTATCGTGAACAACAACGCATCAGGCATGAATTGTGGTGTGCATGCCAACAGCGACCGCATGCTCGTTTCTGCCCGCATCATCCTCACCGACGGTACCATTCTCGATACAGGTTCCGAGGAGAGCCGTCAGTCGTTCAAAGCCTCCCATCCCGAGTTCATGAAAAGGATAGAGGCGCTGCGCGACGAGGTGCGAGCTGATAAAGAACTGGTTGAACGAATCCTCAGAAAGTATAGTATCAAAAATGTCACAGGGTTGAATCTGCGTCCGCTTGTGGTCTACGATGACCCCTTCGACATCATTGCCCATTCGATAGTAGGCAGCGAGGGTACTCTTGCCTTTCTTTCCGAGGTTACCATGAAAACTTTGCGTGACTATTCCTTTAAGGCTTCTGCCATGATTTATTTCCTGACGATGAAGGAAAGTTGTGAGGCGGTTGTGGCCATGAAAGCCTTGAAGACGGGTGAAGAAGATTTGGCAATGAGTGCTGAGGATCAGGTGGTGAAGAGTGCCGAGATGCTTGACTATCTTTCGCTTAGTGCAGTTGATGACCCCGTATTTTTACAATATAAGGCAGATGTGGATGCAGGCAGAATAGAGGGTGTAAAACCTGGTGATTACCACAATCTTACAGCCATATTGACTGAGACAAAGGCTCTTAGCCACGAACAGTTGACAGAAAGGATTGCGCGCATCAAGGGTTGCCTGGCATCGTTCCGCATTTATTTACCTGTCGAGTTTACTGAAGACCCAGCAATTTATGGTAAATATTGGGCTATCCGATCGGGCATCTTCCCTTCTGTGGGCGGTACGCGTCCATTGGGCACCTCGTGCCTCATCGAGGATGTGGCATTTCCCATCAAGGTCCTGCCTGAAGCTACCGTAAAACTTCAGCAGTTGATAGCAGACCATGGTTACACGGATGCCTGCATCTATGGGCATGCTTTCGAGGGTAATTACCATTTCATCCTAAACCAGAGTTTTAAGAGCGAGAGCGAGGTGAGGCGTTATGCAGACATGATGCGTGATGTGGCTCGCCTGGTAGTCAAAGATTACGATGGATCGCTGAAGGCTGAGCATGGTACAGGTCGTAACATGGCTCCCTTTGTGCGCTACGAGTGGGGCGACAAGGCATATGCAGTTATGAAGGAGCTGAAGAACATTTTCGATCCAAACGGATTGCTGAACCCTGGTGTCATCTTCAACGACGATCCTGACTGCTTCATCAAATGCCTGAAACCCCTGCCTGTGCTCAACTTTGACAACGTATTTGATGAAGGACACGATCTGACCTCTTCCTCATCAACTGCCAAAGAGACTCTAGATCAGGTGAAACGTGCCAACAAGTGCATCGAGTGCGGTTTCTGCGAGGTCAATTGTCTTTCCTGTGGGTTGACGCTTTCCAGTCGTATGCGCATCGCTGTCCAGCGCGAGATATGCGAGTTGGAAGCCACAGGTTCCAATCCAAAACGAGCCGCTGTATTGCGCAAGCAGTACAAATACTATGGTGAACAGACCTGTGCGGCCGATGGCCTTTGTGCTACCTCATGCCCCATGAAGATCAATACTGGCGAGCTTACGCATCTTATCCGTCAGATGCAAATGAACGACAGCCCTGTTGGCTACAAGATAGGTGACTTTGTTGCCTATCATTTGGCAGGCGCCAAATCTGGTTTGCGGTTCGTTCTCGATGTGGCCCGCCTTGGACATGCTGTTCTTGGTTCCTCGCTGATGTCTCATGCTGCTCGCGGCCTAAGCAGGATGGGGCTCCCACTATGGACAACAGCTATGCCACTCAGCAGACGTCAGCCGAAGACGCAACCTTCATCCATCTCTCCTCATTCAGACAAGGTGGTGTATTTCCCCAGTTGCATCAATCAGACGATGGGATTGTCGAAGGGAGCACCTGTCAAAAATAAGCTCGTCGAAGAAGTCATCCTGCTTTTGGCAAATGGAGGCTACGAAGTCATCTTCCCTCAGGGGATGGAAAACCTATGCTGCGGACAGATTTGGGAGAGCAAAGGAATGCTGGACATTGCCGACCGAAAAAGTGCAGAATTAGAGGAAGCACTCTGGAAAGCATCTGAATATGGCCGCTATCCTGTGCTGTGCGACCAGAGCCCTTGTCTGCATCGCATGAGAAAGGTCATCAAGAAGATGAAACTCTACGAACCAGCCGAGTTCATCATGACTTATCTTGCTGATCGCCTCCAGTTCCATCCCATAGACCGTCCCATTGCCCTCCATCTAACCTGTTCTACCCGTCAGATGGGAGCTGATAACCTGATAGCCTTGGCCCGTCTTTGTTCCACCCGCGTCTTTCTGCCTGAAGGTGTAGGCTGTTGTGGATTCGCTGGTGACCGTGGTTTCACTCATCCTGAGGTGAACCGTTACGCTTTGCGCAAGTTGCGGTCACAAATAGAAGAGCACCACATCCAGGTAGGATACAGCAACAGCCGCACATGCGAGATTGGACTCCAAGCGAACTCAGGCATCCCCTATATGAGTATCGTTTATCTTGTGAACGCTTGCACGTCTCCCAAATGTCCATAGGTTCTCAAGAGCAAATGCAGTAGTATCTTATCTTCTGAAATCCTTACAAAGAGAACCCTTCAGGAAGTTCTTGAGGACGCAACACGTTGAGAGAGGAGATTCGACGTGTTGAGTCTGCGGTTTCAACACGTTGACTTTGCTGATTCAACACGTTGAAAACGGAGAGCCGACTGGTTGTGTCTTTGGGAGGGATTTATTAACGTTATGACAATATTTTGTAATTGTGTGATAAACAAGCTGTTGAAAGGGCGAAACCATCCCATGGGAACTGCTGAGTAGAGCAATCTCCATTCCCTTTCCTCCGTTGGAGAAGAAGGATTTCGAAATCTTGACAAAATCAGGATTCAACGATGAAACCTGGGCAGCATTATTTGAAGAGCAACTGAGCCATCTGGTATAGGCTGCGGCGCCACGTGAGAAATTCGTGTGCTGTCCCTTCAGAGATGTAGCCGTGAGCATTAAATCCAGCTGCTTTCAGGGCTTCTACTGATTGCTTGATGCCGTCAGGATTCTCCTTGCTGCCGCAACTTTGGAAAATCATCTTCACTTGGTTCTTGTCCTTGATATCAGAGGGTGCGTATTGCCCTCCGCTGAGCAAGCCGTAGTAAGCGAATACTTCAGGACGCCGCAACGTGATGAGTTTCGTCTCGAATCCTCCCATCGACAATCCAGCCATCGCTCGACTTTCCTTTTTCGCCTTAGTGCGGAAGTGGGAATCTATGTAAGGTATCAGTTCGTCGACAAGAACCGTCTCGAACTCCTGGGCGGTAAACTCGCGAAGCCCACCAAAGCGTACGCCGTTGGTCATTCCATAGGTCATGACGATGATAAAGGGTTTGATTTTGCCGTCAGCTATCAGATTGTCCATGATCAGATTAGCATGTCCCTGATTGCTCCATGCGGTTTCGTCCTCGCCCCATCCGTGCTGCAAGTAGAGGACTGGATACTTCTCCTTTTTCTTCTTGTCGTAGGAGGGAGGCGTATAGACGAAGGCTCGACGCACAGAGTTTGTACTTGGAGATGCGAACAGGACTTGCTGTACGTTTCCATGGGGGACATCCTGCCGCATGGCGTAGAAATCCTTGTCGTGAGCAGGAATCTCTATGCCGCTTTCCCATCGTGTGGAGCCATAGAAATTGCATGCTCCAGGGTCGTTGAACGTACCGCCATCGATGTTGGCATGGTAGTAGTGGAACCCCTCATCCATTGGGCCCTCTGTAGTTCCCACCCAAGATCCATCATAGGTCTTGTGGAGTTTGGTGCCGCCACGTCCTCCAAGGCCAAGGCTGACACTTACTTCCTGGGCTTGCGGGGCTTCGATGCGGAATCTGGCATATCCCTGCGAGTTGACTTGAGGGTATTGCTGGCCAGGCTGGTTCAGTTCAGATGGAACGAAATCTTCTTTCACGCCCTCTTCTTCAGGGAAAGCCTGAGCAGGATTAAAAGGTGGGCGCTGCTGAGCGTTCTGGCGATTCTGCTGACGGGCAGGTCGCGCAGGACGTTTGGGCATATCCCACAGGGGAGCTTTCATGTCATGGATGTACTGGTAGGCTCTTTTGGGTTTGTAGTTGGTATCGAATGGCAGAGGATAGTTTGCTGCGCCCAGCCATGAATCGCGATCGCTGAGGTTCCAGAAAGTGACGCAATCCACTACATCCTTGTGCTTGCTAAACACGCGGAAAGCACGTGCATATTGGTCAGCAAGATGCTGTTCTACGGAATCTGTCACATTGACGCCCTCTCGACTGAAACGAAGCTGTCCGCCCATCTCCTCATTGACGCGGATGTCAAGCTCTGTCACATGGATATGGCTCACAACAGTCTTGTAGAGCGAGATGGCATCATCAATCTCCTGTTCCGTAGGGCCATAGATGTTGTAGTGCCCTTGCATGCCGATTCCGTCGATAGGAATGCCCGCCTCCTTCATCTTCTTCACCATGTCGTGGATGCGACGGCTCTTCACAGGATCGCATTCGTTGTAATCGTTGTAGAAAAGCAGAGCCTTAGGGTCGGCTTCGCGTGCATACTGGAAGGCCTTTGCGATGAACTCGTCGCCACAAAGCTTATACATGACCGACTGGCGGTAAGGGTCTTCAGCATTCCTGTCATCAGTTATCGCCTCGTTAACCACATCCCATGCGTAGACGATGTCTTTGTAGCGGTTCACCACCGTGTGGATATGGTTGCGCATACGTTGGTAGAACACTTCCTTGGTAGGATTGTCGTCAGTCATCCACTTGCCAATCTGAGAATGCCACATCAAACAATGTCCACGCAGTTTGATTCCATTCGCACGACAGAAATCAGCAATACGGTCAGCATTCCTCCAATTGAAATTGCCTTCGCTGGGTTCTGTGGGTTCAGGCTTCATGTCGTTCTCGCAGGTGATACTGTTGAACTCTTGTTTGATGAGCGCTTGTTGCTCTGGATTTGTCACGTTGCGTTGGTTCACGGAAACACCAACCATAAAACAGTCTTTATAGACATCTTTAAGTCCTTGTGATGATGCTGGCGTGGCACTAACAGCCATGAGCAGCAAGGGAAGGAAGTTTTTGCAGAAATTCTTCATAATGATAATGTATAGTTAATAAAAGAGATTCATTTTGTTTGACAGGACGAGGTATCTACAGCAACCTGTACATTCCTCCATTCATCATCTTCACGACACCTTTCATTTCCAGATTGAACAGAAGGCTGCTCAGCAGGCCGATGCTGATTCCTGTCTCTACTGAGATGATATTGATTTGTTTGTTGTCCACCTTTTGCAGGCAGTTTACTATCTTTTGTTCATCTTCGCTTAGGTCAAGGAAGATTTGTTGCTGTATGCCTTTACCCAATTGTTCTTTCCTTTTGACTTCAGATTCCCATCCCATTGATTGGATGAAATCCTCAGCGCTGCCGATTAGTTGTGCCCGATTGCTGCGTATCAATTCGTTGCACCCTTTCGAGCAATTGTCGTTTACTCTGCCAGGGAAGGCAAAGACATCGCGATGATAGCTGTCTGCTATCTCTGCTGTGATGAGCAAGCCTCCTTTCAGGGCGCTTTCCACGATGATTGCGCAGTCGCTGATGCCTGCCACGATACGGTTTCTTTGCACAAAGTTCTTTTTGTCAGGATTGGTTCTGCTCATGAATTCTGTCAGAAGTCCGCCTTGACCCAACATTTTCCTCGCCGTTTCCTGATGGGCTCGAGGATAGATTTGGTCCAATCCGTGTGCTACCACTCCTACTGTATTCAAACCATTGTCTAAAGCTGCCCTTTGGGCATGAATGTCTACTCCGTATGCCAATCCGCTGATAATGAGAGCATCCGGACACATTTTGCTCAAGTCTCTGACGAAATGCATGCAGAGATCCTTGCCGTATTCTGTAATCTGCCTTGTGCCTACAATGGCCAAAACATGTCGCGCATTCAGGTTAGCGTTGCCTTTGTAGTAAACCAGGAGAGGAGCGTCTGGGCATTCCCTCATACGAATGGGATAGGCATCATCCTTCAAGCAGAGGCATTGGATATGGTTTTCTTGGGTGAATTTCAATTCTTCTTCAGCTCTTGGAATCTGTATTTCCATCAGCGCAAGAGCATCCTGCAGTTTCTTGTTGGCTTGTGGCAAGATGTCCAACACGTCTTTCCGATGCTCGAAGACAGCTGTCGCACTTCCCACTTCATCCAATAGAATGTGGAGATTCTGCAGGTTTATGTTTGGCACCCGTGTGAGGGCCATCGTATACAATATCTCTTGTTCCGTCATTCTTTATCAAAAAAAGGTTCCAACAATTCTTCCAGTTCTGCGCATACGCCCAATTCTCCGTTTATCAGACAAACAGTATCCACTTGGCTTTTTATCACCAATTTCTCATCGGGCAAGCGGAAGATATCCTGATAGAAGACATATTTGACCCTATCCTTAGTTACTCTTAACTTCGAGACGAACTCGTCTCCACTTTTCAAGGGTGTCTTGAAAGATATCTTTACGCGAGCCACTACGGCATCGATTCCGCGTTGATGCATATCGGCAAAACTAATGCCAGCCTTCAGCAGGAACTCATGTCGAGTATGTTCGATGTAGTGCTGATAATTGGCATTATTCACGATTCCTTGAAGGTCACATTCATAGTCGCGAACCTTCATCTTCAGTTCATAAACGTATTTCATCTCTTCAAATATTCATATCCAAATCTGCAACGCAGGCAATCCAACCTGTCGCAATATTCCTTTTTCAGTTGTATCAACGCTTGGCTGTCAGCTGCAGTTTTCACATCCAACCCACATGCTTTCCATTGTCTCAGGATATAGTTGTTCTCTGCAGGTATCTCTTCCAGCAGGCGGATAGCACGCTCTTGGAAAATCCTCTCGTTGTGATTTGTTCCATACGCATACAATAAGGGAACCACAGTATTTATGATAAGCAGGTTTCTGCTGTTGGCGGAGGTTCCTTTTACTTGCAGAGCCTTTTGCAAGGTCTCAAAATCCTCAGCTTCTATAAGAGATGAGAATTGTGCTTTCCCACTTTGGTACAAGCTGGCAATCTGCAGGATACGTGTATGAGGGAAGTTTTGAGGATGGGTTCGCAGGTATTTCCACAACTTAGAGTCTATGGGATCAGGTAAAGAGAATTTGCGAGACAAATAGGCAAATTCCTGTTTCAAATACGCGATTTCATCGTTGGATTTCTGTTTGTCACATTCCTCTATCAATCCTGCCAATCCCAGGAAAATGGCTTCTATCTGAACTAGATTGTCGCGATGTTTGTTTACTGCATACAAAGGAATAAGTTTAGCCCAGTTTTCAAAAGTATCCCCATTCAATCCAAAACCAAAATTCCGACAGAGAGTAACGAAAGCAGCTTGTTCCCAATCACCATTTGTTTCCTTTACCCGACTCAATACTTTTTGGCTTCGTTCCGCCAGTCTTTCTATCAAAAGGGAATCCATCCATCCATGGATCTTCATCTTTTCCAATTCTGGAATCATCTTATGACATCGAGGATAGTCTTCTGTGCTCTGAAGCTCCTGGTAGTGAATGGCTAATTGTGCAGGAATATCCAGTTGCAATTGAGGAACATCCTTGTCATCGCTGTTCTTTACGTCACAGTTTACAGTTTTTGCGACATGAAGGATGGTATTGTTGTACGCAGGATCCAAATGGTGACCATGTTGGTACCAATCGCTGCTTTTCAGGTGTATCTCCACGTTTCCTGCCCATACGGTTTTCCCAATGCGTATTTTCGCATTGAAGAAATCAGGACCTGCATTTGAGTTGTGCAATCCAGGATCTATGATTTCCAAATCTCTGCCGTCTGTTGTCATCAATGCTTTCAATGGCAGAATCTTATGTTTCCATACATAATGAAGCAGTTTTTCCATGCTTGAGAATGCACATTAACTAAAATTTTGAAACAAATTTAGTGATTTTCAACCTAAAAGCAGTATTTTTGCACCAAAATTTTGAGATACTTATGAAAATAGCATTGATAGGGTATGGCAAGATGGGGCATATGATAGAAGAAATTGCTCTGAGCAGAGGACACCAGATTGTTTGTACGATAGACATAGATAATCAAGAGGATTTCGATTCGCCAGAATTCCAAAGTGCGGATGTAGCTATCGAATTCACAGCACCTCAGGTTGCTTACAACAATTATTTGAGGGCATTCAGCCATAACGTGAAGGTGGTCAGCGGTTCCACAGGATGGCTTGTTGAACATGGCGAAGATGTCAGGAAAATGTGCACAGAAGGAGGTCAAACGTTGTTCTGGAGCAGCAATTTCAGCTTGGGTGTCACTATTTTTCGTGCTGTCAATCGTTATTTGGCACGTATCATGAATCAGTTTGATTCCTATACACCTCGTCTCGAAGAAGTCCATCATATCCACAAGTTGGACCATCCCAGCGGAACAGGTATCACGTTGGGTGAGGAACTTGTTGCTGAGGTTGATCGTCTCTCTGGTTGGAAGTTTGGCCTGCTGACCAATCCCGATGGCAGTGTGGAAGGAACGAAGGAAGTTCCAGCCGATAAACTTCGTGTCGACAGTATCCGTCGTGACGAGGTTCCTGGCATTCATTCCATCACATGGAACAGCGATGCTGACCAGATAACGATTACGCATGATGCCCATAACCGTCGTGGTTTTGCTTTGGGAGCAGTCTTGGCAGCAGAATATACAGCCAACCATACGGGATTACTCTCGATAAGCGATTTGTTCAAATTTTAATTGGTGTTATCGACATTACAGATTTTCAAAATATGAAGAAAAAGAAATATCAGGCAACAAAGTCCGACTGGGCAAAAGGAATCATTCTCTGTATCCTTTATTTAGCATTCCTGTTTTGGGTGGATGCATGGTGGGGCATTATTGTTTTACCTTTCATCTTTGATGCTTATGTGACTCGTCTCATCCCATGGACATGGTGGAAAGAAGCAGAGAATCCATTGGTTCGCATAGTAATGAGTTGGGTAGATGCCATCGTTTTTGCTCTTGTGGCAGTCTATTTTGTGAACATTTATTTCTTCCAAAACTATACAATTCCTTCCAGCTCCTTGGAAAAGAGTCTTCTTGTGGGAGATTATCTTTTTGTAAGCAAACTTAGTTATGGTCCTCGTGTCCCTCAAACACCTCTCCACATGCCTCTCTGCCAGCACACTCTTCCTTTGGGATTAGGCAAGAGCTATATAGAGTGGCCTCAATGGGACTACAAGCGAGTGTCCCCAAAATCTGTTCAGTTGAATGATATAGTCGTCTTCAATTATCCAGCCGGTGATACTGTTGTGACAGCCATACCTTATCAGACTGAGTATTACAATATGTGCTATGTTTTTGGACGTCAAATCTATCAGCAAGAGATGGGCAGTACGCCAGATGAGTCAGACCTAACTGCTCTGCAGCAGCGGAATCTCTATGATACTTACTATAAGTTAGGTCGCATGTACATTAAGAATTCCTCTCAGGAATACGGTAAGATAGCCAGTCGTCCAGTAGACCGTCGTGAGAATTACGTGAAGCGTTGCGTGGGTCTTCCTGGGCAGACTCTTCAGATAAAGAATCGTGTCATATATCTGGATGGTGTAAAGAATCCTGATGCTCAGAAAGTACAGTTTAATTATCGTGTGGAATGGCTTGCCCGTCCAGACATGAAGGATCCGATAATCAAGGAGGCAGGTATCAGTTACGATGACTTGTATGGCGAGGGCATGGATCCTATGTATGCTGCAGTTCAGGATGTACTTCCTCTTACTGTAGAAGGCAAGGAAAAACTCTTGGCCCGCACGGACTTGGTGGCAAGTGTTAACCTGGTTGAGAATCGTGATACCCAGAATCTTTATCCTCTGAATTACAACACAGGTTGGACATGTGACAATTATGGTCCCATTTGGATACCTAAGAAAGGTGAGAAGATTCTGTTGACGTTGGAGAACCTACCTGTTTATGAGCGTCCCATCCGAGTGTACGAAGGGAATGACCTCAAGGTGACTGAGGACGGCAAAATTCTCATCAATGGCGAAGTGACACAGGAGTACACATTCAAGATGGATTACTACTGGATGCAGGGTGACAATCGTCACAATAGTGCCGACAGCCGTTGCTGGGGATTTGTACCAGAAGACCATATTGTGGGCAAACCTATCATGATCTGGCTCTCTATCGACAAAGACCGTTCTTGGTTTGGAGGACATATCCGTTGGAATCGTCTTTTCCGTTTTGTGGACAATATCAAATAAACGACTCTGAAGCACATATCCTCTTTCCTCGCATGTCTTTTTGCAGGGGCCTTGATTGTGCTTCTGCTTCGAGCGTGTGTCTTTGCTATTCTTACGATTCCTCAAGATGGAGAGATTCCCACTTTGCTGCAGGGAGACAGAGTTCTGGTCAATCGCTGGACTTATGGTTTACGCCGCCCTTTTGCCCAATGGGGAGGATATAAGCGGTATTATAGACGTAACACGCCATCCTGCGGTGATTGGATAGCTTTCAATAATCCAGCAGTAGAACCAGGCGCCTTACCTGATACAAGTGAGCTGTATGTTGGGCATGTTTTAGCCTGCCCTGGCGATACGATATGGATGGGCCAGCAGGGACGCGTCTCCAGCTGTCGTGATTATGCTCGTGGATGTATTTGGCCCTTGATGGTTCCTGCCAAAGGTTCTTACGTCCGTATCTCTCCCTGGGTTAGTGACTTGTATAAACTCACGATAGAGCGGTTCGAACAGGATAAGCCTGTCACGAAGAATCAGCCATCGGGAAAGGATAGCCTGCAAAGTGTGCTTCATCGATTCCATCATAATTACTATTGGGTGATTTCTGGCGATGAATCCAATTTCTTTGACAGCCGCACCTTTGGTTTTGTTCCTGAGGAATTTGTTTTAGGCCGTGTAGAGACTGTTCTCTATTCTCTGGATGCTTCCCAACCTTTTACTCGTCGTTTGCGGCGTGGCCGCATTTTTGTTCCTGTCAGATAACGTGTTATTCTATGGATATTCTTGTCTCTACATCTTATTTGGCTCCAGTTTCCTATTTTTCCGCTTTGAATGTCGCTTCTACGGCTTTTGTCGAGCATCAGGAACACTACGTCAAGCAGACATTTCGCAACCGCTGTGTGATTGCAGGTCCTGATGGCCCTCTGCCTCTCACCGTTCCTGTCGTTAAACCCCAGGATCCCCATTGTCCCATTTGCGAGATTCGTATCAGCGACCATGGGAATTGGCGGCATTTGCATTGGAATGCGCTCAAAAGTGCCTACGGACAGAGTCCTTTCTTTGAGTATTACGAGGATGATTTTCGTCCTTTCTATGAGCCTGACTGGGAATATTTGGTGGATTATAACCGCGATTTGCTTCAATGTGTCTGTCGATTGATTGACATTCAGCCATCTCTTCGTGTGACAGAGGCTTATGAGGCATCTCCTTCGGATGTCACGGATCTGAGATTCCCTGCAGTTTTTCCCTACAGTCCCAAACCATATTATCAAGTATTTTCTCAGCGAGAGGGTTTCCTGCCTGATCTTAGTATCGTGGATATGCTCTTTTGTATGGGACCAGAAAGCATCCTGTACCTATGAAGTTCCACGTTCTCCCTGATTCTGTACGCGAAGTACCTTCTCCTGACAGTTTCACGTATCCATTTTCTTACGAGCCTCATCCTTTGTCTATTGCGGCTGCCTCAGAGGTTCGCTCCTATGTGGAATCCCAATCGCAATGGTCAGAAGAACTATCGCAAGGGAAGATGCTGGGTGTTCTGGTAGTGGAGAAGAAAGGAGAGCGTGGTTTCCTGGCAGCTTTCTCAGGAACTTTGGGAGGGAAGACTTTGCAGGAATATTTTGTTCCTCCAGTCTTTGATTTGATGTGTCCTAGATGCTATTTCCAAGAGGAGCAGGAAAGGATTTCCGAATTGAATCGTCGGATTAACGGGTTGGAGGTCCAGATGCAACCATCCCCCCTGCATCTGGTTGCTGAACAGGAGATAGAGGAAGCCCGAAAGAAGATGACTGAGGCCAAGTTTCGACGCCATCAGTTGCGAATTACTCTTTCTGCAGAAGAATTGGAGGAAAAGGAGCCTGAGATGATTCGCGAGAGTCAGTTCCTCAAGGCACAACTCAAGCGGATTGAGTCTTCCTGGAAAAAGAGATTGGAGGAAGCAGACCATCCTTTGCTGGTCCTGCAGGCAGAGGTAAAGCGCCTGCAGGCAGAGCGCCAGCAGCGCAGCCAAGACCTTCAGCAATGGCTTTTTTCTCAATACGTTTTCCTTAATGCCAGAGGAGAGCGCAAAACATTGGCTGAGATTTTTCCTTCTGGTCAGATTCCAAGTGGGGCAGGGGATTGCTGCGCCCCAAAACTCTTGCAGGCGGCTTATTTGGAAGGGATGCGCCCTCTTTGTATGGCTGAGTTTTGGATGGGTGCCTCGCCCAAGGACGAGGTTCGGCTGGAAGGAAACTATTATCCTGCCTGCCGCAGTAAATGTCGTCCCATCTTAGGCCACATGCTACAGGGGCTTTCCGTAGATCCGAATCCTCTTTTGCAGGGCCATCAGGAACTGGAATCCCGCTTGGAGATACTTTGGCAAGACTGTCAGATTGCAGTCGTCGCCAAGCCGTCAGGTATGCTGTCAGTTCCAGGGTTGGATGACTTGCCCAGCGTGTTTTCAGCGATGAAATCGAGGTTTCCTGATGCAGAGGGTCCCCTGATTGTACATCGGTTGGATATGGATACTAGCGGCGTGATGGTGGTTGCCTTGACTCCTGAGGCATACGGAAGTCTTCAGCGGCAATTCCTTCGCCATGAGATTAAAAAGAAGTATCTGGCATGGTTAGAGTGTCCGATGGTGTCAGGTCAGGAAGGAGACATCTCTTTGCCTTTGCGTCCTGATCTTGCAGATCGTCCTCGCCAGCTGGTTGATCAGGAGCACGGCAAATCGGCGATAACCCATTATCTCGTGTTGGAGAACAGGAAAGGACATGCTTTGGTGGCACTTTGGCCGCAGACGGGCAGAACGCATCAGTTGCGAGTTCATTGTGCCCATCCGCTGGGGCTCAACAATCCCATTGTAGGAGACCGCTTGTATGGAAAACCTGCAGAGCGGTTGATGCTGCATGCTCAGGAAGTTGAATTCACGCATCCCACCGATGGGAAGGCGATGAAGTTTGTGTTGCCCATAGAGTTTTGAATCGAAGAGATTTATTCTGTAACATGGAAAAGTTCAAGAAGAAATTCAGGCAATGGAGTGCTCATCTGGGAGTCATCCTTGTGGTTGTGGTTTGGGGTTCTACCTTTGTCAGCAGCAAGGTCCTGCTCAACGAGGGTTTGATGCCAGCCGACATCTTCTTCTATCGTTTCCTGATGGCATACGCTTGCCTGTTTCTGCTTTATCCCAAACTGCTGTTCTCCCAATCCTGGCGTGACGAGTTGGTCTTTTTGGGGTTAGGTCTGATGGGTGGAAGCCTTTATTTTCTCACGGAAAATATGGCGCTCGTCTATTCCACTTCGTCCAACGTCAGCATTCTCATCACCAGTTGTCCCATGCTGACAGCCTTGATTGTGGGTTTCTTTTACCGCAGCGAACGTGTCAATCGGAAGCAATTCTTGGGTTCAGTTATTGCTTTTGTGGGGATGGTCATGATAGTCTTGAATGGTCAGTTGATTCTCCACCTCAACCCATTGGGCGACATGCTGGCTTTGTGTGCAGCTTTCACATGGGCCTTCTATTCACTTCTGATGAAGTTGGTAATGACACGCTATAGTACCGAATTCATCACTCGCAAGGTTTTCTTCTATGGTCTCCTGACCATCCTGCCCTACTTCTGGCTGGTGAGTCCCTTGAATTACGATACTGCAATTCTCTCTCAACCCAAGATCCTTTACAACCTGCTGTTCTTGGGATTCGTAGCCAGCACGGGCTGTTATCTGTTGTGGAATTGGGTAATGAGGCAGTTGGGTGCAGTCAAGGCAACGAATTGTCTCTATCTCCAGAGTCTGGTGACCATGTTGGTAGCAAGCATTATTTTGGGAGAGCGCATTACCTGGATGGCTATATTGGGAACCTTCATTCTTATTTTCGGAATGATCCGTACCCAGCAGTAGGATTGCTGGAAAGGATAGTTGGTGAGGTTGGAATTCTGATTTCAATTAGGTCGACGTGTCGAAAGGCAGCTTTCAACGTGTTGAATCGTTGGTTTCAACGTGTTGATTTCCTCTTTTCAACGTGTTGAATCGTTGGCTTCAACGTGTTGAAAGGGGACGAGGAACTGGTGGATAGTTTCGAAAATTGTTTCAATTAGCCTTTACAAAATGCTTCAGATAGTTCTTTTTGACTCCATTTTCAGCCATGAGAAAGCCAAATAGTGAGATGGTGATACCTTTTATTGTCCCCTGAAACAGCTGAAACAACTGAAACGCTGAAACGAGGATTCCGATTATCCAATAGAGAGTCTGGATTCGCAGGCATTCTTTAACCGTTGCATAGCCTCCATCAGGATACTGCGTGGCGAAGCTATGTTCAATCGCATGAATCCCTCTCCTCCAGGGCCAAACATCGCTCCGTCATTCAATGCCAAACGGGCGTGGTTTACGAAGAGATCTGT
Source organism: Bacteroidaceae bacterium (assembly GCA_017427185.1). Classification (GTDB taxonomy): domain Bacteria; phylum Bacteroidota; class Bacteroidia; order Bacteroidales; family Bacteroidaceae; genus Physcousia. Next base: position 75,085 of record JAFRTJ010000009.1, on the reverse strand, counting down.
CAGGCCTTCGTGGGTAAGGCCAAGCCTGCGGCAATCCAGCCATACAAGGAAGGAGGCTTGAGGTCTGTGGGGAATTATTTGGGGAAGCGATTTGGCACAGAAGTCCATCACGTAGTCCACATTCCCTTCCAGATATCTCAGCAGTTGATTCCGCCATTCCTCGCCATGCTTGAAGGCTGCCATGGTGGCGATTGTGGAGAACATGTGGGGATAGTCGAATTCGTTGGCGGCAAGCCATGAGAAGAAACGCTGGCGTATACGCTTGTTGGGCACGATGCAGTAGGAGGAGACCACTCCTGCCATATTGAAGGTCTTGCTGGGGGCTCCAAAGGTGATGCTCCATTGGGCAGCCTGCTCACTCACGCTGGCGAAGGGAATATGGTGGTTTCCGTAGAGAGCGAGGTCGCAATGGATTTCGTCGCTCACGACAATCAGTTGATGCTCAGCACAGAAGGAGGCCAGTCGCTGAAGCGTCTCTCTGTCCCAGCAGATTCCTATGGGATTGTGTGGATTGGCGAGAATGAGCACTTTGCAACGGCTGTCGTATACTTCCTCGAGGTTTTGGAAATCCATGCTGTAGGTACCATCAGGGCTTTCTTTGAGCGGGTTCCAAACGATTTGGCATCCGTTCCCTTCAGGCGTGATGCGGAAGGGATGGTAAACAGGTGGCTGGATGATAACTTTGTCGCCAGGGTTGCAAAACACGTTTGCTACCATGCCGATGCCTTTCACTATGCCAGGGATGAAGGCCATCCATTCTGTCTTTGTCTGCCATCCGTGGTGTTCCTTAATCCATTGTGCTATGACATCCCAGTAGTCTTTTGGTGTGACGGAATAACCCAGAATGGGATGTTGCAGGCGATGGAGAAGTGCTTCGCGGATGAAATCAGGCGTGGCAAAGTCCATGTCGGCTACCCAAAGTGGCAGCAAATCCTCGCGACCAAAGAATTCCATCAGTTGCTCGTGTTTCACATCTCCCGTTCCCTTTCTTTCTATTGTCTCATCAAAATTATAGGTCTTGCTCATCTTTTTTTCATTAATTTGAGGACAAAATTATAATTATTTCCTCAGGAAGTTATACCTTTGTAGGAAAAATATCAGATAATTCTATGCGTAAGGTGGTAGGCATTGGGGAAACCATTCTGGATATCCTCTTCAAGAACAATCAGCCTGTGGCCGCTGTGCCAGGAGGCAGCAGTTTCAACAGTATCATTTCCATTGGTAGGGCAGGTGTTCCCTGCTCGTTCGTAGGATACACGGGTGCAGACATCGTGGGGGAGCAGACAATAGATTTCATGAACCGCAATGGGGTGAGTACTGAATTCTTTGAGGTGCGCGAGAACGAGAAGAGTGCCATAAGTCTGGCTTTCCTCGACGAGAAGGGAGATGCCCGCTATGTGTTCTATAAAGGGACTCCTCATGTGGGAGCCAGTTGGAGGCTGCCAGAAATGAAGGAAGGTGACGTCCTGCTTTATGGCTCATATTATGCTGCTTGTACAGGGATGAGGCCTCTGGTAATGCAGATGCTGGAGAACGCTGAGAAAGCAGGCGCCATAGTCTATTACGACTTGAATTTCCGCAGGAGCCACCAGCACGAACTGGAGGCCCTGACTCCTGTCATCCTAAGCAATTTCCGCCAGAGTACCATCGTGCGTGGTAGTGCGGATGATTTCGAGGTCATGTACGGCGAGAGGGATGCTCGCAGGATTTACGCTGAGCACATCCGTTCCTATTGCCCCATCTTTATCTGTACGGCAGGTGCAGAACGGGTTACCGTCTGCACTCCTCGAGGATCCTTTGATTTCCAGGTTCCAGAGGTTATAGATGTGGTAAGCACCGTGGGGGCAGGCGATAATTTTAATGCGGGTTTCTCCTGCGCTCTGATATGGAATGGTGTGAGAAGAGAAATGCTGCCGACCTTGGACGAGCAGGGATGGCAGCAATTGGTATCGATAGCCTGTCAGTTTGCCAGCGAGGCATGCCGCAGTACCCAAAACTATATCAGTCCTGAATTCGCAGCTAAAGTTTCACGTCCTCGAGTCTGATCAGCCCATTCACTATGGCGTAGATGGTTAGACCAGCCGGCGAGTGGATTTCCAGTTTCCGGCTGATGTTTCGGCGATGGGTCATTACAGTATTTACTGCGATAAACATCTTCTCGGCAATCTCCTTGTTGGCCAGTCCCATAGCTACCAGCCTGATAACCTCCTTTTCGCGCTCGCTCAATTCCTCTGTACTGTTGATGCGAACATCTTTATCCTGCTGGTTTTCCGCAACAACTTCCCCGCCATGCTTGCGGACTTCCTCTTCTAATTTGCGGACACATGCGGCAAACAGGGTGTCTTCGAGATGGCAATGAGTGAGCAAGTCCTCTTCCACCATATAGATATCCATCAGCACGTCGTTCAGCAATTGTGCATTCGCATCGCTGGGGTAATATTTTATGATGATGTTTTTCAGCTCAGAGATACTCTTCTCTATACTGGCATGGTTCCTGCTGTGCTGGTTCACTACCGTATTGAAAGACTCTGATGTAAGTTTTCCGCGCAGAAGGTTCTCCACATGGGGGTGTACGTGCTTGTTCTCGTATTCCATATGGCGAGAGACATCCTCAGCATATTCATCATAGAATTTCAGGATGAGAAAAGCAATCTGGTTGCGTGCAGAGCAGTCGATGGCTTCAATCAGTTTGCGTCGGACGGCAGGCAACTTGTAGTCAACAAAATAGGTGTGGCTGTTCGTCAGATACAACATGATTGCTCTTAAGTTAACGTGTTCCACCAGTTTATTGATGGGAGCATGAATATCTTTCAGGTAATTCACGATGGTCAGGAAGGTTTCCAGATCCACACCTGCACTTTTGCATGTTTCTGCAACTGTTTGGTCGCCAAATCCCAAAGTAATGCCAAAGCGACTGATAACCTGCAGCATGCGGTAATCGTCGCCAATTACGTCAATCATCAGATCGGTTCCGTGGTATTTTCCTATCATGTGCTATGATGTGTTTTGTTATGCAAAGTAACATTTTTTTTCCCAAAAGAATCCTCATAAAGAGGAATTATGTTCTTCTTTTCATCAAAAATAAGTATGTTTTTCCTGAGTAAGGAAACCTAAATCACTAAATTTGTGTATTGCACGCAACTATGGAAAGCCGTAATTTTGCGGCAGAAAAATTTGCATGAATGATATGATGAGAAAAAGGATGAGACAGGTTGCTGTTGCAATACTTTCGATGGTGGCAGAGAGTGCTGGAGCACAATGGAATAATGACAGTACGGAATACGACAGTTTTGACAGATATCGTGTGGGAGGGTACGGCGAGATTGTGGCTTCTTTCAAGAATTATGGCATAAACCGTTTCTATGGTGGGAGTAATGGTAACACAGATATAAAGCGCAACACAATCAGTCTCCCCCGTTTTGTCATCGCTGGTGACTACAAGTTCAGCAAACATTGGATGCTTGGCGTGGAAGTAGAGTTCGAGTCAGGTGGAACGGGTTCTGAATATGAGATAGAGAATACAGAGAATGGCGAGTATGAGGTGGAAACTGAAAAGGGAGGTGAGGTCGCTTTGGAGCAGTTTCAGATTACGTATCACCTTAATAATAATTTTAATGTACGCGTGGGTCATTTGATCGTTCCTGTCGGACTCAACAATGAGCATCACGAACCCATCAACTTTTTTGGCACAGTCCGTCCTGAAGGTGAGACATCCATTATTCCCAACACATGGCATGATACGGGCATTGAGATTCGTGGACAATTCGGTCGCAAATGGGCGAGTTTTGATTACGAGGCTATGGTAGTGGCGGGATTGAATGCCAACGGTTTTGACCGCAACCATTGGGCAGGTCAGGCAAAGCAGGGACTTTTCGAGGAAGATAACTTCACCAGTCCTGCCTATGTCGGGCGCCTCAATTATCGTGGTATCCCAGGCTTGCGTCTGGGAGCCAGCTATTACTATTGCCACAACGTGGGAAGCAATGGTGACAAGCCCCAGACTTACAACTTTGATCTTCCTGTCAATATATGGAGTGTGGACGCTCAGTACCAGAACCGATGGGTAATAGCTCGTGGAAATATCCTGCAAGGACACATCGACAACAGTACTCGCTTGAGTGCCAAAAATGGTCGTTTGAGTAATTTGTCTCCCTATAACCGCACTTCTCCTATCGCCGAGAAAGTTGTCAGTTATGGAATCGAGGCAGGAATTCGGCTGAATGGATTTGTCAAGCATGAGAAGATGCCTGATTTGATCCCATTTGTCCGTTACGAGTATTACAATCCTCAGGAAGTCGTCAAGACCGATACCTACTCCAGTACGATGGCAGACCAACGCCTGAAGACATCTATGTGGATGACAGGTCTCAACTATCGCCCTCTGCCTTATCTGGTTATCAAGGCCGACTACACCAAACGCCGCATAGGCGATGGTAAGTATAATGGCGAGAACGAGTTTGGATTAGGTGTCGCCTTTACGGGTTGGTTCCTCAGCGATCGGGTGGTAAAAGATTATAGGGCTCACAAGGAGTTGAGAAATCAACAGTTGACCCTCGAATCCATGAATCGTCGACTGGCTGAGATGCAGCGAGAGATTGATACGTTGAAGAAGAAAGAAAACAAATAATAATCCATTTAAACTTTGAAAAGATGAAGAAGAATTTATTAATGTTTGGCCTGTTGGCATTGAGCTTGACGTTTAATGCGTGTGGTGGCGAAGAAAATGAAAAAACTATCCCAGAAGGTACATCTGAAGTTACTATCGATGAGGATAAGACAGAGGTAACCTCCAGCAACGTGACCAATTGGACTCAGTATGCTGTACAGGTTGCAAATCTGCTGACCAAGGATGCTATTGATCTCAAAAGCGCATGGTCTGAGGACTATAATGGCAAAGGTTCTTATGTAGAAACGTTCAAGAATCCAGGTACAGGCAAAACTTTTACCAGCTATGCGAGTTGTGCTCAGCAAATTGTTGAGGGTTGTGCAGATATTGCCAGTGAAGTAGGCACTGCCAAGATGGGCGAACCCCGTGACCTTTGGGAATCCGGCAAATATACAGAAGCGGTTTATGCAGTCGAGTCTTGGTACAGTTTCCATTCCATCGAGGACTATAGCAACAACATCTTGTCAATCCGCAACGCTATCATGGGCAGTCGTGATGGCAAACAGGCAGCAAACTCCATCGCAGCCTATCTGCAGAAACATAACACTACGTTATATACCAGTATTGTAAGCAAGATCAATACTGCCTACAATTCGATTCAAAGTATTACGGCTCCCTTCCGCAGCCACATCGGAAGTTCTACCGTTTTGGCAGCTATGCAGGCTTGTGCAACGTTGGAAAATGCTTTGACGAATGATTTGAAGCCCATTGTCATAGCTGCCAGCGAGGAAGATTTGAAACCAATCATAGAGACCTATGTTGATGATGTTGTTCTCCCAACATATGAGAATCTTGTGACGTTGAATACACGATTGAATACAGCTATCCGTAACTTGGCAAACTATCCTTCTACTTCCGCTTTTAGTGCAGCTGCTACAGCATGGTTGAATGCTCGCGCTCCTTGGGAGACCAGCGAGGCATTCCTCTTTGGCCCCGTTGCAGATTTAGGATTGGACCCCAACATGGACTCTTGGCCATTGGATGCTGATGCTTTGAAGAACATTATTGAGAATGGAAACTTCGAAGATTTGGAGTGGACAGGTGAGTTTGACGAGGAAGACGAGACCATTGCTGCCGCTCAGAATGTTCGTGGTTTCCATACGTTGGAATTCTTGCTTTTCAAGAACGGTAAGCCACGCACTTACAATAAATAAATTCAAAGTCTATCAATGAGATGAATATTAGAAAAAAATGTTGCGGAGTGAAGGTGAGATCCATAAGACTCTCCTTCGCTTTTGTGACATAAAAAGATATACAATTTTGACATGAAGAAGTTTGTATTATCTTTTTTCCTCTTTGGACTTTTCCTAGGACTTGCCAGTTGCGAGGACAACGAAGGACTCGATGTTACGGACATCGAGATTCCTGAAGGATATGCGCTTAGTGCCGGTACCTCCACAGTTTTCCTGAATTCTTCGTACGCATTTGACAAGGATGCCGACTGGATATCTGAAATATCAGCTAATCAGAAGCGTTTTACTCACGGAGATAGGCTCTATGATGATGTTATTACTCAATCAGGCGGACTTGGCCCCGTGTATGCTGGTTACAGCTGTGGTTCATGTCATCGCAACGCAGGACGTACCAAACCTGCTTTGTGGACACAAATCGGGACAGAAGGAGAGGGCACTCCCGTCTATGGTTCTGGAGAATACGGATTCAGCAGTATGCTGGTTTATGTGAGTCGCAAGAATGGGAAGTTCTTTCAGAATTATGGGCGTGTCCTTCATGACCAAAGTATCTATGGAGTGACTGCAGAAGGTAAGTTGGAGTGCCGTTGGCATTATCAGACTTTTCAGTTCCCTGATGGAGAATCGTACGAATTGGCTTATCCTGAATATACTATCAGAGATTGGTATGCCAATTATGGTGAAACGGATGATCCTATTGACCCTGACGACTTGTTCTGTACTGTGCGTATTCCTCTTCGTCATGTAGGGATGGGACAGATGATGGCTCTTGATCGCAACGAGATAGAGGCATTGGCTCAGAAGAGTAATTATCCAGAATATGGAATAAGTGGACGTTGCAATTATATCACAGAGCGTGGCACAAAGCAGTTAGGGCTCTCTGGCAATAAGGCTCAGCATGCAGATCTCACGGTTGAATTAGGTTTCAGTAGTGATATGGGTGTTACCAATAGCCGTTACCCAGAGGAGATATGCGAAGGTCAGCGTCAAATGGATCAAGGTTCTATGATGGGACTTCTTTATGACCAGTTGGATGTCAGCACAGAAGATATGGAGGACGTGGATTTTTATCTTCATGGATTGGGTGTTCCTGCTCGTCGTAACGTCAAGGATCCAGAGGTTCTTTTAGGGGAAAAGAATTTTTATGAGGCAAAGTGTCATCTTTGTCATGTGACCACCTTGCATACTCGCCCACGTGGAGCAACTTTGCTCAATGGGACGGAGCTTCCATGGCTGGGTGGGCAGACCATCCATCCTTATAGCGATTTCCTAATTCACGATATGGGAAGCGAGATTATGGGTGTCGGTTTAGATGACCATTACGTTAGCGGTCTGGCTCAGGGCAACGAGTGGCGCACAACTCCTTTGTGGGGTATTGGTCTTCAGGAGAAAGTAAATTCTCATACGTATTTTCTCCATGATGGGCGTGCACGCAATTTCACAGAAGCCATTATGTGGCATGGTGGAGAGGGCGAAGCTTCGAAAAATCTGTTTGCCAAAATGAGTAAAACGGATCGCGATGCATTGATTAAATTCTTGGAATCACTTTAGAATATTTTGAAAAAACAAAATGAGAAAGATATTTATTATGGTAATTATGGTTTTTGCCATATTGCCAGTCGTGGCAGACGAAATAGAAGGTACACAACACATTGATATGGAAAATGGTGTGCTGGGTATAGCCGACAATCGAGGTTTCACCCTCCAAAGTAAAGATGGCAAATTCATCTTTAAACCCTACTTGTTTCTCCAAACTCGTGCTTCTTATAATTACTATGATGATGAAGGGCTGGACAAAGCTTACAACCAGGACAATGTGGCAAACTCAGGATTTGCAGTCCCATACGCAATTCTGGGCTTCACGGGCAAGACCTTTGGGAAGTTGGACTATAATCTGAGCATTAATGCAGCTGCTACGGGCGCCAACGTCTTGCAACAGGCCTGGGTAGACTATTGCCTCAATCCATCTGTCCGCTTCCGTGTAGGTAAGTTCAAGACTCCATTTACTCATGCATATTTGACTACGTTGGGCGAAACTTTATTTCCCTTGTTGCCAACTTCACTTACTGCAACCAGTATTATGCCTTATACCCTGAATGCTGTGACTCCCACTATCGGCACAGGTTTTGATCTTGGATTCGAGTTTCATGGTATTGCTAAGCTTAACTCTCAGAAGCCAGATTCTTGGGCGATGGGTTATGAGGTTGGTCTTTGGAATGGTTCAGGTTCTTCTGTAAATGTTGCCACGAAGACTCTCTCTGACGATTGGCACATTCCCTCTCTTCTCTATGCAGGCCGTTTGACTTTTATGCCTTGGGGCAATATGCCGATGACTCAAGGAAACTCTCATATGCTGCATGGTCGCCATATGCTGTTTGGCATTAGTGGTAGTCTCAATGTTGAGAGCGAGAGCGAGAGTACCAATGATGGTCGTCTGGGTGTTGAGTGGAGCATGCTCTATAATCGTTGGTATGCAGCTCTCGAGGGATATTGGATGCATGTTGGTTTCACTAAACGTCAGAAGATAGACCGCACTTTCAACTATTGGGGGGCATATGGTCAGATTGGTTACTTTTTCAACGATTGTTTGCAAGGTGGTTTTCGCTATGATTTTATGGACCGCAACAGTTCCACCAATGATGGTTTTCTCAATATGCCAGCAGTCGTATTGAATTATTATATCAACAAATGCAACCTGAAACTTACTGCCATGTATCAGTTTACTGGTCGATATGGACATGAAACTCAATTGGATAGGGATAATGATGATTTGGGTGTAAGTACTCACACCGCTTCCGTTCAGTTACAATATAGCTTTTAATTGATGAAAGAGGAGAAACATAAAATGAGAAGTTTCAAATATTTCCTTTTTGTCCTCAGCATATTTCTCTTCTTTGCCTGTGATAGCGGGGATATAGAAGAAAAGAAATATACGGTCAACAATACAGGTAAGACTGTCAAGTTAACAGGTTGTATTCGTGGTTTGAATGCGTGGGAAGAATCGGAATACGGCATAGCTTTGGCAGGGTTTTCTGATGATAGCTACTACGCAGTCATGCAACGTACTGTTACCCCAGTGGACGATAGTGGAGTTTTGAATTTCGTGTTGAATGGAGTCAGTAATTCTATAAGTACGGTAGAGTTGGCTGTTACGAACAACTTGCGTAGACGCATTCTCTCTTTGGCTACGATAGACATGACTGCCTACGGGGGAAACACCCCTTCGGATACCATCTATCTGGAGGTTGGAGATATCGATGTCACTCCTTATGGCTGTATCCAGATGGGTATTTTTGATAAAGCATGTATCCAATGTCATGGTGGGAATGGTCGATCTGCAGGAGGACTCAACCTGATGAAGGACTTGTCTTATGGCAATCTGGTAGATGTAGCCAGCACCCAAAAGAATGGTTATTATCGCGTCATTAGTGGCGATGCGGATAACAGTTTGCTTTGGCAGATCCTGAATGAAGGTGGCGAGAATCTTCTCCACTACAACCATACAGAAGTACTGAGCAGTCAGTTTAAAAACAATCTGGATGAAACCAAATCCTTTATCCAAAATTGGATAAAAAATCTGGCTGATTAGTTATTTTCGAATATTCTTTATAACTTTGCGCCGCAAAAATTAAATGATGACATATAAAAAGACATTTCTTGACCAATTGGGGGTGACAATCGAGGCTGCTATGTTCTTGCCAGAGAAAGGGGTGGCAGAGTGGCATCTTATTCTACACGTTGAGCCCCGCAAAGAACCTTTCCAAAGTCAGTTGGAGCGCATCTATGCTGCCGAGGACATCATCCTTACAATGCCTGAATTTCTGGGTGCGAAATACGTGATGAAGCGTTATTTCCTTTCTGACAGTACCAATCAGCAACCTTTCATGCGTAAGGAACCTAACGTTTCTATCAGTATCATTCAGCAGCAACCTCTTGATGGTAGCAAGATAGCAGTTTGGCTCTATTTGGAACGTGGAATGGAGGTTCAGTCTCTGCATGGTTTTACTGTTGCGAGTCATAACGGGTACAATCATTTATGGAAAATGGGCATGACGTCTCCTGTAGGCGATAGTGCCAACCAGACAGAAAAGGTACTTCAAAGCTACGAAGATTCTCTGCAAAAGTTTGATGCCACTTTAGCTGGCAATTGTATTCGCACATGGTTCTTTGTCCGCGATGTGGATACCCAGTATGCGGGCATGGTAGCAGCCCGTCGTCAGAATTTCATTGAGCAGGGACTTACAGAGAAGACACATTATATCTCCAGCACAGGAATTGGTGGAGGACCTGCTGAAACAAAGGCATTGATTCAGATGGGAACTTATGCTCTCACTGGTTTTGAACTTCAGCAGCAGCGCTATCTCTATGCTCCCACTCACCTCAATCCTACATACGAGTATGGTGTCACCTTCGAGCGTGGCACGTTAATGGAATATGGCGATCGTGCCCATGTCTTCATTTCTGGCACAGCCAGTATCAACAACAAAGGTGAAGTGATGTATGTGGGTGATATCGTTCAGCAGACCAAACGTATGTGGGAGAATGTGGAAACTCTCCTTAAAGAGGGAGGAACCACATTCGATGATGTGATGCAGATCGTGGTATATTTGCGCGATACAGCTGACTACGAAACGGTACGTGAAATGTTTGCAGAGCGTTATCCGAATATTCCTACCCTCATAGCATTGGCTCCCGTTTGTCGTCCCGCGTGGTTGATAGAAATGGAGTGTATAGCTGTCCAATCTCGTAGGAATCCTGATTATAAAGAATTTTAACTGATTCTGTGCATGTCAAGGCTGGAACGATTCTTGCCTTTTGGGCTCTTGGCTCTGATGGCTATTGTTATTGCAGTAGCCACGGTTGTTGAGGATGCTCATGGGACACGATATGCGAAAGGCCTTATTTATAGTTCCCTATGGTTCAAGTTACTATGGGGAGCCATTGCTTTTTCTGGCATCTGGCTTCTGTGGAAACGACAGTTGTGGCATCGCTTTGCGGTTTTTATGCTCCATGTCAGTTTTCTGCTAATCCTCGTTGGCGCATTTGTTACTTCTGTAATGAGCAAGAGCGGATCTCTGCATTTGCGTCAAGGAGTGCCCACTGGAGATTTCTTGTCTGATCAGGAACGTGTGGAACATTTGCCCTTCCTGATTCGTTTGGATACTTTCCTGATTCGATGCTATCCTGGTACAGAGACTCCTCAGGATTATATAAGTCATATCACCTGTCAAGATCAGCAGTATGTTATCAGCATGAACCATATTGCCAAGATGGATGGCTATCGCTTCTATCAGTCTTCCTATGATCAGGATCGGCAAGGCTCTATCCTTAGTGTCAATTATGATCCTTGGGGCACACGTATTACCTATTTTGGATATGCACTTTTGGGACTGAGTATGATGATCATCATGTTGCAGCGGATGCGCAATCGTGGCAAGTCTGCTACCAGCAAGCTCCTTCTTTTCTTGCTCTTGATGTGTTTTGGGAGTTCTTCTTACGCAGCTTTGCCTGTAGTTCCTCAGGAAAAGGTTTCTTCCATGGAGCGCGGTCAGGTAATGTGGAATGATCGTGTGACTCCTATCGGAACAATGGGACAAGAATTCCTGCTAAAGGTTTATGGAAAACGTTCTTATCATGGTCTTTCTGGTACACAGGTGTTGATGTCCTGGGCCCTCTCTTCCAAGGAATGGAGCGAGGAACCTATCATCAAGGTTAAAGACAAGAAGTTGCGGCAGCAGTTGGGAATTGAAGGGAAATATGCCAGCATGCATGATTTCTTCGATGCCGACAATCACTATAAGTTAAGCGAAATGGCTCCTACGCGAGCTGTTCAAGAAGTCGACGAGAAGATGGGTCTCATCTTTATGCTCCTTCAGGGCACCCTGATTCATGCTGTTCCTGCTGGAGTGAAGTCCCTGTCGGATACCCAAGTGTCCATCGAACTCTTTTACAATCGTATCAACTGGACCTTGTGGAGCATGATTGGATGCTTTGTTTTTGCTTTGTTCTCTTTTGTTTTTCGTAAGTATTGGTGGCACGAACTTCCTATCCTTTTGTTGCTTGCCTTTCTGCTTGCTTCCTTTTTCTTGCGTTGGTACATCGCAGGGCGTTTGCCTCTGAGCAATGGCTATGAGACCATGATTTTCTTGGCTATTTGTTTAGTGGCAGGTACGTATCTCGTTCACATCGTTGCCTATGTCCCCGTTCTATGTGCAGGCTTTATGCTTTTGGTGGCCCATTTGGGCGAGATGAATCCCCAGATAACTCAGTTGATGCCAGTTCTCCATAGCCCTTGGCTCAGCATTCACGTTAGTGTGATCATGATGAGTTATGCTTTGCTGATACTCAGTTTTATGGAACGCCGTTTGTTGGAACCCGCTGTTTTCTTGCTTGCCGCAGGAATCTTTTTGGGAGCTGTTTGGGCGAATGTTTCTTGGGGAACATATTGGAGTTGGGATCCAAAGGAGAGTTGGGCACTCATAACGTTGATTGTCTACAGCTTGCCGCTCCACACTCAAAGCCTTCCCTGGTTCCGTTCTACCCGCAACTACAGGATTTACTCGATACTGGCCCTTTGCAGTCTTCTGATGACCTATTTTGGTGTTAATTATCTTTTGGGTGGCATGCATAGTTACGCAGGTTGATTATGGTTCGTAACAATGTGTCTTTTCACCCCAAAAAGAAACGCCGTCGCTTGAAGAAAAAGGTGCGTCGAGGCTGTTACACCATCTTATTCTTTCTTTTTGTTCTTGTGGGCTTTACTGTCTACAAATGCCAGCGCAGAATCCATTTGTCAGAAATGACGGCCAGCGCAGACAGCATAGGTCCTGACCAAACGGATACTTTAGTGATGGAGCGTCTGCATAGTGTACTTCATCGTCCAGAGTTTACCGATACCAATAAACTTTCCATTTCTGTGTATGACCTGACACGCCAATGTTCTGTATTGAAGTATCATGTCGACCGACTGATGATACCAGCTTCATGCATGAAATTATTGACAGCCATCACCGCTTATCATCGTTTGGGCATCGACCATATATATCAGAACAGCCTTTATGCTCATGGAACCATCAAGAATGGAACCTTGTGTGGCGATTTGATTCTTTGTCTCGATGATGACCCTCATTTGGAATCTTTCCAAGACTTTGTGGATGCTTTGTCAAGAAAGGGTATCCGACATATTGAAGGCGGAATCATCTTTGATATGGTCCGCACAGACACCCTTCGTCAGCATGCTACAGCCTCACCTTGGGATATTCCTTATAGTCAGGTGCCTCTCCTGATGAAAGGTGAAAAGCGTATTCGGCAGGATTTCATGTATTTGCTTTCTTTGTCGGAAATCACCTACCACAACAATCCTCTCTTTTCTGATTCATGGCTGGTGGGGCTCAATCCAACGAAGAGCCCCCAGGAGTATCGCTTGGCATTGAAATCGGCATGTCGAGGTGCCAAACTTCTTTATCAACAGACTCATACCTTACGTGAAGTTATTGCGCCCATGCTTATTTTCAGCAGCAACGTGAAGGCGGAGTCTGTTTTTTATCACACGAATCATGTCTATGACCGATGGGGAGGAGGCAGTAGGGAGGACAACTATAGCGTTATGACTTTCATCCGCGAAGAGATGTGTCAGGACCCTGATGCTATGGGGTATATCATCAACGATGGTAGTGGACTTTCGCCAGAGAACCGCTTGACTGCAGATTTTCTGGTTCAGTTGCTGGAGTATGCGTATCGTAAGGAAGAAATCTTCGATGTTCTCATTCATGAGTCTTTGGCCACTCCCGAGGAAGGTCCTCGAAGCGGCTCTTTGACGGGTCGTATGATGGAGCCTGTCTTTCGCGACCGCATCTTTGCCAAGACAGGTACGCTCACCACTTTGGGCGTGTCCTCTCTGAGTGGATATGCTCGAGGAGATGATGGACGTTGGTTTGCTTTCTCCATCATCAATGAAGGCAGTCCTGTCTACGACAGCCGTCTCTTTCAGGATCGTATCTGCAAGGCTCTGGTTTCTCCTGTTAGATGAGTATGTGAGATTCGAGAAGAAACTTTTTCCGCCTCTTTACCTGCATCCATCGCATTTGTTTTCCCCACAGCAGTTGCATGAACCGCAACCGCCACCATTCCTTCGATTCTTGATGTAGCGGTACAGGACGATGCCAACTATCGCAGCCACGAGGACCAGAAGTACAATACTTTGTATATTCATCATGCTACAATATTGTCGAAATAAGGAAGGATACTATCCAAGCTATCACACATTGGAATATCATGATAAAAAACATCCATTTGGTGCCCAGTTCTCGACGTATTGTCGCCATTGCCGCCATACAGGGTGTATAGAGAAGACAGAATACAAGCAGGGCGTATGCTGTCGCGGCAGTCATTACTTCAGCGATGGCAATTCCGTTGAAGAGTGACGACATGACAGCCACCACAACTTCCTTTGCCAGCACACCACTTACCAGTGCACTTACTACTCGCCAGTCTCCATATCCCATGGGGCTGAAGACGGGTGCTATCATGTTTGCTATCTGTGCCAGAATGCTCTGGTTCTCCATGCCTTCCTGTATCATGTTCAGATGGAAATCGAAGGTGCGAAGGAACCAAATGATGATGCTTGCCAGGAAGATGACCGTGAAGGCTCGTTGCAGGAAATCTTTGGCTTTGTCCCACAGCAGGCGCAGCACATTGTTGGCAATGGGGAGGCGATAGTTGGGAAGTTCCATGACAAACGGTACGGCTTTACCTCGGAAAAGAGAATGTTTCATGATGATGGCTGTAAGGATGCCGACCAGGATGCCTAACACGTATAGGCTCACCATGACAAGGCCTGCCTTCTCAGGGAAGAACGCAGCGGAGAAGAAGGCGTAAATGGGAATCTTGGCTGTACAGGACATGAAGGGAGTCAACATGATGGTCAGCTTGCGGTCTCGTTCGCTGGGTAGGGTGCGGCTACTCATCACGCTGGGGACAGAGCATCCAAAGCCGATCAGCAGGGAGACAATACTTCGCCCTGAGAGTCCCAGCCGGCGCATCGGACGGTCCATCACGAAAGCGATACGGGCCATATAGCCTGTGTCCTCCAGCATGCTCAGGAAGAAGAAGAGCACCACAATCAAGGGGAGGAACGAAAGGACAGTTCCCACACCACTGTATATGCCATCGATGATGAGGCTGTGTACGACAGGAGCGATATCCCACGAGGTAAGCGTCTTATCTGAGATTTCTGTAAACCAATCTATTGCCTCGCTGAACGAGTTCTGCAACCAGGCACCAAGACTGTCGAAAGTAAGATAGAAGACCAATCCCATGATGAGGATGAAGGTGGGAATGGCAGTCCATTTGCCCGTCAGAATCCTGTCGATACGCTGGCTGCGCAGGTATTCTTTACTTTGGCTGGGATATACCAGCGTGCGTTTACA
Organism: Bacteroidaceae bacterium; assembly: GCA_017427185.1. Lineage (GTDB taxonomy): Bacteria > Bacteroidota > Bacteroidia > Bacteroidales > Bacteroidaceae > Physcousia. The sequence continues at coordinate 59,801 of JAFRTJ010000009.1, read as the reverse complement.
GACTTCACGGATGTAGTAGAAACGCATGTCAGCCATAGCTGCACATCGATCCAATCCACGCTCTTCTTCCATTTGGGTCAGAATGTGCTCGATGGTTTCCATCTCGTTGGTAGTCAGTCCCAAGGCTTTGACAACCAGTTGGTCGCCTTCCACCAGTTTGCTGCTGGCAAAGCGCAAGGGGATGTTGGCTCGCTCAGCATGATCCTCGATAAAGTGCATGATGGCGTGCAGGCAGCGGTGTACGGCTCCTCCGTGCTCGTTGGGGCTGCAGAAGTCCTGGCGTGCAGGTCTTTCCTCGTATTTGGCTACATGCAGGGCATGTTCGACCAACTCATTCACTCCCTCGTTCTTCATCGCGCTGATGGGGATGACGGGGATACCCAGCAACCGTTCCATCTCATTGATGCGGATCATGCATCCGTTGCCTTCCACTTCGTCCATCATGTTCAGCGCCAGCACCATGGGGATGCCCAGTTCCATCAGTTGCATGGTCAGGTAGAGGCTCCGTTCTATGCTGGTGGCATCCAATATGTTGATGATACCGTCAGGATGATTCTGCAGGATAAATTCTCTGCTTACGATCTCCTCGCTTGTAAAAGGGCTCAGGCTATAGATGCCAGGCAGGTCGGTCACCACGGCGTTTGGATGTCCCTTGATGATGCCATCCTTGCGGTCGATGGTTACGCCTGGGAAGTTCCCTACGTGCTGGTTGCTTCCTGTCAGTTGATTGAAGAGAGTAGTCTTGCCGCAGTTTTGGTTCCCCACCAGAGCAAAGTTCAGTTTCCCTTCTTTGGGCTTCATGTATTGGGCTTCAGGGTGTTCCTTATCCTCCGTGTGGTAGCGTCCTTCCTCACCGTATCCGGGGTGGCTCTCTTCGTGAAAGATGTTCAGCTCATCGGCGAGGGAATCCTCTTCCTCTTCTCTCTCTCTCAGTTGCTCGTCCGTGAAGGTATTTATTTCTATCTTTTCTGCATCAGCCAGGGTCAGCACCAGCTCATAGTTGTGGATTCTCAGTTCCATCGGATCACCCATCGGAGCATACTTCTGCAGTTTCACCACAGCGCCAGGGATGACACCCATGTCCAGGAAATGCTGGCGAGTGGCACCTTGGCCTCCCACGGAAGCGATAACAGCACTTTGTCCAATAGAAAGTTCGCGTAGGGTCATTTTCTTATCTTCTTGGCTGCAAAGTTACGAATATATTTCCTTTCTTGCGTCACCATTCTGATTCTTGTGGCAAAAAATACCTGAAAATGATTAACAGTAGATTAGGGTCGTCAGTCTTTCTGGGCACAGAATCTCTTGGGCAGTCTCCCACAATTGGGTAGGAGTCAGGGCATCAATCTTCTCGCAGAGGCTCTCCTGAGTTTGAGTGGTGCCATAGTGGAGGAATCTTTTCCCCATTCCGATGGCCACTCCTTCGAAGTTGTCGTACGAAATGCAGATCTGCCCCTTCAACTGCTTCTTCAGGGCTGCCAGGGCTCGCTCGCTTAGTGGGGCATCCATCAGCCGCTCCAGCTCGTTCTCCACCAGACGACGGCATTGTGCCACATTGGCTTGGTCACATCCGAAATATACGCTCCATGCGCCAGCATCGGTATAGCTCGCGATGTTGCTCTCTACGTTGTAAACCAGCCCGTTGTGCTCTCTTAGCGCCAAGTTCAGACGGCTGCTCATGCCAGGCCCTCCCAGCAGGTTGTTCAGGACCACCAGATGCAGGTGGCGCGGATCGTTCCCACCATAGCATCGGCATCCCATCATCACGTGAGCCAGATGAGTATCCTTCCTGATTGTTAAGGGTTCGGAAGGGGGGCAGAAGGCGTTGGGCTTCATGCGAGGCAGCGGATTCTCCGTTGAGTCCTTCTGCATGTCAGCCTTGTTCACGCATCGTAGAATATCCTTCATGCTGACGTTTCCGTAGAGGAAGAGGACCATCCTGTCCAACCGGTACTGACGGCTCACATAGCGCAGAATGTCGCTTGATTTCATCTGGCGCAGGCGGTCGGCATCGCCTAGAATGTTCCTGCCCAAGGGATGCTCAGGAAAAAGAAGAGCCTCGAAGTCATCGAAAATCAGCTCGCTGGGCGAGTCATTATAGCTCTCTATCTCATCGACCACGACCTCCACCTCCTTCTCCATCTCGTGTTGGGGATAGGTGCTGTGGAGAACGATATCCATCAGCAGGTCGATGGCTCTGTTGAAATGCTCTCGTGGGAAGGTGCAGTAGTAGACCGTCTCCTCCTTGCCCGTATAGGCATTCAGGTCACCTCCCACACTCTCCATCCTGTTTATGATGTGCCAAGCCTTGCGCCGCTGGGTTCCTTTGAAGGTCAGGTGTTCTGTGAAATGGGCGATTCCCGTTTCCTTATCCTCCTCATCTCTCGTACCGCTATCCACGGCAATTCCGCAGTACACCACATCGGTGGGACTGGGCGCGCAGATGATGCGTAAGCCCGATGGTAGCGTCTCTGTTGTATATGTCATTCTCGCGAATCTTCCTTTTTGCGCTGCAAAATTACAAAAAAGTTTTCTTTTTGCCCCTAAAAAGATATCAGTTCGACGCAAGAATGGGAGAATCCTTTTCTTTTTTATCGGGCGAGAGGACCTCTGCATATTTTCTTCGGAATCCATCCAGCGAATGTTGTCCATTTGGCAGAGCCTCAAAAAACTGCTGAAAAAACCTCAAAAAAGACATGCAAAAATCCCTCATTCTGATACTTTTCCTTATTACTTTGCGCACATGTGGGTGTTCTGGATTTTCATCCTTTTTTCTCATTTGGTAAGATTCTCGTGGCAAAACGGCTGTCTCGTGACTGAAAATGGGGGGAAGAAGTGCAATTTGAAGATATTGTAGAGACTGATTGATACAACTTGTGAGACTGTCCACCAGTTCCTTGTGCCTTTTCAACACGTTGAAACCAAGGATTCAACACGTTGGAAAGAGGAAATCAACACGTTGGAAGTCCGCTCGGAATACTAGGAGAACTCTGATTACTCGGAAAACTCTGAGAAGTATGATTACTTGGAGGACTCGGATGATTATTTATGGAATTAATGGGCATTTTGTTTGAAATGCACGTTTAACCGATATTGACGAACTGGACAATCTGCTCGAGGTGCTCCTGGGCTGTCTGGCGTCCCATCTCGTAGACAAGTTTCTGTTTGCTGGGCGTCTGTTCTGTGCGTCCGATGGGCAGGATGTCCTGAGGATAAATGACGATGGTGTTGCCTAAGAGCTCTTGTTGATGGATGTAGTCAAGCTGCTCGTTGTACATCTGATGGCGTCGCGACATGGCTTCTATGATCTTAGGGTACTTGCGCATGGTCATGTGAAAGAGAGGCATCAGTTTGGTGCGTTTTTTGGTGAACCCTTTCGGTTGGGTCAGCACCACGATATTGTGCGTATAACCTATCTTTTGGAAGTGGCGGAGAGGAATGGAATCGACAATTCCGCCATCGAGCAATTCACGTCCTTCCAACTTCACAGGATGACTGACAATAGGCATGGATGCTGAGGCACGGACCCATTCGAGTGTCTCATAATTAACCTTGCTGAGCTGCTTGTAGACAGGTTCACCTGTATTGGCGTCAGTACACACCAGATGATATTCCATAGGATTGGCGGCAAACGTGTCAGCATCGAAGATGTCCAGCTGAGTGGGAATGGTGTGGTAGGCATATTCTCCATTCACCAGTTCACCTGTTTTCCATAATGTGCGCCATCCCATGTAATTTGGATCTTTTGAAAAACGGATATTGTAGCGAAGAGCTCGCCCAGGCTGGCACGACTTGTAGTTGCAGCCGAATGCCGCACCTGCCGACACCCCAATCATCCCATCGAATCGAATGCCTTGTTCCATCATGACATCCATCACCCCAGCCGTAAAAAGGCCTCTCATGCCTCCGCCTTCCAACACCAATCCTGTCTTCATAGAAAAGAGAATGTTTCTTCTGATAATGACAACAAAATTATAAAAATAAATCGTTAACAGGGAAAGTGGGAGGAGATAATAATCAAAAATAGGGAGGAAAAAGAAGCGATGGTGTAAAATAGTCCATATGTTTACGGTGTTTTTTCCATATCGAAGATACAAAAAACACCTTACCTTTGTACCCAAACAATAACATTTGGAAAAATGCAAGGATTTAACAAAGGATTCTTCTATTTTATCTGTCTGGTATCTGCCATGGGAGGATTGCTCTTTGGTTATGACTGGGTGGTGATTGGTGGTGCAAAGCCGTTTTATGAGTTGTATTTCGACATTACAGACTTGCCGCTAATGCAGGGAATAGCCATGACGACGGCTCTCGTGGGATGTCTTGCAGGAGCGATGGTAGCAGGAGCGGCGGCTGACAGGTATGGACGGAAGCCATTGCTGATGCTGTCGGCCGTGCTGTTTACTGTGTCGGCTGTGGCAACGGGCTTGTTCAATGACTTCATCCTTTTCAATATAGCACGTTTTATTGGTGGCATCGGTATTGGTGTGGCTTCGGCCTTGTCGCCCATGTATATTGCGGAAGTCAGTCCTGCAGAAATTCGCGGTCGCATGGTTAGCCTGAACCAGATGACTATCGTGCTGGGCATCCTCTCCGCACAAATCGTCAATATGCTGTTGGCTCGTGATACTGCGGTAGTTGAGAGCCAAGCGTGGAATGTGGAATGGGGCTGGCGTTGGATGTTTTGGGCAGAAACCTTGCCTGCAGGGTTGTTCCTGTTGCTGAGTTTCTTCATTCCTGAGAGCCCAGTCTATCTGAAGCTGAAGCAAGGAGTGGTGGCAGAATCTCGACGTACAGGACGAGAGGCAGGGCTTCGCGAATTGATGCAGGCGAAATATGGTAAAGTGCTGTTGCTGGGTCTTGTGATTGCTGTCTTTCAGCAATGGTGTGGGACTAATGTCATCTTCAACTATGCTCAGGAGATTTTCTTGGGAGCAGGTTTCGATGTCGATGGCATGTTTATCAATATTGTCATCACAGGTATTGCCAACGTCATCTTTACCATTCTTGCGCTTTATACCATTGAGAAGTGGGGACGTCGTACGTTGATTCTTTTGGGTGCAGGTGGCTTGGGACTCATTTATCTCACGCTGGGTACATGCTACTTTTTTGAGGTCAAGGGTGTGCTGATGGTGGTTCTTGTGGTGGCAGCCATCTCTGTCTATGCCATGACTCTTGGTTCTGTTACATGGACGCTGCTGGCAGAAATATTCCCCAATCGCGTGAGAGGCATCGCTATGGCTACCTGTACCTTCGCTCTCTGGGTGGGTTGTTGCACACTAACGTTCTCCTTCCCATCGATGAATGCAGCCCTTGGCAGTAGCGGCACCTTCTGGATCTACAGCGCCATCTGCGTTTGTGCCTTTGTCTTCCTTTGGAACCGTTGTCCTGAAACGAAAGGAAAGTCTCTGGAGGAGTTGGAAAAAGAGTTAGTCAAAAAATGACGATATAGCGTAATTACGTAATCGCGGAATAACAATAAAAAAAGGAACCCCCAATGTCAGTAAAAGCTTGGAGAGAAGTGGTGAGTATCCCAACGTACGAGGTGGGAAAGCCAGAGAAGAACCCAATGTTTCTGGAGAAACGAGTATATCAGGGTTCAAGTGGTGTAGTCTATCCCTATCCTGTCATCGAGTCGATAAGCGATGAAAAGGTGAACAAAGACTATCAGGCCATTTGGCTTGAAAACGAATATATCAAAGTGATGATTCTGCCCGAACTGGGCGGTCGTGTGCAGATGGCTTATGACAAGATAGCCAGGCGCCATTTCGTCTACTACAATCACGTCATCAAGCCTGCACTCGTTGGTCTCACGGGTCCTTGGATTAGCGGTGGTATTGAGTTCAACTGGCCACAGCACCATCGTCCCACGACCTTTATGCCTGTCGATACTTGTATTGAGAAGAATGCAGATGGTTCCGTGTGTGTATGGGTAAGCGAGATGGAGAAGATGTTTCATCAGAAAGGAATGGCAGGCTTCACTTTGCGTCCAGGTTGTGCTTATTTGGAGATCAAAGGTCGCTTGTACAACCGCACGGATGTGCCGCAGACTTTCTTGTGGTGGGCTAATCCTGCTGTTGAGGTGAACGATCAATATCAAAGTGTGTTTCCACCTGATATCAATGCCGTGTTCGATCATGGCAAGCGAGCTGTTTCATCGTTTCCCATCGCTACAGGTACCTATTATAAGATGGATTATTCGGCAGGTGTAGATATTTCAAACTACAAGAACATCTACGTGCCAACCAGCTACATGGGTGTGAACTCGCACTTCAACTTCGAAGGTGGTTATGAGAATGATGCCCATGCCGGAATGCTTCACGTGGCCAGTCATCATTACTCGCCAGGCAAGAAACAATGGACGTGGGGTAATGGTGACTTTGGACGTGCCTGGGATCGCAACCTGACGGATGAGGCTACCCCAGAGGAGATGAAAAAGTGGGGCATCAACCGTGATGGCTTCCGTCCCTACATCGAGTTGATGGCAGGTGTGTATACGGAGAATCAGCCTGACTTCAGCTGGCTGATGCCTTACGAGGAGAAGACGTTTACCCAATACTTTATGCCCTATCGTGAACTGGGTGTGGTGAAAGAGGCTTCAAAAGACCTTGTGTTCAACATCAACAGCCTCGCCTCCAGCGACTCTTCAATAGGCAGGAGGAGTAGTCATCTTGTTGAGTTCAAAGTCTTTGCTACTCACAAACAAGAGGTTTGTCTCATTCTCAGAAATGATCATGGCGAGCTTTATTATCAGAAAGAGACGACACTCTCTCCAGAGGAAGTGTTTGCAAAAACCGTTGATGTGAAAGGTGCCAGGTTTAATGAGCTGACCTTTGAAATAAAAAAGACTTTTGTTTATGGTCAGCGCATCGTTCTGGAATGGCATGCAGAAGCGGATGAAATCCGTCCTATCCCTGACTCCGCAGAAGCAGCTTTATTGCCTGAACAGATAAAAACTAATGAGCAACTCTATCTCACAGGCTTGCATCTGGAGCAATACCGCCACGCCACATGGCTTGCAACAGACTATTACGAAGAGGCTCTCCGCCGCGATCCAAATGATATCCGTTGTCTTAACGCCATGGGCTTGTGGTACATTCGCAAAGGACGTTTCGCTAGGTCAGAAGGATATCTGCGTAAGGCCGTCAAACTCTTGCAGAAGCGTAACCCTAATCCCTACGATGGTGAACCAATTTACAATCTTGGCCTCGCCCTGAAATATCAAGGAAAGTATTCAGAAGCCTACGAACTCTTTTGGAAAGCCACTTGGAATAAGGCTTGGGCTGATGCAGGCTATTTCGAGGCTGCCAAGATCAGCACCATGCAAGGTCGCTATGAGGATGCACTTGATGAGATAGACCGCAGCCTAAACAACAATTGGCACAACCACAAGGCCCGTGCCCTCAAAGTTGCCATTCTTCGCAAACTGGGAAAGGCCAACGAAGCACTGGCCCTCATCAATGAGTCGCTGGAATGCGATCTCTTTAATTATGGTTGTCGCTATGAGAAGTTCCTCCTCACGAAGAACGAGGACGTACTGTCAGAAATGAAGCGGATGTTGCGCTGTTCAGCACAGAACTACGATGAAGTGGCACTTGACTACTCTGCCGCAGGTTTCACAGACGAGGCAAAGTCTATCTGGCAGATCGCTATCGAAGAAGGTGCCACCACACCAATGACCTGGTATTACATGGGAAGCCTCTTCCCTAACCTCCCTCTAAATGATGAAGGGAATAATTATTACGAAATCGCAGAACGTCAAAGCTCAGCCTATTGCTTTCCCAATCGTCCAGAGGATGTTATTGTTCTCGAGACTGCTAAGAAACAGAATCCACAGGGCAGCAAAGCTCCCTATTATCTTGGCTGTCTGTGTTATGCAGCCCGTCAGTATGACCTTGCTATTGAGAACTGGGAGTTCTCTGCCAAACTCAATCCGCAGTTCCCCACCGTTTGGCGCAACCTCGCCTTGGCTCGCTTCAACAAGCAGAACCGTCAGCAGGAGGCTCTCGAATACATGGAACGCGCTTTCCACCTCAACGAGAACGATGAACGCATCCTTATGGAACTTGATCAGCTCTACAAGCGTCTGCATCGTTCGCATGAGGAGCGACTGGCCCTGCTCGAGAAACACTTGGAATTGGTTTGGCGGCGAGATGATCTGATACTTGAAATGATCACGTTGCAAAACCAATTGGGACGTTACGAAGAGGCTTATCAGAACCTGAATGACCATATCTTCCACCCATGGGAGGGCGGTGAAGGCAAAGTGTCCACACAGTATCAAATATGTAGGGTTGAAATGGCCAAAGATGCGATTGCAAGCGGAGATACGGCAGAATTGAAACGTGCCGTCAAACTTCTGAGTGCGTGTTTGGAATATCCTCATCATCTTGGCGAGGGCAAACTCTATGGGGCACAGGAGAACGACTTCCATTATCTGCTTGGTGTAGCTTTTGATGCTTTAGGAGAGAACGTTCAAGCCATCAAGTGCTGGGAAGAGGCCACAAAGGGACCGCAAGAGCCTGCAGCTGCGATGTATTACAACGATGCGAAGCCCGATAAGATCTTCTATCAGGGATTGGCTCTCTATAAGCTTGGACGTGTGGGTGAGGCACACGGACGCTTCTTCAAACTTATCAACTATGGAAAGCAGCATCTTTTCGAGAAACCTGTCATGGATTATTTCGCCGTTTCTCTGCCCGACCTGCTTATCTGGGAGGATTCTTTAGAGACAAAGAATATTATCCACTGCAAGTACATGCTCGCCCTCGGCTATTACGGCATGGGCGATACAATGCATGCAGAACGTTATTTGAAAGAAGTGGAAGCTCTCGACAACAATCATCAGGGAATCCAACAACTCCGCTCTCTGATTTCTTGCTTACAGATGAAGCCATAGTACAAAAAGTTCTGCAAGTGGCTCAAAGCCTTTGCTGTTAAGGATTTACCGTTTGATTTTCTCTATACTTCGTTGGTGACATACCCGTCACTTTCGAGAAAAGGCGTGAGAAGTATAAAGAATCCTCTATGCCTACTTTGTAGCATATCGTGTTGATTTTCATGTCTGTAGTACGCAGCAGGTGGCAGGCATGTTCCACCTTCAGGCGATTGAAAAAGGACAGGGGACTATAGCCGGTCTGTCGCTTGAAGAGTGTGGTGAACTGCGTGGTCGAATAGCCCACATATTTGACGACCTCTTGCATGCGGATATGATTCTCGATATTTTCCTTCATATAATGTATCGCGGCGTCCACTACGTTGGGAAGGTGTTCTTTCTCTATCTTTCCCTTGTTGGCCATCCGGTATTGATTAAGGTAACGCATAGAAGCCAGATAATGATACAGCAATGACGAAGCGTAACGCAGGTTTTCGATATCGTACCCATGTTCTAGCGTACTGAATATTTCCTCGAAGATGTTGTGTCGCTCGTTGATGCGTGAATTCAAGGCAAGGCTGATTTCTTGAGGTTTTTGCGCTCCGTTGGCGAAGATGCTGGCATTATAGCCACGGAAATGAATCCAGTAGATGGTCCACTCATTGTCCTCAGAGGCACCATAGCAATGAGGCTGGTCTGCTGGTAAGATAAAGAATTGGTTCTTGCCAACCTGGAATTCCTTATCATCGATACGATACCAGCCACTGCCATTGACACAATATATGAGCACATATTGGTCGATGGCCTCCTTGCGGTCACGGTAGTGATGAGTAGCATGAGGGTAATAGCCGATGTCCGTCAAGTAGAGACTTGACACCAATGGATCTTCTTCCTCCATTTTTACAATCATGGGAGGAATGACGATGGAACGTTCGCCCAGGAAACCATCTTTCTGCTTAATCATATACCTTTTTGCACTTCTTGAAGAGTTTTGTGCCACAAAGTTATGAAAAAGGAAGCTGATTTCCAGATTTGTTTTTCCAAATGTTTAAAAATCAAATAAAAAGAAGTAACTTTGCGCCCGATTATGAAGAATTTTGAAGAATTGGGCTTGTGCAAAGAATTGTTGCAAGCCATTGAGGAACAGGGGTATGAGAATCCTATGCCTGTCCAAGAAGAGGTAATACCCTGTTTGCTGGGTAAAAAGTTGAAAGAAAGTGGAGAGCCTGTAGGAGATTTGGTTGCCTTGGCTCAGACGGGTACGGGCAAGACAGCAGCCTATGGTTTGCCTTTGTTGCAGCGGTTGCATCTGCAGGAGGAATCTGTTGAGCAGAAACATGCGCCGAAAGCTGTCGTGATGAGTCCCACACGAGAATTGTGCCTTCAGATTACAGATGATTTGAAGGGATTTGCCAAATATTTGCCAGAAGTTCGCATTCTGGCTGTATATGGAGGTGCGAATATCGAGCCTCAGATTCGTGCTCTGAAGGCTGGAGTGGATGTGATTGTAGCTACTCCTGGCCGTCTCATCGACTTGATGAATCGTGGAGTGGCAGACTTGTCTTCTGTGAGACAGGTTGTTCTGGATGAGGCTGATGAGATGTTGTCAATGGGATTCCAAGAGGACATTGATGCTGTGTTGGAGGGTGTGCCTCAGGAGCACAACACGTTGCTCTTTAGTGCCACGATGAGTAAGGAGATTGAGCGTATTGCTCAGAATTACCTCCACGATGCTGAGCAAATACAGGTGGGAAGCCGCAACGAAGGTGCTGAACACGTGAACCATATCTATTATCTGGTTCATGCCAAGGATAAGTACCTGGCATTGAAGCGTCTGGTGGATTTCTACCCACGCATCTATGCCATCATTTTCTGTCGCACGAAAGTCGAGACACAGGAGGTGGCAGACAATCTGATTCGCGATGGGTACAATGCAGATGCCCTGCATGGTGACTTGAGCCAGCAGCAGCGTGACTTGACGATGCAGAAGTTCCGTCAGCACAGAACTCAACTATTGGTGGCTACCGATGTGGCTGCTCGTGGTTTGGATGTGGATGACTTGACTCATGTTATCAATTATGGGATGCCTGACGATGTGGAGAACTACACCCATCGTAGTGGTCGAACAGGTCGTGCTGGAAAGAAAGGAACGAGTATTTGCATTATCCATACACGCGAGAAAGGCAAGATCCGTCAAGTGGAGAAGACCATTCAGAAGCAGTTCGAGAAAGGCACGATGCCAGAACCCAAAGAAATCTGTGCCAAGCAGCTTTATCACGTGATAGACGACATCGAGCGTGTGGAGGTGGACGAGAGCGAGATAGCTCCTTTCATGGAGGAAGTGCGCAAGCGTTGGGTATGGCTGGACAAGGAAGATCTGATTAAACGTGTGTTGAGTCGCGAGTTTGGGAGGTTCCTGCGCTACTATGCCAGCGCACCAGAGATAGACGAAGTCTCTAGTGGATCGGAAGGTGGCAAGAAAGAAGGACGTCGTAAGAAGGGTGACCATCAGGCAGAAGAAGGATATGTACGCCTGTTCCTGAATGTAGGAAAGATGGACGGCATGTTTGCCCGCGAGATTATTGGTTTGATCAACAACAATGTGAAGGGCAACAAGGTGGAGATCGGACGCATAGATTTGATGAAGAACTTCTCTTTCGTGGAAGTGGTAGAAGCGGATGCTGATCGTGTGGTGAAGGCCATGAAGCATGGTGTGACTGTGAAGGGAAGGAGCGTGGTGATGGAAGTGAGCGACAGTGGTCCAGCAAGGCCTTCAGCTTCTCAAGGTGGAGAGGTGTCCAGGAGAGAACGTCGCAAGGGTGGCGGGGATGCCAAGAAACCTTGGTCTGCCAAAGATGCCCGCACTTCCAGGAATGCAAGAGACGCCAAGGAGCCCAGAGAGAAAAGGGATGTGGCAAAGAAGAACAAGCCTTCGCGTGAGGAACGTGGCTATACAGCTCCACGAGGCAAGAAGTATTCCAAGGAAGACTGGATGAAATTCCTCCATCCTGACGACAAGAAAGTGAAATCATCGAAGAAAGGTTTGAGAGGCGAGGAGCCTGACTTCAGCGAGGAAGGATGGGCAAGACGTTTCCCAAAGAAGAAATGAAAAGAACAGGAAAGGATATGAAGAAGATTCTCTTGTGGGCTTTGGTAAGCCTGATACCCTTGAGCGCATGGTGCGATGAGGGAATGTGGATGCTCAACAGGATTGACCAGAAGACAGCCGACGCGATGCAAGGCTTAGGGTTGGAGCTGACACCCAGTGAATTGTATAATCCTGATGGAATGAGTCTCAAGGATGCCGTAGTGGATTTTGGGGACTTCTGCTCAGGTGTGGTGGTTAGTCCTGACGGACTGGTCTTTACGAATCACCATTGTGGATATGGCGCCATCCAGAAATTGTCAACTCCTGAGGATGACATCCTGACCAACGGCTTCGTTGCTCGAAAGCGTAGTGAGGAACGTCCTGCAGAGGGACTTTTCGTGCGTTTCCTCCAGAGGACGGAGGACTGCACCAGTCGCGTGATGAGAGCTTTGGACAGCGTCTATCATGCTCATCCCAATCGTGAGGCTCGCGAATTGAATCGACGCTATGCCGACAGCATATGCCAAGCCGTGGAGCGAGAGTACACACGCGCCAACCCCAAGTTGAACTGCCAGGTGAAGAGCTATTACGGAGGCAATGCCTATTACGTAAGTATATATAAGGTATACCGCGACATCCGTTTGGTGTTTACGGCAACAGAGACCTTGGGAAAGTTTGGAGGCGATACAGACAACTGGATGTGGCCTCGCCAGACATGTGACTTCAGTGTCTTCCGCATTTATGCCGGCAAGGATGGTGAGCCTGCTGACTACAGCCAGGATAATGTGCCTTACCATCCCAAGCGCTATGCCAAGGTTAGCATCGACGGCTATAAGCCTGGTGATTTCTGCATGACCATCGGCTATCCTGGGAGTACGAGCCGTTACCTCAGTTCGTGGGGAATCCAGGAGCGTGTGGGTGCCCGCAATGTATCCACCATTCAGGTTCGTGGGAAGAAACAGGATGTATGGAAGAAGTTCATGGATGCCGATCGTGCAGTCGGCATCAAGTATGCCAGCAAGTGGGCAAGCAGCAGCAACTATTGGAAGAATTCCATCGGAATGAACAAAGCCATCGCTGACCTTGATGTCATTGGTGAGAAGCAGAAGTTGGAGCAGCAGATAGCCGCCTGGTATCATGGCAGGAAAGACCTGGAGAACCGTTTTGGCGAGATGTTTGCCAGTCTCGAGAAGGCATACAAAGAGCGCCACGATGCCGTCTATGCTCAAGGCTTCTACAGCGAGACGTTTATGCGTGGAATAGAGATTTATCGCGTGGCTTCTGAGATCAATAGAATGCCGCAGGACATAGGAGAGGAGCAGCAGAAGGCCACCAAGGAGCGTCTGGCCAATTTCTTCAAGGATTATGATGCGAAACTGGATGAGGCTACAATGGCTGCCTTGCTGCAGAACTATCGTGAGCAGGTCAAGGACAGGAAGTATTGGCCCGCATGCTATCAGCTCATCGACAGCCTCTATGCAGGCAACTGCGAGGCGTATGTCAAGGATCTGTTCAGCAAGACCGTCTGCACAGACATCTCCTGCGTCGATAAAGTGTTGGCCGACAGCACTCTGCGCGAGAAGGATATGGCTCTCGTCTATGCCCAAGGAATTCCTGACAAGTTCATGGAAATCACAGGAGGGCAGAGCGAGAACTCCAGCATCATCAACTATAATGAGCACATGCTGACTCAGGCTCTCCTGGAAATGGATCAGGAAGCGCCTCACTACAGCGATGCCAACTTCAGCATGCGCTTGAGCTATGGCTTCATTCAGGATTATACCTCCCAAGGCACGCATTACGATTATTACACCAATTCGCAAAGCCTGCTCGAGAAAGCTGCCAAGCAAGGGGAGATAGAGGATTACAAGCTCGAGGACGACATCATGTCCCTGATGCAGAAAGGCGATTTTGGGCGTTATGCCGACAAGAGCACGGGCGACATGCACCTCTGCTTCATCAGCAACAACGACATTACGGGTGGCAACTCTGGCAGTCCCATGTTCGACGGCAAAGGCCGTCTCATAGGCTTGGCTTTCGATGGAAACTGGGAAGCCATGAGTGGCGACATCAGTTTCGACAGCAGCCTTCAGCGTTGCATTGGTGTGGATATCCGATTCGTCCTCTACCTTATCGACAAGTGGGGAGGTGCCAAGAATCTGATCAAAGAGCTTCGCTTGGAGTAAGTCTTCACAAAGAATGATATCTGACAAAGAGTTGAGCGGAACAATGCGATTCCGCTCAATTTTTTTGTTTCTCGTTCCCTTCCAAAACACAACGTGTTGTCTTCGCCGTTTCAACGTGTTGTCTTTGCAATTTCAACGTGTTGTCTTTCCTATCGCATCACGTTGCAATCTTAACAACTGCATGTGCGGTTCAATCTAACCATTCGTGGGGTATGAGACTTTTAGGATTAGTATAAGAGGATTTAAGAAAAAGGAGAGTCCTTATTCTTCAAAAGCGTTTATGGAAGGATTGTGTTTGTTGTATATAGGTTGGGATTCATTGTTTGTCAGTTGTCATGTTGTGTGTGTTTTTTGCAAGCAAATTCCTCAAGAAATCTTCCAGTTTCTCCTCGTGCATGAGATTAAGTTTTGCACGTATCCGATAGCGTGCAGCCCATAGACTTTCCTTTGAAATGTGTCGAATGTCTTGAATTCTAGAGTTGCTTTCTCCAAGTGCAATGAGAGCACATAGCACTAGGTCGTTTTTTGTGATGCTGTCATTTCTTTGTTGCAAACAGGGGATAAAGAAAGGATATTTAGCGCGGAAATGCTGCATAAAGCGGTCTGTATCCTTTTCAGCTAACCAAGCGTTGATGGTTTGTGTCTCAAGAGCCATTTCAATTTCTCTGATACGGGACTCAGATCTTAAAGTTATGTCTTTGTTATGTCGATGATAGCGTTCCAAATATATAATCACACCAAGTATGGAGATTCCCAAGAAGAAGCACACATACAACAGATTTTTACTGCGAACAGACTCGTGAAAAAGATCTGATCTCAGATTCTCATTTGTCGCCTTAAGTTCCATTACTTGCGTATTAATCATATTGCGCAGTTCCATGTTGGATTCCATGGAACGGATTAGATTCTCATGTGCTGGATCTTCCTGATGTGAATCTTGTAAGGAAAGAATGTTATCCTTCAGTTTTTCTGCATAATGTGTCATGCCAGCCATGACAGCAATTTGGAAAGCCTGTCTATAGTAATATAGGGCAGAATCAAGTTCATTGTTGTCTTCAAAAGCAATTCCTGCTATTCGAGAGGCATTGCATGAAGTATAAACATCCAATTCGTCCACCTCTGAAGCTATGTCAATTGCTTTGCATGCATATTCCAATTCTATTTTCTTCCTTGCCCATTTGTGGAAGATATATGCTAAACCAAGATGGGCTTGAACTTCAGCTGTTTTATCTTTGCTCGTAACATGTTCCAAACATGCACGGTATGATTTTATACTTTCCACAATTCGACCAGTGTGAAAATAAATCAATCCAAGCAAATTGCAATTATCACAGAAATTCCCTATGGTGCTGTCTCTTTCATAGATGTTAACAGCCATTTTGGCATAATGCAATGCACGGCTATAATCATTCACATTATCTGAAGAGAGTATTAAAGCGGAAGTCATGCAACGTTTGTAGCGCAGCATAGGATGGTCTTCGCTGTGAACTTTGCCTAACCAGGCGGAATCAAGTACGGAACATATATATGCGGAGTCTGATGAATAAAGAAGCATATAGGCTCGCAATATGAACTTGTCTGGACATGATTGCATTGAGTCAACATAATGAATCCCTTCAGTAATTAGATTCTTACACATATATTGATGTATATCCCTGTATGGGTCAGAGATAGTTCCTTTGTAAGTACTTGGATGATTGTTTTTGCAACAAGCCAGTACAATCATCAGCAAGATGAAAAAAATGTGAAATGGAGTCTTTCTTGTTCGAAACATGCTGCAAATTTAATTCATAAATTGGAAAAAGAGTCTAAATTCATGAGAAAACGTTAATATATATCATATAATTCATGAAACATTCATGTATGATGCTTGTTGTGTGCAAATGTATAGAAGAATATCTTTTATCTCGTGCACAGTATTTCTTTTCTTTTCATTTTTCTCTTTATCTACAGAGTTTACATGAATTTTTCATGAATTAATCAATTCATACTTTTTTTTTATGTATTAAATGTTGTAGTGGATTGTAAAATCCGTTAGTTTTGCAAAAAAAATAAATCCTTAATTCAAATGAAAATGAGAAAACATTTATGTTTAGCATTGACCCTTGGGGCTGCTATTTGTTTATCAACAAAGGCTCAGGAGAGCGCGTTGGAGAAGCTAGTCATCGAAAATGATGTGGTACAGATTTCGTCTCCAGAAGATTTTCAGAATTTTGCTACAGTAGTAAATTCAGGTACAAAAAATTTGGATGCCGTATTAACTCAAGACGTCAACTTGGATGTTATAGGGACAGAGAGTTATTTGAAAAACTATTCAGGTACATTTGATGGTCAGTTTAATACGCTCACTTACAATGCAAAAGACATGGGTGACAACTGGGGTTTGTTCCAGACGATGAGTGGTACGATAAAGAATCTTCGCGTAAGCGGTAGCATCACCACGTTAAACACCACGAATGCAGGACTTGTATGCTCATTGGCTGGCGGTACGCTGAGAAATATCTATTGTGACGTGAACATTACTAGTACAGGAGGAACTGGACTCTTTGGTGGAATAGCTCGTATTTCTACCGCAGCAGGAAGTAAAATCATCGGTTGTGTTTATGCTGGCGTGATGAGTGGAGAGACAGCTACCAATAGCGGTGGAATCATATGCTATGCAGATAATGCAGTGGAGGTTTCAAATTGCATCTTCTCTGGTCGGATGGACATCAATCTGTCGAATGGGAATAGCTATACAATTGCTCGTAATCCCAATGGTGGCATTTTCAGTAATTGCTATTATTTGAACGATACAGAAGCTCAGAATAATCCCAACACGGCGCAGATTACGGAAGAGCAAATGAAAAATGGATATGCTTGCTTCCTACTCAATGTATCTAATACAGAGAATCCTGCATGGCGACAAAATATCGGTGAGGATTCGATGCCTCTGTTGGATCCTACACACAAGATTGTTTATGCGAATGGTAGTTTCAAATGCGATGGTATAACCAGCATAGAAGGTTCAGAAATTACTTATTCCAATGAAAAAGGTGGCAATAAAGTGGAGCCCCACAAATATGAATATGGGATGTGTACGGAATGTGGTGTTATAGACCCAGAGAGCTTGGTGAACAATGTCTTCCAAATAAGCAGTGCGAACCATTTCTTGTCTTTTGCTAAATTAGTTCAGGGCGGTAATAAATCCTTGGATGCAGTACTGACGGATGACATCAATCTGGATGAAATTATCGAAGAAATTCCTTTGATAGGTTACTCAGGTGATAATGGCAACATGATCACATCGGGCAGCTATGAAGGAACTTTTGATGGGCAACTTCACACAATCACTTATAATAAAGTACCTACAGCTGACATCTGGGGGTTGTTCGGCAGTGTGAGCGGCACCATTCGCAACTTGCGTGTGACAGGATCAATCACGACGGGAAACCAATATATGGCTACCATAGCGAATACGTTAAATGGAGGTACTGTGGAAAATTGCGAATCAAGCGTAGATATTATCACTACGGCAGGAAGCGGATTCCATGGTGGCATTTCACGTGTGACAACAAATGCGGGTGGAAAAGTTTTAAATTGCTTGTATTCCGGTTCATTGAGTGGGGAAACAGCAATGAATTGTGCTGCCATCATCTGCTATGCTGAATCTGGTTCGTTAATCAAAAACACCATTTTTACAGGACAAATGGAAATAGACTTCTCGAATGGAAAGTCCAGCATCTTCAATCGTGGCACAGGAAATGCTTGCGTTAATTGCTACTATTTGAATGAATGCGATGCCAATGCTAATAATAACGTGGTGAAGATAGAGGAAGAGCAATTAGTTAATGGATTCTGTTGTATGGTATTAGTGGGTGATAATACAGGAAGTCCTGTATGGCACCAGACTCTAGGTGTCGATCCCGCTCCAGTGCTAAGCAGAGAAGGAGATGTAGTATACTGTTATGATGGCATATACTCCAACGCAAAAGACAATGCTTCCCTACAGGATTTTATAAGCACTATTGTATCTGTTGAAAAGGAGTATGTTGAATCCTTGAAAGTGTCACAATCTCTTGAGACAGAGTTCAACAAAGTGTTGGATGAGCTGCAAAAATTTGAAAATGTAAAAGATGTGATAGGATACTGCAACGAGACCATTACTCCGATGAAAATGATGTTGGCAGAAAATGCGGCAACCTATGAAACATTCAAAGAAAATGTTGAAGAAGCAGTGGATTATCTTCAGAAGATGGAGAGCTTTGACAATCCAATACTTGACGAGTTGAATAATTATTTAACAGCTTACGCAGAGCCAAATGAAGCATTCGCTCATGGCACAGTCAGCTATATTATGGAAGAGCGTTTGCTTAATACGGAAGAACTGCTTATGGAAATCGAATATATCAGCATGATGCTTACAAAGATACTATCTTATGACCCGCAGAAAGGAATGGATGTGACGAATCTATTCAATAACACAGACTTCAGCAGAGGTTTTGATGGTTGGGACGGTACGGTAGGAACAAATTCCGATATATCGGAGACCAGTTCAATCAGAACAGCGGAAAGTAGGAATAAGGCTATCGACATGAGTCAGACGCTGACAGGACTGAAAAATGGTGTCTACGAGCTACAGATAAATGGAGCCTTCCAGCCTTATCCCACAAGCGATTATTACAGTACCAACTACTCTGCAGTATTCTATCTTAATGACCATTACAATTATTTCCAGGCAAACATAGAAGATATGATAAGTGAAAAAGATGCAGTAGATGGCGAGAACTGCTTCATCACTCCAGATGTTTCTGGCACGGACTATCAGGTGGAGAATGATTGGGGTGGAATTGTGGGTTACACACCAAGCAGCGCCATCGGATGCAGCAATGCCTTCAAAGCAGGGCGTTACTCTAATTCTATCCTTGTCAATGTTACGGATGGTACACTTACAATGGGAATCAAGCAGCTTAATCTGAATGGTCATCCAGGATGGTTAGGTTTCGGAAACATCAAAGTAATCTATCGTGGCACGATGGAGGAAGCTTCTGAAGCGATGAGCAATGTTCTATCATCACAAGTCGCTCGCGCAAACACCTTGCTGAATGTCTATCAATCCAGTTCAGCTGCTGATTATGCCAGTTATCCTAATTTTAGCAAAAAACTGAAAGATGATTTAAAGAGTGCCATATATGCTGCAGAAACAGCCTCAGACGTGAATGAAAAATATGAACTTATCAGCCAGTTGAGTAACCTTTTCCTCCAAGTCTGCGAATGCAAGAAGGCTTACATTTCTCTCATGGACCAGCACGAGGATATCGAATCCTTAGTCTTTCTGTTAGACAGTTATTTAAGCGAAGACATCATTGCAAAAACATACGAGATGGCTAACCAGTTGAGCAATGGTTACGAAGAAGGAACAATCAGCAAAGAGGAAGCTGAGCAGGATTATATGTCCAGTTTGCCGTTCATGCCCCAACAGGTGGATGGTATCTATCAATTAGGGTCTGATATAGACTTTGTGGTGTTTAGCATAATGGTTAACAACGGGAATTATGATATTAATGCCGAATTGACTTCTGACATCAATCTTGACAATGTAATAGAGAGTCTTCCCATGGTTGGTGAAGGATCTGGGAACGGTTTGCTGATTTCTTCTGGAGCATATAATGGTGTATTCGACGGAAAATGTCATACTATTACCTATGACAAGGTTCCTTCTGAGAATCTTTGGGGCTTGTTTGGAGGTTTGAGTGGTACGGTGAAAAATCTGCGTGTAAGTGGTAGTATCACTACGGATTATCTCTATATGGCAGGAATTGCAAACACGTTGTTGGGTGGTACTCTTCAGAATTGCGTATGTGATGTGGATATTATTACCACTTCCGGCAATGGATTCCATGGAGGTCTTTCCCGTGTGACCACTACCGCTGGCGGTAAGATTATTGATTGCGTCTATGCTGGACAAATCACAGGTCCGACCGCAATGAATAGTGCGGGTATCTTATGCTTCTCGGAAAAGGACGTAGAAATCACCAATTGTCTGTTTGTTGGGAAACTGGATATTGATCTGTCAAATGGTAAGACTTTCATCATCACGCGCAATCCCTCAGGTGCAATCATCACGAATTGTTACTATTTGAATGACACGGATGCAAATGCCAACTCTGGTACCATGCAGATTACAGAGGAACAACTGACAAGTGGTGAAGTGTGTGACATGCTTAACGGAGAGAGAGAAATGAAACCTTGGTCACAATACCCAGAAGTTTATTATCCTCTTCCTTTCCCCAATGAAACTGGCATACAAAACATCTATGACAATGGAGCAAAAGCGGTATCAAGTAGTTCGCTCTCAGGCACCTATAATTTGATGGGACAAAAGATTTCTCGTAAGCCTCAGAAGGGTTTGTATATTGTGAATGGGAAAAAGGTTTTGTACTAAAAGAAGAATCCAATGAAACTGCATCATACAGTATGGTTGATAGGTCTATTCCTTCTCCTGTACGGATGTAAGGAAGAAACCAGTTCGAAAAGAGGAAAGGCAGACATTTATCAGGAACCAGCCAAAGAGATTCCTGTTATTGCTCATCCAGATGTGTTGATAGTTGGAGCGGGTCCCGCAGGAATAGGTGCCGCCATTGCATCAGCCCGGATGGGAGCTAAAACGATGATAGTTGAACAATACGGATTCGTGGGAGGCAATCTGACTGTAGCCCAAATCAATCCTATGTTTACATTTCACGACATCAAAGGTCGGCAGGTGGTGAAAGGAATCGCAGAGGAATTTGTTTCTCGAATGGTGGAAAACGGATATTCTGAGGGACATATGACAGATCTCACTTTTGACAACGCATCGATGACTCCTCTTGATCCAGAAGGTTCGAAAGTCATTTTGTTGGATATGCTGGAAGAGGCGGGTGTAGAAATACTTCTACATACAATGTGCGTAGACGTGGTAACAAAAGACAGGACAGTGGAAGCAGTCTTGATAGAAAACAAATCCGGACGTGCAGCGATATGTCCGAAAGTGGTGGTTGACTGTACAGGTGATGGTGATGTTGCAGCAAAAGCTGGAGCCGAGTTTGTTATAGGTGATGGTAAAGGGATCATGCAACCTGTTTCTTTGTTTTTTAGGATTGGCGATGTGAATACATCGGAATTACGAGCTTGGATGAAGAAAAACAGACATCTTTTGAAGGATAGTCCTACAGACAAGGATATCGATAGTCAAAAGGGCATTGCATTCTTGGGATTAAACGAGTTGGTAAAGGAAGAGATAGCCAAGGGGAATTTAGACAATGAAATAGCCAACAGAATCTTGATGTATGAACTTCCCCATCACCAATTTGCTATGAATGTAACTAGGCTGCAGAAGATATCAGGAGTGAATGCCAAGGATTTAACCCAAGCAGAACTAAGACTCCGCAAACAAGTAGTTGAAGTTTATCGATTTATGAAAAAGCATGTCGGTGGATTTGAAAACTCCTTTATTGCAGAAACAGGTGCTAGAGTAGGTGTAAGAGAAAGTCGACACATAATAGGAGACTATGTTTTAGATGAGGGTGATATCTTAGAAGGGAAATCTTTTGAAGATGGCATTTCATGTGGGACTTATGCTATTGACATACATCCTGGACAAGGAAAAATGCAAATTTATACTGGTTCAGGTAAAATGGTATATGAAATACCATATCGTTCCCTTATTCCAACGAAGTTTGATAACATGCTTGTGGCTGGACGATGCATCTCTGCCAATCAGATGGCGGCAGGTTCCATTCGGGTAATGGCAACTTGCATGGCAATGGGTCAAGGTGCTGGTACTGCAGCTGCTATGGCTGCAGAGGCAGACGGCATAACAAGGAATGTAGATACGAAGATGCTGCGCGAAATATTGATATTACAAGGACAATATTTGCTGAATGCGGATTTGGAAGAAACGATAGATCCGACGTTGGTTCTCGATAGAGAAAAAAGTGACGGGTCGAAGGGAAGCCATTATAATCCGTTCAACAAATAGATTAGATGAAGTATTTCCCAATTAAACAATTATAGAAAAGTGAGAATCAAGTTTTCAATCGTTTTTCTCCTGATGATTTACTCATCAGTAGCAAAATCTCAGAACCCAACCTATCATCAGACGGTATCAGGAACAACGACCATTGTCTCGATATCTGATTTGGAACATTTGGCACCCATAGATTCCATGATTTACGGGCAAATGTTGGAAGACTGTAACGATGCAGTTATCTATGACGGTGTGGTTGACAAGAAAGGGAGGGAGAATTTGTCCGTAACAAAACAACTGAAGAAACTGAATATACCTGTGATGCGTTGGCCAGCAGGAACCGCTATCTACGATTATGAGTGGGAAAAAGGCGTAGGTCCCACTCGAACGGCAGAGAACGAGTATATCTGGGGTGGTAAGGAATATTATACCTTTGGTACTGATGAGTTTGTGAACTGGTGTGCTAAGCTGGACATTGAACCTTACATCAATATTCCTATGGGGAACAACAACACTTATGATCATTCCGTGGAAAAAGCTTTATGCTGGGTGGAATATGTGAACGGTAATGCTGGAACCCCAATGGGAGCATATCGAGTGAGCAATGGTCATGCGGAACCTTATAATGTGCGCTATTTCTGTATTGGTAACGAGAACTATTTGGCTAACAAATTCCACAAAGCGGAATCTGCAACAGAATATGCCGACCAGCTTAGCCTCTATGCCTCTGCCATTAAGAAGATGTATCCTGAAGTGAAACTGTTAGGTGTGGGTCATACGGGAAAGTGGAACAAAACTGTTGCTGAAAAATGCGGAAAGTATCTGGACTTCTTGACGATGCACTATTATATGACAGCCAATGTACGAGACAAGGCATTGATGGAGCCGCAACGGACCCTGTTTGCTCCTGAATTGGTAGAAGCGAATTTGCGTTATTTTATCAATGATATGACTACCTACAACATCTCTGCGGGAAGGACCTCAAATCCCATTCGGTTCAGCATCGACGAATGGAACTGCAGGCATAGTGTGTATAATGGTAGTGGTTATTCCTTCACCCGTAAGGATTCTCGTCGACTCTACGATGCTGCCGCGATGGCTGGTATGCTGAATGTTTTCATTCGCACGAGTCCTTACGTTGCTATGGCGAATTATATCTTTCCCGTGAACGGACATGGACTTTTGAAAACGGTGGGTAATCAGGATGCCTATCCCTCTGTTTGCTATTACCTCTATAGTCTTTACCGTAGATTCATGACAGGTCATGCTGTAGGTGTGGATGTAACAGGGCCTGGTATCAAGAATTTGGAATTGAGTTCGTTGAAAATCGATGGCGATACGGACTCCTCTCAAAAAGGAAAGAAGATAGACCGTTGCTACATTGATTGTGCTGCTGTGTTGAATGAAGAAAAAAGTTTGGTGGTCTCGTTGGTAAACAGATCGTATGATGCGAAGCAGGAAATAAGTGTTTTGGTCCCAGAAGGTTACAAACTGAGCTCTGCCTACATGGTTTCAGCCAATGATGTGTGTGCTGAGAATACAGAGGACAACCGGTTGCTGGTGAAAAGTACAACTTTGAAACTGACATCCCCAACTGTTACCCTCAATCCTTGTGCCACTATCCTTATCCAGTTTGATAAGGATACTTCAGAAGGCATGATATCTCAAACGCTCCCTCTTTTTCCTTACGTAGTAAACGGTCGGATTTATGTGGAGGGAGAAGATGACTTCAATGTTTACACCACTTCAGGGTACAAAGTAAACGAAAAAGCAAAGCAATCTCCTGGAATTTATGTGGTGCAGGTAGGTGAAAGGTCAAAGAAGGTGAGCGTAGAGTATTGAGGGAAGGGTCTTTAGCTCTGTTCGATAATGATCAATCGGCCCTCTTTCGCATTGATGGTAATGGCATCACCAGGGCTGTACGTTCCTTCCTGCTGAAAGTCCTCCACGGGTGGGAAGATTATTCTCACCTTGTCAGGCTGCATCCTCAATCGCTTCCAGTTGAAGTTCAGGGTAACGGTTTTCGGCTCGTTTGCAAAGTTCCCGATGGCAACAAGTACACGATCAGAACGCACGTATGCCGTAGCCTTCACTTCGTCGTCCGAGGGGATGATGGGGCATTGATCGTCCCACCAACCTATCATCTGAGCCTCCTCAATGCCGAATTCCTTCCAAAGTTTCCACATGGGGACGGCTGTGTGAGTTCCTGCATAGCGTGCTGTGGCGCCAAAGAGTGCTCCAAGATAACGGTTTCCGCCGTCTTGCAGCATCTCGCTCATGGGACCGAAGGGGATGCCGGAAAAGGTCACCAGCCATTCGTCGGGTTTTAACTCGTTGTATTTGAACGACTCGCCAAACCACAATCTATCCATGTAGGGGAAGAATTCGGTATATTGGTTGGCAGGCCCTCTGGAGTAAGCTGTGTTTGAGTGCAAGTCGATGAGTCCTCCTTGTGGACCGTACCTTTCCAGTACCTTGCGGATACGCTTCACAGTCGTGCGATCAAACGATACGTCATCCATATAGATGCCGTCAATTCCATAGTTTTCCGCCATCCATCGGAGCCCTTCCACATAATAGTTCAGCCACCGTGAGTTGGGGGTTAGAACGAATGCCTCGTCCTTCAGGTCGGGGTACGACGTTTCGGTGTACCATGCAGGCCTGTAGTTCTCTATCAGGTGCTCGCAAAGCCACGAAGTCCCTTCGCCAACGCCAGGAGCGATGATTTCACTTCCCAGACTCTTCAAAGCATAAATTTCTGGCAGGTGGTTTGTCAGTTCTCTTACGGTGTAGTAGAGTTTCACCTTCCGTCCCTCTTTGTGTTCGTGGCGTACGAAGTCCCTGAGAGGTTCCTGTATGATGAAGGGGTAGTTGATGACGGGGTTCAAGTCTGCGGTATGGTGAATGTTGCAGATATTGGCTCCCGTTTCTTCTGCCACCTTATCGAAATTACTCCAGCCTTCGTGATAGAAACGCATGCTGAACTGTTTCCGAGTGTCTACAGGCTTGACAGGAGTGATGTTATAGGCGAACTCCAGATGGATGGGGACGGTTGAGAGTCTTGTCTTTCCCATCGAAGCCACAACGGTAGCCTCCTTGGTGCCGTTCACGCTGACTGCCCCCTTTCCATCGTTAGCCCATACTGCAGGCGGCGCAGGTTTGTAGTCGTTGAGCAGAGGCCCGTGGTAGGAACCTCCTCTGAACTCCACGTGCAGTCCTGCTTCCACTCCGCCTATCCAATAGCTGTCGTAGGGTCCTTCCCACTTCCATTTGTAAGTTTCTGGCCGATAACCGCCTGGCAATCCGATGCCCATCATGTAGGTTTGTGACTGTGGAGTATAGGTTGTCTTCAGGCAGATGTCATTCACATCCGTGTCCCCAGCGAGCGACGAGAGTCCCAGCTGGAAGTGCATGTAGCCGTCGAACTCCATGCGGCCCTCCAATTGCATCCGCATCCCTCCCTTGTCCTGCTCCGATGTCCATGTCACCAGACCGTCAGCCTGTTTCTTCATCTTCAGTGTTCCCTTGTCGAAACGGATTGTGTCGTTGTTTGCCGTTGCGATTTCCAATCCGACAGGTGCCGCCAGCACCTCCTGTCCGTTCACCTGTATGGATCGGGCCAATCCATCCGTGCCGATGCGCACCTTCTTCTCTGTTGCCTGGATGACGTTTTTCTTCAGCCGCATTGCTTGATAGGGTGCTATGGGAAGACTATCCTGAGCGATGGTGGAGTTCAGCCAGCGCAACCTTGCCAACCGCCACAGCTCGCTGTCGCCCTTGTCGGCCAGCACCTTGTTCTCCACGTGGATCAGCACGTTCATCGTCTGTTGCTTCACGTTCTTTGCCGTCATCGTCACTTTGCCCTGATAATCGCCTGGCGCAGCATTCTCAGGAACCTGTACGCCGCACCACAAGGTTTGCACATCCCCTTCGGGAACAGCCACATCGAAGAGGAGAGGTGTACCGTCCCAATTCGTTCCCTCCTGGTTGAAGCAGGTCATCGCTGTGCTTGGAATGATTTCTCCGCTCTTCTCGTTCTTCAGGTCAGAGAAGGCAATCTTGACATTCTCCAGACGTCCGTGTGCAGCCCAGAGGCCAATCTGCCATACGAAATATTCGTTGCGCAGGGCTGTGCCTTCGTATGACGTGTTCGGACCGTTCATCACCCATCGAACGGGCAGGCGGTGAGTGAGGCGAGCGGGGAAACTCCTGTCCTCCATGAAGACGATGGGATTCTCCGCATGACTGGTTCGCAGGGCATTCATTTCTTCTGCTGTAGCTATGTTTCCCATCGCAGAAAAGAACTCGTGCTCGTTGCGGGCCTCGTAGCGGAGCACTCTGCCTTCCGCAGGCTTTGAGTCGCCCAGCGAATTCCGCCAGTTCTGTCCTGCCTCAGCATCATAGGTTGTATAGCTGTTCCAGCCAGGTTTGTAGCGGAAGTCATCCCACCCCCTGATGATGGGATGGGGCAGGTAGTAGAGATAGTAGAGTCCCGCTCCCGATGAAGGGAACCACGCCACCCCTTCCTCTGCGTTGCAGGATTCCAGATAGACATGCTCTGCCTCCTTTCTTGTGGCGGCATATATAACCACAATAGTTTTCCTCTCAGGGCTCCTGTCAGGTCGTCGCCAGCGCAGCAGCACCCTGACGGCTTTCAGCGATGTTTCCTTCACTTCCACCACCACTCTGTGACTGCCCAATCCATCGGCATCCCATGCCGTATCGGCCACACAGAAAGGCACCCCGTCAGGAGCGAACGGTTCGTACTGGCTATGCTCATCGTAAGCCCATGTCCTATCCATACTTGTCCACAGAAGCAGGCAAACACTTATCATCCATTTTGCTTTCATGGTCATAATTCTCAACATTTCAACAAACAGAAAGAATCATATCGAGTATTTTGATGCAAAGATAATGATTTTCCTTCAGAAACAAAGCTTTCGACCTGCATTTCTGCCTTTTCCCTTAACTTTCCAACGCGAGAATGGTTTGTTAACTTCTTAAAATTCATTGACTTACCGCAAAAACACATCAACCGAAACTTACATGGGGGTGAAAAAAATGGACTGTCTTTTGTCCCAATTGTCACGCTTTTGCCTCCTTTATGGCATATTTGGCTGAACCCAATGGGGGAACGATTCGTTCCTCCATCTCTGTTTCTTGTAGGGTGAAAAAAAATGGGCTGTCTTTTGTCCTAATTGTCACGCTTCGCTCCAGCATATTTCTTTCAACGCTTCCCCACTCCCACGCAGACGCTCGATTCTGAGTTCTTATCGAGGACACAAAGATGAAAAAATCCTTGCGTGACAATTGGGACAATTGGGACAATTGTTTTTATGCACCAAACTCCCCGAAACCGAGGGTGAAGAAAGTTGGTTAGTTGGTCTATATTGTTAATAATCAATTAGTTAGATGATACTCTACTATGATTACTCTCTAGTTTACAGCCTAAAAAAGCCTCATTTTTGCCTCATTTTCCTGCATTTTTCCTTCAAAAACCAGCATTTTTTGCCTGAAAAACCATCGGTTTCCCCTCTTTTATGTCTTACTTCAGCAAAAACATCACTTAACTATTTAACTACTACAATAATAATATATATAAGGTATATATATGATATTGATAATATTAGTTAAGCCAATAGTTTACGACGATGACGATAACGATGACGATAACTGGTAAACAGTAACGGCTTAACAACTACTGTCTACTTAACTACTTAAGTAATATTATTAATAATATTATTATAATATATATAGTAGGTATCGTTATAAGTATATATATAATGTATTATATATATAATTTATATATTAGTATATCATCATTATTACTAACTATTTAAATAATAGTCCCTCCATCCCGCAAAGAGCAGAAGAAAGCGTTTCCGCTCTGACGCCTTGCTGAGCTTCCGAAGGGGGAAAAAAATGGGCTGTCTTTTGTCCCAATTGTCACGCTTTGCCCCTTCGTTTCCCTTCTTCCCTGATAATCAGTCACTTACAAAAACCTGCTCCCCTGAGGCGGCAGTTTCAACGTGTCGAAAAAGGCCTGCTGAGACATCAAAAATGCCCAAAGAACGCGTTAAAACACCCTCAACAAGGCGTTAAACCGCCCCAAAGAACGCGTTTTTGCCCCCTGAAAATGACGTAATTCCCGTTGCATCTTAGGAATTGGGGTGATGCAGGGTGGAAACGGAGCGACAGGTGGATTCTTCGCTACTCTATCCTAAAGGCTGCGACAGACGGGAAGGGAATCTCC
Source organism: Bacteroidaceae bacterium (assembly GCA_017427185.1). GTDB lineage: Bacteria > Bacteroidota > Bacteroidia > Bacteroidales > Bacteroidaceae > Physcousia. The sequence continues at coordinate 31,415 of JAFRTJ010000009.1, read as the reverse complement.
TGGGGACATGTTATCTCCAGCGCGTCTTCCGTGCGTTGCCATTTCAGTTTGCCCTTGTAACCCAGCAGTCGGACTTTTCCGATTTTCTCCAACAGTCCTGCACGAGCGCCCAGCGACTTGATGGCAATGACCTGGCCAGGCTCTGGAGCTTTCATGCAGAAGGCATATACAGCACCATTCTGGCCCAGCGTGAAGCGTATGTCCTGAGGCGTGAAGGGGAAGTCGGCCTGCTCACGACCCATTGCACCGCCTGGCAACTTCACCAGATGGCCATTTTCATCGGTGGCTCCCTCGCCCAGTACTTTCCACGCGTGGCTGCCATAAATGCCTTCGCCGCAGACTTCCATCCAGCGTCCTACCTCCTCCAGCATTTCTTCGCATGTCTCATCCAATGAACCGTCGGGGCGGAAGGCGATGTTGAGGGCGCAGTTTCCATCACGGCTGGCAGCCTCGATGATGAAACGGCATACAGAGGGTGCGTCGTAGTAGAAGCCGGGTGCCCAGTACCACCCGCCCACAGGTTGCTCGCGAATCCAGGGTTGCGAGGTGTTGATGTCATCGGGGAATCCGAATTCAGCTGTGGTGACGGTACCGTTTGTCGGGCGGCGGAACTTCACGACACTGAAGCCATCCACTTTCCCACGATCGCGCAGCAAACGGTTGTAAAAGTCTGCCATCACCAAAGGCATAGCGTTGCACTTGTAGCCGGTACCCGTCTGGTCTCCAGAGAAAGGTCCCTGAGTAGTGCCGTCTGTGTAGATGAAGTCAGGGTCATAGTGAGCCGTCACGTCCATGATGCGAAGGGCCCATTGTGTGGCATACCAGCGTGCATAGTCGAGATGGCGTGTGAAGATGCCTGGGTCGGGAAGGAATTGTGTGGCGACAGTCTTATACTCACGCAGGTCTATGCCATAGAGGCGGCGAGGGTCGTAGCCTTCCCACCACTTGCCTTTCCCGTCGGCCAGTGTCAGGTTTCCGTCGTAGGGCACTCCAGCCTTGTCTCCCTTTGTGTCGCAGCCGAAGGCTGTCTGCCACCACCACCAAGTGTATTCGTGATGGAAGGTGACGCCGAAGCGCATCTTCTCTTCGTGACAGGCTTCGGCCCACTCGCGGAGCAGGTCGCGTTTCGGCCCGATGTTCACTGAGTTCCAAGGTTGGTAGCGTGAGTTCCAGAGGTCGAAGTTGTCGTGGTGGACACCCTGAATCATCAGGAAGCGAGCCCCTGCCTTTTTGTAAAGTTTCGTCAGAAACTTGGGGTCGAGTTTGTCGGGATTCCAGCTGTGCAGCACCTCCTTGTAGCCCACCTCCGAAGGATGTCCGAAGCGGCGCAGGTGATTGGGGTAGGCCGTCTCGTCGTTCTCGTTGTAAAGCCTTTGGGCATACCAGTCATTGCTTTCTCCAGCTGCCTGTGGCCCGAAGTGTACCCAGATGCCGAACTTCGCATCACGCAGCCACTGGGGTGAGCCGGGATAGTTTTTCTCGATACTTTCCCAGGAGGGCTGGAAGGGACCATCGCAGATGGGGATGTCCAATTGCTCTTCCGGAAAGTCATTTACGTCGCCCATCGTGACACTACCTTGTGGCAAGGGCTCTGGTATTTCAGGCATGGGAGGCAACTCGGGCAAGTCACATTGGGGAACCTCCCATCGCTCTGTCTTTGGCTTACAGGATGCTACCGTCAGAATCAGGATGGCAGAAAGGAAAACGAGCTTCTTCATCTTTTATGGGATTAACATTAATGCTGGGTGGAAACGGGGCGGTAAGTGAAATCTCGAACCATCTCCTCGTCCAAGTTACCATTGGCAAACCAGGAGATGTGCATGTCCTTGAAGATCTCCATTGTGGCAGAGGGAGCTTCGCTGGTGGGTACTTTCCATTCTGCGCAGAAGAGGGGGCGTCCGAACTTGGCGGCTTGAGCGTTGAGCCATCCCAGATAAGGGGAAGTCTGGGAGGAGGCGTAGCAGATGACATCGCTCATGCACCAGATGCGGTAGCAGAGGTCGACGCTTCCACTTCCATAGGTGAGACGGCTCCATCCGTCGTAGCGTCCGTGAACGAGGGATGCAATGGGATCGAATCCGTTGGGGAAGGTGTTCACGGAAACGGAGGGTGTCATGAAGATAGGCTGCTGTGCTCCGGTTGCTCTGGCTGTCTTGAAGAGATCGTCGATGATGGATTCTGCCTTGGTGGGATTGCTGTTGACAGAACTTAATTTGTTATACAGATCCCAAGCCAGTATACGAGTATCGTTGGCATAGCGGGTCAACACGTTTTCCACATATTCCGTCAGAGCGTAGGCAGACATTCGGAAATAGGTGTCGGAAAGCAATTGCGGCAGTACCGTCATTCCGTTTGCAGCAGCCAAAGTGAGCAGGTTTTCCAAGTCAGCGAAGAATGTTTCCTGACTGCTTCTGTAACCACGGAAGTCCAGGGCGACGCTGATGCTATTGTAGGGCGAGCCGGTGCCGTTCAAGTTCTCCAGCATGGAAATGGCGTTTGAGATGTTGCTGAAGGAAAGACCGCGAGTGGGCGGGCGGTTCATCCATCGCCAAGCTTTCCATCCCGGCCATCGGGAGGAGCGGTCCTCATTGTTGTCCAAGAAAGTGCTGAAATGGTAATTCGAGACATCTTCGGAGGGGAGTGCAGCAGCTGTTGCCCAATTGACATGATTGTCCTGCATGCCTTCCGTCAGGCTGTTGTTGCCCAACAGGAAGATGGGACGATGGTAATGTTTCATCATCCGCTCCAGGAATTCCGTGCTGGCATCGCTTGCAGAGAAACCACAGACATCGCTGAGTTGCCACATCAGGTTGGCGACATCGGTCTGGGTAGAATCGGGCGTTACACCCTCAGTGACAAGGGGCGCACAGAAAAGAGGCTGATTCTGGAAGGCATAGCGAGCTTTGCGGAGGATGGTTTCCAGGTTGCTCTTGAAGCTCGCCTCGTTGCCGATGGCATCCGTCTGCTCCAGAATACACCATGCCTGAATGCGGCGGTCATAATAGTATTCATTGATGAAGTTAAAGGCATAGGTGGCCAGCGTGTTGACGTTGCTCCTCAGGTTCTCGCTGGTAAGCAGAATGGGAATCACGGTCATTCCGGCACTCTCAGCGGCAGAAAGTAGGGAGTTGAACTGAGTCTTTGCAGCAGAGTTGCTGGAAGCCCAGCTGGCATAGTTGATGCGCACGGCAATCGTATTGTAAAGTTTGTCTCTTTTTTGAGTATTCACTTTGGTGATGGCCTCAGCGATAGTTTTGCAGTATAGTCCTTTGCTCTCGCCATGCTGCATCCATTTCCATGCACGGCGGGAGGACCATATCTCAGTGTATTCGGCTCCCGTCTTTGCTCCGCCGAAATCTCCTTGGAACTGATAGTTCTTTACCCATTGAGGCTCACTTTCGTTGTAAGGCTCCATGTCGGCATAGAGCGCATTGTGGAACATAGGATCCCAGTTATAGAAGGTGGAGCGACTCCATCGGACTTCCCAGTTGGGGTCGCAGGCTGAGAGTCCCCACGTATAGAAATTGATGTTGTATTTAGCGAAGTCAATCAACGTGCGTGCATAGGTGGATCCGTTCGTTCGAGTCATGCATTCCGTGCATACGATAGGACGGTCGGAAATCTTCTTGAGGCGGGCATACATGGTAGAGGTTTCATTGTTGAATCCGTCTTGGCAAGAGTAGTCGTGATAGTTGTGGACATCCATCAGTTTCTCCACATTCTCGCGCAGGAGTCGTCCTCCGCTTGCCGCAGCCTGATTGGTGGAAACGCCACCATCCCAGACAAGGGATGAGGTGATGGCTTGCGTACATCCTTCTTGCTGGCACCAGGTGACCATCTTGGTTATCCATTCCATCATCTCTTTGGTGTCGCCATCATTCAGATTGGGTTCATTCCACAGGTCCCATAGAATGATTCGCTTGTCGCCACGGAAATGGCGGATGATCTTGCGTACTTGATTCTCGAGGTTTTTCAAGGCAGAAGCGTGGTCGCTTTGGCTGAAATAAGATTGGGGGAAACCGAAAACGGGAGAGACGGTCATACCATATTTGTCGGCCCATCCTGCCCATTGCTCCACTGCCTTGATGTAATTGTCGGCATTGGTTCCACCACTTGGCCACCAGCGTACTGAATTGTATCCCAAACTGGCAGCATAAGCTATGGCTTGCTCTTGGGTCATGGCTCCGCAAGGAGGATAAGGACAGTTGATGCCTCGTATGGGCCCATACTCTTCCTGCCAAGCGGCGCATTGCTCTGCTGTCCATTGGCCTCGCTCGTAAGGATGGGTAGCAGAGGTAGATGTGAGGACAATATCCTCAGCACGACAGAAGGAAAGAACTGAGAAAAGCGCTGATACGAAAAGGACTATTCGGCACCTGGTGGAGAATCGAGAAGTTTTCATGGGTATGTCTTGTTTTATTTGACCATTATTTTTTTTGTCGTATTTCCGATGTGGATAACATAAACTCCACCAGCAACCAGTGTTTGGTCGAGCGGAAGCTGACGACCGGCAACGTCGAAGAGCTCCCAATCTGAGGCACCCTCTACATGGATGGTGTGGTCGCTCACTGTGATGATGGGCTCAGGAAGGAAAGGATTGAGGATGCCATTGGCAAGATCCTCTGCCTTGTAGATTTTCCATGCCCAGGGAGAATTCTTGAGATTGGAAGGGAGTTTCATAGGTTCTGCATCCATGTCGGATGCTCCCAAATAGCGAGTGCCATTCTCTTCCTTGAAACTGATGGTCACCTGATCGTTTCCTATGCTGGTAATCTTCAGGGCATCAGAATCGTTTTTCTTGGTGGAGAAGTTGTGCACATAATGATTGCCTTCCCACGTGCCGCTTACGCTCATATAGTGGAAACTTGAATGGTTGCGCAAGTGGTAGTTCTCGCCCCCTTCCTTAGCTGTGACAAAGGACCATTCCTGCCGGCGTTGTTCTGCGTCAAGTTCAAGGAGAAGGAAATCATGAGAGGTATGGGCGGAGGTGTTGTCGTGAAGACAAAGGTTGCGTGCCTCATACTCAGGATAGGCACTTAATATCTTGTAGTACACCACATTACCGTTTTCCGTCTGTGGATACGTTTGTGAACAGACTTCATTTGCAGTGAAACACCCTGTTGCGGTAAGGCCTGCGAGAACGAAATTCCGAATATTCATGGTCATGTTATATGTTGTAGTGTCAGTTTTTCCTCTCTCTTTGGAAAGACGGAAGATAACGCCCGATAACGGGTATACTGTTCAAGGGCAGATCGTGGCGAATGACGTGTGCCACGAAAGCAAGGATGAGCAGCGTGTTGATTCCCAGCTTCAGCCAGATTGGCCAACTCTCAGGAACGTATTGCATGATGGCGAAGAAAAAAATGGTCATCAGCACATACACAGCTATGCTCTTCATCGGATAGGGGATAGGATTTTTTATTTGACCGACGACATAGCTTAGTATCATAGAAGTACCATAACCAGCAAATCCTCCCCATGCGCATGCCATGTAGCTATAGCGGGGAATGCCCCAGATGTTGACGGCCAAGAGGGCGATGCAACCAGCTAATGAGAACCAGGCTCCATAGATGGTTTTATCGATAAGCTTGTACCAGAATGAAAGGTTGAAATACACTCCCATCATGATCTCTGCTGCCATGACGATAGGCACAACCTGCATACCCTCGCGGTACCCCTTTCCTAAAATGAGTTTCAGAATGTCGATATAACCCATGACACATAGAAAAGCCAGCAGAGTGAAGATGAGGAAGTACTTCATGGCAACTGCATAGTATTCGTTTTTGTCGCCATCCTGTGCCTTGGCAAACACGATAGGTTCGTAGGCATAGCGGAAGGCTTGGGTAATCAAAGCCATTATCATGGCTATTTTCACGCAACCTCCATAGATACCCAACTGTACGTTTGCCTCGGCATTGTCAGGGTATACCAAAGGGAAGATGATTTTGTCGGCCACCTGATTCAAGCTGCCGGCGATGCCAAGTATGAGGATGGGCCAGGAATAGGAAAGCATCTTGCGAAGCAGTGTGCCATCGAAATGCCATTTGATCTTGAAGAGTTCTGGAATAAAGAAAAGCATGATGAGGCTGGTGCAGGCAAGATTGATGGCAAAGACATAGAAGACGCTGGTCTTTCCCAAAAACACGAAGTATATAATGTTTAACGTAATACTGAAGATGATGAACAGCAGTTTGAGTGAGGCAAAATGGATGGCTCGCTTCTGGAATCGCAGGTAGGAGAAGGGTAATGCCTGCAAAGCATCCATCGCCACGACGGTAGCCATCATAAGCAGATACTCGTGATGCTCATTGTAACCAAGAAGTTCGGCTATCGGAGAAATGAAACCAAAGACGAGTGCCAGGAAGATAGCTGTCAGCGAGGCGATCAAAACAAAACCGGTGGAGAACACGGTGTCGGGATGTTGCTGCTCATCGTTGGCATAGCGGAAAAGGGTAGTTTCCATTCCAAAGGTCAGCAAGACCAAAATGAGGACAGTATAGGCATACACGTTGGTGGAGATGCCGTAGTCGCCCGATTGGGTGGGCATATAATGAGTGTAGAGCGGGACGAGCATGTAGTTGAGGAAACGCCCGATGATGCTGCTCAAACCATAGATGGCAGTATCTTTTGCTAATGATGATAGGTTTGCCATGGCTTATGCGAAGAAAATGTAAGCAACTGTAATGGAGGCGATTACTCCAACCAGATCGGTAAGGAGACCTGCACTGACAGCATGGCGTGTGTTCTTGATTCCTACGCTTCCGAAGTAAACGGCGAGGATATAGAAGGTAGTATCGGTCGCTCCCTGAAAGACGCATGAGAGCCGTCCCACGAAAGAGTCGGCTCCGTAGGTTTGCATGGCATCAACCATCATGCCACGTGCTCCGCTTCCACTGAGGGGTTTCATGATTGCTGTGGGCAAGGCTGCCACAAAATCTGCATCACCTCCACACAGGGCAACCAGTTTCCCTAATCCATCCACAAAGAAATCCATAGCTCCACTGGCACGGAAAACCCCGATGGCAACAAGTATTGCCACCAGATAAGGAATGATTCGAATGGCTACATCGAATCCCATCTTAGCTCCTTCAATGAACGCTTCGTAGACGTTCACTTTCTTTCGCATGCCTGAAATGATAAAAGCAAGGATGACACCCAAGAGGATGATGTTGGCTATTGTTGTGCTCCATAGATTCATCGTGTCGCGATCGACCAGTACTCCCATCCAGATGACGGCACTGATAAGGAGGCAAAGACCAAGTGTTGTGCCTAGAATAACCCGATTAAAGAGATTGATGTGCTGATAAAGGGCTGTAATAATCATGCCAGCGAGGGTTGCAATGGTTGTGGCTATCAGAATAGGGATGAAGACATCGGTAGGTTGTGCTGCCCCCATTTGTGCACGATAGACCATTACACCAACAGGAATCAAAGTAAGTCCACTCGTATTGAGAACGAGAAACATAATCATAGCGTTGGTAGCTTTTTCCTTTTCGGGATTCAGTTCCTGCAGTCCCTCCATTGCTTTCAAGCCGAGGGGTGTTGCTGCATTGTCCAAGCCCAGCATGTTGGCGCTGATGTTCATAAAGATATGTCCAAAGACAGGGTGTCCTGCAGGAATTTCGGGGAAGAGGCGTGTCATTAGGGGACTCAGCCAACGTGCAAAGACATTCACCACTCCTCCTTTTTCTCCAATTTTCATGATGCCCATCCAAAGGCTCAACACACCTGTCAGGCCCAATGAAATATCAAAGGCGGTCTTGGCAGAGTCGAAAGTACTGTTCATTATGGCGGGAAACACATCGGGATTCCCCATCAAGAGTTGGATGACTGCTATGATGAATGCAATGGCAAAAAAAGCTACCCAAATATAATTTAAAACCATAGAATTAATATTTTATTCAAACAAGTCAGCTTGCAACGGATTGCCATATCGGCTACCCATACTGCGCCCCAAGTGGCTGTATGCCAATTCTGTCACTTCCCTTCCACGTGGTGTACGCTTGAGGAACCCCTCTTTGATAAGGAATGGCTCGTATACCTCCTCGATGGTTCCTCCCTCTTCGCCGATGGCGGTTGCTATAGTGTTGATACCCACAGGTCCTCCTTTGAACTTGTCGATGATGGTGAGCAGAATCTTGTTGTCAATCTCGTCCAATCCGTAACGGTCGATGTTGAGAGCTTCGAGGGCATAACGGGCAATTTTCATGTCGATACGGCCGTTTCCCTTAATTTGGGCAAAGTCGCGTACTCGTCGTAGAAGAGCGTTCGCAATACGTGGCGTGCCACGGCTTCGGCTCGCGATCTCACTGGCAGCTTCTGTGCTGATAGGCAATCCCAAAATACCAGCTGAACGCATGATAATCTTTTGCAGAGTCTCAGCATCGTAATATTCTAGGTGCATGTTGATGCCGAAACGTGCTCTCAGGGGAGCTGTCAGCAATCCGCTTCGTGTGGTGGCTCCAACCAAAGTAAAGGGGTTTAGATCAATCTGTATGCTTCGGGCACTGGGACCTTTATCAATCATGATGTCAATACGGTAATCCTCCATTGCGCTGTAAAGATATTCCTCTACAACGGGTGAAAGGCGATGTATCTCGTCGATGAACAGGACATCGTTGGGTTCAAGACTCGTTAGTATACCTGCCAAGTCACCAGGTTTATCCAAAACAGGACCGCTGGTCAGTTTGAAACCTACTCCCAATTCATTGGCAATGATGTTACTCAGAGTGGTTTTTCCTAATCCTGGAGGTCCATGAAGTAGAGTGTGGTCGAGTGATTCGCCACGGAATTTTGCAGCATCGACAAAGACTCGCAAATTGTCGACTATCTTTTGCTGTCCGCTGAAGTCTTCAAATCGCAGAGGACGAAGAGCATTCTCGTAGTCTTTTTCTTTGGCGGTGGATTGCTGTCGTATGTCGAAATTATCTTCCATTTATTATCATGTTTAGAGCTTTGTCTTCTGCAGCTTCCATCTTCTCACGCTCACCAGGACCCTTGTCGTTGATTCCGCATAAATGCAAGATGCCATGGATAATGACACGTCTCAATTCTTGCTCGTATGTTGTGCCGATTTGCTCAGCATTGGAGCGAACCGTATCCAAACTGATGAAAAGGTCACCGCTAATGGTGTCATCATCGGTATAGTCGAACGTGATGATGTCGGTATAATAGTCATGTTGAAGATATTGCCGGTTGACATCCAGAATCTTCTTGTCGTTGACAAAGATATAGGCTATCTCGCCAACCTTTTTTCCATAGGAAGCAGCAACGGCTTTTACCCATGCACTATTCTCGCGACGCTTAATCGCAGGCATTTTCACTCCTTCTGCGTTGTATGAAATCATCTTTGGCTCCTCCTATTTGGAAAGCAATTCTATGGCTTTCTTCACCACTTCATCATTCTCGTAGATAATGGCAAAGTATTCACTCATGTCCCAAAGGTCGCGTGCCACGAGAGCTTTCATTATAAATCGTATGTTGTCTCTTGTCTTTGCTCTTTCTTCCTCATTGGCGGGAGTGATTTTTTGTTTCTCTCCTTCTGTAAAAATATCTTCTATGACGTTTTCAGGAATCTGGAAGTTGTTGCGGAAAGTCTCGAAATCAGGATAACTCTTGGTCAATTTCTTTCGATTCTTGTCCATGTACTTAAGATTGGCATTTATAATGAGACTCTTGGCAGACAATTCTCGATAACATTTGCTATATTTGGTAGTGTCTAAAGGTACGAAGTAGTCTGGCATGATACCTCCACCTCCATAAACGGTTCTTTTTTCCCGTAATGTCTGATAACGCAGGGAATCAGGGAAATGAATGCTGTCGGCGTTGGTTAGTTCACCCTTGTTGTAGCGATTCACCACATCCTTGGCATAACTCAATTTGTCACCCTTTTCGTAGGGCTTCTGGATGCATCGCCCACTGGGAGTATAGTATTTGGCAACTGTTAGGCGGATCATGCTGCCATCTGGCATATCGATGGGACGTTGAACAAGTCCTTTCCCAAAGGTGCGTCGTCCGATGACGATTCCACGGTCTTGATCTTGGATGGCACCCGACAAGATCTCTGCTGCAGAAGCACTATATTCATCCACCAAAACAGCCACTTTGCCTTCTGTGAAAAGACCGCCACCTGTACTACGGAATTCCTGATTAGGTACACTTCTTCCGCGAGTATATACAATCATGTCACCTTTGGCAAGAAACTCACTGGCAATATCGGCTGCAGCTTGCAAAAAACCACCACCATTCTGCTGAAGATCCAAAATCAAGTCTTGCATACCTTGCCCTTTTAGTTTCTTAATGGCTTCTGTAATTTCGTCATGAGTGGTCTGAGCGAAATTGTTGAAACGAATGAGTCCGATAGTAGGAGTTACCATATAGGCGGCATCCACAGAGTTCACCGGAATCTTATCCCGTATTACATCGTACCTCAAAGTATCTTTGATGCCCAAACGGACAACTCCCAAATGGGCAACGGTTCCTTTGGGACCACGTAGGCGTCGCATGATTTCCTCTCGACTCATCTTTACACCTGCAATAGCGGTATCGTTCACACTGACAATACGGTCTCCTGCAAGAATTCCAACTTTTTCACTTGGTCCTTTGGGGACAGGTTGAATGACGAGAAGAGTATCTTCTAAGATATTGAATTGAACACCAATACCATCAAAGCTCCCTGCAAGAGGCTCTGTCAGTTTTTTTGTCTCCGTGGCGTTGGTATATGCAGAATGTGGATCCAATTTTGATAAAACACCATTGATAGCATCCTCAGTTAGTTTTTTGCAATCTACACTATCGACGTAGTAGTTGTTGATCATCACAGTAGCCATCACCAATTTTCGGATTTGTTCGTCCAAAGGTGTTTGGGGCAGGTTGTTTGTCTGAGCCCAGAAGTTGATGGTAATGAATGTCAGTGTTATGCTGAAAAAAAATCTTTTCATTGTTATTTCTTGTATTTTTCTAATTCGTAATGTAGTCCTTCTGGCAACCAGCTTTGAATGTCTTTTCCAAAATGAAACAATTCCCGGAGAACGCTACTGCTGACACTGCTTAGACAGGGATTGGCGAAAAGCACGATGGTCTCGATTCCAGACAAATTCTTGTTTAGTTCAGCAATATCTTGTTCGTATTCATAATCTTTTATGGAACGGATGCCACGCAGGATGAAGTCTGATTCTTTCTCTTTTGCAAAATCGATGGTTAAGGAGCGGTAACTCTCAACCTGGATACGTGGTTCGTTGGCATAGAACTCTCGTAATGCAGCAACTCTCTCTTCCATAGGAATCCATCCTTGTTTGTGCTCGTTGTAGCCTATTGCAATGATAAGCGAATCAAACAAGGCAAGTCCTCTCTCTACCAAATCGGCATGTCCAATGGTGAAAGGATCAAAAGAGCCAGGGAATATAGCTTTACGAAGTTTCTTCATTTTCATCCTCTGCTAAGTCTTCTTCAATGACAAGATTATCAATGATGAAGTTTTGGCGTTCCATAGTGTTCTTGCCCATGTAGTAAGCCAAAAGTTCTGCTACTTGATCGCTCTTGTTGAGAGTCACTTGTTCTAACCGGATATCAGGTCCAATAAAATTTCTGAATTCATCAGGACTAATTTCTCCAAGACCTTTGAATCGGGTAATTTCTGGATCTGGCCCCAAGTTCTCTATTGCATCCACACGTTCTTCTTCGGTATAGCAATACTGGGTGATGAAATCTGGAGTGATGCTTAAGTGTTTACGTTGAGTTTTGCCTACATCTTCATCATCGTCAGGTTTGACGGCTGCTTCTGCCTCTAATTGTTTAACTTTGTTTTTCCCCATTTTTGTCTTACGCCCACGGACTCGGAACAAAGGAGTTTGCAGGATGTAGACATGGCCTTTCTTGATAAGGTCTGGGAAGAATTGCAAGAAGAAGGTTATCATCAATAGGCGGATGTGCATCCCGTCCACATCAGCATCTGTAGCCACAATGACTTTGTTGTAGCGAAGGCCTTCCAGACCATCTTCGATATTCAATGCAGCTTGCAGGAGATTGAACTCTTCGTTCTCATACACCACCTTTTTGGTCATGCCATAGCTGTTGAGAGGTTTTCCTCGCAGGCTGAACACGGCTTGCGTGTTTACGTTACGGCTTTTGGTAATACTTCCGCTTGCAGAATCGCCCTCTGTGATGAAGATGCAACTCTCTTCCTGCTGATCTCCACGGGTATCGGTCAAATGAACTCGACAATCACGTAACTTGCGATTGTGCAGGTTGGCTTTTTTACTCATTTCCCGAGCTTTCTTTGCCACACCAGCCATTGCCTTGCGCTCTTTTTCGCTTTCGATAACTTTCTTCAGGATCACGTCAGCTACATCTGTGTTTTTGTGCAGGTAGTTGTCGACGTGTTCTTTTATGAAGTCACCGATGAATTTGTCGATGCTGATGCCACCCTCTGGAGCAGTAGTCAAAGAACCCAATTTGATTTTTGTCTGAGACTCGAACATAGGTTCTTGAATATCAATACTGATGGCTGCTACCATGCCGTTGCGGATGTCTCCATACTCGAAAGATTTCCCACTGTAGTCCTTGATAACTTCTGCAATGTACTTTTTGAAAGCAGCTTGGTGTGTGCCTCCGAGAGTAGTATGCTGGCCATTGACGAAAGAATAATATTCTTCTCCGTTTTGATCTGTATGGGTGAAGGCAATTTCAATATCTTCGCCTTTCAAGTGTACAATCTCGTACAAGGGTTGGTAATCCATACGGTCGGTCAAGAGGTCACTCAATCCATTTCGGCTTAAGATGCGACGACCATTGAACATGATGGTGAGTCCTGTATTTAAGTAGGTGTAGTTCCTCAGCATTACCTCAATGAATTCACTTCGGAAGGAGTAGTGCTTAAACAAGGTAGAGTCTGGTTCAAAGAAAATGTAGGTGCCATTCTCTTCTTCTGTGGATTCTGTGACATCCTTCTCTAAAAGACCTTTGTCAAACGAGGTCTTTCTGACTTGCCCATCACGATAGGAATAAGCTTCAAAATGAGTACTTAAAGCATTGACGGCTTTTAAGCCAACTCCATTTAATCCCACGCTTTTCTTGAAAGCTTTAGAATCGTACTTGCCTCCTGTATTCAGCATGCTGACGGCTTCCACGAGTTTACCCAAAGGAATTCCACGTCCGTAGTCACGGATACTGACACGCAAATTGTCTTCAACATTGACTTCAATGCGTTTCCCTGCGTTCATCTTGAATTCATCGATGCTGTTATCGATGACTTCTTTCAGTAGAACATAAATGCCGTCTTCGGCTTGTGATCCATCCCCCAAGCGACCAATATACATACCTGGACGGGTACGTACATGCTCCATGTCACTCAAGTGCCGGATATTGCCCTCGTCATAATTGACGGGAGTTTGCTGTATGTCGGAATTTTCCATGATTACTTGATCTCTTTGCTGAATGCACAGCGTTTTTTGTGGATGATGCAGTCCAAATATTTCCATTGTGCCTGGCTCGGTCCATTGTCTTCTAGCTGATGGTGGGTTTCAGCCCATTCGTACCCGTCCTTGATGGTTTCGGGTATCACGTCAGCAAAAATTAATGCGTTGGCTCCTTTTTCCTGATATTCAGGCAAAACGCCCACGAGGAGCATGTCTAATACCTTGGGATGCTTGTTGAACCATAACGCTTTGGCCAGATAGAACCAGCCAAAAGGAAAGAGTTTGGCTTTTGCTTTCTGAATAGCACGGCTTAAGCTGGTAATACAGATTCCCATGCCAATGACTTCTCCCTCTGCAGTTTCCACAACAGAGAGATAACGCTTATCCAAGAAGGTTAAATATTCGTTAGCATAAGTTTCCATTTGTTTCTCATCCATCTCACTATATCCAAAAAGATTGGCATAAGAGCGGTTTACTACATCCAATACCTTTTTAACATATCCCCCCTCACGGATTTCCTTTTTGCTCTTGAACTTGTGGGTGCGAAATCCATAGCGTTTCTTTACCATTTCCGCTACGCGAAAGTATTTTTGCTGATTTGCCTCGTGACCGTTTTGAGGAACGAAAACTTTGCGCTCTACCCATCCTACTTCTTTTTTTAGCCCAAGTTTTTTCATGTGCTCAGGATAATAGGGATAGTTGTAGATGGAATTCATCGTGGAAAGTTGGTCAAAGCCATCAGTTAGCATACCCTCCAGATCCATGTCGGTGAATCCAAGAGGTCCGACCATTTTGGTCATGCCTTTCTCTTTTCCCCATTGTTCAACGGCATCAAGCAACAAGTGAGTGACTTCTAAATCATCTATGAAATCTATCCAACCGAAACGTACGTTTTTCTCATTCCATGCATTGTTGGCCTTGTGGTTGATTATGGCGGCAATTCGTCCCACGATTTTCCCGTGGCGTTTGGCTAGAAAAAGTTCAGCTTCGCAAAAAGCAAAAGCGGGATTCTTTTTAGGGTTGAATGTGTCTAGTGTGGTCTCTAGCAAATCGGGTACAGCATACGGATTATCTTTATATAATTCGTAGTTGAAGCGAATGAATGCTTTCAAATCCTTTTTGGACTTAACGTGAGATATTGTTATATCAGTCATGCTTGTAAGGCTAATTTTAGAAGACAAAGTTACATAAATCTAATGACATTTTGGCTCTTTGAACCATAAATTAAAGAAAAAATCATGATTAAAGTCAAAAATGTGTCAATTTTTTGGGACAAAATATAAAATGTGTTATTTTTGCACAAACAATGATAATGTGTTAACGTTTAATAAGTCGATGAAAATGATTAAAAAGTATCTAATTTTAGCCGTTTTGGCTTTGAGTCTTCCTGTATCTGTCATGGCACAGAGCACAGAGAAGAATTATGAGCCCTATCCTTACCTTTTTATTGGTGTTCAGGGTGGCGTTCAGGACACTTTCAATCCAGAGTTTAATAACTGGAAAACTTTTACTCCTACTGCGAGTCTCAGTTTTGGAAGTTATTTTACGAACGTGGTAGGCGCCCGTCTGCATTTCAATGGAATTTGGGATAAGGCAGGTGCTGAGTATTTCAACAAGTCAGCAGACACTCATTTCAATTACAATTATTTGACAACAAGTGCCGATGCGCTAATCAATCTGTGCACTTTGTTTGGCAAGAAAGAGAGCTATCCTGCCAATTTGTTTTTCGTGTTTGGTTTGGGTGCCAATTATGCGTGGAACAATGATGAGGCTGTTGATCTGGTGAATGGTGTACCTCCTGTGAATCTGGAGTATGCAGAGAATGATAAGCGATGGGCCTTCAACAATCGTCTGGGTTTAGGGT
Source organism: Bacteroidaceae bacterium (assembly GCA_017427185.1). GTDB lineage: Bacteria > Bacteroidota > Bacteroidia > Bacteroidales > Bacteroidaceae > Physcousia. The sequence goes on along the minus strand of JAFRTJ010000009.1, from coordinate 16,136 downwards.
TGGATTTTCCTCTTCACAAAAATCTCAGTTTGAATATCGAGGGTGACATCAATCATATCGTTCCTGGCAAACAGAACAAGTTTGTGACGGATCACCTCCAATTTACGGGTCAAGTTGGTTTGAATTTCAAATTTGGGTATAAGAAAAAACCTGTTCAAGAGGACGAGTATGTAACCCGCATCGATACTATCTGGTATGATGACATTGCTTACACTCCCCGTGTTGAGGATGGTACCATCACATGGAATGTATTCTACAAGATTCGCGAGAGTGATTTCAATGATCCTGATGATCAGTTGAAGGCCATTGGTGCTTTCTTGAAGGATCATCGTGAGTGCAAGGTTTCTCTGAAGTCTTATGCAGACGTTCAGACAGGTAACCCCAAGATCAACATGGGATACTCTCAGCAGCGTTCCGAGAAGGCTGTTAAGGCTTTGACTGAGGCAGGAGTTGATCCTTCTATCATCACAGCAGAGTACTTTGGTGATACCGTTCAGCCTTTTGCTGAGAATGACAAGAATCGTGTTACCATTATCAGGGCAACTGGTTTGAAGGACGTAAAAGACAAATATACTGTAAAGAAGTATCGTACTAAGGAAGTACGTGAACTGGTAAGGAAATAGTATCTTTTTTAGAAAAAATAGGATTGTCCAAATAGAAGTTGGACAATTTAAGGAAATCCCCCTTTTGGCAACACGAAAGGGGGATTTCTTTGACTGAATATAGCTGGATAAATAAGGTCCATGCAGCAAAATATCGCTTTTTTATGCGCAAAAAGTGAAAAAAAGATAATTTTTTTTGGTCATCTTATAAAAATCCTATATTTTTGTTCAAAATTGTATAATTATAAGTAATTCAGAAGAGTAACTATGATTCATTTCAAGAACATTTTCGCTGTTGCCATTTTTGCATTTGGCGTATCGTCAGCTGTCTATGCTGAGAATGTTAATGATGATAAGGATTATAAGCCTTATCCTTACATGTTTGTTGGCGTTCAGGGTGGTGGACAGACCACTTTCACAGACTACAACAATCTCAAGTTGATCACCCCCACTGCAAGTCTTTCTTTCGGTGGATTCTTCACTCCTGTAGTGGGTGCTCGTTTGCATTTCAACAGTAAATTCTGGGGTGATGGTGCAGGCAGCATGGGCGCTTACAAGGATGCTTTCGAGGATTTCAAGTATGACTATAAGTACTTGACTTCCGACCTTGACCTGATGATTAACTTGGTAACTTTGTTTGGCAGGAAGTCTTATTATCCCGTCAATCTGTATCTGATTGGTGGTATAGGATTAGACTATGCATGGGACAATGGGGCAGCTTATGCTCGTAAGGATGTGATGCCTTTCGCCTACAAGAGTGATCGTTTGAGTCACAATGGCCGTATTGGTGCTATGGTTGATTTTGATTTGAGCAAGCATTGGAGCTTCAATGTTGAAGTTGATGCAAATAGCAAGAGCGACCGTTACAACAGCAAGGTTGCCAATAAAGATGATTGGCAAGTGACGGCCCAAGTCGGTGTGGCTTACAAGTTTGGTTTCAAGAAAAAGAAGATGGAGGAGCAGTGGGAGACCCGCATCGATACTATCTGGTATGATGACATTGCTTACACTCCCCGCGTTGAGGATGGTACCATCACATGGAATGTGTTCTACAAGATTCGCGAGAGTGATTTCAACGATCCTGATGAGCAGTTGAAGGCCATTGGTGCTTTCTTGAAGGATCATCGTGAGTGCAAGGTTTCTCTGAAGTCTTATGCAGACGTTCAGACAGGTAACCCCAAGATTAACATGGGATATTCTCAGCAGCGTTCCGAGAAGGCTGTTAAGGCTTTGACTGAGGCAGGAGTTGATCCTTCCATTATGACAGCAGAGTACTTTGGTGATACCGTTCAGCCTTTTGCTGAGAATGACAAGAACCGTGTTACTATCATTACAGCAACCGGTTTGAAGGACGTAAAGGATAAGTATACTGTTAAGAAGTATCGTACCAAGGAAGTTCGTTATCGCGTAAAGTAAATCTTTACATATTAAAAGAAAACAAGGAATGGGTTGTTCGGTAGGATGACCCATTCCTTGTTTTTATCCTTGCATATACTTTTCTTATCATGAGGGCAGAGCATGAATGGATATATTGTTTTTTTTCTTGTATGTTTTTTTGATGTATATTTCTCCATGTTTAGATTTATCTCTATTTTTGTGCCATAAAATTTCTTCTATGATGCGTAAGAACTTTATCTTTTTGCTGTTTTTTTTGAGTCTTCCCCTTTATTCCCAAAAGAGTAAAACTGCACAGAGTATGGAAGCTCAAGGCCTGGTAGATATTACCAGCTTGGATTCTACCATACGGGTTAGCCTGATGTACTCTCGAGCAGATAATTTTACAGGAAAAGTTCTTTACTCAGATTTACGCGAAGCTTATTTGCATCCAAAAGCAGCCAAAGCATTAGCACAAGCCCAAAAGCTTTTGAAGGATAAACGACCAGATCTTTCTTTGATTGTTTATGATGCTGCACGTCCGATGACTATCCAGCAGAAAATGTGGAATGTAGTGGCTGGTACCTCAAAGAATATATACGTAAGCAATCCTAAAAAAGGGGGTGGGCTCCATAATTATGGTATGGCAGTTGACATCACTCTTTGTGATGTGGCCACAGGGGATACTTTGGACATGGGTACAAAGGTTGATTTCCTTGGCAGCTATGCTCATATAGACCAAGAAGCTTCTTTGGTTAAGCAGGGTATCATTAGTATTCAGGCAAAAAAGAATCGAGAGTTGCTTCGTAATGTGATGTGTGAAGCAGGATTTACCCCCTTGCGAAGTGAATGGTGGCATTTCAATCTCATTTCCAGAGCAGAGGCACGAGCCAAGTATAAGGTCATTAAATGAGGGGAACCTTTTTTGTTCTTATTAGTATATGACTTTCATCAGCTAAGGTTGTGGCAAAAAGATAATCTTCTCCTCCTTCGCGAATTTTCAATTGTTTCCGCAAGTCTGCCACGCTGGTAGGAAAATTGCGGGTTGCCAAATTGGCTTGTTGAATATCTCTCAGCATCATATGCAATCCACGTTTGCTGAAATCACTCCATCCCACAATGTGGAAGACTCTTCCGGGGAAGTCTTTGAAAAATTGTTTGTGTACGAAAAGATGACTGTTAGGATGCAATTTCTTCAGTCCGTAATTTATAGAGAGCGCATTCTGACCCCCTGCTTTCATAATGGAGGCGCTGGGTTCGTAGAGAAATATTCCTTCGTTGAGAGGATCGGATAAGATATCAGGCGTGGTGTGTCTTTCTGTTTCAGAGCAGACAAAGACAGAATCTCTACTTCCAAGATTGACGCAATAGAATTGTGTTTCGCTTGTTTTTTCGGCAGCAATTACGAGTAGCAGCTCTTTACATTCGCCTTCCACACTGACTACATGAACTTCTGACACATTTTTCAACGAATGAAGAGCTCGAGAGATATCCAACATGGGGGAAAGCTTTACGAGTGTCATTTTGCTTCGTAGGGTAAATTCCGTGGCAAACTGAACTATGTTGGGCGTGCAGTCTTCCAAGGCAACCGTCTTCCGTCCTATTTTGTCTCGTCGGGCAGGATCTATATATATTAAAGAATATGTTGAAGTTGATTGGGTAAGGAGATCTGTTCCATCTCCACAGATAATCTCCACATTGGATAGTCCAAGAATTGGAAAGTTATGTTGGGCTAACTTGCATAGATAAGGATTTGTTTCCACATAAGTGGCATGCCTGAAAGCAGGTGCCAGATAACAGAAATCCACTCCGTATCCTCCTGTCAGATCTATCATATTCTGCCGTTTCTCTCCTGGAACAAGTCGTTCTACGACTAGGTTTTTATAATGGGCGGTAGAGTAGCTGCTGCATTGCTCCATTGCAAGACGTGGGGGGTAAAGAATGCCTTCCGTATCAGCCCATGGAGGCAACTTCTTGCGGGCCAGCTGCCAACCCTCTATTTGTTGAAGGCAAAACTGTAAATTCACCCCCTCCGGAGCCTTCTTTAGGGCCAGTGCATGCACGTCCTCGTTTTGATGCAGCAATATGTATTCGACGTCCGTCATCTGTGAGTGCTTGATTTCTTTCTTGGGGAGAAACTTGATGGCAAAATGTTCAATCTTAAATAATGAGTTGAGTGTCCCGTCTGAAAATAGTCGGGTTGGAAATTCTTGCCTTGCATTCTCAGGGTGTAAAGATTCCCGTTATATCCCACTTCTTTGGAAGCTCCTTGCAACTCAATATCGCTTAGATTGGGTATAATATCAAATTCTGCTTCATCCCAGTTAACTACGTCGGGAGTTGCCATTACCAAAGGACCATACATCAGAGCTCCTAACCATTGGGGAGAGAATGTTCTGATTCCTTTTTGTTTGGTAACAGCAGTTTCCATTTTGTCAGGATGAAAGAAAATATGTTTGCTGAAAGGCATCTTTATTTCTACTTCATCACCTTCTCTCCACTCTCGTGTGGAAATCTCAGCATACGAACATGGCAAGTTGTTTTTTGTCACAGTTTTCCCATTCAAGCGAATCTCAAATCCTTGATTTGCCCAATAGGGAACACGTAGCTTTAGAGAGAAGATGGCATGGCCGTGAGTGATGCGGATAGTACTTTTTTCCGCAGGCCATAGACATTCTTGCTCGATTTCTATGTTTTTTTCGCGCCACAACGCTTTTGTTGGTAGATAAAGACCTACCCACATCGTGTTGTCAGATACGAAGTAGACAGCTTCTTGATACTTTGCAGAATTTTCTGCTCCTGTGCCACCACAACAACTCACCTGAGGATTCTCGTTGCCGAATGCTTTGGCAGCATTCATGCCTACAGCATAGTGGTATGTGCAACTGTAGTGGGCTGGATGTAGGGATCCAACGATTTGATTGTAGAGAGCACGTTCATAATAGTCCATGTAATGAGCGTTGTCTGGGTCATAACAGTTCAACTCTTTGGAAAGTTTTGCCAGATTATAACAACAGCAAGTTTCGTTTAAGTCCGGATTGGGTATAGAGTCTCCATTTGAGTCTTTCGTGGCATTTGTGTTCATTGCTAAGGATTGTGTATATGGTTCACGGAACATTTCCATGTTACCGACTCCTCCCATAGCATACATGTACCGTCCTTGTATAAGATTCCAGAAATTCTTTGCCAAAAGATAGTAAAACGGAATTCCGTTACTGCGAAAAGATCGGAGTGCCCCCGTTATCATGGGTATATGTTGATTAGCATGACGATTACGGATGTCATCAATGTTCTTCGATAAGGGAAGGAAAAAGGCGGGGGCATCGAAATAGTTTGCAGCTTCCAGCAAATGTTTCTTTTCCTCAGGTTGAGTTGCCTTTTCTGAGAGTCGTGCTAAACTCTCGGCCATACCGCCAACTTCTCCACCTATATATATATCCCACATCTCGTATCGATTGCCAGGTTTCTTACGACGTTCTTCTTTTGTGCCGTCGGTCTTTACGTAAGTACGATAGTGAAGGCGGTTCCATACCCACAGCCCCATATCTTTGGCTGTTAGTAAGGCTTTGTCGGCAATTTCTTTGTCATCTACTTGAGTGGCAATGTCGATAAGTCCAGCCAATTGCTTGTGGATTGTATAATAGGGTGCCCAAGTCCATTCTTCATTGTTGTACGGACGATACATTTCTATTAGAATGGGATGTTGGGCGGGGATAGCATTCAGGTATCCGTATCCATAATGTTTCCAGTCCTTTTTATATTGGTTGAAACTCTGCCAATTTCCGCTCAACTGTGACAGTTCTTTTTCTGGAACCAAATCTCTTGCTTCCCAGTAGCGTCCTAACGAATCATCCCAAACAAAGGTTTTTTCTTGACATTCACGCAATTCGTTCACCATACGGCGGATGCGATTCAATAGTTGTACCCGTATATCGGCATTCTGAGCAGATGCGTATGCGAAAGCAAGTGCGGAAAGATAATGTCCTGTACCGTGTCCTTTCAGTTTTGTGGTAGGATTGTCCCAGCCTTCTGACGTTGCATAACCTTCTGTAGACAAACCGTACGTGTCACGATAGTTGTAGAGAAACTTTGTTATGTCCCAGCTTAGGATAGCTTGTATGTCAAGGTCGCGATTGTTGGTTAAGCGGTTATCTCCAATTAATTGGACATCTTTCAAAGGAAGAGTATGTGCAACAGGGGTTTTGTCGGGTATGCTTTGCTCGATGTCGACAACTTGAATGTTTGCTTTCACGGGATAACCGTTCTCTGTTGTGTTGTCACCCAAAACAAATCCATCCACCGTGTATTTCTTTCCAACAGGATATTCCGCTTCTTGATTTTCCGTTTCACGTTCGGAGTTTGTCCATCGAATCTGTCGCCATTCCTTATCGCCGTTTTGGTAAGTTACCCAGACTTGATAGGGTAATTGTGGAACAGTTCCTACAGGACAATCCACCTCCACAGATTCAACTTTCTTGATGATTCTGTCCTTTTCTGCACAACTTCCCAGAATAAGAAAGAGACAAGTGATTCCAGCTGCAAGCATGCGAGTCATAATCTTTTTTCCCATTGCAGATTCTCTCTCTTGCTTTTTTTCAGTCTTATTCTGCATAATAGAATTTGACGTCTGAGATTACAGGACATGCACGACTTTTTAGGATGGTCAATCGAAGAGCGGTTGTTTCTACATCGGGAAAGCGAAGCAGGCGTTTGTTGCCAATTGTAGTAGCTTTAGCCACTTCTTTCCAAGTTCCGTTTTTATCTTGAGCTTCCACTATAAATTCACTCACTCGTTGTCCAAGTGCAATCTGTTCGCGAATCATGGCTCGATTCACGCGAGTAGGTTTTTTCAGATTGAAGGTTATTTCGCCCGTAGTGATGCTGTCGTCAGTTGCCCAGTAAGTCTCGTGGTTGTCGTCGTATGCTTTTTGAGCATTGTAGGTTGATTCTCCCCCTCGAGTATTCGAGGCATCTGCATTCACAATCAGTTTGTTTATACAGTTGCTGAATTCTTTTTGCAACATTTCTCCGAATTTCTCCAGCGATTGTACATCTTCCGTATTAAACTTGCCATCTCGATTGGGTGGAATGTTCAGGATTAAGTTTGCTCCACGCCCCACACTGTTGTAATAGATGTCCATAAGTTGCTCTGGGGTTTTTACCTGCCCGTTCTCCTTTTCATGGAAGAACCATCCAGGACGGATCGAAACGTCTACTTCAGCAGGAACCCAATTGACGCCTTCTTCGTCGCCATGTTCCAAAATCTCTCTGTTGGCAATTCCTGGAGCGAAATCCGCACGTTTGATGGTGCACCAGTTCGTTTCACCCACATAGCCTGATTCATTGCCACACCAGCGAGTATCCGGACCAGCATCGCTGAAGATGCATGCCTGAGGTTGCAATTCGCGAATCAGGAAATTGGTGTTCGTCCAGTCGTAATAGGTTTTGTTGTCTATTTTGCGAACTTCCTTGCGTCCACCATAATACCCGTCGCCACCATTGGCTCCATCTTCCCAGACTTCGAAGATAGGACCGTATTGAGTCAACAATTCCGTTAATTGGCTGCGATAGTATGTGATGTATTCGGGCGTCCCGTACCGTAAATCGTGTCGATCCCAAGGGGAGAGGTAGACGCCAAACTTCAGCCCATGTTTTTTTGCAGCTTCAGAAACGGATCTCACCAAGTCTCCTTTCCCATTCATCCATTGGCTGTTCTTCACGGAATAATCTGTGTGTTTTGAGGGCCAAAGGCAGAATCCATCGTGATGTTTGGCCGTCAGGATGACACCCTTTATGCCAGCAGCTTTCATCGCTCTCATCCATTGGTCGCAATCCAGATTGGCAGGATTGAAGAGGTCGGGATCAGCATCTCCGTATCCCCATTCCATATCATTGAATGTGTTGGTGGTGAAATGGATGAAGGCATAGAAATTCAGCTCATGCCAAGCCAGTTGTCTAGCTGTGGGTGTAGGGCCGTATGGGGCAGGAGGGTTCACTTTTCCATGCATTGCCAGGGGTAGCATGGCCATCAATAAGAGAATTCGTTTCATATTCCTTGTGTAATTAGTTTGTTTCGGACCGTTTGTTTACTAAAACCAGTACAAAGATATAAATTTTTTTTTGATTGAGGTTATCTTCCAAAGCAAGCAACTAAAATTTGTAATAAAAGGAAAAAGGGACTGCGATTCACATCGCGATCCCTTCATTCCCATGAAGAAGTAGTAAAACTACTATCTCCAAAAAAGATTACTCTCTTTTATCTAACCTAAAAAACGTTATCTCTTTGTTTGTAACTCAAACCTCATTTTCCCATTAGTTCAACGATATAGTTTTTCTTGTTGTAGCTGTCATAGCCAACGTGGTATCAACTGATTTATCAACTTTTGGTAGTTTTGGTAGTGCAATATTAGGAAAAAATCTTTTATCTTGTATCTGTTTTGGGATAAAAAGTGACGAAGATGATAAAATATTTTTCTCATGAGCAGCAAAAATGTCTTTTTATTCCTTTTTTCAGCTCAAATTCAGGGTCTTTACTTCTCTGATATTCAATTTTATGAATCTTTATGAAAGAGAGGATTTGTAAATTCGTCAGGATTTGATAATTTTGAAGCCGAGAACAGACATTTTTGCCTAAGGAACGCGTTTATGGAAATTCAGTTTTGGATTAAATTGGTCATTTTGCTCTTTGCTCTCAACCTTTCCGTTGTGGTCATGATGCAGCGTCGCCGTCCTTCTGATGCATGGGCTTGGATCCTGGTACTTGTCTTCGTTCCTGTGATGGGAATTCTGCTGTATTATCTTTTCGGCTTCCCAGCTAAGGATCGGCCCCTGATTTCCGATGAGCGGTTACAGATTCTCAAGTCTTATACAGCTCCATTGTGTACTGAAGGGGAGGATGGAGTGAATCCGTTGATTCCTTTGTTGCAACGTGTAAACCAATCTTATCCAACTCGAGGTAATGGAATAGAATTCTATACGGCTTTTGCCGACATGTTTCAGGCTTTAAAAGCCGACATCCAAGCTGCTCGTCATCACATACATCTGGAATTCTTTCAGATAGAATCAGATCCTGTAGGCGACGAACTGTCCGATCTCCTTATAAATAAGGTAAAGGAAGGGGTTGAGGTACGTGTCATTTATGATGCGGCTGCTTGCTGGCTTGTGCCGCGAAGTTTTTATCGAAGAATGCAGAATGGTGGAGTTCAGATAAAGGCGTTCAATCCCATTTTCCCCATTCTCTCTCCATTCTCCAACTATAGGGATCATCGCAAAGTTGTTGTCATTGATGGAAAGATTGGATTTACAGGGGGGATGAATATTGCAGAACGCTATTTGCTGGGTGTTCGTGGTGGGATATGGCGCGACACTCATATTCGGATGATAGGTCCCTCGGTCAGTGAATTGCAGACGGCCTTTCTCAGTGATTGGCAGTTTACCCGTAAGGAATGGATTCATGATGATGTGTATTATCCTGTACCTTTGCGGTCGGATCAGAATCTTCTGATACAAATGATCAGTTCCAATCCTACGGACTCGTGGAGAGTAATGGACTTGTCTATCTCGCAGACAATCTTCTCGTCCCGCCGTTATCTCTATCTGCAGTCACCCTATTTCCTTCCATCTGAGTCCATCCGTGTTTCTCTTCATGCAGCAGCTCTTTCGGGTGTTGATGTCAGGGTGATGATTCCGACCCAACCTGATAAGGGACACATTACCATCAATGCTTCGCGATGGTATGTGGAACAGATGCTGCAGGCGGGAGTCCGTTTCTATTTCTATGACAATGGTTACATGCATTCCAAGACAATCGTCTCTGATGACCAAATCACCAGTATTGGTAGTGTGAACATCGATAGCCGTAGTTTGAGCCAAGCCTTTGAGATAGATGCTTTTATTTATGATAGGGAGGTTGCTTTGCATCAAAAGCGACTCTTTCTCGATGATATAAAGTTCTGCCACGAGTTGGACCTGAAGACTTGGCTGCAGCGTCCCCGATGGGATCGTGTAAAGGAATCCTTCTGCCATTTGTTGGCTCCACTATTATAAGAAAGAATGAACGACACTTTCATATCGTTGGGTTATTTGGGACTTTTCATCTGTTCATTCATTGCAGGTTCACCCATTCCCATGAATTCCAAGGCTGTGCTTTCGGTAGCGTTGGTTTTGGGATGGGATCCTGTATGGTGTGTGGTGTCCTGCGTCGTGGGCAACTGGTTGGGTACTGGTATCAGCTATTCTGTCGGTCGTTTTTTTACTTTTGACCAGGTTCTTCGATGGACAAAGGTAAACCCGGAAAAATTGGTGCGAGTTCGTGATTTCTTGCGAGGGAGAGGTGTGTGGTTTGCTCTTCTGGCAGTGGTGCCTATCATTGGACATTTGGTAACCATCAGCTTTGGTATTCTCCGTGCTCCGTATTGGAAGATAGGGAGTATCATGCTCTTGGGGCAGATTTTCAGTTATACGGTATGGACGCTCCTTACGTTGGGAGTTGTCTCCCTCTTTTAGCTCAAATTAATTTGTTTCTTCGGCCAATTTCCCACAATTCTGTCCCCCCCCAGAATCCAAATGAGGTAACGATAGGATGAAAAACACTAGTAGAACATTATTGCTTCTGCTGGTCATCCTTATTCTCCATGCAAAACCACCGAAAAGTAGAAAAAATATCGATTTTCCATGCCCTCAAAACAAACTTTTCCATGGGGACAAAGGGGGACAAAATGGCGAAAATCCCTGTGTTTATGGGGGATTGATGGTGTTTTTGCATACATAAAATTTTCCATGACCTAACGCATGAAATATCTAAATTAAGCCGTAACTTTGCGGCAGAATTCAATATAAAAGCTATGAAAAGTGTCAAAAACCTCCTTCTGCTGTTCGTAAGTATGATGTTTGCAGCTTGCCACACGGGTCTCCATCATACTGAGGATTCGGAAGATGTGCAGGATGCACGTTCCTATTACAACTTGGCCCTTCAGGCTTTTGATTCAGACAGCATCCACCTTGGAGAAAATCTTCTTCATAAAGCCATCCTGTGGGCGGAAAGAGAGGGTGACCTGCATACGCTATACCTGTCGCAGATGCAACTGGCCAAGTCCCTCTCATGGAGCAACACCAATGCGGCACTCGACATGGCGCGTCAGGCTTTGTCCACCTACCAGCGGCGTCCTGACAGTGAACGGAACCATATTATCCTCCTGGACTATATAGGTACGTATGCAGGACAACTGGCCTACAACAACGACACGTCTTTCGACGAGGCTCTGACCTACACACGCAAGGCACATGCTCTGGCTGAAGCTTCAGCCGACTCTTTGGGACAGGAGCTTGTTAGCCAGACGCTTACCAGCCTTGCCAACATCTATTGGGGTATGGCGGAATATGATGAGGCTTTGGATTATGCCCGCCAAGGGGTAGATTGCGCTCCAGAGAATCTCCTGCTTGGTGCCCAGCAGGTTCTGGCTCGCTGTTTGGTTAGCTGTGACTCACTAAACAGAGCCGAGGAGGTCTATAGACAGATGAAACCAGGGAAGGACCTGCAGGCTGCCTATATCGTAGAGAGCAATCTCGCCAAGCTGGCCCTACGCCGCTGCGATATCGAAGCAGCAGAAGATGCTATCGATGAGGCTTTTGGTCATGCAGAGGATCTGTACTTTGAGGCGCTGAAGCAGAAAGACGAATACTATCAGGCGGCTCTGCAACAGGAACACGACAACGAGCGTCTGCGCTACAATTCTCAGCTCCAACGTCGCACTTTGCTGGGTATCCTGGTCATCTTCCTGCTGGCTGCCCTTACGACCTATTTGGTTAGCCGCTCACGTTTGCAGGTGATAAGGCAGCGACGCTTGGCCGATGCTTGGACTCGAAAACATGAAGTGGACAAGCGCCTGAGGGAGAAGTCTCTCCAACGTAGAGAGCTGGAAACCCAGAGTAAACTGCTGCAGCAACGCGAAGCAACCATCTCCTTCCTGAAAGACTTCATCATCCAGCGTTCTGAAATCGCCAAGAAACTGGATACGAACAAAGACCAGCATGTCAGCATCAGCACTCGCGACTGGTGGGAAGTGGAACAGACGCTGAACGCTATCGACAATGACCGTTTCAAGCGCCTGCGCGAGAACTACCCCAAAATGCGTAATGGGGATGTCCAGCTGTGCATCCTCACCAGCCTGCATGTGCTCAACCGCACCATCGGCAACATCTACGGCCTCACCATTTCCGCCGTACAGCACCGCAAGCAGAAACTGAAGAAAGATATATTCGGCGAGGAAGATCCGGATGTGACCTTGGAACAGATATTGGACAGAATTTGAAAAAATGAAATATAAACTTTAAAACAACAACGAATATGAAAACGAAGAGATTATTTTTTCTTTTCCTGTTGACTTCCCTATCAACGCTGGCTGGAGCCTATGATGTGGAAATCGAAGGAATCTACTACAATTTGGTAGAAGAAGCAAAAACAGCTGAAGTGACCTATAAAGCTTCCTCGGAAGCCTCATATTCCGGTAATATTGTTATTCCGTCGTCGGTGATGTTTTATGGAGTTGAGTATTCTGTGACCAGCATTGGCCACTCTGCATTTTCTGGCTGCACTCGTTTGACAAGCATAACTCTCCCCTGCTCGGTGACCCATATTGGCAAATGGGCATTTGCCTTTTGCTCAAGCCTAACTGATATGTATTGTCTGGCAGAAGATGTCCCAACTATAGACGGGAATGATATTGGTTTAGATATTAAGTATGTGACGCTGCATGTGCCAGAGGCATCCATAGATGCATATAAGTCCACCGCCCCTTGGAGTGGATTCGACAGTATCGTGATACTGACACCCCAAACGGGTATTGCAATCAATAAAGAGAACTTCCCTGACAAGGCTTTCCGCCAGTACCTTCTGGATCAGGATTATGGAAAAGATGGTATTCTCACCCAGGAGGAAATAGCTGAACTAAAAACAATCGAAATCTGTAACATTCACATAAATTGGACAGAAACCTCCCATTCAGAAGACATTCCGTCATACGACATTCATGACCTGAAGGGAATCGAATTGCTCACGGCTCTGGAAACGCTGGATCTTGAGTACGTGCCTCTGACTGTACTCAACCTGCAGGGTTGCAAGTCGCTCAAGCAGGTGAGGATCTCCGAATGTGAAGATTTGAGTCTGGCTCACATTCTAATAATCAGCGGGTTGGAGAATCTCACTTCACTTCGTTTCGATCTCATGACCCAGGTGAAGGGTCTCCGCATCACAGATTGTCCCAATCTGAAAGAGGTGCACATCGGTGGAAGCACGTTTGAAGCGCTGACTGTGAGCGGTTGTCCACAGATAGAGCAGTTGTATTGCTCCGATAACAGAATCAGTAGCCTCAATCTTTCTGCTATGACAGCTCTCGAGAGCCTTTCCTGCCGGAACAATCAACTGACGAAAATTGACATCTCCGCCTTCCCCAACCTGTGTACTCTTTCCTGTGAAGATAACCAGTTGGTCTCACTTGATGTCTCGAACCACGCTGAACTCTATAATCTCTGTTGCAGTGGGAACCAGTTGACGAGTCTTCGCGCGGCGAACTGCCCCATACTCACCAACATACAATGCCAGGACAACTACCTCACAGGTCAAGCCGTAGAACATTTAGTTGAAGATCTCCGCCAGACCCGCCAAACCGACTATGCCTCGCTCTTTGTTTTCAACACAGAGAAGTCTGACGGCAACTTCTTCACCGTAGAGCAAGTGAGCCGAGCTAAGGCCAAGGGATGGCACGTCTATTACTATGGTATTCAAAGCATTCACCCAGGACAATATCAGTGGTATTCTTACAATGGTGAGTCCATTCAGTATAAGCCTTTCCTCGAGGATGGGAAGATTTGGGAAGTGTACAAGCCAGCCGAGTTGTGCGGATACGAGAAATTCTGGATTGATGGCGACACCATCATTGAGGGCAGGCAATATTACAAAATGTTCAGCTACAATTTGGAAGACTACAGAACAGGAGATGTTTGGCAACCCTATGCGGGGGAACTCATAAACAGGAATGTCCGCGTGGCATACCTCTGCGAGGAGGACAGCAGGGTCTACATCATGAAGGAGTCTGCCAATGGGAAGTACCAGAGATATTTGCTTTATGACTTCTCTCTTGGTGTAGGTGACAAGATCAAATTCTGGAATACAGATTACACGGTTTCTGATGTGACTTCTGTCAACGTCAGGGGTGTGGAGCGTCGCAAGACACATTTCGATATTGGAAATAACTATCATGTCGACTGGCTGGAAGGCATCGGCGGCTTCTATCACTTGCTCAACCCGATTCCATTCTACCTTCCACGGGAGGACTCCCTGTACTATTGTGGTGTGGGCGACAAGGTATATTACCAAATGGACAGGCTGCCTTCCATCAACGATTTTGCCGTAAATGGGAAAAGATGGACATATACCTCAGGAGCCTCTGCTTATGAATACTATCTTGACGGAGACACTACCATCATAGAGAACAACAGAATGTATCATGGGCTGAAGTTGTATAGGAAAGAGTTAGACCTGGAGACACTCCCTCATTATGTAGGCATGATTATTCCAGATTCTCATTATCCGGATTTTAAGTTCAATTTTAATTTCAAAGTCGCTGGGGGAAGCGTCAGAAGCCTTTACGATTTCAGGCTGAAAGAGGGCGATTCAGGTGTCTTCAATGGCCGATCGCTTACCGTCCAGTCCATCACGAAGGAGATTTTTGAGGGCTATGAGCATCGTGTCTTTCTGTTGACCGACGAGGAGGGGAACTGCCACAAATGGATAGAAGACATTGGGAGCGTGACTGACCTCCTGCAGGATGTTTCCCTCGATTCCGCTGAAGGCGAACTTCAGAGTTGTGTGGACCATGGTGTTGAAATCTACAATAGAGACCACATCGTTCCTGTAGACTACACTTACCGCCCCTTCGTGGAGGAAGGCAAGACATGGGTACTGGGATGGTATAAGGAAGGTGCAGATTCGACGGATCCAGAGCGCATAGAATACCAGTACCTGCAGGGCGACACCATCATTGACGGTCTGCAATACAAACGATGGATGATAGACGATGGCGAGAACATGCCGGCCCGATACGCTGGAGCTGTAAGGGAGGACGAGAGAGTAGTCTTTTTCTGCCCACAAGGTACAACAGCTCCCCTGAGGCTCTATGACTTCGCCTCCCCAGCTGGGCCGGGCGGATGGTATAATGAAGTCTTCATGGATATAGATATCATTTATGATATCAATTTGGGCGAGAAGTTTGCCATTGATACAGACACATACAAAGGTTGCGGGCGTGAAGTCAGATTCAATGTCCAAGAAAAAGCAACCTGGCTTCAGGGCGTAGGCAACATGGGGCTCTACAATCTTATAATGAGTGATGGATTCTGCCGCCTCCTGTCCTGTACTGTAGGCGATGAAGTCCTCTACTACGATGCTTCATTGATACCCCAGAATCTTGAGGTGAAGAAAAAGAAACTGGATTTCACCCATGTCATCAAGGCTCAGCCCAAGGCACCTCGTCATCGGGCTCAGCAGGAAGGCATAGAAACGCTCAAGGGTGAGTACTCAGATAGCGAGATGTTTGTCCGCCTTAACAACCTCGCCGGCACCTATGCCGTCACCTTAGCGGACGCCACAGGGCACCCAGTCTATACCAAGGAAGTGCTGACGGATAACGTGCTGGCCCTCAGTACGGATCTCGTGACCTACGCTCCAGGCACCTACACCCTGACCGTAGAGAACGAATACGAGAAGTTCGTCACTACCCTCAATCTGACAACCGACATCGCTTCCACTCCAGCTCCCTTTCAGGACAAAGATGCTCTTTACGACCTCTCAGGCCGCAAGTTGGAACATGCTCCGCAGAAGGGAATCTATATCCAGAATGGTAAAAAGGTGCTGGTTAAGTGAGAGTAGGACACAGAGCTTGCTCATGTGTTTTGCCGAACGTGAAGTAGCTCGACGAAAGTCAGGGTTCTGATTCAACGATAACGATAACGATGACGTTGACGGTCGAGAGTCAAGAAACAGAATAGAAGATGAAAATGATGCGAAATCACCAAAAATCAGGAAAAAAACATGGAGTTTCCGTGCTATCAAAACAAACTTTTCCAGGGGGACAAGAGGGGACAAAATGGCGAGAATCCCAGTGT
>JAFRTJ010000073.1 GCA_017427185.1 Bacteroidaceae bacterium | reverse complement strand
TTTCGTATCTTTGCACCGAATTTATATTTTAATCGAAAAAAATGGCAAAGACTACATCGCTACAGAATGTGCAGGAAATCGTAATGGCTACCTCGGACAAAAACGAGTCGGCACGCAGAACAGCAATGCTGAAAGAAGGGACTCTCCGAAAGATTGCCCCCAAGGTTTACACTACGACAATGGATGAAGCTCCAGAGGTCATCATAAAGAGAAATCTGTTTTATGTGCTGGGGCAATTATATCCACATGCAGTCATCAGCCATCGTTCTGCCTACGAACTGAAGCCGACTGCAGAAGGAGATATTTTCCTGACTTATACATACACGAAGAATGTCTCTTTACCAGGAGTCACCGTACACTTGATGCAAGGACCAATGGGAACAGCACATGATATGCCTTTCATTGAGAATCTTTATATTTCCAGTGCCGAGCGCAGGGCACTTGAAAATCTGCAAAAAGGCCGTGCCCGTACCAGCGTGTCCAAATGCCTTCCACGAACTTCCATAGAAGAAAAGCTGGAGCGAATGCTTCAGATAAATGGTGAGGCTGGCTTGAACATCTTCCGTGACAAAGCACGAAATATCGCTGATGAATTAGGAATGGAGGCAGAGTTTGATACTCTCAATTCCATTATTGGAGCCTTGCTTTCTACCAAACCGTCTGGTGTACTGTCATCGGTAAGTGCTATTGCAAGAGCAAAAGGAGAACCTTTTGATGATGGAAGAGTTAAACTGTTTGGAACATTGTTTGAAGCCCTTCACGGGGAACAGTTCCCATATATAGATGAGCCGAACGTGGAGAATGCAGCGTTCCGCAATTTCGCATTCTTTGAAAGTTATTTCTCCAATTATATAGAGGGTACGGAGTTTGAGATAGAAGATGCCAGACAAATCATAGAGACTGGTCAGCCCATGCCTGCACGCAATGCAGACTCGCATGATGTGCTTGGTACATTCCAATTGGTGGCCAGTCGAAGGGAAATGCGGCGTACGCCATCTTCCTCTGATGAATTGATAGAATTGTTGCAAGATCGACACCGTATCCTGATGGCCGCTCGTCCTGACAGAGAACCAGGAATGTTCAAAATGCAAAACAACCATGCCGGTGACACGCATTTTGTAGATTGTACTCTCGTAAGAGGCACATTGCGAAAGGGATATGAATTCTATCAGGCACTTGAACACCCCTTTGCCCGGTCACTTTTCATGCTTTTCATGGTGAGTGAAGTTCATCCATTCAACGATGGCAATGGAAGAATATCGCGTGTTATGATGAATGCAGAACTGGTTGCAGCAGACCAGTCAAAGATAATCATTCCTACTGTCTTCCGAGAGGACTATCTCAATGCCCTACGAAGATTGACACGAAGGGGAGATCCAAGCGTGATAATCCGGGCCTTATCAAGGGTACATCAATTCAGCGCAAACATTACAGGCGATGATTTTGATTCTACCCGCAAATATCTGGAAGAATGTAACGCTTTCAAGGATGGGGATGGTTATATTCTGAGATTCTAAATCTTTATGCCTTTCCTTATCACGAATCATTGCGGTTGTTGAAATAAAATAGATTGAGGGAGCCTTACTCATCACGAGCGGGTTCCCTTTTTTTACAGATAAAATGAAGACAAAGAAAATTACCTAACTATAGCATATTACTCAATGCATACCATTGAAAGGTGTTTCAGCACGTTCTATTTGGATTAGAATGAGAGCGACACACAAGTCTGGCGGTTCGCCTGAACAGGTGAATAGTCATCGATACCACCCTCATAGGAGGTATTGATAAGCGACTCCTCGATACCACGCTGCACCATGAGTGTCTTAATGTATTCAGCTCGTTTCTGAGACAGACTGTTGTTGATGCGTTCATTGCCGGTAGCAGAATCGGCTGCACCTGAGATTTTGACCTTCAGATGGTGTTTCTTGGCGACACGGGCAATCTCATCGATGTTCAGAAGCTGTGATACCTCTGTCAGTTCTTCTGTACCCAAGCGGAAGAAGAAATAGATGGGAGCACCTATATATTCCGTTTCGTTCATCATGGCAGAAAGATAGCCATCGTATGGACTGCCAGCCAGAGACGTTAAATCCTTTGAGTTATTAGTGTCATCGTCTGCCACCGTACTCAACCGTTTTTTCATCGCCTTGGGCATTGTCTCGGGATTACCATCCCATCCTTTGTTGCCAAGACGCGCACGAAGGGAATTCAGACCCGAATAGTCATTACGGGGATAGAGGGCATGTTCTTTCTCATCACCATTATCTCCAATCCTGTCCTTATAGAGGTCAAGCAGACCTTCTATCTCCAGAATCTTACGGTACTCAGCCTTCATGCGTTCGTCCTCCTTATGCTGATGGCTTAGACGGTTGTTACGCGCTGCCAGGCGGTCAGCATACAAAAGCAGCCAATCGTTCTGTTCTATGTAAGGGTTTGCATCGATGATACGTCTGTAGCCCACCTTACCTAACGTGAACGATAGACCTGCAGAAAGAGTCAGCATGTTATCCCCAAACTTGGATGATGCCCCGATGCCGTCAAAGTTCTTGGCAGTGGTCATTCCGCTGAGTTCTCCCACGACTTGCATACGGTTGGTAAGACGGTAGCGGCATTCCAGTCCGTATGAGAAAGCGAAGGGATGACTGCCACTTGCACCTCCGGGGTACGCACAGGTCGAATACCAGTCGGGGTTGTAAATCATGCCCACACCAACATAAGGAATCACGTCCCATCGGGAAAGACCGAGGTCGTTGCAGTTGATGCCGGACGTTAGGTTGTAGAGAAAGTCTGCATGAACGAAATGGTAGTTCATGGACTTGAACTCGCCGTTCTTGAAGGACATACCCTGATAAGCCACACGTCCACCGACTGCGGGTGTGAACCATTTGCCCAATCCAACCTGAAGAGCTGGAGAAAGACGGTCGAACACATCACCGCAGCCGATAGGCGATCCCAGAAAAGCAGAAGCCCCGCCCTTTACTTCAATGAACCAATTATTACCCCAGTTGGCTGCTTCGCTTACATTCGTGAGATATGTGGGTTTGAGTGTCTGGAGGTAATACTCCGACGTGACACTTACCTGCTTAACGATACTGTCAGATGCCGTGTCGGCATCGCTTGCCTTAACTGTCATGGCAGAAAGGCACAATGCGGAAAGAAATAAAATTTTTCCTGTCATAGTTTTGATGAATTTGAATTTCTAATTTGAATGTTTTGTGAATACGATATTACATCTTCTTGCGTCTGCCTGAAGTACGGCACATGCGTCTGGCCATTGCAAGGGAACGACGGGCAAACATACGTTCATCCTCGTCATCCTTCTTGCGCCAGCCTCCGCCAGGGCCACCGCCACCACCTCCATGCGTCTGTGCGATGGAGGTTGCCTGTTCCACATATTCGCACATGAGGGCAAGAGCCACGGTCGCCACATGGTTGCCGTCCGTTGCCAGTTGTTCAAGCAGCGTGTCACCGAAGACCTCCTTTGCTTCTTCTGGCAGACGCTGATAGCAGGATGTGAACTCATGCATCATGGTACCGGCCAGCAGCTCGTTCATGACAGCACCCTTGCTGTGCGCCCAGTCCTGTTCGGAAGCGGAAGCCTTTGCTGCCAGTTCGGAAGCCTCCCTTTCCAGAGCCTCCTTGTCATGGCGAAGACTGTCAATCTCCTGGGCAGTGGATGAAAGTTTGGCTTCTTTCTCTGCCAGTTTTTCTTCCACAAAAGCCTTGCGGTTCTCCAGATCCTGTATCTTCTGGGCAATCTCCTGACTGATGGCATCGCCATTCTTCTGGAGTTCACGAAGAGGTTGGAGTTCTCTTTCAAGTTCCTCCTTTTTGGCAGTAAGGTTTTCGATCATCGTCGTAAAGCTCTTCTGCTTGGTCATGGCAGTTGCCAGTTCCCTGTTCAGTTCGCTGATGGCCTTCTGAAGGTTGTCACGGCGTTCTTCAAGTGAATCACATTCCTGGTTCAGCCATCGACGATACGACTCCGTAGTGTGGCCTCTCGCGCCAGTCAGCACCTTACTTGTCCCACGAGCCAAGCCCCATTTTCTGTTCACTTCCGCAAGCTCGTTGTGAAGCTGCATGATGAACTGCTTGTATTCGGGCTTGGCGTGACCATGGAACACGTCCTTGTAACTGATTCTGCCTTGCTCATTGACTGGCACGATGTCGCAGTGTGCATGGGCTGTCGTTTCGTCCAGATGCACCACAAAGCTGATGATGTTCTCCTCACCAAACTTACGTGCGACGAAGTTGTAGATATCCTTTGCCCACTCCTCAATTTCTGGCATTCGTTGGACATTCTCGTTGCCACATTTCGCTTCAAAGTCCACCTCTTGGTTGCCAAATGCCAGTTCCGTCATGCGGTCATGGGAGCCGCTAAAGACGAACTTGACGGCAGTACGGATATTCGGGTTCTTACGCCCGATGTTCGGGTCTTTGATGCCACGTGCGGCGAGAAGTTCTGCCATACGTTGGTCGAGCGGTCTTGACTTATCTACAGGAACAACCTTGCCACCTTTCACAATCTCGAAGTTAAGGTGTTCACGGCTTCGGTCATAGTTCCCTTCCTTCACGGCCATGTCATAACCCTTGTCCGTCCATCGTCGAAGGACTTCATTGCTGATGTCCCCGACACCTGCACTGGTCTTGATGTCGATGACCTGTCGGTTCATATTTGTATTAGCCATGTTGATACGTTTTACGGTTTAACATCTATTTTTCAAGTATCGTGAGCAAAGCAGAATACCTCCTTCAGACAAAGGAAAACCTGACCCTGCTTGCAGTTTATCTGGTCAGCCCACCGTTCGATGAAAATCGAAACGGGTAGTGGGCTTCCCGATACTTGAAAAATGTGGCACGTGCAAGCACGTTGCCTACAGTTTACTCAATCCCTTCAGCGGAGTCCTGACGGAGCGTTTTACCTTCGGAGAATGCGTCAGCACTTTCGGACGTTTCAGAAGCGTCCTGTGGCGGTTCTGGGGCTTTCCCAGCACCTGGTGCCGCTGCTGTGCTTCTAAGGCTCTTGGGAGCATAGCCAGAGGGCTTAGGAGGATTCACGAAGTAGTTGGAACCATTGGAGGGTGCATAATGCTCGTAGATGCAGTCAAGGAGAGTGACCTCTGCCTTGGTGTATTCCTTGGTGACGGCATTCATGTAGCTGGGCTTCACGTTGTCACGAAGTGCCATTGTGAGAATGCCAAGTACATCAATGACGCGCTGCCAGTTCCAAAGGTGATCCTTACCGAAGAGAAGAGTGACGGAGTCGGAAAGCTCGTCGGGCACGTTGTCTTCTCTGTCAAGAAGATGATAGACCGACGCTGCCAGTTCATTGAACATATACGCCTGGTGTTGCAGTACATGACGTACAGGAGCACCACCTTGTTCCTGCTGACGGGCTACCTCCATTTTCATGGTGTAGTAGCGAGTATAGGAATCTGCCACTTCATCGGATGAACTGCGTCCTTTGATGAATCTGGCAAACTGCATACAGCAGAA
>JAFRTJ010000008.1 GCA_017427185.1 Bacteroidaceae bacterium | reverse complement strand
TCCATACCCTTTTTCTATTCCGTCCATAACAAATCGTCCACACTCACCTCCAATAACTTTGAGATGAGAATGAGCATTTCAACATTCGGCTGGGCCACATTGGTTACCCATTTGGACACCATCGCTGGGTCTTTACCCACCAACTCTGCCAGACGTTTATTCGTCATGTTCTTTTCTGCCAGTACCACTTTTAGGCGGTTCAAACGTTTACGTTCCATTGATTATATTTATGATTCTGCTACAAAGGTACACTTTTTCTTTTAAAGAGAATGGTATCTTGGTTGAAATATAACTTTTTTAAGCGTAAAAATGTCAAATATATCAATTTTATGCATTCTTGACTGATTTTGGTGAATGAAATGCTATGTACATAGTGTCGTAAGGCAGTGGCTCCTGCAATTACTTCATGATATCGTTTACCTTCATTCTTTCATAATCATCAAAGAACTCCTTCCATTTGGGGTCTTCTGCCAACTTTGGAGAACCGCACCAATTGTGACACTTTAACAAGATTCCCCATAAAGTCTCTACAAAAAACTGATATGGTAAGTCACAATTAGCTGGGAAGTCAGTCACAATGCTTTTATACTCGCCATTTCTATCATATTGAGTATCGCATCCCAGTAATAACAACAACCGTTCATTATCCGGAATAAGGTTTACAAAGTAGCAGTTAAGAGGTGTTCGACAATCATCATCCAATATATATTGCTGATAATCCTCTTCATCCACTATGCAATCCGATGCAGCAACAGGGACATAAGGTAATGCAATCATCCTAAAGAGGTAAGAATTATCTGCACCACCCAACGCTTCCCAAAGGTTAGCAATAACGGCATCCATTCTACGGATAAACCCCTGGGAATTTTTCAACCAAGCATCATTAAATTCATTAGGTTCATGCTTGATTTTACTCTCATATAAATGCATCCTTCTTTCTTCTTGATGCCTTACAGAACAAGCTGCACGATATGCCAATAGAAGGCAATCCCGTTTGGACTCAGGGATACTATTGCGGCTCTCAAGATCCTTGAAGAGCAAAGAATCATGTTTGCTACAGAAAAGACGGTACTGCATTGCATCATTTATACCTCTTTTCTTCTTTGAGTATAAATTCCATCGTCCAGAGCGAGCGTCTTCCAAATTATCCTCGAACTGCAACAACTTATTTTGACTATCTGCAAGCGACTCCAAGACAGGATGTCTCTGAAGCAGATGCGATTTTATTGCCATCTCATTACAATCTGGACAACAACACTTGTATTTGAAGTTAGAAGCATAACTTCGAGCTTTCCGCAAGGAATTTGCGAATTGGTTAAAATCAAAAAAATCCTGATCCATCATTTACATCCTCCTTGGCCATAAGAAATATGACACAAACTGCCATGCACCATCTGGTATTTCCTTTTCCTTTCCATAACGTTACTTTCATAAGCCCTCGCGCACAATCTCCTTTTAGTGGAGAGAACGCTTAGAAGGCAAAGTGGAATCACCACAGCCTTCCTTCGTAAGGCTTAGGCTTAAATATATTGAACAATCAAAGTTGGAATCTCTTGAGCATATTTTGGCTATATGTCGTCTATTCCCACTATTAGAGGATTGTATAAGCGTTTCAAGAATAACTTTGCATATGTAGGTGAAAACACCATATCTACTAGTTCTTCTGGTACATCATACCCTGCTAAACAATATGGGTGAAATTCGCTATCATCTTCATTACATGTAGACAAATATTCATAATCTATCTCTGTGTATCTAAAGAATAGATCTCGCAATATGCCTGTAAAATGAAAGTCAAATGGGTCACAATAATCTTCATCACCAGATTCAAACAAATTCTTCCAATCAAAGCATCCCTTATCTATTTCCACTTTTCTGCCACATAAAGCTTTGGTCATTGTTTCAACAACATAACGGGCTACCAACGTCATATCCTCGCCCCAACTATCTGCAAGAGATTCCAGATAGTTATACCTGTCATGCAAATCTTTTGCATATCCTTTTAAGGTAGGAATAAAATCCATCATACCCACTCCTTCGAAATCAGCGTCGGCACATTTTTCCAATTCCCAACCATATTTATCGTAATAGAATTTAGTCTTAGCTACTTTATACGGATTAATAGCTCCAATGACTATAGAATTCCCCAAAATTCCGCTTCCTAATGCTTCACTCCATACTTGAGAAGTATAGACAAATCCATGTAGACCACAAGATTCCATCATCTGGGCAGCTACTTGAGCTACTTTTATCATTCGGTGTTTCATGTGTTCATCAGGGTATTCACGATCTCCTTCAGGAGACCAATCACCTTTTAGATTCTCCCAAACAACCTTAAAAATGTCAATACATTTAGGCGTAAATGCTGCTTCACAAATTCCATCGAAAATTTTCTTCTTAGGAATCCATAATGAAAGCTTTAATGTATTTAGATCTTCTCCATCTATATGGGGTTCAAGAACACAGACATTATTATTGTCATATACCAGTTGATTAATTGCCGCCTGCTCGACTATCCTTTCACCCATTGGCGATATTAGCAAATACATAATATCGTTCTTGGATGATGGAGTAAACAACGTCCTCAAAAAAGAGCCATAAGCAGGAAGCTCCGTGAAAGCCTGTCTTGCAGTTTGATCGGATTTCTTTAACTCGACGACAATAATTCCATTACCTCCTGGTCTATTACCCAAGAAGTCTGTTCTCATGTCTCTTTCGTCCTCCTCTTTCAATGTAACCTCACATCCCCAGAGTTCCATTTCTTTAATACACTGCCAATACTCCTTATATCTGTCAATCACCATTTGATATAATATTTCAGATGGATTCATGTCGGTTACAGATGGTTCTTCAATTGCAGGAAATGTCGGTTCTATCAACAAGGAAGAAAAATCATCCCTTTTTGACCAAATGAATTTTTGTATATCTTTTTCGTTCATATTTCTATTTTGTCTGTAGCAAGCGATGGTACTGAACCATAAGCCATAGGCTCAACTTGTGTACTTGCTTATCCCGTTTTACTCATTGTTTTCTTCAATATCTTCTTTCATCTACCTATAATATGTTCACTATTTCTACTGGCTTCTAATACTTCGAAGATACATCGCATAAGGACTTGAAGTAGAAAAACTCCGTTGGCCCTTCACCCAAGATGAGTGCTGTCTGTCGTAGTTTTCCCATATCAGTCCTCCAGATTTATAAAGATACTACCCAGTTCCGGCTTGGCTCCCAATCGACCAATGCGATATGAATTGTAAAGCGAGAGATTCTTGTGCAAGCCAAAGGAGTCGCCACGGGCATATTCGGATGAAGCTGTCTCCTTGTTCTTCTCAACAAACCACACCACACCTCTGTTCTCGTTAATCATGTCCTGCGACAGGAGGGTGGTCTCCTGACTCGTGATAACCAACTGCGAATTGTCGGAATTGAAGATGAAGACATTGAGGTAGTAGTACAACAGGTCGTTGTGCAGATCTTCGCCCAGTTCATCAAGATAGTACACGTGAGGGCTTGTTATCAAGTCGTATAAGGCATCGAGAATGCGGATGTACTTCTGAGTACCCTTTGACTGCCATTTAAGCGGAATGTCGAAATCGCCATTGTCGGAATGGTTCGAGAAGGTTATGGAATCTGTTGTGGGCTTCAACAGGACATCCTTCATCTCCTCCGGGATATTCTCCTTCTTGATACGCTCGCGGAAATCGTTGGGTACAATGCGGTCTTCAACAACAGGACGATAATCCAGAATGTTCAAGTCGGCCTTCTGAAGCATCGTGTTATAGAACTTACGCTTCTTGGGATTACTGTATGCGTCCTTCAAGATTTCAAATAGTCCTTTTTCCACATCGCCATCTACATCATGATAATTGGACATAATCCAAGCGTGAAGCGTGTTGAATGGAGCTATGTCTTCTTTCAAGGCAGCCTTTCGGCATACGGACAGCACACTATGGTTGTTCAAGGTGTTTTCGCGGATGCTCTCCTGTGTCTTGACTTGCAGCTTGAGGCTCGCGCCAAACTTGATGTCGGCCTGTACATTCTCTCCCACAAAACTGCGCTCATAGAACAGAGACTTTGATTTGTTTGGGTAATAGTACATGGCTTCACTCAGGATATGCTTGCCGTTGAACTTGACATCATAATCATATCGGGTGCCATCGGCATAGAATGATACGTGCATATCCGTTGGCTCATCTTTGGTGAGCACAAATGGAATGCAACCGCCAATTTCGACTGTCGCATCCGATTTTGGCATGACCAACAGACGGAACACCTCATTCATGGCAATCAACATGTTCGACTTACCCGAAGCGTTTGAACCATAGAGGATGCCTAACTTGTACAAGAACACACCATCAGCAACTTCTGTGACAAGTTCCGAAGATGGGACCTTGGCCACGAAGTTTAATTCCTGCTTGTCGCGAATGGAAAGATAGTTCTTTGCCCAAAAATCTCGTATCATACTACAATATTTTATTAATTATCGTAATTTTGCTACAAAATTAGAAAATAATTTTATTGAGAGAATAAAAAACGCGTAATATTTGTAAAAGAAATACGATTTTGCTTGTTTTTAATATTATTCTTGATATTTGCATAGCTAATTGATAAAAAAAGGCTTTATTTTGCCACTGAAACTCAATGACTATCCATGATGCAAAATCGCCAACTAAAGCCATTTGTTTACGCATTGTTTACGCAGACATGAAAAAAGCACTTGCGAAAAACCCGTAAGTGCTTGATTTTCAGTGTGGACCAGCCAGGGCTTGAACCTGGGACCTCCAGATTATGAGTCTGTTGCTCTAACCAACTGAGCTACAAGTCCGATACATATCGCTATTTACGATTTGTGCCTGCAAAGGTAGGTGTTTAATGTGAATTATGCAAATGTGGGATGAAAAAATTTGGTCTTAAACCAAGAAATATCTAATTTTGCAATCAAAGATGAACAAGACTGTTGCAACTATAGGTTTTTTTGACGGAGTACACCGTGGGCATCGATACTTGATACAACAGGTATGTGAAGAAGCTGATGTTAGGAAAGCGCAAAGCTTGATTGTGACGATGAATCCGCACCCTAGAATGATACTGCAGCCTGGCTTCTGCCCTGATTTGCTGACAACTGTGGACGAAAAGCTAACATTGCTGCATGGTACAGGCATAAATAAAGTTGAAATGCTGCATTTTGACTTTGAAATGAGTCTTTTAACGGCACGAGAATTTATGCAAAGAGTGCTAAAGAAGGAATTTCAGGTAAGTACATTGGTGATGGGATATGACCATAATTTCGGCCATGGGGGAGGTTCCTTCGAGGAATATTGCCAATGGGGATGCGAATGTGGAATAGAGGTTATACAGGCTCATGAGTTAGAGGGAGAACACGTAAGCAGTAGTGCCATTAGAAAAATGTTGAAAGCGGGTAAAGTGGAAGAAGCAAATTCGATGTTGGGATATCCTTTTGAAATTTGTGGAAAGGTAGTGAGCGGTCATCAGGTGGGCCGTACAATGGGATTTCCAACTGCTAATTTGATGCCCGAGGCTATGAAATTGATTCCTAAGTGTGGAGTCTATGCAGTATGGGCTATTCTGCCAAATACAACCTGTCAAAAGGGTATACTGAACATTGGGCGCAGACCTACGCTGGATAATGGAGATGATATCACGATTGAGGTGAACTTGCTCCACTTCATAGGAGATTTGTATCAGTCTTCCCTAAGGTTGCAGGTAATGCATTGGCTCAGGGATGAGAGAAAGTTTGACACGATAAATGAATTGCAGCATCAATTAAGCATGGATGCTCAAGCCGCAGATGAATTACTCGGCTAGTACGGAAAATTCAGCACCACTTGCATAGTCGGTTCCATTCTGACTCGAGAGAGCCATGAAGCGGAGATATCGAGCACGTTGAGGAGTGACGAAGAGCACCTTTTGTATGCTTTTCGAGTATGGGAACTCGCCTTCGCAAACAGGTTGACTCCACGTCTTGCCATCAGCGGACAGCATGACACGATAGGCTTTGATGTCGCCATTAGTACCGCCATCCTGACGAGGCAGATAAGTGAAACCCTTTATTGTCTTCTCCTCTTCGCAATCGAAGTCCACCGTGTGAGGATATTTTGTTACGGTTACTCCGTAAGCAGTATGCCAGATGGTTTCGGTCTTCCCATCGACCAGTCGTGTAGCCTTTTCACCTGGTTCCTCACTACTGCAAGCCAAAATGCTTATAGGTACGAACTCCACTTTCTCAAATGTGCGTGAGAAGCGAATGTTAGGTGTTTCGGTATGCCAAACAGTGATGGTTCCGCCTGAACGCATATTGATGGATTCGCCTCCGTAAACTTTACCTTTTTGCTTGCCGACCTTTGTGCCAAGGGGTTGTATGGCATAACTGACGGACTCACCGTTAAACTCATTGTACACGATTCTGGCTTCACCCTTGGCATCGCGTGTGATGACTAGCGGAAGGTCGCCACTATGCATGAAGGCAAAGTTTTCCTTGGAGATGGTGCGTGTATCGGCAGTAGCAGTGGGTCGGATAAAGAAACCGAAGGTGTATGCATCGGCATAAACTCGATCGGGAGTCAATGGACCACCTTGTCCGCAACTGTTTCCTCCCAATGCCGTAACCTTTGCGTCGAGATGCACATAGACGCCATCACTCTTAGGAAGTTCATGGGGATGGGGAGCATATGTCAGTTGAAGGTCGTTCCACGGTAGTACGCTGGTGGACATGGAACCGGTCAGAGCCCCAAATACCACTCCGTGTTCGTTGGCGTCGGTCAGTGCCAGCCATGAAACTTCTTCACGATTGCCCATATCTTGTGGTTTGGGGAAGTTCACAAATTGATCTTCCACCGTGCTTTCATAGACACCATTGAACATGCCGCTCATGCGGTCGGCATAGTTGTTCTGCGGCCCACAGCCGAAATAACTCAATTTCGAGCCTTTGGCTTCAAAGCGTGTGGGCAGTTTGAAGAGGAAACCAAGTCGAGGTAGTACAGCCTTTGTATTGGAACTTGTAATGGCACTCTCGCACTCGATGGTGCCATCAGGATAGACCGTCCAGACAATATTGCTTGTAAAGAAGAAGTCAGCAGGCTCGCCTTTGTCATTGATGGTGTAATGTCCACTACTGCCTCCGCGAATCTCTCCCTTGGTACCCCTGCTTTCCACTATATAGTTCAGCACCACAGCACCATCCTTGCGGGTATAGACATTGCGACTGAGAGACTTGTGACTGAGGTTGTGCAGTCCGTTCTGGTACCACGATGAATAGAACCAGTTGTCGTTATCGATAGGAGCACGTAAGGCATTGATGAGTGGTCCACAACCGGGTTCGATGATATCCTCGATATCGACATTGTCGCACGACTCGCCTCCATAGCCCAGGTAGTGAATTGTTCCAAGTGCATCGTCGAAAGTAACTGTGAAGGGCTTTTGGCCATTCTGTATCACTTGCGAGCGGATAACAGTGAGGTTTTCTTTGACACTCTGCGAGACAGTTAGTCTTGTGTCCTGTTTGGCGTAAAGAGGTTTCACATCGCTAGCCCCCCATAGGTGTACTTGCTCACTCATCTGCACATAGCCCTTCTCTGCCCAAGGCATATCGTGACGCAGGAGGAATTCCACGCGCAAGTCATAGCAATGGGCATCGATGTTCTCGTCATCGTCGAAACGAATAGGCACAGTAATGAACTCCGTCTTACGAGGACCAATAGGAGTCATTCCATGTTCAGGGTTGTCGGGTATAGTGCTGCGCCTAATGTCGAATCCGTCACGCATGACAACGACGCTAATGTCCACATAGTCCAGTGGCACGAAGTAGTTCTTGTTTGTCACTTTCAAACGCACCATTTGCGCGTTTTCGTTTCTGCTCCACAAGCTGTCCAGTTCCACCTCCACATTCTGATAGACTTTCTTTACCTCGAAATATTCAGGCTTGGGTTTCAGGTCGGGCAGCATGATGCCATTCATGCAGAACATACCATCGTTGGGCCAATCTCCATGATCTCCCCCATAACCTAAATACTTAACTCCATCTGCTGTGTACGTATCAATAGCTTGATCCACCCAATCCCAAATGGCACCTCCACAAAGGAAATTGGTACTCTCGATGGCTTTCCAATAATCGACGAGGTTTCCGCCCGCATTACCCATAGAGTGGGCATATTCACTAATATGGAAAGGATACTTGATGTTTGAATTCCCCTTGACAACCTGTTGTACCCAAGACACGCTGGGATATTGGTTGGAACCCATGTCTACGATATTATTATTCCTTTCGTACTGTACAGGCCTTGAGTCGAACTCCTTGATAGCCTTGTAAGCTGCTATGAAATTATCGCCAGGACCGGCTTCGTTTCCCAGTGACCAGATGACTATACAAGGATGGTTGACATGAGAATGAACCATCTCCATGTTTCGTGCGACATGAGCCGCTTTCCATTCCTGTGGGTGGGAAAGGGATTCTCGTCCATAATAATACTCGTGGCTTTCGATATTGCACTCATCCTCGAGATAAAGGCCGTATTTGTCGCATAGATAATACCAGTATGGATCATTGCTATAGTGAGAAAGGCGGACATGATTGATATTGCCCTGCTTCATGAGAAAGACTTCACGTCGCATCTGCTCATGAGTGATGGCATGACCTAAAGAAGGATTGGTTTCATGGCGGTTCACTCCCTTCAGTTTTACAGGCTTTCCATTGACATAGAAATATCGTCCTGCCAATCCGAATTCATCCTCGCTGGCAGGTGTCTCGCGAATATCTACCTTGCAGATTCCAAAGTAAGTGCTGGTGCAATCCATAAGATTCCCTTTCAGATCGCGAAGGCTAGCAACCAGCACATAGCGGTAGGGCGTCTCTGCATTCCAGCTGTGGATTCCATGAAGAGCAATCTCTGTATGCTCATTCTGAGTTCTTGTCTCGACTATTTGCGTCTGAGTATCATCGCCATAAAGGACTACAGGAAAAATCTGATATATGAGTTGGAAATCTGTTTTCTTTTTTCCTAAGTCACGTATGGTTGCATCCACGCTGATGGTGGCATCTGTACCCTGAAGTTGCTGGGTGCGAACTGCCAGATCCTGAATCTGAACCTCTGGCATAGCAGTTAGATAAGTGCTGCGGAATATGCCAGGAAGTCGGAACATATCCTGTGCCTCGAGGAAGGATCCGTCACTACTGCGGTAAACTTCTACGGCCAATGTGTTCTGTCCAGGCTTGAGATGCTGGGTTATGTCGAAACGAGCCGTGTTGCGGCTGTTCTTGCTGAAACCCACGTGTTGACCGTTGATCCAGAGATAAAAGAAAGAGTCCACTCCATCGAAATTGATGTAGACGTGGCGCCCATTCCAGGAGGCAGGAATCGTGAAGTTGCGTCGATAGGAGCCCACCTCGTTGGGATACTTATAGGTAGTCCAGCGTTGGTCTTTTGGTTTACGCATGACACCCTCCTTCCAGTCGCCCTCCTTAATCTCATGATAGAAAATGACAGGTTGGTTCACGTAGATGGGCACTCCGTACTTCATGCTTCCATCGCGTTGCAATCCTTGCACATTCCAGCAACCTGGCACACGAATATTGTCCCATGCGGAAACATCAAAGGAAGGTTTATAGAACGTCTTGGGGCGATCCTCAGGAGTAGCCACCCAGTGGAACTTCCAGATACCATCAAGCGATTGGTAATACGTACTGCCTTGGGGCAGAACCTGTAATGCTTCCTTTACGTCAGAGAAGGAGAACAGATAGGCTCGAGGTTGCTCCTTGTTGAGTGAAAGCTTTTGGGGAGATTGCCATTCATCTCCAACAGGAGCAGATTCGTTGCTATAGAGGAAACCATCAAGGGGCTTGTTGTCAGCTAAGACAGCCATCGAAAGGATTAATCCAAGGAAAAAAAATGTCTTTCTCATGTGAGTATGCAAAATAAACCAAGAATATAGTGTTGTTCAAGGGGCAAAGATAAGAATTATAGTTGGAATCTCAAAGACAACACGTTGAAACCTCAAATGCGACACGTTGAAATTGCAGATACAACACGTTGAAACCTCAAATGCGACACGTTGAAATCTCGAAGACAACACGTTGAATTTCTTCCCACCTCCAAATGCGTGTAAAAAACGTTGTCTTACTTGTCCCAATGGTCATGCTTGAGGGACAGAAGTTGTTCAGGCAGTAGTGGCTTCATCATTTTCTAAAGAAAAAGAGTGGCCTCGCGGCCACTCTTTTCTTTGTTAGTATGTTTTTGAAAAATTTGAGAGAGAATGGAACTTCTCAGTCCCGTTGATTGTTTTAATAAACACTAACTTGTTTTATGTTAAAAAAGCAATTGAAAATGATTCAAATCAATGGTAGACTCCGTCAGTTCGGCATCTTGTCTGTCTGCTCTTGCAAGACTTGGTCGATGGTGTCAGTCGATGTGGGAATCGGAAGTGACGATGTCTGGATGGCTGCATTGGGAGTCAGGGAGAACTCGAGGCTTGAATCCTCTTCATTTTGCTGCACAAATTGCAGAGACTCATCTTGTTCCGCTGACTGGAAGCTGTGCTGGGCAGCCATTCCTATGACCAATATCACAGCTATCATGCCAGCAGCCTTGTAGAAGGGAGAAATGCGGCGTGGGAAGGAGATACAGCGTGCCTTGACAGTCGTATTCTCTGTCTCCTCTTTAATCATAGCCATTATGCGGTCATCGAAATCCTGGCTTAAATGAGCGTTCGCAAGTTCCTCTTCAGCCTTGAAGATTTGACGATAAGGCTGTAAATAGGTAGGGATCTCTTCCTGCTGGAAAAAAGCACGCAGAATCTGCTCCTCCTGAATGGAGGTTTCGCAGTTCCAATAGCGTTCCAGCAACTGATCAATGTATTTATAATTCATATCGTTCAAATTCTTCTACTTTGTTTTTTATCTTCGTTCGTGCCCGATGGAGATAGACTTTTACCTGTACCTCTGTCAGATCCATCACGTTGGATATTTCCTGGTAAGAAAGACCTTCGATGTCTCGAAGTTCCATGATGGTCCGCTGTACTTCAGGGAGTGAGTCCATCAGTTGTTTTATCAGGGAGAGACGTTCTCGATTGTCAAACTGTTCCTCTGGGGTAACGGTAAGGAGATGTTGCTGTGAATGCTCATCGAGCAACACGTTGCCATGTCCGGCTTTTCCCGCTATATCGAGAGCCAATCTGCGACAAATGATCTGGCAATAGGCTTCGATGGAAGAAATCTCTTGCCATTTGGCTCTGTTTTGCCAAACCCGTATCAGCGTTTCTTGGACAATATCCTCGGCCTCTGCCGTATCCAAAGTGATGCGAAAAGCCAAACGAAAGAGTTTATCTTTAAGTGGCAAGACGTCATCTCTGAAGCTGATTTTTTTCATCTCTCTAATTGAATGACGATTGAGACCCTGATAAGTTACAGGAGTCTTGGGTTAAAAATGTTTAAAAGGAATTGTCCTTTTTTATTCTATTACTGTTCCACCCTGACCGTCTAAGTGGTTGGCTCGCGTAATGACAACTTTCTTGACACCCTGACGGATGGCTTGGAAAGCATTCTCGAGTTTGGGAATCATGCCTCCAGCAACAATGCCACTTTGGGTAAGTTGATGGAAATCTTTTTCAGAAATGTGAGGAATCACGCTGCTGTCATCATCAGCGTTGCGCAAGACTCCTGGTTTTTCGAAGCAGAAAGTTAAGGTAACTTCAAAAAATGAAGCTAAAGCGCAGGCCACTTCGCTGGCAATAGTATCTGCATTGGTGTTGAGGAGATTACCTTTTCCATCGTGGGTAAGAGGGGCTATGACGGGCACAACACCCTGTTGGACAAGCGTGCTTAGCATCTGACCGTCAACGCAATCGACATCGCCCACAAAGCCGAAATCTATCATTTGCTTTGTCCCATCGGCCAGAGTGACACATTTGGTGGGACGCTTATGACTTCGAATAATGTTTATGTCTGCTCCTGTCAACCCCAAAGCGTTCACTCCGTAAGCTTGAAGACCTGCCACAAGGTTCTTGTTGACAAGTCCACCATAGACCATTGTGACCACCTGAAGCATCTTTTCATCCGTGATGCGTCTGCCTTCCACCATCTGGCTCTCAATGCCCAACGAGGCAGCAATCTTGGTTGCAGAACGTCCGCCACCGTGAACCAACACCTTATGGCCAGACAAATGGGAGAAATCAGCGAGCAACTGACTAAGGGAATCGGTATCTTCAACAATTCCCCCGCCAACCTTGATGACATTTATTTTTTCCATTCTCTCGTTGGATGAAACTTTCTTATTCTGTCCTTTTTGTAGTAAAAAGGATGTGGGATAGATAAACTTTATAGGTGAACTTATTCCAGATAAGTATAACCATATAGACCAGCTCGATAGTTGCTGATGAATTCCTTACCTTCAGATTCTGTGATTTTACCGTCTTCAATAGCCCTGCTGACCCAGATTTCAAGACGGCGAACCAATTTCTTGGGATCATATTGAACATATTCCAGAACATCTGCAACAGTTTCACCATCAATGAATTGATCCAGTGTGTAGTTTTCTTTGTCAACCGAAATATGTACGGCATTCGTGTCACCAAAGAGATTGTGCATGTTACCCAGGATTTCCTGATAAGCACCTACCAGAAAAACGCCAATATAGTAATGCTCGTCTGGTTTGATGGGATGCAAGGGAATGTAGCTGGTTTGCTGACCTCCATTGACATACGCAGAAATCTTTCCATCAGAATCACATGTAATATCCTGCAATGTAGCGCTACGGGTGGGTTGCTCGTCGAGACGGGCAATAGGCATAATGGGGAAGAGCTGGTCGATACCCCATGAGTCAGGCATGCTTTGGAAGAGGCTGAAATTGCAGAAATACTTGTCGGCCATCTGCTTGTCAATATTGCGCAGTTCGTCAGGGATATGTTTTAGATGATGGGCAAGTTCGGCTACCTCGTGGCTGATAGCCCAATAAAGAGACTCAATCTGTGCACGGGTTTTCAAATCAATGATGCCGTGACGGAAAAGGTCGAGAGCTTCCTCGCGAATATCTTGGGCATCATGCCAATCCTCGAGCAAAGAGCGGCTGGAAAGTTTATCCCAGATTTCAGTCAAGTCATGGACTAGCTGGTGATCCTCAGGTCCAGGTTCGAAATCTTCTGGCATCTGAGGAGCTGAAACACTCTCGAGAACATCCAAAATCAACACACTATGGTGAGCTGTCAGAGAACGTCCTCCTTCAGTAATTAGATTGGGATGAGGAATACCATTCTTCTCGGCAGCTCCAGCAAAAGTGTAGACACAGTCGTTGACATACTCTTGAATGCTGTAGTTCACACTACTCTCGCTGTTGCTGGACCGGGTGCCGTCATAGTCCACTCCTAAACCACCTCCACAATCAACAAAATCAATATTGAATCCCATTGTGTGCAGTTGCACATAGTATTGTGCTGCTTCACGCAAAGCTGTGCTGATGCGTCGAATCTTGTTGATTTGTGAACCTATATGAAAATGAATGAGTTTTAAACAATCACGCAAATTCATCTCCTCCAACATTTGTAATGCCATCAGGAGTTCTGAGGAATTCAGACCGAATTTGCTGGCATCACCACCGCTTTCACTCCATTTGCCAGAACCATTGCTTGCCAGTTTTATTCGGATGCCCAAATTGGGACGCACCCCCATTTTTTTTGCTGTCTCAGCCATTATTTTCAGTTCTGGCAATTTCTCGATGACCAGGAACACTCGTTTACCCATTTTCTGAGCCAAGAGAGCAAGCTCGATGTAGCTTTGGTCTTTGTGACCGTTGCAGATAATGAGACTGTCGCTGTCCATGTTGGTAGCCAGCACAGCATGCAACTCAGGCTTAGAACCTGCTTCCAATCCCAAATTGTAACGCTTGCCGTGACTGATAATCTCCTCTACTACAGGACGCATCTGATTCACTTTGATGGGGAATATGATAAAATGCTCACCCTGATACTCATATTCCTTCTCTGCCTTGCGGAAACACTCGTCGGTTTTCTCAATGCGGTTGTCTAGGATATCAGGGAAACGAAGCAGAACAGGTGCTTTGACATGACGACTGGAAAGTTGGTCTACAACTTCTTGCAGGTCTACCTGTACACTATTTTTCTTAGGTGTTACATATACGTGACCTTTCTCATTGATACCAAAGTAGTTGACACCCCATCCCTTGATGTTGTACAATTCTTCAGAATCCTCAATCCTCCATTTTTTCATACGCCTAATTCTTCTCGGAGTAGTTTTACACTATCTTTTATCTTTTCGTAGTTATCCAGCAGAGTTACGTCCACCACATGCTTTGCTTGTAGGTAAAAATGTTCACGTTGTTGAAGTGATTCCTGAATGTGTCGAACCAAATCTTCTTTTGTTTTTCCTTTGATGAGAGGACGTTCTACCTTGCCCATTTCGAGATGTTGAGCTAACGTGGCAGGCTCCACTTTCAAATAAATTGTTTCGCCCTGAGCATTCAAATACTGCATATTATCATAGAAACAAGGAGTGCCGCCTCCACAACTCAATACTATGTTCTCGAATTCAGCAACCTCGTGCAGCATGTTGTGTTCCAATTCACGGAACCCTTCTTCGCCTCGTTCTGCAAAGAGCTGAGCTACCGTACGATGGTAGCGCATCTCGATGTACCAATCCAAATCATAAAAAGAACAGCCTAAGGCCAATGCCAGCTGGCGGCCCACGGTGGTCTTACCAGCTCCCATATAACCTATAAGGATGATCCGTATCATGATTTGCGGCTATAATGACGTTTAACAGTAGCAGCCTTGGCAGGAGAATTTGCCTTAGCATCTTGAGCTTTGATGATGTCCATGCATTCCTCTAGGGATAATTGGGTTGCATGTCCTTGCATATTTTTGGGGAGACGATAATTGTTTCCCTTATAAGCCAAATAAGGCCCAAAACGTCCTTTGAGAACCTCCAAATCAGGCTCTTCGGTAAAGGTTTTCAAGTGGCGTTCTGCTTCCTCACGACGTTTCATTACGATGAGCGTGATTGCCTCCTGGATGGTCATTGTCAGAGGATTATGGTTCTTGGGGACTGAGATATAGGTTCCTCCGTAAGATACATAGGGACCAAACTTGCCGGCACCAATGATGATAGGTACATTCTCGAACTTTCCAAGATTACGAGGTAAACGGAAGAGTTCGAGAGCCTCCTCCAAGGTAATGGTTTCCAGACTTTGACCTTTTTTCAGTTGGGCAAAACGAGGTTTTTCTTCTGCTTCGGTACTACCAATCTGTGCTACAGGACCAAAGCGTCCAATCTTTACGGTAATTGGCTCCCCCGTTTCTGGATCATTTCCCAAAACACGTTCGCCAACTTTATGCTCAGTACGAGTGTTGGATGCATTCTCTACCAAAGGCTCAAAATCATTGTAGAAATCTCGTATTACATTAGTCCAGTTAGCATTTCCTTCAGCAATCTCGTCAAACTTCTTTTCCACGTCGGCCGTGAAATTATAATCCATGATTTCAGGGAAATTGTTTTGCAGGAAATCGTTGACCACAATACCCGTGTCGGTAGGAAGCAGTTTGCCGTGTTCAGCGCCGATTGTAATCTTTCCGCTTGTCTGTTTAATGTCTCCTTTCTTCAGAGTCAGGATTTGATAGGAACGTTCTTCTCCAATAATATCTCCCTTGGTTACGTACTCACGTTGCTGAATAGTGGTGATGGTAGAGGCATAGGTGCTGGGACGTCCGATTCCCAGTTCTTCCAGTTTCCGTACCAAGCTTGCTTCGTTGTAGCGTACAGGACGTTGTGCGAAACGTTGAGTAGCGACAATCTCTTTGCCAGTCATCGTGTCATTTATTTTCAGAGGAGGCAATATTCCCTCGTCTTCATTCTCAGTCTCCTCTTCATTCGTCTCACGATATATACGCAGGAAACCATCAAATTTCACAACTTCACCTGTTGCCACAAAGAAATCTTCCGTATTTCCACTGATAGCGATAGTGGCTTGAGTCTTCTCTAGTTCTGCATCGGCCATTTGGCTGGCAATGGTGCGTTTCCAGATAAGGTCGTAAAGACGTCGTTCTTGAATAGATCCTTCAATCTGAGTTTCGTTCATGTAAGTGGGACGAATAGCCTCGTGAGCTTCCTGAGCACCCTTGGAATTCGTGTGGAACTGTCGTGTTTTTACGTATTCCTTGCCCATTTGTTTTGTAATAACCTCTTTGCTGGCCCCTAAACATAGAGAACTCAGGTTGACACTATCAGTACGCATGTAGGTAATCCGTCCACTTTCATAAAGATGCTGTGCCACCATCATGGTTTGAGCCACGGTGAAACCCAATTTGTGTGCGGCTTCTTGCTGCAGGGTACTGGTGGTAAAAGGAGGTGCGGGAACTCGTTTGACAGGTTTGGTTGTGATGTCTCGAATGACGAATTGCGCATCTTTGCATCTTTCTAAAAAGGCTTGAGCCTGATCCTCTGTATTAAAGCGATGATTAAGTTCGGCTTTCACTTCACTTCCATCGATTGTTTTGAAAGCGGCTGTTATGCGGAAACTATCTTCGCTTTGGAAGTTTTGTATTTCACGTTCACGCTCGACAATCAGTCTCACAGCTACACTTTGAACA
Organism: Bacteroidaceae bacterium; assembly: GCA_017427185.1. GTDB lineage: Bacteria > Bacteroidota > Bacteroidia > Bacteroidales > Bacteroidaceae > Physcousia. The sequence continues at coordinate 93,071 of JAFRTJ010000008.1, read as the reverse complement.
CGACCAGCACTTAATGCAGGTTTCACTTTACGCCAAAGAACAGGACTCAATTTGAATCCCACGATGCGATCCAGTACGCGTCGTGCCTGTTGAGCATTCACCAGGTTAAGATCAACTTCGCGTGGATTTCGAATTGCTTCCAGAATAGCGGGTTTGGTTATCTCGTGAAAGACAATGCGGCGGGTATTGCTGGGTTTCAGCCCAAGCACTTCATATAAATGCCAACTGATGGCTTCTCCTTCGCGGTCTTCATCGGATGCCAGCCAGACAGTCTTGGCATCTTGGGCTTGTTTCTTGAGTTGGGCTACAACCCTTTGCTTGTCAGAGGGGATTTCGTATTGTGGTTTGAAAGTATCTAAATCGATGCTGAATGTCTTTTTCTTCAAATCGCGAATGTGTCCGTAACTAGACAAAACCGTGTAGTCATTTCCAAGAAATTTTTCAATGGTTTTGGCTTTGGCCGGACTCTCCACGATTACTAAATTATCTTTCATTGTAAATATCCGATTGTTTGAATTTGGGCGCAAAGGTAATGGAAAAATCCCAACTATACCTTATTTTATTATAATTTTTTTCGTTAAAAGTTTCTCTATTCCTTGTCTGATAGAACCTAAACCAAAGGTTTCCGGCTGAATCTCGTTCCAAGGAATCCACATCAATTCTGCAGCATCATCGTCTGCTTTTGCTTTTTTTGTGTCTTTTACGTGGCAGAGATAGAACATGTCTATCGTATGGATTTGGAGTCCGCTGTACATGTAGAGATTGGGTAACGAGAAGAGAAATTCTAATTTTTCCACTTTCAGTCCCGTTTCCTCCATGACCTCACGGCACACGCCCTCCTCGCTGGTTTCATCGCAGTCACTAAAACCTCCTGGCAGATCCAGCGTGCCCTTTGCGGGATTTTTGGCTCGACGGACCACCAGCAGTTCTTTTTTTTCATTCAAGATGACTGCCACAGTGGCTGCACTTGGGTTCAAATAATAAACAAAACCACATTGAAGGCATCGTTTACTCTTCTCATTGTTTACTATGAAATCTGCCGATCCGCACACAGGGCAGAAATGGAACAGGTCCATGATATGTTTTCCTTTTTCCATCAGAATTTGCCAAATTAAGATTGCAAATGTCGTTAAAAGTAGGTAAATCTCCAATATTTCCAGTGATTTTTATCTGCCATTCGAAGAAAAGTAATAAATTTGTATTCATGAACAGTAGTTTAATTAATCAATAAAAATAAAAATAGTTTATGAGCATGTTCATTAATTGGTTTCAAGGATTGGATCCCACTCTTCGAGTTTATTGGGGTATTGCTATCCTGACCTCTATCGTGTTCCTTATCCAGATGGTGCTGACCCTTGTAGGATTGGGTGATACAGATAGTGGAGCAGACATGGGAAGCGGTGATATGGCAAGTGATGTTAGTTTGGGAGATGGCAACGGAGATACGATGGATACAGGAGGAGCCATTCAGCTTTTCACTATTCGCAATTTTGTGAATTTCCTGCTTGGAATTGGTTGGGGAGGCGTTTGCTTCTGGAGCACAATTCACAACAAATTCCTATTGGCTATTGTGGCTTTGATGTGTGGTTGTGCTATGGTGGGCGCTTTTGTGGTGATGTATCGCCAATTGATGAAGTTGGAATCTTCTGGTTCCTATCGCATTCAAGACAGTATAGGACAGGCTTGTGATGTATACATCCCTATTCCTGCAGCTCGTTCTGGCCAAGGGAAAGTGCAGATCAGTTTCTTCGGTTCTGTTCAGGAGCTTCCTGCTATGACCGATGGAGAGGCGCTAGCTAGTGGAACTAAAGTTCGTGTCATTCAAGTAATTGATAATAGTATCTTGTTGGTAGAGAGAATTTAAAATCCAAGAGTTAAATACAAATAGAATTATTAATCATTTTCCTCATCTTTCACTATTCATTCGGAAGTAAGGAAAAAAATCGACTTAACACGTTAAAAAAATGGATCCTTTTTATTTTATTGTAATAGGTGTTGTCGTGCTGGTATTCTTGTTCATGGCAATCATCAATCGTTATCGTCGTTGTCCTTCCGACAAAATTTTGGTTATTTATGGTAACCGTGGTTCCAACAAGAGTGCGAAATGTGTTCATGGTGGAGGTGCTTTCGTTTGGCCTATCGTAGAGGATTATGCATATTTGTCGTTGACTCCTTTGGGTATCGATGCTAATTTGACAAATGCCCTGAGTAGACAGAATATCCGTGTGGATGTTCCTTGCCGTTTTACCGTAGGTATAAGCACAGAGCCAGAAAGCATGCTGGCAGCAGCCGAGCGTCTGCTGGGGCTGACTCCGGCTCAGATTCAGGAATTGGCTCGCGATATTCTTTTCGGTCAACTTCGTTTGGTTATTGCTACCATGAGTATCGAGGAATTAAACTCAGACCGTGATAAATTCCTTGAAGCCATCACAGCCAACGTGGAGGTTGAATTGAAGAAAATTGGTCTTCGTTTGATTAATGTGAATGTAACTGATATCAAAGACGAGTCTGGCTACATCGAGGCTCTCGGACAAGAGGCAGCAGCTAAGGCTATCAACGAGGCTAAGGTTCGTGTAGCTGAACAGGAGAAAGTCGGAGAGATTGGTAAGGCAGAGGCTGTCCGCGAGACCCGTATCCGTACGGCTGAAGCCAACGCACAGGCTGTGCAGGGTGAAAACGAGGCCAAGATTGCAATCGCCAATAGTGATGCTGACCGGCGTGAACGTGAGGCAGAAGCACAGCGTAAAGCTGTTGCTGCTGAAAAGGTGGCAAGTGCACAAGCTTTGGAAGAGGCTTATGCTGCAGAGCAGAAAGCTGAAATTGCACGTGCTGATCGTGATCGTGCCAGCCAGCAAGCCAATGTGATTGTGGCACAGGAGATTGAAAAGAGACGACTTGTGATTGCTGCCGAAGCAACTGCTGAGCAGAAGCGTGTGAATGCTAAGGGTGAGGCTGATGCCATTTATGCCAAGATGGAGGCTGAAGCTAATGGTCTCTTTCAGATTCTGACCAAGCAGGCCGACGGTTACGACAAGATGATCAAGGCTGCTGGAGGAGATGCCACCAAGGCATACACCTTATTGTTGCTCGAGAAATTGCCAGAACTCGTCAAGACACAAGTTGATGCTATCAAGGGTATCAATATCGACAAAGTTACCGTTTGGGACAATGGTGGCGGCGGTGATGCTAAGACCAGTACAGCCAATTTCCTTTCTGGTTTGATGAAGAGTATACCTCCTTTGGGTGAACTTTTCGATCAGGCAGGCCTTTCTCTTCCAGAATACCTTGCCAAAAAGAAGGAAGAGGATGAAACGCCGGAACCTTCCACTCCTGAGAAGGAATAGGAGCAAAAAAGAAGGGTGCTCAAATAAAACAAAAAGATATTATTTTTTCTTGATGGGGCAAGATATCTTGCCCCATCAATTTTTAATCATACTAATAGGATATTTTCCTTTAGAATTTGGCAAATGACACATTCTTAATTTGCACTCTTTCAGTTTTGATTTTAAGATGTCTCGCTTGAAGCAGGTGCCTGTAGGTTATCATGGTCCGTTGTCCTGCAATTTCCACATCAGCAACAGTACCTGTAAATTTTCGGTCACAGCGAAGCAATATCCTTATTGTAATGGCTTTGTCTTGAGGTAGTTCAAGATGATCGATGGCATAGTCAACCGCATTTTGTGGGCTACCACCTTCGCGCAAACTCTTTTGTTTGTGTCCGGCTTCTTTTGAGAACTGAGCCCTCTGCTCGTCAAAATCTAATGTCCATGTGAAAGTTTCTTCTTCCGAAGCAGATAGGAACGTCAGGTCAACCTTACCTTTGGAAGAAGGAATGACGTCGAATGTAAGCAATCCGTTTGTAGTTGGCAGCGTCAGAGTCGTTTCGTCTTTAAGTTTACGCCTCAGCAGTTGTTTTTTCCTCATTTGAGGCATCAATTCAGGCATGAAGCGTGAACCAATACGTCCATCTGGGTGCTGTATCAGTTCGCGAAGAACCAGAGGACCACCCCAATGGTTGTCCAGTTGCATCCAACCTGCCATAATAACTCGTCCGGAAGGAAGACGGGTAAAAGCAGGCACACTTAGTCCATCATAGAAGTCTGTGCCCAAAGCCACCATATCTGTATAGTCCGTGATGGGGTCTTCTGCCTTTTTCATCCACATGTGTGTGAAGCCGCCCACGATGTAATCGTAGTTGCCCCAATGGAAAATGAATGTACAGTCTCCACCTGGTGGGAAATTTTCGCTCAAGCATTTCCAACCGCCGTCTATGCGGTCGCTGCTCCATGTACCCCGGGCCCCATAGTTGGCTAACATCATCATGCGTCCAGCTTCGTTAGTATAGATACTTGGATTTTCTGCAGGATGAATGAGGATATGGGACTTCCTGAAATGTGTAGCGTCATCAGAGGCAAAGGAATATGAGGCTCCAGAAGGATAAAGTCCTTCCGTGTTGTCGAAGGGTAAAGCCTGACTCTGTCCATGATTACGGATATATTCCCATTGCATGGGTGTTGCCGTTTTTTCCTGAGGGTAAATGCGTGAGGTATGCAAACCGTAACTCAGGAAGAGTGAATCATGCCAGACGAAGGGAGTCCCTGTGCCGAAGGTTTCCCATTGTTCCTCGATAGGAGTGGCTTCTGGATGCTCTGTCCAGGTGATGAAATCGGCCGTAGAGAGATGTTCGAAATAATGGCCGCCTCGACCGAATTTTGAGCGATGGCCGCGACGGTCGAAGAGGTAGAAAAGATGATATCGCCCATGAAAGAAACAAGTAGCCACATCACCTACCCATGAGTTATGTCCTTGTGGGGTAAAATATTGAATTTGAGAAGCGTGAAGGGTACGTTCAGGACGTTTTTTCTGAAGGCTTTCGTGGCTTAGAGCGACATCTTTGACAAATGTTTTGTCATAATTGGCAGTACTGGGTCTATGCTCAGGATAACCTAAAGGGAAGTCATTGTCTGCAAGTATTCCATCGACATAAAGTGACCATCGGGCACCAGTAAAGGCAAGCTCCACATGATGTTGACCAAAAGGTTCATGCAGCAAAGAAAGAGGCACGCCTATGGGCATCTCTTTCAATTCCCGTTCACCTACGGGCAACCTTAATTGGAGTCTGGCTTCAAGCACAGGAACAGAACCGTCGGCCATTGGGAAGGCAGCATAGTTTTGTCCGCCGTCGTCAGCTAATGATTTTCCGTCGATGATACCAACCCTAAGCACTTCTGGAATTTCCACCAGCTGGCAAGGCTCAGTATTTTTCACTTGATAGTTGAATGTCAAAGTGAAACTTTGCTTCTCGTCGGTTATTTCCTTCTGAGCCCAGCAGGTCAGTAAAGCAACTGACAGAAAAAAGAATAATATGCTTCTCTTTCTAATCATCGGAATTAATTGTGTTGATTTTACTTTTGCTTCTTTTTATCTCTCTTTTTTTGTTCCTTTGAGAAGATTTCTCACAAGTGTCTTAATTGGGCGTCATTTCTGTACTTTTTCAGAAAAAGAAAGAACCTTGTAAATCAGTGACTTACAAGGTTCTTGTCGTACCCAGAGCCGGGGTCGAACCGGCACGGGTTGCCCCACTGGTGTTTGAGACCAGCGCGTCTACCGATTCCGCCATCTGGGCCTAATTCCGGGTGCAAAGATATGGGTTTCCTTGGAATTGACCAAATATTTTCTTTGTTTTTTGTGTTTTCTGCATCTTTTGATTAATTTTGCATAGCGTTTTATTCATCTCGACAGAAAGGAAAATATGGATAAGGAAAAAAAATATGCGGAATTGTTGCCCCAACTAGCTGCTGTGGTGGAAGGGGAGCAGGACATGATTGCCAACATGGCCAACGTGAGTGCTATACTACAGGAAGAATTCCATTTTTGGTGGACAGGATTCTATCGTGTTCTGGATGGCATGCTGGTCCTGGGACCTTTCCAAGGGCCAATGGCTTGCACCAGGATTGCTAAGGGAAAAGGTGTCTGTGGAACTTCCTGGATGCGCGACGAGACCATCGTTGTGCCTGATGTCCATCTGTTTCCTGGCCATATCGCTTGCAGTTCTGTTTCTCAGAGTGAGATTGTGGTGCCGATTCACGACAGTCTGGGAAATGTGGTTGGAGTGCTGGATATCGATAGCGAGCATTTGGCAACATTCGACGAAGTGGATAAGAAATGGTTGGAACAGGTAGCAGATTTGCTGAAAGGAGACTAATGAGGGAAAAGAAATAGAATCAGTATTCTTTTGATTTTTTTTGCAATTCTGATGATACAGCATATTCATAAAACCCTTATATTTGCACTTGAGATCAACAAGAACTCCTTTATCAATAATAAAAAACGATAAGATTATGGCAAACAAGTATTCAGGTACCCAGACTGAGAAAAATCTGGAAGCAGCATTTGCTGGAGAGTCACAGGCACGCAACAAGTACACCTACTTCGCTTCTGTAGCCAAGAAGGAAGGTTACGAACAGATTTCTGCTTTGTTTTTGAAAACTGCCGACAACGAGAAGGAGCATGCCAAGATGTGGTTCAAGGAATTGAGTGGCATAGGCAATACGGCTCAGAATCTGGAGGCTGCCGCAGATGGCGAGAACTACGAGTGGACCGACATGTATGAATCCTTTGCCAAGACAGCCGAGGAAGAAGGCTTCGAGGAACTGGCTGCCAAGTTCCGTATGGTGGCTGCTATTGAGAAGAGCCACGAGGAGCGTTATCGTGCCCTATTGAAGAACGTGGAGACTGCTCAAGTGTTCGAGAAAAGTGAGGTAAAGGTATGGGAATGCCGCAATTGTGGTCACATCGTAGTGGGAACCAAGGCTCCTGATATTTGTCCAGTATGCGCTCATCCTCAAGCCTATTTTGAGGTTCACATGGACAACTTCTGATAACGCTGTCCTTCATTCACAGGCATAAAAGGGAGAGATTCGAACGAGAGTTTCTCCTTTTTTTCAGAAGGATTGAGAGGAAGTTTTTCTTGATCGGAGAGATTCCTTGAATTCGTTGAAATCCTCCCGATACCCATTGAAGACGTTGATGTCCACCTTCCCTTGGATGCCGTTTACGCGTCCGTCTGGACTCAGTTGCCAATAGACCAACCTTACGTTCGGCTTGTATTCTCCGTAGCGGGCTATCCACACAGGATATTTCTCCTCCACATCTGGCGCATGAGGAAGGTACTTGTTCACAAACATTTGGTTGATGTAGAGTACAGGTATGCGCCCTGTGCGTTTCTCGACGATATGGAGCCAGGTGCGGATGCTGTTCCACATGGCTTCAGTTCCTCCCATTCGCTCTATCTTAGCGTTGCTTGGCTCCACATCCAGCACGGGAGGGAAATCGCCGTCTTGAATGTGTGCGTTGCTCAGGAACAGTTCTGCTTGCACGTCAGCCGGGACGTGGGTGGAGAAGAAATGATAACTGCCTACAGGGATGCCATGCTTGCGAGCCTGAATGTAGTCGGCAGCATAATATTGGTTGACGAGCGACTGGCCTTCAGTAGCTTTTATGTAGACGAAGGAGACAGGATAATCCATTTCACCCTCTACCCGTTTCTTGCTCAGAGTTCCCAAGTGTTTGATGCGCAGTTTCCCCCAATTGATTGCATATTTCTTGCGTCCTTTCTCGTGCTGATAGCGGGAGATATCGATGCCGTAGATTCGTTCCGAGGTATAGACGAGCCGCTCACCCTTGTAGTCGTCTTGTATCCATTCTCCTGCCTGCATTCTTGCGTTGGGGCTCAGGGAGATTCCGAATCCATCGCGCTGGTCGTTGCTCCATTTGCCTTCGTAGAGAGTGTTGTCTGCACTCAGGAGGTATACTCCATGCCCATTGGCTTTGCCCTGCCTGTCCATATCACCCAGATAATGGCCCAAAGAGTCCGTGCGGCTACCAAAATATAAGGTGTCGCTAGAGAACAAGCCCCGTATGATTCTCCTCATCGGGTCCCTCATCTCTCCTTTTCCTTCGCGTTTCCCGTTTTTCAGATATCCAGCAAAGCATAGCCCCGTTTCGTCGAACATCAAGCAGAATCCATCCTGCTTCTGGGAAGTGTTGGAAAAGTTCCTTTCTATGGTTATCCGATTCGTGACGTTACCCTGCTTGCATGCGTCATAGCCGTCCATTCCGTATAGGGAAAGGTAGATTTCTTCATCGATGTGTCTTGCCCAAGGCCATAGGCTGATGGCTTTCACGCCAGCAGGTTTCCTCTTGCCTTCCGTCTGCAGACGTATCTGTTTGCCGCTTTCTCTTGCCAGACGGCAAGGCTCGCGCGTCAGTTTTCCGTCTTGCTGGTAGAGTGCGTAGAAATCCCTCTTCCGCAGGAGTTTTGCATGGCCGTTCCCCATGGCTTCCTCCAGCCGCAGGTTCATCTCCTGGATAGAGTCAATCATGTGTTGCACTCGTTCTGCATGTTTGGCCACCAGCTCGAACCCTTCTTCCTTCACGGTATGTTTCCTCAGGAAGTAGTCTGTCTCCTCCTGCAGATGCAAGAGTCCCAGCAGGATAGAATCGTTCCTCTCTCTGCGTTCCTGCAGCCATTCGTCCATATCCTTGCCGCCAGTACCTTCTTCCTTCCGAGGGTCATAGGTTGCCAGATTCCCTCGACAGGAGGGAAGGAGCCACCAGCGATTGATCCACACGGCAGGAGTGATGAGGGTATCAGGCGCAAAGGTCAGCACAGGCTTGCTATCCACATGGATTTCACAAACGCTGGCAATCTCCACGAGTGCCGTGGCTTTCTCCTTACGATTTCCCCACGAAAGACATGCGATTAGGATGATCAATCCCCAGAAAGCCGCCGCCACCAGCAGATATCCCCATGGGTGCAATCCTCTTCCGTGTTTCAGTACATCGTATTTCATGCAGCAAAAGTACGTATTCTTCCTCAAAACTTCAAGTTTTCCTCTGTTTTTTTGCAGAGAGCCCTTTCAAATGGACTTTGAAAAAGAGGGGACTTCTCAGGGCTTTCCGAGCAATCCGAGTTTTCCGAGTAATCCGAGTTTTCCTAGTATTCCGAGCGGACTTCCAACGTGTTGATTTCCTCTTTCCAACGTGTTGAATCCTTGGTTTCAACGTGTTGAAAAGGCATGAGGAACTGGTGGACAGTCTCACGAATTGTATCAATCAATCTCTACAATATCTTCAAATTGCGCTTCTTCCTTCCATTTTCAGTCACGAGACAGTCTGCTTGCCCGACACTCAATCTTTCTCTACGAGGCTTAGTTCACCCAATCGGGCCGATGAGGCTTATATTGCTCTTGATAAGACTATGACTGCAATCTCTTCTTAGGTGCTCGAAAATGAGAGGTTTTGTCCGATAATTGACTTTTTTTATCCCAAAATTTGCAAAAGATTCTGAAAAGTTTTAATTTTGTGGCTGGAAGTGTCAGAATCCGCGGCAGCATGAATCATGAATAAGGTCATTACAGAAATCACCAACCTGGGCGACAAGGATTGTTTCTATTTGGTGGAGCGCCACAAGGAGGAATTCTCGTATCCCCTGCACAAGCACGAGGAGCTGGAACTGAATTTCGTGGCCCATTGCCAGGGGGCGCGCCGTATTGTGGGCGACTCAATGGAGGTGTTGGGGGAATATGACCTGTGTCTGGTGGGAGGCGGGTTGGAGCACGTCTGGGAGCAGCATGAGTGCCGCAGTCCCAAGATTCATGAGATAACCATCCAGTTCAGCCAGAATCTGCTGAGCGAGCAATTCTTGGCCAAGAATCCCATGAGTCCCATCAGGAAAATGATGGAGAACGCAAAGCTGGGTATCGCTTACGGAACGGATGCCATCATGCCCGTGTATGCCAAGCTGATGAGTCTGACTGATGCGCAGCCAGGATTCGGTAGCGTCTTGTCGTTTCTGGATTTGCTCTACGAACTGAGTATCCAGGAGAACTATCATCTGCTGGCAAGCAAGAGCTTTTCCAGCGTGTCGAACACTCACGACAGCCGCAGGGTGCGCAAGGTGCAGGAATATATCGATCAGAATTTCCAAAGGGAAATCCGCCTCAACGATCTGGCAAGCTTGGCAGGCATGACACCTACGGCTTTCAGTCGCTTCTTCCACCTTCATACCCACAAGACGGTGTCGGAATACACGATAGACATCCGCTTGGGGCATGCCACCCGAATGCTGGTGGACAGTTCGCATAGTGTGGCAGAGATTTGTTATGCCTGCGGCTTCAACAATATCAGTAATTTCAACCGCATCTTCAAGAAGAAGAAGGGTTGCTCGCCCACCATTTTCCGCGAGAATTACCATAAAAGCAAAATCATCATCTAGACTGATACTTTTTTATCATTTTACTTTCGTCAGATAACTTTTATTTGGAGGGTAGCAAAAGAAATTTCTACCTTAGCCTTGCCAAAAGCCTCCAAAAGGGTATTTTATGGCCGAAAAACAGTAAAAAACAACAAATAAATTATGCTTAATTAATTCAAGAAAGATCGCATGAAAAGACTAGAAATGCTTTTTGTTGCACTCCTATGCCTGAGTTTCCAAATGTTGGCACAAACGCAGGTGAAAGGAGTTGTCTATGATGGAACAGACGGAAGTCCCATGATAGGCGTGAAGGTCATGGTCACCGGTACCAATACCGGCACGATCACAGATTACGATGGTAACTATACCATCAGTGTTCCTCAGGGCAAGACGCTGACCTATTCGATGGTAGGCTTCAAGCCCCAAACAATCGATCCTAAAGGCAGAACAACAATCGACGTCACTCTGGAAGAGGACAGCAAGATGCTGAACGATGTGGTTGTGGTTGGTTACGGTACCATGAAGAAGAGTGACATCTCAGGTGCCAGTGTGACCATTGGCGAAGATGCTGTCAAGGGAAGTCTCATCACCTCTCTGGATCAAAGTTTCCAAGGTCGTGTGGCTGGTATTCAAGCGACTAACACGAGTGGTGCTCCTGGTTCATCCTCCAGCATTCGCGTGCGTGGTCAGGCAACCATTAATGCAAATGCAGAACCCTTGTATGTCATCGATGGCGTCATCGTGCAGAGCGGTGGAAATAATGGTCAGAACAGCCAGTCAGGCGCAAGTTTCGGTCTGGGTGACGCTTTGGGTAATGGTAGCATGAGTACCATTTCTCCGTTGGCAACAATCGATCCTTCAGACATCGTCAGTATGGAAATCCTGAAGGATGCTTCTGCAACTGCCATCTATGGTGCTCAAGGGGCAAATGGTGTTGTACTGATTACTACCAAGCATGGTAAGGCAGGCGAGGCCAAGTTCAGCTACAATGGCAACTTTGCTGTGAATCGTCAGCAAAAACGTTTGGACATGATGAACCTGCGTGAATATGCTGAATACTACAACAGTTTGGTTGATATGGGTGAGATTTACGAGAATAACCCCATGCTGGCTGATCCAAGCATTTTGGGCAAAGGTACCAACTGGCAGGATGCCGTCTTCCAGACAGCTCTCCAGCACAGCCATCAGGTTAGTGCTCAGGGTGGTACAGACAAGGTACAATACTACGCAAGCGGTTCGTACATGAATCAGGAAGGTACCATCATCGGCAGCAACTTCAACCGTTTCAGTTTCCGCACCAATCTGGATGCTCAGATGAAGAGCTGGCTGAAGTTCGGCATGACAGCTGCCTTCAGCAACAGCAACGATGACCTGAAGCTGGCCGACTCAAACGAAGGCTTGATTTACTACTCTCTGACAACCCCTCCCAATATACCTATTTATAATGTGGACGGAAGCTACAGTAGTGTCAGTCAGGAAGGTTACACCAGCCCCAACCCCATCGCCATAGCTATGGAGGATGACATTCTGCTGAATCGTCAGAAACTGAATGGCAACTTCTTCTTTGACGTGAATCCCTTCAAGTTCCTCACTTGGCATACTGAGTTGGGTTATGACTTCAACTGGAGCACTTCAAAGACCTATGAGCCTACTCTTACTTTAGGAACTTACAATCGTACTCAGAATTCCGCCTCGCAGAATAAGAGTTCCAGTAAGTTCTGGTCTCTGAAGAACTATCTGACCTGGAGCCAGCAATTCGACAAGCACAACGTGACAGGTATGGTTGGTCAGGAGCTTTGGGAGAGCCGTTACGACTGGATGCAGATCAGTTCTACAGGCTTGCCCAGCGACGATGTTCACAGCCCTGCTCTGGGTGACTTGGATTCGCAGAAGTTCAATAATGGTTTCGGAAGCAGCTCGATGGCCAGCTTCTTCACCCGCTGGACTTACAGCTATAACAACCGCTATAACGCTACTTATACTTATCGTTACGATGGAAGCTCCAACTTTGGTCCTAACAACCGTTGGGCAGGTTTCCACTCTGTAGCTGCCAGTTGGCGCTTCACAGAAGAAGAGTTCATGAAGGATGTCAATTGGCTGAGTAACGGTAAACTGCGTATCGGCTGGGGCCAAACGGGTAACAGCAACATCGGTGGTTACAGATGGGGTTCTGGTATCAGTAAGATGGAGAGCATATTTGGCATCAGCTATCGTCCTAGCAATATCGCCAACCCGGATGTTAAATGGGAGACTCAGGAGCAATGGAACATCGGTCTCGACTTGGGATTCTTCAAGGACCGCCTGAATTTCACCTTCGAATGGTACAACAAGGAGAGCCGCGATATGCTTATGCTCAAGCAGGTTCCCAGCTATATGGGTATCAACGAGAACACTAATCCTAGCATTCGTCTGGAGGCTCCTTTCGGAAACTTTGGTCACATCCGCAACCGTGGTGTGGAATTCACAATTGATGCTCATCCCCTGGTTGGTAAGTTCGAATGGGATCTGAACTTCAACATATCACACAACAAGAACACCTTGGTATCTCTGAACGACGGTAGTGGCAACAAGAGCCTGATTGGTTGGGGACAATGGAGCGACGTAGTAACTGAGAGCAAGGTTGGCGAGAGTCTTTACAGCTTCTATGGCTATAAGACAGATGGCATCTATACCTCATTGGAGGATATAGAGAACAGTCCCAAGCCTCAGGCAGCTCCCTCAGATGGCGTATACAAGCGTACGTCTACCGTCTGGGTGGGTGACATCAAGTACAAGGACCTGAATGATGATAATGTCATCAACACAGAGGACCGTACCAATATTGGCAGTCCTATGCCAAAGTTCACCTTTGGTTTCACCAACACTTTCCGCTACAAGAACTTTGACTTGACTTTGTTCCTGAATGGTTCTGTAGGCAACAAGATTTTGAACTATAATGCTATCACGTTGACTCACATGTATAGCAGCTGGACAAATCAGACTAAGAATATTTCAGATCGTGCAATTCTGGTTCCCATCGATCCCAATAAGGATTATAGCCAGGGCACCATACTCCGTCCTGATGGTTCGGTCATCGAGAACTGGTACGACGATATTACCAACGTGAAGGTGAAGAATCCTGATGCAGGACTTCCTCGTCCCAGCCTGTATGGAGACCCCAACGACAACGATCGCATCAGCGACCGCTATATCGAGGATGGAAGCTATTTGCGCGTGAGGAACATATCGTTGGGTTATACGTTCCCCAAGCAAATGCTTAGCAAAGCGAAGATTGAGAGCCTGCGTCTGTACACCAACATCCAGAACCTATGGACTATCACAGGTTATAGTGGTTACGATCCAGAGGTGGGTGTCAGCACCACCAGCGCTAATGTATATGGTTTGGACAATGGGCGCTATCCCAGCCCCACTACCTATTCTGTTGGTGTTAACTTGACCTTCTAGAGCATAGAACATTGATATCTAAAAGAAAAAAGTATATATTATGAAACTAAGATATATCAAATCAATAGCAGCCATAGCTCTGCTGACGCTGGGAATGACTTCCTGCGAAGATTTCCTGGATCGTCCCAACGAGGATGGTTACAACACGGGTAATTATTATCAGACAGATGAACAATGTTATGCTGGCGTCAACTACCTGTACAACGCACCCTGGTATGATTTCCAGCGTGGATTCATTTTTGTAGGTGAAGGTCTGAGCGGTAATTATCGCCAAGGCGATATGTCTACCACCTATATAAATTTCACCCTGAATGGAACAGATGATTATCTGGCTCTTATGTCAGCCTCATTGTGGAGTGTGATTGCCCATTCAACTCAAGTGTACAACAACCTCAAGAATGCCAGTGGTCCCAGTGAGGCTGTCAAGGACCAGTGTATGGGCGAATGTCTCGTCTGGAAAGCATTGGCCTACTTCTTCTTGGTACGTTCATTCGGCGAAGTTCCCATCATTCATGATGGTTCTCAAGTGTTGGCAGATGGTTCCTATACCAACATCCAGAAAACCAAGCGAGCAGATGTGTATGAATACATCATCATGACTTTGGAGAAAGCTATGGAAATGCTTCCTAAGAGAGTATCAACCGGTCGTTTGGACTACTACAGCGCAGAAGGTCTGTTGGCTAAAACCTACTTGACCAAAGCTGGTGTCAGCGGCTCGCTCAACAAAGAGGATCTGGACAAAGCTGCCAGCTATGCACGTGATGTTATCCAGAATTCGAGCTATGAACTGGAGAGCAACTACGAGGATGTCTTCCTGCTGAAGAATATGTTCACTCGCGAGGGTATGATTGTATGGCGCTGGACTGCCGACGGTAGCAACTGGACTCGCCAAAACTCCCTGCAGGCAGACTTGGGTTTGTCTGGTATGGACGACTGGGCTGCATGCTGGGGCGACTGGGGTGGCTTCACTCCCGATTGCCAGTTGGCATTTGGCGTAAATTTGCTGGAAAACCAGCCTGACTCTTGGATCAACAATCCTGACAAGCGCCTACATGCAACTATGATGCTTCCTGGTTTCAGGTATGACCAGTTCTGGCAGGACAAGGGTGGTTTTGATTACCTGGATGCTCTTTATGGTTTTAAGGTTGACGGAAGCAAGTATCGTTTGACCAACGAGGGTATCCAGGCATGTACTGGTACCAATACCGTGAAGCACATCTATGGAAACACCTTTGATCACCAGCAGGGTGCAGGGTGTCCCGATGGTCGTATGGCTAGCAGTGTGCCTTCATTTATCCTACGATTCAGCGACATTTATCTGATTCTAGCTGAGGCCAAGTTGCTTGCAGCCAATATCAGCAATCCTTTGAATGCCACTACTACTGATGCGGAGGCTATTGATGCGTTCTACACAGTACGTCATCGTGCTATCCAAGGTTATGCCAAGCCCACAAGTATCAGTTTCATGGATATTTGGAAAGAGCGTCGTTTGGAGTTCTGTATGGAGGGTGACCGCTGGTACGATTTCGTACGCGTAAGTTACTATGACATGAACTTCTGTAAGACTCAGTTGGAATCACAGAAACGTTGTGCAATCTGGAACCTGGCGTCCTTGTACGAGACTTATTATGATAGTGGTCGTACCACTTGGGATATCTCTGGTTCAGGAGTCATGTATGCTACCAACGAGAGTGCTTCCCTTGTTCCCCAGACTCTGATGAAGACTGATCCTGATTCCGGTAAGCCTTACTTGATCATTCCTCCCTATCAGGAGGACGTCGTATTCAACTCTGCTATGGCAGTTAGTGCAGATGCAGTTCACGTAGATGTACGTAGCACTTACAGTTACTAATATATAATATTGAAGATTTATGAAAAAAATGGATAAATATATGAAGGCTCTCCTGATTGCTTCAGTCACGCTGACAGGATTCTCCCTTACCTCCTGCGAGGATGAGCCTGACAAATATGAGATTGCCAGTGGAAATCCTACTGTGTACTATATCCGTTGCCTGAGCAGTGAAGTTGTGGACAAATCTGCTGTCAACGAACAGGTGATGACCAATGGCCAGCTGGTGGAGGAGGCTGGTCCTCAGTCAACCCTCTGTCTGGTAGGTGAGAACCTGCGCAGCATAACTGAAATGTTTTTTAACGACCAAAAGGCAGTACTCAACAACAGCTACATCACAGACAACACCCTGCTTGTGACTGTTCCCAAGAATGTCCCCAAGGCTGTGACTGACAAGATTTACATGATCAACTCAAAGAATGATACCACGACTTTTAATTTCCATGTTGTCATTCCTGGTCCTACACTTTTCAGCATGGACTTTGAGTATGCTAAGCCTGGTAGCGAGGTCACTCTCTCTGGCCGTTACTTAATTGATGATCCTGCTGTCCCTCTTCAGGTATTCTTCAAGAATGCAAATGACAATGATACCGAGGCTGCTGTAAAAAGTATAAGCGACGACTATACCAGCGTAGTGGTTGAGGTACCTGCTGATGCCGCCGAGGGTAACATAACCATTAAAAACGTATATGGTGAAGTAACTTCTGGTTTCATGTTTATGGATAGTGGTAATGGCAAGGACAGTTGGATGTTGTTTGACTTTGACGGCAAAACTGGTCTGAGCAACCACGGTTGGCATCCTCAAGAGATTAAGTCTGACGAGTGGAGCATCAGTGGAAACTATCTGCAGTTGGGCAATGGTGATGCTACCATGGATGATGAGATATGGGATGATAGTCACTTTAGTTTTGAGTATTGGCCAGGTAACTGGAAGGAAACAGAGGACTATACTGATGCCGACAGCCGTCGTCTGATAGATATCGCAGACTTCTCCGCATGGGAGAATATGAGCATGAAGTTTGAGATGTGTGTTCCAAAGAATAATCCTTGGACAGCATGTGCTCTGCAGATTATCCCTGCCAGTACCTCGATTGTTACCAATGGTAATGCAGGTACTGATATCTATGGTCTACCTACTGGTGGATGCAACAATGTATACATCAGTGGAGATGAAGTTCCTCGTGCCCTGTATCGTCCTTGGACATCAGGTATAAACGACACCAACGACAAGTGGATTACCGTAACCTTACCCTTAAAGAGTAACTTTATTTACGGCTATAAGGGCGGTGTTGCTACAGGCAAGTTAACTCCTGAAAGCTGGAGTTCACTGGTATTGTTCTTGGCAAGCGGTGGTGTATCAGGTACACCTTGTACACCTGTCCTTAAAATAGACAACATCCGCGTTGGTAAATATTAATAAACCAAGTTAACATCGAAAGAAGAATATGAAAAAATATATTTTCAGTTTTATGACTCTGTTGGTGATGATCCTTTCAGGACTGTCGCTGACGAGTTGTAGCGAGGATGATCTGGTAACAAACCAGTATCAGAAGGGTGTTGCATTGAACGTGTTTGGTCCCAGTCCTGTGGTTCGTGGTGGTACACTGCGTTTCTTGGGTAGCAACCTTGACCAGGTGGCTCAGGTCATCATACCTGGTGTGGACCCTATTACCAACATTGAAGTCGTTCAGGCTGGTATTCCCAGCGAGATACGTGTAGTAGTTCCTAAAGATGGTCCTGAAGTAGGCAAAATTCAGTTGATTGATAAGACTGGTAAAGTATTGACTACTCAGACAGAATTGACTTATACTGAGGATATTGAGTTCGAGAAGTTCACTCCTGAAGATGTTATGGCAGGTCAGGAAATTACCATTATAGGTGATTATTTGAACTTGATTCATATGGTAGAGTTTGCAGATGGCGTGCAAGTAAGTGAGAAATCCTTTACACAGCACGATCGTTACACCATCAAAGTGCTTGTTCCAGAAGAGGCTCAGACAGGAAAGATTAAGTTGTATGATGTAGATTTGACTGTTCAGGATCCAGATGCAGAGGATGTCAGCTATAACATAGTTCAGAGCGAGAAGGTTTTGCATGTAGGAACTCCTACAATAACCAAGATTAAGGGTCGTGCAGAAACTGCTGCTCAAGGCACTATTACTGCCAAGCAAGGAGAAATTATTACGATTAGTGGTAGTTACATGAACCTTGTCACAGGTGTTAAGGTTGGTGGTGTAGAGGCTCTCGAGGTTGAAGTGGCCCAGGATGGCAAGTCCGTAACCGCTAAGTTACCTGCAGAGGCTCCTGATGGTGAGATTGCTCTGGTATGCAAGTCTGGCGTGGAAGTTCCTGCTGGCACATTGACAACCGTTGCTCCAACCGAACTGAAGGTTGAAGCTGCTGCGGTGAAGGCTGGTACCACTCTGACGGTTACTGGTAAGGACCTGGATGTAGTGACCAGCGTTTCCTTTCCCAATGCAGGGCAGGTTAGCGAGATTGAGGTATCGGCTACCTCTCTGAGCGTTAACGTACCTACCAAGGCACAAGAGGGTGAACTCACCTTGAGCATGGCCAACGGAAAGATTGTGACCACAACTTATGCACTGGTCAAGCCAACCGTTACTTCCTACAACAACAATCCCGCCAGCGCAGGTAGCATCCTGGTTATCACCGGTACGAATCTGGATCTGGTTACCAGCGTAGCCTTCGGCGCCAGCGTACAGAATGTTGTCGAGGCTAACGAAGATGGCACAACCCTGACAGTACAGATTCCTTTGGATGGCGAAAGTGGTAAACCTGTATTAAGTCTGGACAACGGCACTTCTATCGAGGCTCCTGAGCTGACCATCGAAAAGCCTGCATTCTGCTATGTGCCCGATGAAAGCGAACTTGCTCCTGAAGAGTTGAAGGCCGGCGACATGTTGGTACTGAATGTTGAGAACATAGAACATCTGACGGGCGTATTGGTGAATGGCGTCGCTGTTCAGTATATCCAAAACGGAACCAAGCTGTTCGTGGGCATTCCCTCCAACGCCACCAAGAAGTCTGTGCTGAAGATTATTTCAGACAACGGAGAAGTGGAGTATGAAATTACTGTAATCCCCAACTCAGAGACCACCACGGTGCTTTGGACCGGAACGGCTCTGGCAGACGACTGGGCAAATCAGCCCTATGTGCTGAGCGATGCCGGTGTTGAACTGGCAGCAGCCGGTGCTGTAGAAGGCGATGTCATCACCTTCCATATCGTGCCCACCGATGCAGCCTGGAAGCTACAGATTGTTGAAGGTCACTGGGGACCCACCTATGCAAGTATCTGTAGTGTAGGTAACGATACAGAAAGCGGCAAGTTCGAAGAGTATGACCTGGAAGGGAACAACGGAAACTATCAGCTGACCCTGACAAAGGAAATGCTGGATGCAGCCTACAACCAGCAATGGTGGGGCGGTGTCTTCGTCCTGAACGGTGATAATGTTATCGTTGACAAGATTTCTATCACCCACTACGAAAGCACGGAGCTTACCCTTTGGGAAGGCGAGGCTGTTGCAGACGACTGGGCAAACCAGCCCTATCTGCTGAGCGATGCCGGTGCTGAGCTGGCGGCTGCTGAGGCTAAGGCAGGGCAGACCGTCCGCTTCTATGCCACACCCCTGGCTGATGACTGGAAGGTGCAGATCGTAGAAGGCCATTGGGGACCCACCTACCTGAGTGTGTGCAGCTTTGGCAACGACACGGAGAGTGGTAAGTTCACCGAGTATGACCTGGCTGCCCATGGCGGTTGCATCGAACTTGTGCTGACCCAGGAGATGCTGGATGCTGCCTATACCCAGCAATGGTGGGGCGGCGTTTTCGTTGCGAACGGTGATAACATCAAAATCACAAAGATTACGATAGAATAGTTGATTTATGTACATATAAGAAGGGGTCGGTGTTTACTGGCCCCTCCTTATTCTCATAGTTCATAGTCTATAGTGATGCTGGAATTCTTCCGACCTTTTCTCGCCGTGTCAAAGCTCAAACTGGTTTGGTTTTGGTCATCTGGCTTAACGAAAAGGTTTAGATTGTAGGTTGTAAAATAAAAGCATTAAGATATGAAAACCAGAAAGATTCTGATTATGGCAGCTGTAACATTGCTATTCATGGGCTGCAAAAGGAATAATGAAAACAAAGCCGATGATCCTTTAGCAGCATCGGGTAGAACACAGCGTACAGAGAACCTATTGACAAACCTGAAGGAACAGGCTAAGAAAGGATACATGTATGGACATCAAGACGATCCTGTGTATGGAGTAGGATGGGTTGGAGATGAGAATCGTTCCGACGTAAAGAGTGTTTGTAATGACTATCCTGCAGTAATGGGATTCGACCTGGGCCATCTGGAATTGGGAGACTCTACCAATCTGGACGGAGTCCCCTTCAGGCGTATGCGCAAAGAGATCATCAGTCAGTTTGAACGCGGAGGTATGGTTACCCTCAGCTGGCATCTCGATAATCCTTTGACCGGAGGTACTGCATGGGTTAATGGTGGGGAGAAAGCTGAGCAAGAGAAACAAACTGTTGCCTCTGTGTTGGAAGGAGGTGAGAATCATGAGATTTTCCTTACATGGATTGATCGTGTGGCAGACTTCTTGAACTCTTTACAAACTTCCTATGGAGTGAAAGTTCCTGTCCTTTTCCGGCCATGGCATGAGCACACAGGTTCTTGGTTCTGGTGGGGGCAGAATCTTTGTTCTGCAGAACAATACAAGGCTTTGTGGGTACTTACCGAGAAACGACTGAAGGAAGATGGAGTGACAAATGCCCTTTTTGCTTACTCTCCAGGTAGTGAATATTGGGAACATGAGGAAATGTATTTGGAGCGTTATCCAGGTGATGAATATATTGATGTAATTGGTTTCGATCATTATTGTACTGCACAAGAAGGTGATACTTTAGGATTGAAGAAATATACAGAACAGTTGGAAATTCTGTTGACCACCCTGTGCTGTGTGGCAGAGAAGCATGGCAAGGTCCCTGCAATTACAGAAACTGGTTATGAAAGTGTTAAATGTGACAATTGGTGGACAGCTTATTTACAGCCTGCCTGTGACAAATTCCCCATTGCTTATGTTCTGACTTGGCGCAATGCTCACGACAAGCCTGGACATCTATATGCTCCCTATCCAGGCCAACAAAGTGCTGAGGATTTTGTGGCATTTTATAATGCTGACAAGACTCTTTTTGTTCAGGACTTGAATGGTCTTTATTTGGAAAAGACTTTCAAAGCAGAAGAGTAATATATAATAATGTGTATGAAGAAATTACTGTCCATACTCATAGGTGTAAACATTGTCTTAGGACTTCAGGCACAAGTTCGTGGCAACAATATTGTGGTTACCGTAACTCCAGACCATAAAGACTGGACTTACAGGAAGGGCGAGAAAATTTCTTTCGAGGTGAAAGTCTTGCAATCCAGTACCTTGTTGGATAATGTGCAGATTGATTACGAGATGGGACCAGAATTGTATCCTGACGTAAAAAAGAGTGAATTGCTTAAGCAGGGGAAAATCATAATCAGTGGTAAGATGAATAAGCCTGGTTTCTATCGTCTTAGGGTTAAAGCTCATGTAAACGGGAAGGGATATGAAGGGGTATGTACAGCGGCCGTAGATCCTGAAGAAATACAGCCTCAAGCACAATGTCCTGAGGATTTCGACACATTTTGGAGTAAAGCATTGGAACAAGCTCGCTGGACTGCTCTAGAGCCCATAATGGAGCCACTCCCTGCACGTTCTACTGATAAGGTCAACACTTATCATGTCAGTTTTCAGAATGACAAGTGGGGACGTCGTGTTTATGCTATACTCAACGTACCTAAGGCCCCTGGAAAATATCCAGCCGTGCTAAAGGTGCCAGGAGCAGGAGTTCGACCTTATAATGGAGATCAATGGACAGCAGCTAAGGGATGCATTGTCTTGGAGATAGGTATCCATGGAGTTCCCGTAACCAATCCTCAGAGTTATTACGATGAGTTGCAGGCAGGTCCCTTGGATGGATATTTTTTATGGAGTATCAATGATCGTGACCGCAACTATTACAAACATGTTATCACAGGAGCTATCCGTGCTATCGACTATATTGCTAGTCTTCCCCAATGGGACGGCGAACATTTGGGGGTGCTAGGATCTTCTCAGGGAGGTTTCCTCTCCCTCGCTTGTGCAGCTTTAGACAAGCGAGTTTCTTGTTATGCACCTGTTCACGCAGCCATGTGCGATCACGAAGCCTCACTGAAGAGGATAGCTTGCGGATGGCCTCATTATTTCTATGGCAAGGAGAATCCAGATCCAAAAGAGGTTGAAGAAGCTCGTTATTATGATGGAGTGAATTTCGCACGCCGCATTACCTGTCCAGGCTGGTTCTCTTTCGGTTACAATGACGATGTTGTGCCTCCTACCACTTCATGGGCGACATATAACTCTGTGTCAGGTCCTAAAGAGATTCATCCCTATCAGCAGACAGCTCACTTTTGGTATCAAGAGCAATATGACGCATGGATAGCTTGGATACTGAAGATGTTAGGAATTTCATAATTTAATAATGATGAAAGATAGAGGTCTTTTCATTTGGATTGTTTGTTTGTTAGTGTTGGCAGTTTTGCCTATCAATGCCCAAATCATTAAAGTAACGATTCCTACACAATCCTTGTGTACAGGTGAAAGATTGGACATTGAAGTCTCTTTACACGGTCAGTGGGAAAATCCCTATCGTCAGGAGGAGGCAAAGTTGAACATTATTTTTGTTGCTCCTCACGGACAAACCTTTATTCTGCCTGCTTACTACGAGCGTGGAAAGTCGGGTGAGCAGAGTTTCTGGAAAGCCCGTTTTACTCCTCGTGAGGTTGGTAAATATTCTTTTGTTGCCATTTATTCACAGCCAGGAATGGAGTCTGTTTCCAATCCTATATTGCTGGATGTAAAACAAGGCAACGGGCATGGATTCTTGCATGTGAATGATAACTGGACATTGCGTTACGAGGACGGAACTCTCTTTCGTGGTGTTGGAGAGAATCTTTGCTGGGAATCCCGTGCCAGTGATGACTCCAAATACTTCAGCAATCTTCATGAACAGTTTGAAAGGTTCAGTTATCCTGCCATGCTTTCCAAGTTTGCTCAGTTGGGAGGGAATTTTACCCGTATGTGGATGTGTTCTTGGAACTTCCCCATTGATCGCAAGAAAGATTTCAATAACAGGCGTTACAGCGAAACTTCAGAACCGATCAACGAGAGTGCTGCCAAGCGCTTGGATGAGACACTTGAACTCTGCGAAAAATTGGATATTAAAGTAATGCTTTGCATGGGTGCAGGTGAGATGCGTACGAACAAGAATTTCTTTGTTTCTCGTGAGGAACGTGCACGTTACCACAATCGCCTACGCTACATTGTAGCTCGTTGGGGATACAGTACAAGTATAGCTATGTGGGAGTTCTTCAACGAGATTGATAATATTCAGTTCCGTGATTCAAAGAATCCTATTCCTGCTGAGGATATTGTTTCTTGGCATACTGAGATGAGTCATTATCTGCGCAGTATCGATCCTTATCAGCATATTATCACTACCTCCATATCTCATCGTGACCTGAAAGGACTTAATGATATTCCAGATATAGATATTAACCAAAAGCATATCTATAAACAGACTTCCATTATCCCTGAGACTATTGTTCAATACGAACACCGTCACGGCAAGCCATATATTATTGGTGAATTTGGTTATGAATGGGACTGGAGCAAGAACTTCGATGACTTTGCTGAAGGTATGGACGTCGACTTTCGTCGTGGGCTTTGGTATGGACTCTTCAGTCCTACTCCTGTTACTCCCATGAGTTGGTGGTGGGAATACTTTGATAATCGAAGGACAAATGAATATTTCAATGCTGTAGCTTTTGTTAATCAAGAAATGCTGAAGGCGGGAAAAGGTCAATTCATCCCTGTGAAAGCTACGATAGGTGATAGAATCGCTTACGCAGTGAAATGTGGTAAGAAAACCTTTGTCTATGTTTTCAATGACACCAAGGCTGTGCTTAAGAACATTCAGGTGGAAACCCAAGGATTTGCCCGCGAGTTGGATATTGCCAAAGCTAAATGGGGGAAGTCAATCTCCTGCAAGAATCAGATAAAGACTCAAGTGAAACCTCAGCAGGAACGAGTTTTTGTCATTGAATAAGACAGCAAGAACATTCAATATAACATCTTATATATGATATGAAAAAGTTTTTTTATCCCGTTTTGTTAATAATAGCATCTTTTATGAGCAATTGCAATGCTCCAAAGAGCACACCAGAATCTCTGTTTGTAACAGTAAAGGATGGTCATTTCTACATAGGTGACAAGGAATATCGCTATGTAGGTACAAACTTTTGGTATGGTGCCATTTTGGCCAGTGAAGGTCAAGGAGGCAATCGTGACCGTCTACAAAAAGAATTGGATTTGATGCAGGAGGTAGGAATCAACAATATCCGAGTTCTCGTGGGCGGAGATGGAACGGGTGAGTTGGATTACCAGATAGAACCAACCTTGCAAACAGCTCCTGGTGTATACAACGATACTATACTACAAGGTTTGGATTTCTTAATGGCTGAGTTGGAGAAACGTAATATGAAATGCGTGCTCTATCTTAATAATGCATGGGAATGGAGTGGTGGCTTCGGTGTCTATCTGGAGTGGGCTGGTGCAGGTCCAGTACCTTCTCCTAAGGACTGGGAAGCTTTCCAAGCCTATCATTGTCAGTTTACTCAGAATGACAGTGCAAAGGCATTAGCTGCCAATCATACACGTTTTATCGTTTCTCGCACGAATACAGTAACAGGAAAACCCTATAAAGAGTCTCCTGCCTTAATGGCTTGGGAATTGGCCAACGAACCTCGCGCTTTTGCCAATGATTCTATTACCAAGAACTGTTTTGCAGCATGGATTCAGGAGCAGGCTCAACTCATCAAAAGTATTGATCCCAACCATCTTGTCACAACAGGCAGTGAAGGAAAGAATGGTTGTCAGGTGGATTTGGATCTCTTCCAAAAGATACACGCCTTCCCAGAAATTGACTATGCATGTATCCACGTATGGCCTTTCAACTGGGCTTGGTTGGGGAAATACGTAGCCACTCGTGCTGAAGCAATTGAGACCAATGGTCCTGAGTCTGTAATTACTCGTGTGGAGACTGCATGTCAGAACACAGCGGACTATATAGAGGAAGCCTATGCTTTAATGAATCCTTTGGGTAAGCCGATGGTATTGGAAGAGTTTGGGTATCCTCGAGACAACTATGAGATAGAGGCTGGAAGCGCTACTCAGGGACGTGATGCTTATTACCAGTATGTATTCAGTATCATACGTGATAGCGGTCATATTGCTGGCTGTAACTTCTGGAGTTGGGGAGGATATGCTCAGGTTAAGCATGAGAACTGGCAACGCTGGGACGATTACACAGGTGATCCTGCTCAGGAAGAACAAGGTTTGAACTCAGTCTTCGCATGTGATACCACAACTATGAACATAATACGCGACATGACCTCTCAAATCACTAAGTGATGAAGAATTACGGCCATTTTGACGATGCTCTACGCGAGTATGTAATCACCAATCCTGCCACACCATGGCCTTGGATTAATTATCTGGGCAATGAGGATTTTTTCTCTCTCATTAGCAATACGGCAGGTGGATACAGTTTTTACAAAGATGCCAAGTTCCGCCGTATTACCCGTTATCGTTATAATGAGGTACCTATGGATAATGGTGGCCGTTATTTCTACATTAAGGATGGGGATACTGTATGGAATCCTGGATGGAAACCATGTAAGACTCCTCTTGATAGCTATGAATGTCGTCATGGTATGGGTTATACTCGCATAATGGGTATGAAGAATGGTGTACGGGCCAACGTACTCTTTTTTGTTCCGTTGCATACATGGGCTGAGGTTCAGAAACTGACGATATGCAACGAAACCAATGTTTCTAAACAACTTAAGATTTTCAGTTTTGCAGAATGGTGCCTGTGGAATGCTGCTACAGATAACGAAAATTTTCAGCGCAATCTTTCTACGGGTGAGGTTGAAATAGATGGTTCTGTCCTTTATCATAAAACGGAATATAAGGAGCGACGTAATCATTTTGCATATTATAGTGTGAATTGTCCTATTCAGGGATTCGATACTGACCGTGAATCTTTTATAGGACTCTATAATGGATTCGATTCACCTCAGTGCGTTATGGAAGGTAAATCTGCCAATAGTGTAGCTCATGGTTGGAGTCCCATTGCTTCTCATTATATCGAGTTGACGCTACAACCTGGTGAAACTCGAGACTTAATTTTCCTGTTAGGATATTCCGAAAATGAGCAGGATGAAAAATATGCGCCTGCAACTTCGGGTTTAATTACTTCCATTGGGAAAACGGACCATGCTGTTATCAACAAGAAGAAAGTTCAAGAATCAATTCGTCGACTGAGTACAGTGGAAGCTGTTGATGATGCCTTTCGCGAACTATGCAACATGTGGGATGCTCTTTTAAGCGTATATACTGTTCAGAGTAGTGATGAGCGTTTGAATCGTATGGTTAACATTTGGAATCAGTATCAATGCATGATTACATTCAATTTCTCTCGTTCTGCATCTTTTTTTGAAAGTGGGATAGGTAGAGGAATGGGATTCCGTGATTCCAATCAAGATTTGGTTGGTTTTGTTCATCAAATACCCAGTCGTGCCCGTCAACGTATTTTAGATATTGCAAGTACTCAATTTCCTGATGGTAGTTGTTGCCATCAGTATCAACCCTTGACAAAACGCGGCAACAACGATATTGGTAGTGGCTTCAACGATGACCCTTTGTGGCTCATTTTTGGCACAACTGCTTATATTAAGGAAACAGGAGATTTCAGTATTTTAGAAGAGAAAGTTTTGTGGGACAATGTTCCAGGTAGCGAGGCTACATTAATGGAACACCTTCGTGTTTCTTTTAATCATGTTATTGAGAACTTAGGGCCTCATATGTTGCCGCTTATAGGAAGAGCTGACTGGAATGATTGCCTCAATCTGAATTGTTTTTCATGGAATCCTGATGAAAGTTTTCAGACCACAGAAAACAGGAATGAGGACTCCAAAGCTGAAAGTCTGATGATTGCGGGTTTGTTTGTTTTCTGTGGGGAACAATATGTGGAGTTATGTCGTCAATTAGGACCATCCTATACTCAAGAAGCAGATCGTGCACAAAAGAATATTGACTCTATGGTAGAAGCCGTGAAACGATTTGGCTGGGATGGAGAGTGGTATCTGCGAGCTTACGACTATTTTGGCAACAAAATAGGTTCTCATGAGAACGAAGAAGGCAAGATTTTTATTGAGTCTCAAGGCTGGTGTGCTATGGCAAGGATAGGAGAAAAAGAGGGCATGATTGACATGGCCTTGGATTCATGTAAGAAGTATCTTGATTCCGGGTTTGGAATGGTACTTAACTATCCAGCCTTTACCACATACCATGTGGAAAAAGGAGAAATCAGTTCTTATCCTGCGGGTTATAAGGAAAATGCTGGTATCTTTTGCCACAACAATCCTTGGGTCATCATTGCTGAGACATTAGCAGGTCGAGGTAATGATGCATGGGAACACTATACGAAGATTTGTCCAGCATGGATTGAAGACCAAAATCTGCATAAAGTAGAACCATACGTGTATTCACAGATGATTGCGGGGAAGGAAGCAGCTCGTCCTGGCGAAGGGAAGAACAGTTGGCTTACAGGTACAGCAGCATGGAATTGGCTGGCCGTTACTCAGTACATATTGGGTATTCAACCTACATATGAAGGACTACTCATTGAGCCATGTATTCCGTCTTCAATGCATGAATATACAGTCTATCGTAAATTCAGAGGGGCAGAGTATACCATTCACGTGCAAAATCCGGATGGTGTACAAAAGGGGATTCGCAGCATCATGGTGGACGGAGTCCCTCAAAAAGGAAATATCGTTTGCGAGTCTGTAGGAAAACATCAAGTAGAAATAATTTTAGGATAAAATGAAAAAAAATGTTTATGGTCTGCTCAGCCTAATATTGAGTACATTTGCATTCGTTTCCTGTGGAGGAGACGAGACAGAAGTGAAGCCTGGTGGGCTGCGAGAAACAATAGTCCTGCGTTCTTCCTCTTTGGTGGAAGGTAGCGAGGTGGATGCTTCTTCCATTACAATGATAACTCTGAGTTACAACACACTGGTCACAGTCAGTTCTGCGGCTAATATCACATTGAACGGCCAGGTGGTGAAGGCTCGCAGCAACAGCATCACTTCAATGGCAATCGATATTCCAGTTTCCCTGGAGTCTGGTACGTCCTATACACTGAAAGTTCCTTCTGGTTCTGTTCTTGCTCAGGAAGATGCCACTCAGACGGCTCCTGACTACACGCTGAGTTTCACTGCAAAAAAAAGTGGCGAGCAGGCCCTGCCTGACAACGACGCAATGGCCATAACCCACAAGTTGGGTTTTGGTTGGAACCTGGGCAACCACTTTGATTCTTACGATGGTAGCAACGTGGCAGGCAATTATCGCATCACCTGGAACAAGACTGCACCCTGGTGGGATGGTGTCAACCCCACCGAGGATTTGTACAAGAATCTGGCTAAGGCCGGTGTGAAGACGGTACGTATTCCAGTCACTTGGGGATGTTATGAGGATATGAATGACGGCAACTACACCATCGATTCTGATTACATGACACTTGTCAAACAGAATGTTCTGTGGGCCAAGGCTGCTGGCTTGAATGTTATCCTCAACACTCACCATGATGAGTACTGGCAGGATGCTTTTACAGCCAGCAGCAACGCTTCTGTCAACGAGGAACTGAAGGCACGTATTTTGGCTACTTGGACACAGATTGCCGAGGCTTTCAAGAACGAGGGGAAATACCTCATTCTTGAGACCTTCAACGAATTGAATCACAACTGGCAGGGCGCCACTGCAGGTGAGATTAACATCATGAACGAGTGGAATCAGTTTGCTGTGAATGCCATCCGTGCTACAGGTGCACAGAACGCTACCCGCTGGATTGCCGTTCCCAGCTATCAATCCAGTCCTGGGTTGGCTTTGCGTGACGACTTCAAGATTCCTGCTGATGCCGCCAAGAAACTGATTGTTGCTGTCCATTGCTATGATCCCTACGATTTTACTTTGCGTGATCCTCTGAGCAAGACATGGGGGACTGAGGGCGACAAGTTGGCTATCACCAATCTTCTGAACCAACTCAAAGCCAAGTTCATCGACCAGAACATTCCTTGCTATCTGGGTGAGTTCGGTTGCTCACGCCATGCTACAGAGGAAGAAAACCGCATACGCGATTACTATCTGGAGTATTTCTGCCGCGCTGCTCATTTTGCAGGTCTTGCGGCCTGTCTCTGGGACAACCACAATCCTGGTGAGGGTTCCGAGCATCATGCTTTCTTCTCCCACAAGGATGGTTCATGGCTGGATGGCAGCGAAAGTCTTGTCAAGACGATGATTAAGGCTCTTACCAGTACAGATGAGAGTTATACGTTAGAATCTATTGTAATGAAATAAGCTTATGAGTACAGAATATCAAGCTAAGATTGCAGCCTTGCGTGAGCGTCACGAACAACTGCTTAGGAAACCGAATGTTCCTGAGGAGTTTGGAAATGGAATCTATACCCGTTATAAGAATCCAATCCTGACAGCTGAGCATACGCCTTTGGAATGGCGTTACGATTTCAGTGAGCAAGACAATCCCTATCTGATGCAGCGCATCATGATGAATGCTACGCTCAATAGTGGAGCTATCAAATGGCAAGGAAGATATTTATTGGTAGTTCGTGTTGAAGGTGCAGATCGTAAAAGTTTCTTTGCTGTGGCAGAGAGTCCTAATGGCATTGACAATTTCCGCTTCTGGGAAGAACCTATCACCATGCCAGAGGATGTGATTCCTGCCACCAACATTTATGATATGCGTCTCACTGCTCACGAGGATGGTTGGATTTATGGTCTATTCTGCGTTGAACGTCATGATGACAGCCAACCAGACGACCTCAGTGCAGCCACTGCGACATGTGGTATCGCCCGTACCAAAGACCTGAAAAATTGGCATCGTCTTCCAGATCTAAAGAGCAAATCCCAACAACGCAATGTTGTATTGCATCCTGAGTTTGTGAATGGCAAGTATGCACTCTATACTCGCCCTCAGGATGGTTTTATTAATGCAGGGAGCGGAGGTGGAATCGGTTGGGCTTTGATTGATGATATCGAACATGCCGAGATTAAAGATGAGAAGATTATCAATGCTCGTCATTATCATACGATTATGGAGGTGAAGAATGGCGAAGGACCACATCCCATTAAAACCAATTGGGGATGGCTCCATTTAGCTCATGGAGTGCGTGGATGTGCCAGCGGATTGCGTTATGTGCTTTATATGTATATGACAGCACTTGACGATCCAACTCACGTCATTGCTCAGCCAGGTGGTTATTTTCTGGTTCCTCAGGGTGATGAATATATAGGTGACGTAATGAATGTTGCGTTCACTAATGGATGGATTGCAGATGCTGATGGAAAGGTTTTCATCTATTATGCTTCTAGCGATACTCGCATGCATGTGGCTGTCAGCACGGTGGATCGTCTGGTTGATTATTGTATGAACACTCCAGAGGATGGCTTCACAACAGCAACTTCTGTGGAGACGATAAAGAAACTTATTGAAAAGAATCATAAAAATGGCTAGTTTGAAAGAAAAGATTGGATATGGTTTTGGAGATATGTCCAGTTCCATGTTCTGGAAGATATTCAGTTACTATCTCCCTATTTTCTATGCAGATATTTTTGGTCTCTCACTTGGGGCAACAGGTATGTTGATGCTTGTCACCCGTATCTGGGATACTGTTTCCGATCCTATGATGGGTGCTATCGCAGACCGTACAAATACACGTTGGGGGAAATATCGTCCTTATCTTTTGTGGATTGCTGCTCCATTTGCTATTGCAGGTTGCCTGCTTTTCACCACACCTTCGTGGGGAGAGTCTGGCAAACTCATATGGGCTTATGCGACTTACATCCTTATGATGACTGTCTATACAGGCATCAATGTTCCCTATGGTTCTATGCTGGGTGTGATGACCGATGATTCTGAGGAGAAAACGGTGTTTTCTTCCTATCGTATGTTCTTTGCTTACGCAGGTTCATTCATTGCACTGGGCTGTTGGGAGCCTCTTGTGAATATGCTGAGCGGCAAAGGAGCGGATAAGATTTTGAATGCACAAGTTGGATGGCAGCATGCCATGTTTGTCATTGCATCCCTCTGTTTCTGTATGTTTATAATATGTTTCCTGATGACTCGTGAGCATATCAAATCTGCTCCTTCTGCTTCTATTTGGAAGGACTTAGGTTCACTCGTTAGGAATAAGCCTTGGTGGTTGCTTACTGCTGCGGCTTTATGTACCAATTTGTTCAATACATTACGTGGTTCAACAGCTGCTTTCTATTTCAAGTATCTCATTGGTGAACAAGCCAATATCAATCTTGGTTTTACAGAGTTCCTTTTCTTTGCAGGTGTATTCCTTTCGATAGGTGAGGTATGCAATATGATTGGAGTGGCTTGTGCAGTGCCGTTCTCTAACATTATGGGTGGCAAGAAGCCTGCTTTCATTAGTTCCAGTATTGCTCTTATTGTTTTAAGCATAGCATTCTTCTATGTGCCTACAGCTTCAAACATAGGATACATTTGGATTTTGGTGTTGCAAATACTTACCTCTTTCTTTACAGGAGTAGTTTCTCCATTGGTCTGGTCGATGTACGCCGATGTGGCAGACTATAGTCAGGCTGAAAATGGGAGTTCTTCTACAGGTCTCATTTTCTCTTCTGGGTCCATGGCACAGAAGTTTGGTGGAGCCATTGCAGGTTCAGCCGTCATGTGGATTCTGGCTGCTTTTGGTCTTGTTTCAAATGCTCCCATACAATCCGATAGTGCTATCCTTGGCATGAAACTTACTATGAGTTATTTTCCTGCTGGTGTAGCAGCCATTATGTTGCTTATATTGATCTTCTATCCTCTCAATAAACAGAAGATGAAGGAGATTGATGGAAAGCTGAGAGTTACTCGCATCATGGAAAATTAGGTTTTCTATATATAGATGGAACAACTAACAACGTTGAAAGCCGAGGTAAAGGATGTACTGCAAAACAACATCCTTTCCTTTTGGTTGCGGCACATGATAGACTATGAGCATGGTGGTTTCTATGGGCAAATGAGAGGTGATGGCAGTCTTGTGCCGCAAGCTAACAAAGGAGGAATACTCAACGGACGAATTCTTTGGTCTTTTTCTGCTGCATATCGTGTGTTAGGGTATAGTGAGTATCTCGAGGCGGCTACCCGTGCAAAGGAATATATTCTAAATCACTTCATCGACGCTCAGTATGGCGGAACGTATTGGGAAGTTGATTATCTGGGCCACCCAGTGAACACTAAAAAACAATTCTACGCATTGGGGTTCATGATGTATGGCATGAGTGAGTATGCTCGTGCAACGGGAGATCAGGCAGCAATGGATTGTGCTGTCAGTCTATTCCAAACCATCGAGGAACAAGCATGGGAACCTCGATATGGAGGCTATATTGAAGCAAAGAAAAGAGACTGGCAACCGATTGCAGATATGCGACTTTCCGAAAAGGATGCCAATTACCCAAAGTCTCAGAATACACACCTACACATTATTGAGCCTTACACCAATCTTTATCGCACCCTTTTGGAGCGTCCCTCTCTACAGGTTGATATCTCTGTTCGAATGGCATTGGAAAAAGCTTTGCGTGGATTGATAGACATTTTCTGCTCGAAGATTCTGAACCCAGAAACCCATCATTTGGACCTCTTTTTCGAGAATGATTGGACGCGTGGTGCAGGATGGCTCGAGTCTTATGGACACGATATTGAATGTTCGTGGCTTCTCCACGAAGCATCATTAGTGTTGGGTGATTGTGAAGTTCTTTCTCGTGTTGAACCTATTGTCCAACTTGTGGCAAAGGCTAGCGAGAAGGGACTAAATCCTGATGGTTCCATGACTCACGAAGCCAATGTGGACTCTGGAAAGGTGGATACAGACCGCCATTGGTGGGTCCAAGCAGAGGCTGTAGTTGGTTTCCTCAACATATATCAGCATTTTGGTGATGAATCAGCCTTGCAGAAAGCTCTCCATTGTTGGCAATACATTCGAGAGAATCTCATCGATTTTGAAGGTGGCGAATGGTGGTGGAGCCGTAATGCTGAGGGATGTGTCAATCGCGAGGAAGACAAGGCTGGATTTTGGAAATGTCCTTATCACAATAGCCGTATGTGCTTGGAAATTATCGAGCGCTTTTGAAATTTGTCTGTTTTTCTTGATAATTTGGAGATAATCTCTTAACTTTGCCACTGAAATTACTTTTCAGGATACATTGTTTATGAGAATTACAATCAAGATTGGCAGCAACGTGTTGACTCGCGAGGATGGTTCCCTCGATTTCACCCGCATGTCAGCTCTGGTGGATCAGATTGCCACGTTGCGTCAAATGGGTCATGAGATTATTCTGGTTTCTTCTGGTGCTGTCGCGAGTGGTCGTAGCGAGCTCAAGCATATTCAGGAAAACCTTGACAGTGTGGATCAGCGTCAGCTTTTCTCTGCTGTAGGTCAGGCCAAACTCATCAATCGCTACTTCGAGCTTTTCCGCGAGTATGGAATCTCTGTGGGGCAAGTGCTTACTACTAAGGAGAATTTTCTCGATGCAGAACATCTGCGCAATCAGGCCAATTGTATGCGCGTGATGCTAGAGAATAGGGTGCTACCCATCGTGAACGAGAATGATACGGTTTCTATCACAGAACTGATGTTCACTGATAATGATGAGCTGTCTGGTTTGATTGCTGAGATGACAAAGTCCCAATGTCTAATAATCCTGAGTAATATTGATGGCTTTTACACAGGCAATCCATCTGAATCCGATAGTCGCTTGATAAGAGTTGTCAATCGAGGATGTGATTTGAGTCAGTATATTCAAATGACAAAATCCACAGCAGGGCGTGGCGGTATGCAGTCAAAGTATTGTGTAGCTTCCCGTTTGGCCAGCAGTGGAATAGGTGTTGTGATAGCAAATGGCAAGCGTGAGAATATCCTGTTGAAGGTGATGACAGAAAGAGATAAGACTCCTTGTACAGAATTTTTATGTTGACAGAACTTTTCCAGAAATCGAAAGAGGCAAGTTTGGAACTTGCACTCGTTGAACCCCAGCGCATCAATCAAGTACTTCTTGCTGTGGCAGATGCGATGGAAGCGAATAGTAAGATCATTTTGGAGGCCAATGCTCAGGATCTTCATCGAATGGATCCCCAGAATCCTCTTTATGACCGATTGTGTCTGACTTTCGATCGCATAAAGAATATAGCTGAAGACATGAGGAATGTCAGTCGTCTGCCTTCTCCTTTGGGGCGTGTGCTGAAGCATCATGTACTTCCTAATGGGCTCGACCTCACTCGTATTTCCGTACCTTTTGGTGTCATAGGTGTTGTTTATGAGGCGCGTCCCAATGTTACTTTCGATGTGTTCTCTCTTTGCCTGAAAGCAGGCAGTTCTTGTATTCTCAAGGGAGGAAAGGATGCTGATTCCACCAATCAGGCTGAGGTGTCCCTTATTCGGAAGGTTTTGCAGGAAGAAGGTATCAATCCCAATGTCGTGACCCTTTTACCTGCCACTCATGAAGCAACAACTGAGTTGCTCCATGCTGCTTCCTATGTTGATTTGATTATTCCTCGAGGTTCCAAGCGACTCATTGATTTTGTGCGCCAAGAGGCTACCATACCCACTATCGAGACTGGAGCTGGTGTCTGTCATGCTTATTTCGACAAGGACGCAGAGTTGGAGAAAGGGGCACGTATCATTAACAATGCCAAGACACGTCGTGTCAGCGTCTGCAATGCGTTGGATTGCCTGCTTGTCCACGAGAGCCGGCTGACCGACTTGCCGCTGCTATGTGCCTCCTTGCAGGAGAGTAGGGTGCTTATTTATGCTGATGAGCCAGCCTTGACAGCATTGAAGGGGCAGTATCCAGATGAATTGCTCCGCGTGGCTACAGAGGAAAGTTATGGTACGGAATTCCTGTCCTATACGATGGCCATCAAGACAGTTTCTTCTTTGGATGAGGTTCTTTCCCACATCCGCTGCTATGGGTCAGGTCATTCCGACTGTATCATCACAGAGAACGAAGCTGTGGCAGCCCGATTTCTGAAATCTGTGGATTCTGCTTGTGTCTATTACAATGCCCCCACCAGTTTCACCGATGGTGCTCAGTTTGGCTTAGGAGCCGAGATAGGCATCTCTACGCAGAAGCTTCATGCTCGCGGTCCCATGGCCTTGGAGGAAATTACGACCTATAAGTGGATAATAAAAGGAAACGGGCAAGTGAGAGCATAAACTCACTTGTAGTTCTCGAGCAGGCCCTGGCAGGCATCTTCCAGAACATTCAGCACATACTCGAAACCGCTTGATCCACCATAATAAGGGTCAGGGATGTGGTCAGTAGATATCTCCTGGCAAAAGTCTGTCATACGCTGTATCTTCTTCTGCGACTCCAGGGTGGGAGCCAATTCCATCAGACGGTCCATGTTGCTGTCGTCCATGCCCAGAATAAGGTCGAAATAGAGGAAATCGCTTTGTGTGATGGGACGCGACAGGTGGGTTATGTCGTACCCTCTGCGTTTGGCGTGCATACGCATTCGTGAATCTGCCTTCTCTCCCTGGTGATAACTGATCAGACCAGCAGAGTCCAGTTCAAACTCTGCAGATCTGCCAGCTTTGTCTACCAGATTCTGCATGACAGTCTGGGCAGCACAACTTCTGCAGATATTGCCCAGACAAATGAAGAGGATACGATGCGGTCTCATCGTTGAAACTGCTTTTTTCTAGAGATGACTTGACAGGTCGATGGTTTATTCCTCACCCATGAACATGGGGTCCCATGCGGGTAGCTTGACGGGTTTCTTCTTCAGCAGCTCCATCACTTGAGGCGTGCAGTATTTCTTGTTGATGACTAAGCGGAACATGTACTCACGGAACCATTCCTTCGTCATGATCATGTAGCCCTTATATCCAGATTTCTCACCCCAGCTGTTCTCTACCTTCCACTTCTTTGGCTTGCCATTCTCATCGAGATCAACGGCCATCAGGGTCATTGCATGGGTACTTCCGCTGTCGAATGTCTGGATGCGCTGCTTCTTGTTCATGCCAAAGGTGGTGCCCAGCAGACTTGCGTAGTCGAAATTGTTCAAGTCCAGAATACCGGTCGTACGATCCAGGAACTTGCCAACGTCGCAACTGAAATACATCTGGCAGGAGTCTTTCAGCGATGAGATAGCCATGGATTCCAGGGCCTCGATGTCGAGGTTCACGTAGAGCCAGTTGTGCCCATCGTAGAGGTGACGGTCATAATCAATCTCATAGACTTGGTTGAAGGGGCGGCTGGGGTCGTTCATCAGCATCACATAATCAGCATACAGGTCATCTTCGCCTGCACATATCTCTTTGTAGAATTCCTGTGGAGTGTAGGTCTTGGGGGAGCCGATAGTCTTTCCATCCTTCTTGGGAGCCCAGGTGAAGCTTTTGGGAGGTTGACCGTAAGCCAGCACGAGCAAATGGTAGACAGTTTTCAGCTGTTCCACCTTCATCTTCTCCAGGTCCTTCTCGCTGGTGCCCGCCTCACTTTTTTCTCGCAGCTGGATACCAAACTCGCGCAGTTTTCGCTTCAGATGTCCACAGAATTCGCTGGTGCTGTTGCTGTTGTAGGTCTCAGCCATCACGTCCTGGGGGACAAGACCATATTTTGCCACCAAATCTGCTACGCCCGTGTAGGTTCCACCGTCAGAGAGAGGATTCTTGAAGAGCCACGTCACCATCTGGTCATCCAGAGGCTTCTTGCGGGTATCTATCACGCCCTGCAGGAAAAGGTTGCTCTTTTCCAATTGGTCATAGAAGAAAAGATAGACTTGACTGAAGAAGAAATCCTTTATCCCCAGATTCTTCATGGCACGGTTGCGCAGTACATTGGTCCCCGTGAACAACCAGCAGCGTCCGCTCCCCTGCTGGTCGCTGATTCCCGTGTTCTTCACTTCCACGCTGAAGTAAGTATCAGGTGCCTGAGTGTTTTCCTGATTTACAGCCATCTTTTGGATGCTGTTGCTGCTTAGGGCGTTGCGTATTGCTTTCTCAGCGGGAGTGCCTGTGTAGGTGCCTTCCAAGGAATTCAGTACTTCGCGCGTGATGCTGGTTTGCGCTTGGGCAAATGTGCCTGCAGCCATCATGACTGCCAAAATCAGAGTCTTTCTCATCTTCATGTCTCTTGTTTTATGTTTTCCGTTTTATGGTTGCAAAAATACGCTTTTTTGCTCAACTATCCAAGAAATCGGAATACAAACGCAATCCAAATCGAAACAATTCTTCCACTTTCTCTTAGTTGAAGAGGATGATTCTTTGTCTTTTGGGGGAATATCCATCAGCCTCTGAAGGTTTCAGGAATCCTTACAAATCCATTCAGCATACTGTCTTTCAAGAGCCATTCGAGGGAACAACACGTTGAGAAGGGAAAAACAACGTGTTGTGTCTGCGATTTCAACACGTCAACTTTGTCGAGTCAACACGTTGAAAGGCAAGATTCAACAGGTCGTGTCTCGAAGAGGATTGTGAACTCAGCGATGATTTCATTGCAACCGACTGGTTCCCAACGGATTGGCGGTAAGAGGATCTTTCCCTCAAAGTGTTGGTTAGGACACCATGAAGGCACTTTTTCCTCTCGAAAGAATGTTGTTCTGAAATCCTGACAAAACAAGATGCCAGTGGAGGCCTGTTCTACTTTTTCTGTCGTCTTTCCTGTATCCAAGAAAGGGAACCCCAACTGGAGCTCCCCTTCCTGATTATCTGTACCAATAAAATTTGGATGGATTACTTGACGTATTCAGCAAAATCAGTCAGGCGCATGTCTCCCTTGCGCAGGAAGGTGTCGTGCATAGCAAAGGCAGCACTCAGGCAGTGGTGAGTATGGCCTCCATTCTTCTCTGCATATTTCAGATAATCCTGCAGCATGGGACGGTAGTCAGGATGAGCCACCTTGATCAGTTCCTCTGCCTTCTGCATGTCGCTCTTATGGCGCAAGTCTGCTACACCATACTCTGTGATTACCGCATCGATGAAATGGTTGGTATGGTCGATGTGGCTGGCGAAAGGAACGATGCTGCTGATGGCACCTCCCTTGGTGGTAGAACCACAGGTGAAGATGCTTAGGTATGCGTTGCAGGTAAAGTCAGCGCTACCGCCGATACCGTTCATCATCTTGGTACCACATATCTTGGTTGAATTCACGTGACCATAGAGGTCGCATTCGATGGCGGTATTCAACGAGCAAACTCCAATGCGGGCAATCACCTCTGGATTATTGCTGATCTCTGAGGGGCGCAGTACCAGTTTGTCCTTGAAGAAGTCGATGTCGTTGTAGATGCCGCGAAGACAATCGTTGGTAACGGTCAGCGAGCAGCAACTTGCGCTCAACACGCGACCCTCACGCATCAGTTCTACAGGTGCATCCTGCAGTACTTCTGTGTAGATGTTGAAGTTGGGAACCTCAGGACATTGACCCAGAGCACCCAGCACAGCGTTTGCTCCGCTGCCCACTCCGCTTTGGAGATTCAGGAAACTCTTGGGAATGAGTCCTTTGCGCAGGTTGTCGAGCAGGAAGTCTGCCACGTTTTGACCTATCTGTGTTGTGATGGGATCAGGATCCTTGAAAGCACGTGCCTCATCAGGGATATCGCACTCAACCACTCCAACAATGCGGTCAGCATCAACTTCCACATAAGGCTTTCCGATGCGGTCACTCGCCTTGGTGATCATGACAGGTGTACGGAAAGGATGATCTTCTATCTCGTATACGTCGTGGATACCCTTGCTCTTGGGACTGTGGAAAGCATTCAGCTCAACGATGATGCCTTCCTTGGCCAGACGGCATATGGTGGGACTGATACCCCCCGCAGCAGTCAAGTAGATGTGGGCCTTGTTGCCTACCTTCTCGATGGCACATGCCTCGATGATAGCCCAATGGATGGGACCTAAGTATCCTTGGCGTATCTGGGTAGCCATGTTGGAGAGGTTCAGGTCGCTGTAATGCAGGGTATTCCTGTTGACATTCTTGCGGAAGTCAGGATTGGTCGTGTAGGGAGCACGGAAGTCGATAGCGTTTGCGTTGGAGAGATCGCCATCACAGCTCTGACCTGTGCTGGCCCCCGTGAAGATACTGATCTTGTAGGGCCTGCCGGCTT
Organism: Bacteroidaceae bacterium; assembly: GCA_017427185.1. GTDB lineage: Bacteria > Bacteroidota > Bacteroidia > Bacteroidales > Bacteroidaceae > Physcousia. The sequence continues at coordinate 54,171 of JAFRTJ010000008.1, read as the reverse complement.
CATGTTCGGCTGTAGCCAGCTTAGCTATTTCTGCGGGAACACTTTTGGGAACACCAGCGGGTGTGAAACCACTCAAACCAATGGTTTGTCCGTTCTTGATAAATGAGGCTGCTTCAGCAGCGGTGAGTTTGTTAAATTCCATGTTTTTCTAGAAAGTTTTCAAAATTGCATGCAAAGGTACGAATTTTTCTTGAAAGAGCTTATAGTTCTTCTCCCTTTTTTGCAAGAAACCAGGCATTTCCTATTATAGTTTTGAAAAATGTGGTTTCGCCTTTCACAACATTAAGGATAGTGGATTTCAAAATTGTTCCGTTTCGCCATAAAAAGGAATGGATTTATTTTGTTCTGCTCTCAAATTTTCGTAACTTCGCAAACGGATAGAACACAAAAGGCCAAAACAATGAAAAGGAAGATACGATCCATTCTCGTCCTTTGGGGCATAGGCCATTCGATATCTCGATAGATTAACAGCAAAAAAGTACATTTTGTAGAAGTATTATGAGAAAGGTTTCTTTTCTGCTGGCACTATGCGTTGCATTTTGTGCTGGCGCAACAGATTTCAACATCTTGAAATATGGTGCACGGGCAGACACCACCCGACTGAGCACGGTTGCCTTACAAAGAGCCATAGATGACTGCTCGAAAGCTGGAGGCGGACGGGTAGTAGTGCCTGCTGGAGGATACAGAATTGGTACTATCATCCTAAAAAGCGACGTACATATCTTCCTTGAGAATGGAGCTACACTCTACGGCAGCACGGATATCAAGGACTACCGTCCCATGAAGTCGGATTACGTTTCGCTTCGCACCCAACACAATACTCTTCAACTCATTTACGCCGACAAGGTGAGGAATGTAACTATCGAAGGGTTGGGCACCATTGATGGTCAAGGCGGTGTCTTTAAGAAAACCACAATGGAGGAGGCTGGTATCCTGCGACCTCATCTCATCCGTTTTATCCAGAGCGAGAACATTCTGCTGCGCGACATCACCCTTCGCAATAGCGGTTGCTGGATGCAGCACTATCTGGCCTGCAACGGAGTGAGGATAGAGGACGTTACGGTATTCAATCGTGACAACTACAACAACGATGCACTTGATTTGGATTGCTGTTGTGATGTGGTGGTGAAGGGGATGATTGCTGACACGGATGATGATGGCCTTACCCTAAAGTCTACCGCTGATCGGCCATGCGAGAATATACGCATCTCGGACTGCATCGTATCCAGCCATTGCAATGCCGTAAAAATGGGGACAGAGTCGAATGGCGGTTTTCGTAACATCAGCATCAGTAGTATCGTAGTGAAGCCTTCCTGCAATCAGGAGAAAAAACTTTACGGTCTGACACGTGGCATATCGGCCATCTCGTTGGAGATAGTAGATGGAGGAGTAATGGAAAATGTCAACATTTCCAATTTCACCATTGAAGGCACAGAGTCGCCCATTTTCATCCGTCTGGGTAATCGCGGACGAGGCTATCGGTTCAGCAGTCCAGACGACGACCCCACCGACTTTACCCATCTGGTTCCCGTTGACACGGTAGGACGCATCAACGGCATTCAACTTAGCAACATCTTGGTTCATGGAGCTGGAGCAACAGGCTGCAGTATTACGGGCTTACCAGGTCATCCTGTGGAGAACATTTGGCTTTCCAATATCACCATCCAGCAGAAAGGCGGCATTACAGAAACAGAACTGCCAAAGATTAGCGAACGCATAAAGAATGAGATGGAGAAGGACTATCCGGAAGCTACAATGTGGGGATGCCTACCTACCAAGGGATTCTTCGTTCGCCACGCCCGCAACGTGCAGTTCCATAATGTGCAGATTCTGACAGAAGAAGCAGATGTTCGTCCAGACTTCCTATGTGATGATGTGGAATAAACAAATTTGACAAGCCTTCTAAATTTCAAAGGGATTCGAGAGGCTACGAGTAAGCGGACGTAGACGAAAGCAGGAATATCACTTCTTTTATGTCCTCTTTTTGCTCACGCGCCAAAGATGGTGTGGTAATTGTTTTCCATCTGAGAGGATAGCTTGCTGATGGAAATTCCTAGTTCGATGGCTACCTGATTATAGAGAAGGCTGATGGGACGTGGGTCATCGTCAGTCTCCAAGAGCATGCTTTCCAAGGGACAGGAAAGGAGGCTCTGGGGGTTGTAGTGGAAGCCGAAGGAGATATAGAATCCGTGAGAAATGAGCGACTGCATTTGCTGCTTTTTCCCTCGAAACCCATGCAGGATCCAGGGTTGTGTGGCTTTCGACTGGCGGCGGAGGGAGAGCATTTCATCAAAGGCTTTCACGCAATGGATGATGAGTGGCTTGCGAAGCGTTTCGCTCCATTGGATATGTTTTAGGAAGACCTCCATCTGAAGGGAAAAGGGAGTGGTACAGACCTTGTCGAGTCCGCATTCGCCAATGGCTAGATAGGGATGGTCAGAGGGAAATTCTGTTGGTGCGGATTGGTCAGCCTGCCAGGGATGGATCCCCCACGAATCCACGTCCTGCTGGATGACCAGTTCGCCTTGTCGGCTGGGATGGTGAGTGTGGAAATCGATGAAGTGTTTCATGGTACAGGGTCGTATCCGGAACCTCCCCATGGATTGCATCGCAGGATGCGCCATATGGCGAGGCCGAGTCCCTTGATGGGGCCGTGTTTGCGCAATGCCTCGATGGCATACTGGCTGCATGTTGGGGTGAAGCGGCAAGAGGGGGGTGTCAGCGGAGAAATGAACTTCTGATAGAAGCGGATGGGTTGAATCAGAAGATAGGTAAAGGGATTAGTCATCTTCTTTGATTCTGGTGAGTAGATTGATGATTCGACTAGCGACTACGTCAGAAGGGGATGTCTCATCGCTTAGCCAGATGAAGGCCAGATTGAAACCTTTTTCAGCAGGGAGGATGCCCTTGTTGTTTCGATATGCTTCGCGTATCTGTCGTTTGACGCGATTGCGATCGACAGCATGTTTGAAGTGCCGTTTGGAAACAGAAATGAGGACTTTGACTCCTGGCTCAGAGTTTTCCATATAGACCACGCGGAGTGGAAAGGCTGAGAAAGACTTGTTGCCACCCGCAAAGAGTGCATCGATGACTTTCTTGCTGCAGAGTCTTTCGCTTTTCCTGAACGTGCGTTTTGGAGGGTTATCCATTTACATTCTCCAAATAGGCATTCAGGGCGGCTGTGATGCTGGGATATTGTTGCGAGGGAGCCTCTAGTTCGAGTTGAAGACCTGCATCTCTGACAGCTTTGGCAGTGGTGGGACCAAAGGATCCGATGGCAACCTTGAAATCCTTGAAGTCAGGGATGTTCTTGACCAATGCATTCAATCCGCTGGGACTGAAGAGGATGACCATGTCGTAATCGAAAGGTTTATCAGATGGCAAGGGATTGGGGACGGTGCGATACATGACACCCTCTTTGTGGATAATCTTCTTGCTGTCGAGAAGTTCTGCAAAGTCATTGTTGTGGACATCACTCAAGGGGATGAAATACTTCTCTGTTTTATGCTTGACCATCTGAGGAATGATGTCATTGATCTTTCCTGTGGTACCAAAGAACACTTTGCGTTTACGATACTGGACGTATTTTTGGATATAGAGGGCAACGGTCTCTGTGATACAGAAATATTTCATGTCATCGGGGATGTTGACACGCATCTCTTTGCAAAGTTGGAAGAAATTGTCGATAGCATGACGTGAAGTAAAGACCACAGCGGTATAGTCCAGGATGGAGATGTGCTGCTGACGGAATTCCTTGGGGGACAATCCTTCAACTTTAACGAAAGGATGGAAATCTATTTGGACGCCGCGCCGACGGGCTATCTCATAGTAAGGTGACTTCTCTGAGGAAGGCTTTGGTTGTGAAACCAGAATCTTTTTAATCATGCTTTTGTCCTAAAATTTTACAATCAGGATGTCAATAGTTCGCATCAAAATTCTCCAGATTATGGCCAAAGGTGCCATTTCTAGGGCGCAAAGGTATACAAATAAAAGCAAACCACCAAACAGATTTCTGAAAAAGATAGTGAAGCACTTGTATGAAAGCAGAAGTTTAACTAAAATTACCAAACCGAGGATTCCAAATAGACAATATCGCAATGGGAATTTAAAGTAGATGGTGACCAATAGGGCAGGGAAAAGAAGGACTGCTTCGAGAGAAAAAAGGAAGGAGTATGCTTCGTTAAAAAAACGGCGTTGTTGTTTGTTGAAGAAAACCCAATTTGTCAGGGAATATACAGTCCGTTTGACAAAAAAGTAGAGAAGCCATCCCGCGATGAGAAGTCCCAGTAGGACATAGGGCGACCAGGGACCGAAGAAGATGTCCATTTCGTACTGCATGTATCCGAAGAGGATTATGGATCCCATCATACTCAGCACGAGAGTTGTCAGGAAGGAAGCGTCTGGTTCGATGCATGTTTCCTGAGAGGATGCGTTTTGCATCTCGTTGGAGGGGAAAAAGAAATTCTTTGCTTGCAGGCGGAAAAATTTTTTGCTGCGATGGATGATGAAGACACCTGTCAGGAAGATGAACAAAATGATGCCTGTAATCCAGTCGTCACTCCAGAGACGATAAGGAAGTCGGGTGGCTACAAACCCTGTTGGTCGTACTTCCAATTCTGGGTGGAGAAGTGTGTTTTCAGCAAAGAAACTCTGTTGATAGGCAGCAGGCATACTGTCGAGTGATGCGTAGGGATTCTTTCCGACGAGACCAGGGATGTTGAGGGTGTCAGGGCGAGTACTGAGGAAATGTTCTCGCTCTGGAAGGTTGGCTTGAATGGCAGAATCCAATTGCGACGGAGTCGCGTTCGGCATGCTTTGTGCAATACGATAGACGCTGAACTTTCGAGGACGTATCGAATCAGACGTAATCTGAGTGGATACATCCTCGAGTGGAGCGTTTTGGATACTATCGGGTTGCAATGTGTACATCGTCAGATGGCTGCAAATTTGCGTACTTGGGTATCCCAAAGAGGTGTACTCATAGCCAGTTGAAGTGCCTCGTCAACAGATTGGGCCACACGCCAGATGGCTGTATGCTCGTTGCGCATGAAGTGCTCATCTGCTGCGCGATGAAGCATTTCGAGCAGGGAGTCGTAGTAACCGTCAATGTTGAGGATTACGATGGGCTTGAGATAAAGCCCTAGTTGTTTCCACGTGATAAGTTCCGTCAGTTCAGCCATTGTTCCACATCCGCCAGGAAGAATAATGGCGGCATCGCTGAGTTCTGCCATCTTCTGCTGACGAGTGTGCATGTCAGGAGTCTCTACAATCTCTGTCATGCCCTGATGACACCAGTTCTCAGCAATCATGAAGGAAGGAATCACACCGATGGCTCGTCCACCTGCCTCAAGACATCCGTCTGTGGAGGCTTGCATGAGACCCAGATTGCCTGCTCCATTGATGAGTGTGATGCCTAGTTGCCCCATCTTTTGACCTAACAGATGTGCTGCCTCGAAATACTTGTCATCAATTTTGGTACTGCTGGCGCAATAAACGCAAATGCTGTGAATCATAATCCGAATGCCTCCTTGATTTTATCTACATAATCCAATTTTTCCCAAGTGAAGAGCTCGACAGTCATAATCTTCCGACGATCGTTGTAAAGGGACTCAAAGGTCTTGGTGACCACTTTTGGTTCACGACCCATGTGTCCATACGCAGCTGTCTCCTCGTAGATGGGGTTGCGCAGTTTCAGCCGTTGCTCGATGCTGTAGGGACGCAAGTCAAAAAGTTTTTGAATCTTTTGGGCAATCTCACCATCTGTGAGGTCGACGTGTTTGCGCCCGTAGGTGTTCACGTAGATGCTGACAGGCTTGGCTACACCGATGGCATAGCTTATTTGTACGAGCATCTCATCTGCGACTCCTGCAGCGACCATATTCTTGGCAATGTGACGGGCTGCATAAGCAGCACTGCGGTCAACTTTAGAAGGATCTTTTCCACTAAAAGCTCCACCTCCATGAGCACCTTTGCCTCCGTAGGTATCAACAATGATTTTACGACCTGTCAGGCCCGTATCTCCATGAGGTCCACCAACAACGAACTTGCCTGTAGGATTGACAAAATATTTGATCTTGTCGTCAAAGAGAGCCAGAATCCGATTGTTGCTAATGGATGCTTTTAGTCGTGGAATGAGAATGTTGATCACGTCATCATGGATGCGCTTCTGCATCTCAAGGTCAGCCTCTACTTCTGCTTCGTGGGAAGCATCCTTGGGAAGGATGAACTCGTCGTGTTGTGTACTGAGCACAATAGTGTCGATGCGGACTGGGACATTGTCATCGCTGTATTCGATGGTCACTTGGCTCTTGGCATCAGGTCGGAGATAAGTCATCAGTTTCTTCTCGCGACGAATTTCAGTAAGCACAATCAGCAGGCGGTGAGCCAAATCCAAACTGAGAGGCATATAATTGTCGGTCTCGTTGGTAGCATAGCCAAACATCATGCCTTGGTCGCCCGCTCCTTGGTCTTCGCGAATCTCACGATCCACACCTCGATTGATGTCTGTACTTTGTTCGTGAATGGCAGAGAAGACCCCACACGAATTTCCTTCGAACATGTACTCTGTCTTGGTGTAGCCGATGCGGTTGATCACTTCGCGTGCAATGCGCTGGAGGTCTACGTAGGCCTGTGTCTTGATTTCGCCAGCCAAGACTACTTGGCCAGTGGTAACAAGTGTCTCGCAAGCAACTTTTGCCTGAGGGTCGAATGCCAGTATCTTGTCTAGAACGGCATCGCTGATTTGATCGGCCACTTTGTCTGGATGGCCTTCTGAAACGGATTCAGATGTAAATAAATAACCCATAATTTAATTAAGCATTAATAAATTAATAAATGTATGGGGAGAGAAATCGGGCGAAATGCGTGACGATGTGTTTATCGATGAAAGAGTGAGGCGACATCGTTCCTTTTAGCATTTTTTACTGTGGTTGCAAGCAGCCCAAATCTGTCCACATGTTGAATTTGCGTGCAAAGGTACAAAGAAAAGTTGAATGGATTGTACTTTGTGGCAAAAAGATTTATTCTGAAGGTAGAATTTCTCGAAGAGGAATCATGACAAAGTCCCTCTCGTGCATGTGCGGATGAGGCAAGGTGAGATCTTTCTCATCTACGTGAAGGTTGTCATAAAGCAACAAGTCAATATCAATTGGTCGATTGTGGTATTGCCCGTTTGTGCTTTTCTGTGTGCGTCCCAAGTCACGTTCGATCTGTTGTGTTTCCAGGAGGCAACGGCGAGGAGAAAGCATGGTGTGAACTAGAGCTGCAGCATTGAGGAACGGATGCTGACTCTGAAAACCCCATGGCATGGTCTCGATGAAGGTTGAGACAGCATCCACCGCGCCCACACGCTCATCGAGGAGCGCAAGAGCTCGGCGAATTATCTGTTCTCGGTCTCCCAAATTGGAACCTAAACTGACGTACAGGTTATGCATTTTAGTCCTGGAGAATCAGCATGGCATCGCCATAGGTGCCAAAACGGTAGCGCTTCTCGATATCATGTTCGTTGAAGCGCAAAGCCTCCTTGTAGGCCATCATGATCAAATCATAGCCTCCGTAAGCACAGGTGAGCATCAGCAAAGTGCTGTAAGGCATGTAGAAGTTGGCAACCATAGCGTCAGCCATCTTGAAATCATAGGGAGGGAAGATGAACTTGTTGGTCCATCCGTCGTATTCCTTTAATCGGTTGTCAGCACTGACAGCGGTTTCGAGGGTTCTTTGTACGGTGGTCCCAACAGCAACAACCTTGTGTCCTTCCTCCTTGGCTTTGTTTATAATGTTGCAGGCTTCTGCATTGACGTGCATCTCCTCGCTGTCCATTTTGTGCTTGGTAAGGTCCTCAACATCGATGGCACGGAAATTACCCAATCCACAATGCATGGTAACATAAGCGAAGTCGATACCCTTGATTTCCATCATCTTCATCAGCTGGGGAGAGAAGTGCAGGCCAGCTGTTGGAGCTGTTACGGCACCCTCGTTCTTGGCAAAGATACATTGAAAATCCTCCAGGTCTGCAGGAGTGGCATCACGTTTGATGATTTCCTTGGGAATGGGAGCTTCGCCTAAGGCAAAGAGTGCACGCTTGAATTCGTCGTGGGGACCATCGTAGAGAAAGCGGAGAGTGCGCCCGCGACTCGTGGTGTTGTCAATCACCTCAGCCACCATGGAATCATCTTCGCCAAAGTAGAGTTTGTTGCCAATACGGATCTTACGGGCAGGATCCACAAGAACATCCCAAAGACGCATGTCCTCGTTTAACTCGCGCAGCAGGAAAACCTCAATCTTGGCACCTGTTTTTTCCTTGTTGCCATAGAGACGAGCAGGGAAAACCTTTGTGTCATTGAAAATAAAAACATCCTTTTCCTGAAAATAATCCAGAATGTCTCGGAAGGAATCGCGATGCTCGATGATTTCACTCTTGGCATGAACTACCATTAGACGGCACTCATCGCGGAAGGGAGCAGGTTCTTGGGCGATACGATCCTCGGGAAGTTTGAATTTGAATTGGGAGAGTTTCATCCTTTTTATGTTTTTGTTGTATTATTTTTTATTTGTTCTATGGTGTCGCAATCGACTTTATTCTTTTGTCTTATGGTCTTCGATTTCCTGTTGGTCAAGCCATTGGGGAAAGTCCTCAATCTTCATGCAATCTTCCGCGCGAACATTATTTATTTTAGTGCGGCGCAAGGCAATCAGATGGGCTCCACTGCCCAATTCTAATCCAATGTCGCGGGCAAGGGCACGGATATAAGTCCCCTTGCTGCACACTACGCGGATGGTCATCTGCATCGTATCAGGAGAGAATTCAAGCAACTCTATCTCATCGATAACCAGAACTTTGGGCTTGAGCTCGACTTCTTTTCCCTTGCGGGCAAGGTCGTAGGCACGTTTTCCATCCACTTTGCAGGCTGAGAAGGAAGGTGGAATTTGCTCTATTTGCCCAATGAATTTCCCTAATACCTCCAAAATTCTTTCACGTGTGATGTGCTCAGTGGGATAAGTGGCATCGATAGGTTTCTCTAGATCGAAGGAAGGAGTGGTGGCTCCCAGCTGTAGAGTAGCTACATATTCTTTGGTGTGATTCTGGAGTTCATTGATGCGTTTGGTGGCACGTCCAGTACAGATTGCCATCACGCCTGTGGCAAGGGGGTCTAAGGTGCCTGCATGACCCACCTTCAGTTTCTTGACACCCAACTTCTTGCACAAAATCCAACGGACCTTGGCAACCAGATTGAAGCTTGTCCAGGTGAACGGCTTGTCGAAATATAAGATTTCTCCTTCTGTGAAGTTCATGAGTCAGATGACCGATATATAGCTTTTTAACCCAGAATCAGCACCAGCACACCTATGATGGCACAATATATGCCGAAATAGATGAGTTTGCATTTCTTTACCAATGAAATCATCCATTTGCAGGCGAAGCATCCAGAAATGAATGCTGCCAGGAAACCTATGATGATGGCAGAAGTGGAGATGGGTGTTGTGGCTCCATGCTCTGCCAGATACTCTGCACTGGGTGCGAAAATGTGTTTGAAGTCAAGGAGCGCTTCGCCCAGAATAGGGGGAATTACCATCAGGAACGAGAACTGAGCCAGTTTCTGCTTATTGTTGCCAAGCAGGAGTCCCGTTGCAATGGTACTGCCGCTTCTGCTCAAGCCAGGCAGCACGGCACAGGCCTGCGCAATGCCGATAATGAATGCGTGAAGAGGCAATATCTTTTCGCGTTCACGTGGCTGATAGAAATAGGTCAATGTGAGCAGAATAGCTGTAATGATGAGACAGGAACCTACGACTAGGGCGCGTATATGCTCGTTGGTATACAAGGCTTCGATACTGTCCTTGAAAAAGAAACCTACGATACCCACTGGAATCATGGAAATAAGGATGTTCATCGTGTACTTTGTCTCGTCGTTCCATTCGAACTTCAGCAATCCACGGAAAATCCATCCTATCTCTTTCCATAGGACAACGAGAGTAGCAAAGACGGTGGCAATGTGGACGATGATGTCGAAGGTCAGTCCACCTGCCTCTGAGTCTATGCCCAGAAGCATCTTGCCAATCTCAAGATGGCCACTGCTGCTGACAGGAAGATACTCGGTGAGCCCCTGTACCAGACCTAAGATGAGGGCTTGTATATCACTCATTGCTGTCTTCCTTCTTTTCTATTCGAGATTTGGGTTTGTACATGATGGCTACAATCACGAAGAGAAAGCCTGCAAGACAAACCAGAGGTGCCAGTTTGATACGGGTGGCACTAAAAATCTCAGGATTGAAGGCCTTCTCGTTGCTGCCTGAGCCAGACATCAGAATGAAACCAATGATGATGATCACCATTCCGATAGCCAGCAGAATGAAATTCTTTTTGTTGAAAGCAAAGTTGTTCATGTTATTCTATAGTGTGAATATCTTTATTATGTTTCTAATGTAAATCACTCTCACGCATATTCAGATAATGTGTGACAGATAAATAGGTGCACAATACGGTAATGACCAATCCAAAGATCAGAACACAGCCAGCCATAATCGCTATGTTCGTCATCGGAACATATTGACGGATGGCAGCATCATATTTGAATGCCCAGTGAATCGTCCCCAACAGGATGGCATCTGCTAATACCGCTGACAGGATTCCTATCCAGAAACTGCGAACGAGGAAGGGCCGGCGGATAAAACTCCATTTGGCGCCTACCAGTTTCATCGTGTGGATGATGAATCGACGGCTGTAGACGCTCAGGCGAACCGTATTGTTGATGAGGCTGAGGGAAACGATGATCAGAAGTCCGGCAAAGACCAGCAGAATCAGCGAGACACGTTGCAGGTTCTCGTTGAGGTTGTCCACCAAATCCTTCTGATACATGACATCAGACACAAGTTTACTCTCACTCAGTTCCTTGGAGATCCACAGAAGGGAGTCATTGCAGGCATAGTCTGCCTTCATCTTCAACTCCATCGAGATGGAAAAGGGATTTGTTCCCAGGAATTCCGTAGGATCAAGTCCCATAGCCTCTATCTGCTCGTTCAAAGCTTGTTCGCTGCTGATGTATTCGATTTCGTTAACATACGCTTTTTGGCTCAGTTCCGTCATGAGTTTCTTGGCGTCCTGAGTAGATGCATCGTCTTGCAGTACCACAGTGACAGTCAGGTTCTCGCGAACAGATTCGCTCAACTTCTTGGCGGTCAGCACGAAGATAACAACCAAACCAAGGAGTACGAGGACCATCGTCGTGCTGATGGTACTTGTCAGTGCTTGCCATTGCCAGGAGGAATGTTTCTTTCTCATCTCTTAATTCGTTTTCTCGCGGTTAATCCTTGCATTCCACTCCCTTCAGGGTGGCACTGCTGCTTTCTGTGATGCGCACGCGAACCGTTTCACCAATGTGGTGTGAACCACGATCGATGATGACTACCTTGTTCTGTCCTGTTCTGCCAAAGAGTTGCTCGCGGCTACGTTTGCTGACCCCTTCGAGCAGTATTTCATAATCTTTTCCTATGCATCGTGCGTTGCTCTCTGCGGAAAGTTCATTTTGCAGGGCAATCAGCTCATTAAGACGTCGGATTTTGGTTTCCTCAGGAATGTCGTCGGGCAGATGCTTGCTGGCGTAGGTGCCAGGACGTTCGCTGTATTTGAACATGAAGGCACTGTCGTAGGCACATTCGCGCATCAGGCTTAGACTCAGTTGGTGGTCTTCTTCCGTCTCGCTGCAATATCCACAGAAGATATCGGTGCTCAAGCCACAATCCGGGATGATCCGACGTATGGCAGCCACACGGTCGAGGTACCACTCGCGGGTATATTTGCGGTTCATCAGTTTCAGTATCCGATTGCTCCCACTTTGTACGGGCAGATGAATGTGGTGGCAGATATTCGGCTCCTCGGCAATCACATGCAGGGTGTCGTCGCTCATGTCTTTTGGATGCGAAGTGGTAAAGCGGACACGCATATTGGGAACTTCACGGGCAACCAGACGCAGCAACTGAGGGAAGCGGACATCCCCTTCCCCTGAAGGATTGGGGGCGGCATAACTGTTAACATTCTGCCCCAGCAGAGTCACTTCCTTGAATCCGCGGTCCGACAAGTCACGGCACTCGCGGAGGATGCTTTCCACATCGCGGCTGCGCTCGCGTCCTCGTGTATAAGGTACAATGCAATAGTGACAGAAATTGTTGCATCCGCGTGTGATACTGACAAAACCGTTGATTTGAGTGCCACAGATGCGCTGGGGGATAATGTCGCGATACGTCTCTGTGGTGGAGAGTTCCACGTCGATGGCTTTCTGCCCGCATTCCACCTGAGCAATCAGGTCAGGCAGAGACAAGTAGCTGTCAGGACCCACAACAATGTCAGCATGATGCTCCTCGATGAGTTTTTCGCGAACCCTCTCAGCCATGCATCCCAGCACACCAATGATGAGATTCTGCTTCTTTTTCTTCAGGCTATGCAGGAACTCCAATCGGTTGACGATCTTCTGCTCAGCATTGTCTCGCACGGAGCACGTGTTCAGGAAAACGGCATCAGCCTCTTCCAAATCCTGACATACTTCATAGCCAGCCATTCCCATGATGGAAGCAACCACTTCGCTATCGGCAATGTTCATCTGGCAGCCGTATGTTTCGATGAGAAGTTTCTTCATTTGAGCCATTTTCCTTTTTCGCACTGCAAAGGTAGTCAATTTTTGCCATTTATGTTCTCTTTTCTGTATGCAAAAAGAGTGTTTGCCCCTATAAAAGTGTTAAAAAAAACTAATCATATAAACATTTGTTATCATTATCTTGTTTTTTTTAAAGATTATTACGAATTTTGGAGTGCCGAATAAAACATTAGATTTTTTCATAGTTAAGGTTTAGTTTAAATTGGAGGAAGGGAGCTGCGAAGCCCCCTTCTTTTTGGGATGTGCTCATTGGCAGCAGAATTCTACCTGTCAGAAGCGTAATCCCCAATTTCTTTTTTGAAAAGATGGCTTCGCCTATCACGAAACATAACGACAACGAGGAAGGGAGCCGAAAAGCCCCCTTCCGTATCAAATCTTGAATCAAGCAATCTTTTTTCTGATTCTGGCTCCTCTATCTCTCCAAGATGAGGTCCGTTAAAGCATTCACATCAGCTGTGGTGATGACGTTGTTGCCATCCATATCGCCTGCTTCATCGAATTCTCCTCTCTTCAGGATTTGCACCAGAACTGCCACATCACCTATGCTTACCTTTCCGTCGTGGTTCACGTCGCCCAGCAAAAAGTCAGGGTTGTCCACGTCACTTTGGCTTCCCTGCGGATCGCCTGGGCTATCAGGATCGAACTCGAAGTGAGCTGTGAGCGTCACGTCATTGTCGGGTAAGGTGTAATAGAACGGATTGCTTCCGCTCAGTTTCACGTCTCCCTGATACCATCCTTGGAAGACAAACCCCTGATTGGCATACGCTCTCAGATATACGGATGCCCCCACATCCGCCTTCTCTCCACTCGCGCGGTTAAAGGAACAGGCATCTTCCAGATTGCTGTTTAGATAGATGTGTCGTTTTGCCTGCAGAGTAGGCTCGGCAGGGTTTGCAGGGTTGAACTCATAGACAGCGGTGAACACTTTGTTCCCATCTTCCACCGTATAGTTGAAATTCATGCTCTGCGAGTAAACGACACCATCTTTCAGCCAATGGAGGAAGGTGTAATCCGTGGATTTCAGCGAAGTGCGGATGCTGATGACCGTCCCTGTTTCGTATTGGCCAGCTCCTGATACATAGCCGACATCTTCAGGCGACGATACCACCTGGATGCGGTTCAGCACTCTTGGCTCAGGCGGATTGTCGGGGTTGAAATTACCCTGCGCCATCGCTGTTTCTCCTAGGGGAAAGAGAAACAGCAAGGCAAGCAGGTATTGAATGGATGTTCTTCTCATGACACAGAAGGATTATTTCACCAGAACCTTGGTTTTCATCTCGCCCACTTTCACTACGTAGATGCCGCTCTTCAGGTTTACGAAGCCGTCGCTGTCGAGTTCTTTCATCAGCTTGCCATCGGTGCTGTAGATGCTTGTGGATGTGCCGTTGAGACCATTGATTTCCAGTCCTCCGAGGGTCGACATGATGCTTACGCCCAACTTCGTCTTGATGTCTGCCAGGCCTGTGGCTTGCGTGTTCACTACGAGCATGAAGCGGTTGTTGAAGGTTCCTGCCTCTGTCTTGAACTCATAGCCTCCATTTGCCAGGTCGAAGGTGATGCCCGTCTCCGTGTCTCTCAGCAGCATGGGCTTGTCCATGCGTGTCGCCTCGATGGTATAGGTGCCGGCTCTTTGTGTCGAGAAGCCCAGTTGCACATCACCGTTTGGACGCTCGTTGATGGAATAACATACCTGTTTGCCATCCAGCGAATAGAATTGAGGCACGCCTGATGCCATGAATTTCGAGGCATCGCATTCAGGCTCATAGGATGCAGTCTTCTCGTCGTTGAATACCACGCGGGTCTTGTCTGTTGTCGTCCCATCGCTCAGGGTCAGGTTCACCAGCAGACGCTGGGGATTCACGCCACGCACGGCACGCCGCTTCACGCTGGCCTCCATCGCTTTCTTCGACTGGTTGTAGGTCTCGCGCTTCGATGCTGGGAACTGCAGGTTCTTCACCGCTTCTGGCTTCTGCACGAAGAAGGCTTGGAAGGGACGGAAGTGGTAGTCATCGTCGCCTGGGCGAACTGCCTCGTAGCTCGTGCCGTTCCAGATGGTGATGGGACTCTCGTAACTCATATCGTCCATGTTGAAGTAGCTGGTGAAGGGATTGCCCGTCAGGTTCCAGCTGGCATCCTGGATGTTGTTTGCCACATAGGTGGTCAGGTTCTTGATGATGTCGCCAGGACTCAGGTTCACGTTCTGCGTGTTCACCTTTATCTTCAGCTTCGTGTCCTTGTTGCATTGGAAGATGTATCCTACGCCAGCCTCCAGGTATTGGGTTCCTGCGGGCAGGTTCTTCCATCCTCCCTGTCCATTCTGGGCGCGTGCCGCTCCGTCGTAGTAGCGGAATACCCAGCTGCCCTCGCATTCGATGTCGCTCAGGGGAACTTGATAGGGGAAGCAGAGGAAGTACCATTTCGCCTTCTGTACCTCGATGTGGAACTTCAGCCACTTCGATGAGATATGGCCGTGCCCAATCAGACTGCCCACCAGCGATCCGTCGGCCTCGATGATGATGGTTCCCATCTCCTGCTCGTCGTCCTCATTCTCAGAGATGAGCCCGCTGCCTGGGTCTATCTTTCCTGTGGCATCCTCGTCGGTATCTATCACGCCCGTATTGTCGTCTATTACGTAGTCCGTCCTGTTGTTGATGAGCCATTGCTTGTAGGTTCCCTCGAATTCAGTTAGCGAGGCAAACTGGCTCCATTGTGTGTTCCAGTAGTAGGCATCATAGCTTGTCTTTTGAACGTGAAGGGTAGTTGATGTGTAGTTGCTGAAGGTGCCCTGCCCGATGTTTTGGGGCACCAGCGTGTAAGTCCATACGTCTTTCAGGGCAGGGCATTCCTGAAAGGCTCCATCACCGATAGTTGTCACCATGCTGGGAATGCGCACTTCGGTGAGGGAAGAACAAAAGCCGAAGGCTCCATCGCCGATACTTGTCACTGTGTTTGGAATACGCACTTCTGTAAGTGAAGTACAACCGTTGAATGCCCAAGAGCCAATATTTTCTAAATCCTCAGGCAGAGTGATGGAAGTTAGACTGGAACATCCATCGAAAGCATTCTCGCCAATATTTGTTAATGTAGATGGAAGAGAAATGGATGACAGAAAATGACAGCCGTTGAAAGCACCATACTCTATCGAGGTTACACCCTCAGGGATTACAACACTTAGCAAATGACAATGACAGAAAGTATCATCCGGTATCCATTTCAAGCCCTCATGGATAATAACCTCATGTAGAGCATAACAATTGGAGAAAGCACGATTACCTATACGTGTAATTGTCTTTGGCAACCGGACGGAATAAAGATTAGCTATATCGTAAAAACTGTTTGCTCCCAGTACATCATCTTCTGTATGATAGCCTGTATAATATTCGTGATTATTGTCTACAATACGGGCATCTGTGAGGTCCAGATGGTGCAGGTTGTGCATCTTGTTGCGGAATACCATGATGTCGTAACTGTTGATGGTTCCTGAAATCTTCAGCGAAATGACTTCATCGAGATACAATTCTCCAATCTTCGCATGGACAGCAGAAGAATTTTCTTGGGCATACACCGTAATGTCGTAATCGGTCTTTACTCCTAATGGAAGAATCTGGTTAGCGATGTCTTTCCAGTTGTTGGCAGCCTTATATGCTTCCAGCAGGGAAGCAGGAACAAAGATGGTTGTGTTCTTTGAAAAAGCGTTGCTGCTACTCAATGTTGCCACATTGGGAGCAGTTAGGCTTATTTTTTCAAGGCTGGTGCAACCTGAGAACGCAGATCCTCCAATGCTGGTGCAAGCCGATAGGTTTCCCACACTTGTCAGGCTGGTGCAACCATCGAACGCTTGATATCCGATGCTGGTGCATGCTGGCAGGTCTCCCACGCTCGTCAAGTTGATGCAATTCTGGAACGCATAATAGGCGATGCTTACTACATTATAAGTTGTACCATTGTAAGTAACAGTACCATTGAGTACCAAATTCGTAGCACTGCTGTTGTAACCTCTAACTGCAACTCCACCAGTTGTGATGGAATACCTGATGCCATCTACCTCAAAATCGAAGGCATTTGCCATACTGCTTACCAATAGGGCAAGCAGGCAAAGCAGAAAACGTCTTAAACTCTTCATAATGTATTGATTGCTTTTTTGTTATTGTTATTCTTTCTCCAAGAAGGAACTCTCATGAAACGTTGAAGCGTGGAACTGATGTGTCCACATCTCCAACCTGAGGTCCTAGGAAAACCCGTAAAGACAGATGCAAAACAGCAGTCCACGCCATGAACGTGGAAGCCGTTATGTCACCTCTTTGTCTTTACTTGAAATTTCCTAGGTTTCAGGCTGACAAGACGAGCATAACGCTTCGTTTTTTTCCCAAAAGTTGTGTCCCACCCGCTGATGGGAATATCCACCCTGACCTGCATCGAGTAGCCTCGAAAATGTGGCAGAATGGAATTGTCACGCTACAAAATTAGTCTAATTCAATGTATTAACAAAGAAATAGAGCGAAAAATCTTAAAAATAATTTTGATTTAACTTTCGGAAGTAATGAAACCCCAGCGTGGAAACGGCCTGAAAGGTCATCAGCACTTAACGGTGGGTATCACCCTGTGTAGGAGGTATCAGCGAAGTTTTCAAATGAACTCAAAAGTGCCCTACACCCTACACCGCCACCCCGTAACTCTTTGTGGGACAATGAAATATGCGGGTGTAGGCATCTACACCCAGCCTACACCCGTGTATCCTATTGGCAGTTAATGCATTACAGGTACCTGGTGTAGGGTGTAGGGCACTTTTGAGTTCACATAAATTCATGACATGCACGCCCCCAACATTGATGTGGGCAAGAAAAAGACAACACGTTGAAATCGCAAAGTCAACACGTCGTGTTTGAGGTTTCAACACGTTGTGTTTTCGTCGTCAATGCTACAGGTTTTCTGATGTGATTAATTGAAGTTTCGCTTGAACAAAAATGAAACTTTAGCTTCTTTATGCTGACAATTCGATAAATTTCATTATCTTCGCTATCAAATAAAAGCAAATACGATGAAGAAACATGTATTTTGGACCGTTTTGACGGCAGCAACGATGTTTTGTGGAGGCGGGAACACCCTGTCAGCCCAAACAGAAGTGAATGGCAAGGAGAATGTTGAAACCGACCTGATGAGCGACACTTGGGTAGCTACGGACGCATTGGGTCGCCAGATGCCGCTGAATGATTTGGTGGGCGACGTCAAGACCGACCACCGTCGGGTGGTGGGCATCTTTTACATCACTTGGCATACGCCCAACAATCACAACTTGAAGGGACCGTATACCGATGTGACGAAGATTCTGCACGAAGACCCGATGGCCAGGAAACAGGGCAGCCATCCGCTTTGGAAATACGGTTCCTACCATTGGGGCGAACCAGAAGTGGGTTACTTCCTGAGTCAGGACGAATGGGTTATCCGCCACGATATTTCCATGCTTCAGGATGCGGGTGTGGATGTCCTGGTGATGGATGTCACCAACGGCGTCTGCTACTGGGACGAGTGGGAAGTGCTCTTCTCCACCATGATGAAGATGCGAGAGGAGGGCAACCGTACTCCGCAGTTCGTGTTCTGGTCCTACAACAACAAGCCTGTGAACGTAGTCAAGCAGCTCTATGAGCGATACTATCAGGCAGGAAAATACAAGGACCTCTGGTTCTACTGGGATGGCAAGCCTCTGTTGCTCTATAACGCTGACCCGTCGAGCGATGCTAACGGGAAGTACAAGGATGTGAGCGCCAGTGACTATCCACAGGAGATACTTGACTACTTTACCCTGCGGAATATGTGGTGGGGCTATTATGAATCGAAGGGCAAAAGATATATCGGCACAGAGGACAACTGGAGTTTCGGTTACCAGATGGACCATCTGGACATCGTCAGTATGACTCCCCAGCAGTTAGTCTCCAAGCACCAAGGTCAGCTGGAAGAGGCTGCTGTCACGCCAGCCCAGCATCCTCTGGCTATGGACGAACGTCACATGGGGGTGGGGAAATCCTGGTCGCGCCACACTCTGGAGCCAGAGCTTGACGAGTACGATATGCCCCGCCGCGCCTATGTGCCTTGGCTGGGCAAGACTGTGGATAACCCAACTGGCTACGGCATATATTTCCAGGAGAGGTGGGACGACGCTCTGGCTGCCGATCCCCAGTTCATCTATCTGAATGATTGGAACGAGTGGACCGCCGGCAAGTATGGATGGGGCGACAATGCCTGGTTCATGAACCGTCCTCGTCATTCCTTCGTCTTCGTTGACCAATACAATGCCGAGTTCAACCGCACTATTCAGCCCATGAAGAATGGCTATACGGACAACTTCTACATGCAGATGGCCCAGAACATACGTCGATACAAAGGTGCAAGACCAATTCCTGTGAACAAAGGATATAATAAAATAGGTATAGACGGCGATTTCAGCGATTGGGAAAGTGTGATGGTTGTATACCGCGATACCAGAGGCGACGTTACTCATCGTGATGCCGACGGGTATGCCGGCCTGCACTATACCGACCAGACAGGACGCAATGACCTGCAAGACACCAAGGTTGCGCTTACCAAAAAGGGAGAGGTGGCTTTCTACGTCAAGACAGGTTCTCCGATTACACCTCACACGGACCCCAACTGGATGCTACTGCTGATAGATGCTGACCAGAACAGTGAGACGGGTTGGTATGGCTACGACCTGTTGGTGAACGGGCGGGTTCTCGATAACAGTACAGCAGTTATGTGCTATAGTGATGGAATGTGGGTAGAGCAGGGAAACGTTCCATACGCCGTGAATGGTTGTGAACTGGAACTCTCCATCCCTGCCCAGTGGCTGGGCATCAAAGGAAGCAACACCTCGTTTGACTTCAAGTGGGCTGACAACCCACAGGAACTGGAGACGCCTATCTCGCTCTGCACCCACGGCGATACGGCTCCCAACCGACGCTTCAACTACCGCTTCATCTGGAAGAAAAAATAAAGGGAAAAGAAAAGAGCGTGTAAATTCTACACGCTCTTTTCTTGGGTTGGGCTACCCGGTTTCGAACCAGGACTAAGACGACCAAAATGTCTTGTGCTGCCATTACACCATAGCCCAATCCTATCCATTCTTTTTCAGAATGCGGGTGCAAAGATACGAAGAAAAGTGTAAAGAGGAAAATGAAAAGGGAAAAAATCTTGTTTTCTCTCTTCAAAAACCTTCATATTCCCGATCTTTTTATTTCGCTATGAGCAGAAAATACTTCTTTTTGCCTTGCTGGACGAGCAGATACTTGCCATCCAAGAGGTTGTTTTCTGTTACAGGTTGATCGAAGGAAGACAGTTTCTCCTTGTTGAGAGATACGCCGCCACCCTGGGTAAGCTTGCGCATTTCGCTCTTGCTGGGGAAACATTGTGTCTTTTCGGCAAACAGATCAACGGCTTTGATGCCTTCACCTGCAAGGAGAGCCTTATCGATCTCAAACGTAGGTACACCACTGAACACGTCCAAAAGGGTTTGTTCGTCGAGTTTCACCAGACTTTCCTTGGTTGCCTTTCCAAAGAGGAGATTGCTGGCTTCCAGCGCCAACTCGTAGTCTTCGCGGCTGTGAACCATCACGGTAACCTCTTCTGCCAACTTTTTCTGCAGCACTCGACGACCTGGGTCCTGACGATGTTCCTCGATGAGGCTGTCGATGGTCTCCTTATCCAGGGAGGTGAATATCTTGATGTAGCGCTCTGCGTCAGCATCGGCCACATTGAGCCAGAACTGGTAGAAGGTGTAGGGGCTCGTGCGATTGCGGTCGAGCCAAATGTTGCCTTTCTCTGTCTTTCCGAATTTCTTGCCGTCAGCCTTCGTGATGAGAGGGCAAGTGAGGGCAAAGGCTTCGTTCTCAACACCCAGTTTGCGGCGGATCAGCTCTGTGCCGGTCGTGATGTTGCCCCATTGGTCGCTACCGCCCATCTGCAGTTTGCAGTTCTTCGTCTGGTAGAGGTAGAGGAAGTCGTAACCCTGGAGGAGCTGATAGGTGAATTCTGTAAATGACATGCCATCCTGTGCCTCACCATTCAAGCGACGCTTCACGCTGTCCTTTGCCATCATATAGTTGACGGTGATGCATTTGCCGATGTCGCGTGCGAAATCCAGGAAGGTGAAGTCTTTCATCCAGTCGTAGTTGTTGACCAGTTCGGCTCTGTTGGGAGCATCGCTTTCAAAATCCAGAAAGTGCGACAGTTGTTTCTTGATGCATGCCACATTGTGGCGAAGGGTATCTTCGTTGAGCAGGTTACGCTCCTGGCTCTTGCCGCTGGGGTCGCCAATCATGCCCGTCGCCCCACCAACCAAGGCAAGGGGCTTGTGGCCGCAGCGCTGAAGGTGACGAAGCATCATCACACCACACAGATGGCCGATGTGAAGGCTGTCTGCCGTAGGGTCGATGCCTACATAAGCAGTCACGGTTTCCTTTTCCAGGAGTTCTTCTGTGCCAGGCATCATCTGGTGGATCATGCCTCTCCATTTCAATTCTTCTACAAAATTCATCGAATGATTGTTTATCAAAATTAGCGTTAATAAAATATGCTTCTACTTCACTTCCCAAATATCGTTGGTTTCCAGCAGTTCAGCAAAGCTGTGGTAAGGTTTCTTGGCACTTACCTCTTCTATCTGTGCCTCTATCGCATCGTTGTAGGTGGGTGCCTCCACATCACGGATTACGCCCAATGCGATGGGGAATCCATCGTTGTCTCCCATTAGAGCCAACTTGAGTTGGAGCGTGTTGTCCTCGCAATGAGCATCGTGGATCAGGATATCGTCGATCGTAACGTTGTTCTGACCAATCTCCACGACTTTCAGCGAGAAACCGTCTTGCACCAGTCCGTATTGCTGCTGGTCGCCAAAGACGAGAGGTTCTCCATGTTTGACATAGATTGCATTCTTGGCACGTGTTCCAGGGGAGTAGACAGCGTCGTGAGCGCCATTATTGAAGATGACGCAGTTCTGCAGGATTTCGCATACGCTGGCTCCCTTGTGATTGTATGCAGCCTTCAGAATCTCGATGGTTCCTGGAGCGTCTGTAGCAACGGCACGGGCGAAGAAATGGCCACGTGCACCAAAGCAAAGCTCAGCGGGCCGGAAAGGATCCTCCACAGTTCCGTAAGGACTTGACTTGCTGACAAATCCGCGAGGACTGGTAGGACTATATTGACCTTTGGTAAGTCCATAGATTCGATTGTTCAGGAGGATCATGTTAAGGTCGATGTTCCTGCGGTTCGCGTGGATGAAATGGTTGCCTCCGATGGCAAGACCATCACCATCGCCACTTATCTGCCATACGGTAAGCCTGGGATTTGCCACCTTGCATCCAGTTGCAATGGCTGCGGCACGACCATGAATGGTATTCATTCCATAAGTGGCCATATAATGAGGCAAACGGCTGGAGCATCCGATGCCAGAGATAACGGCAGTATTCCAGGGGTCAACACCAATTTCAGCCATTGCTTTCTGCAGGTTGGCCAAGAAAAAGTGATCGCCACAACCAGGACACCATCTGGGCTGTCCTTTCTTAAAGTCTTGTGCTGTGTATGCCATAATAATGTCCTCTTCTTACTTGTTGATAATTGCATTGAAGGCCTCTACCAATTCGTTGACAACGAAAGGTTGTCCTTTCACTTGATTGAATTGATATGGACAGAATCCATCGACTTTCATGCGTAGCCAACTGGCCAATTGTCCCATGTTCTGTTCTGCAACTACTACCTTGGAATATTTTTTCAATACCTCTGCTGTATTCTGGGGCAATGGGTTGATAAACTTGAAATGTGCCAAAGCCACTTTCTTGCCAGAAGCCCGCATCTCATCCATCGCTGCATGGAGATGTCCAAAGGTTCCTCCGAAGCCAACAACCAGTAGGTCGGCATCTTCTTTGTCGCCCAGTACCTCCAAGTCAGGAACGGGAATGTTGGCAATCTTCTGAGCACGTTTGCGTGTCATCAGATCGTGATTCTCAGGATTCGTGCTGATAGCTCCCGTCTTATCATCTTTCTCCAATCCACCTAAGATGTGCTGGAATCCCTCGCGACCAGGAACAGCCCAATAGCGGGTACCGTTCTCAGTACGCATGTAAGGTGTCCAGGTTCCTCTTAGTTCCTCAGGGACATAAGGAGGATTAATGGAAGGATATTCCGACAGATTGGGCAAGCGGAAGGCAGCTGAGCCATTAGCAACATAAGCATCTGTCATCAAGATGACAGGCGTCATATGTTCGAGCGCTATCTTGCTTGCTTGGTAGGCAGCATCGAAGCAGTCGGTAGGACTGGTCGCAGCGATGACAGGCATGGGACTTTCTCCATTTCGTCCGAAAAGGGCTTGCAAGAGGTCGGTTTGCTCAGACTTGGTGGGAAGACCTGTGGCAGGTCCACCACGCTGCACATCCAGGACAACCAAAGGTAGTTCCATGATGACAGCCAGATTCATGGCTTCACTCTTCAGGCAGATGCCAGGGCCAGAGGTAGAAGTAACAGCCAATGCGCCTGCGAAAGAAGCACCAACAGCACTTGAGCAGCCTGCAATCTCGTCCTCGCATTGAACTGTAATGACACCCAATGACTTGTGTTTGGACAACTCATGCAACACGTCTGTTGCAGGAGTGATAGGATAGGAACCCAAGTAGAGTTTCAACCCTGCCTTTTCGGCTGCAGCAATGAAACCGTATGCAGTAGCTTTGTTTCCTGTGATATCCATGTATCGTCCAGGAACCTTATGCTTGGTTTCGATGCGATATACGTTTGCAACGCTACTATGGGTATTATGGCCATAATCATAACCTGCTTGAATGACCTTGATGTTGGCTTCTGCAATATCGAGTTTCTTGGCAAATTTCTCGCGAAGGAATTTGAAGGCAATCTCCAGATCACGGTCGAAAAGCCAGCATACTAATCCCAAAGCAAACATGTTGCGACACTTCATGATGCTCTTGAGGTCCATTCCGCTATCCTTCAGGCAATCTTTTACCATTTCAGTCAGAGGGCATGCGATAACGCGGTCAGGATCAATTCCCATTTCTCCCAGATAGTCTTCGGATTGGAAGGCTGCCTTCTGCAAATCTTTTGGCCCAAAGCTATCCGTATCGATGATAATGGCGGCTCCAGGTTTCGCATATTTATACTGAGTCTTGAGTGCTGCCGCATTCATCGCAACCAACACGTCGCATTGGTCTCCAGGAGTATAGACTTTGCCTGCGCCAATGTGAACTTGAAAACCTGAAACGCCCGTAAGCGAACCCTGCGGGGCTCGAATATCTGCTGGATAATCAGGGAAGGTGCTGATGCTGTTTCCTACGGTTGCAGAGACGGTAGAAAAAATGTTTCCAGCCAATTGCATTCCATCACCAGAGTCACCTGAGAAGCGTACAACAACGGATTCTCTCTCCTTAATTTCTAATGCTTCTGCCATAATATTGTTACCTTTTTCTCTTTTTACCCTTGTATGTAAAATCTTATGGATCAATAAGAAATGTGTACCCCCGCCGGGAATCGAACCCGGATTGGCGGTTTAGGAAACCGTAGTTCTATCCATTGAACTACAGGGGCATCTCCCAAATTTCGACACAAAGATAGTTATTTTCTTTCATATAAGACAGCAAGTCTCTAAAAAAACTATCCAAAAAGATTTATGCCTGGGCGGTATTGGAGGGAATCTGGGGAGAAGTCTTGCGGGGGAAGCGCAAATTGTTCTTGATAACCTGTGCTGGTGACAGAATGGGGAGCACCAAGCGGGGAAGATTTGCTTCTTCGCTCCTGATGGCAAGTATGCCTCGAGCTGAGTCGATGGTCAGACCTGCCATGTGTTGCACCAGACCTGCCGGTAAAATCCATTCGTCTCCTTTCAATTGATACATGGCACTCCAACCTTCACGAGCAAACTCAAATGTTGTCTGGACAGCCAATATCAGTTGAGTGATGTCGTTCTTCTTATATTCAAAATGAGCTATGCAATTCACAATCCTTTTCTCTGTATCACTGTTGAATTGTATCTGATTGGTGATTTGCATCTCGCCCTGAGGCCATTCGTTAGCAAGATTCACGAATTGTATTTGACGCAAATCAACCAAACGAAATTGGACTTGTATTTGTTTGTTTTGTTCCATAATTCTTTTTGTTCAAAATAATCTCAAACGTTTGTGGGGCACCCCTGACAAAGGAATGCCCCACAAATATATTACGCTGATTAATCAATTCTTTGCAGATTCTTCCTTGATGGTCTTACCCATGGTGAGGTAAGCTGTAGGAGCTGCAACGAAGACAGAAGAACATGTACCAAAGATGACACCAAGAATCATTGCGAAGGCGAAGCTGCGGATGCTGGCTCCACCTAAGCAGAAGATAACTGCCAATACAATGAATGTTGATACAGAGGTGTTGATGGTACGGTTCAATGTAGTGTTCAGAGATACATTAAAGAGTTCCTGACGGTCACGCTTGGGATAGAGGTTGATATTCTCACGGATACGGTCAAATACAACCACCTTGTCATTGATAGAGTAACCGATAGCGGTCAATACGGCACCAATGAAGGTTTGGTCAATCTCAAGAGAGAATGGCATCCAGCCCCAGCAGATTGCATACATACCCAGAATCAAGATAATGTCAATAATCAATGCAGTAATAGCACCAATAGAGAATGACAAATTGCGGAAACGGATGAAGATGTAAGCAAAGATGGCAATGAAGGCCAAGATAACGCTCCAAATGGCACCACGAGTAATATCCTCAGCTACAGAGGGACCTACCTTCTGGCTGCTGATGATAGAACCGCCGGCACGCTCATCACGGTTGATGAAGTTCTCCAGAGTCAAGTCAGATGCCAACAGACCACCTTGCTGGAGCGTGTTGAACAGTTTCTCTTCAATCTCGCTGTCAATCTCAATGGCATCTTCTTCAATGCGATAGTTGGTGCTGATACGGATTGTTTTGCCTTCTGTTCCTAAAGCGATTGCGCTGGTATTGCTCTCAGGGAATGCGTCTGCCAGTAAGCCACGGATGGTTTCTGGCTGAACTTCCTTCTCAAAGAGAACAACAAAGTTGCGTCCACCAGTGAAGTCAATACTCTCGCTGAATCCACGAACCAGAATGAATGCAATACTAATGATGGCAAGAGCTCCGAAAATGGCAAAACTCTTCTTGTATGCGCTCATGAACTTGAAAGCAGGATTCTGGAAAGACAACTTGTCGCCAAGGGGCGTTCTAAACGTCAAACCTAACCACTTATCACGATTCATTACCTCAGTGTATACTACACGGGTCAAGAATACAGCAGTAAAGAAGCTGACGCAGATACCGATGAACAAGGTAGTGGCGAATCCGCGGATTGGACCAGTTCCGAAGTAGTAGAGGATGACAGCAGTGATGATACTCGTCAAGTTGGAGTCGAAGATGGCACTGAATGCATTACTGTAACCAGCGCTCAAAGCTTCACGAACCTTCTTGCCTGCTCTCATTTCTTCCTTGGCGCGCTCATAGATAAGCACGTTGGCATCCACTGCCATACCCAAGGTCAGTACCATACCAGCGATACCACTCATGGTCAATGCTGCCTGGAAACTTGTCAGGACACCAACGGTGAAGAATAAGTTCAGGATCAATGCGCAGTTGGCAACCATTCCAGGGATAAAGCCATACATGACAATCATGTAGACCATCAGAAGCAAGAATGCGATGATACAACTCAAGATACCTTGCTGGATGGATTCTGCACCCAGAGAAGGACCAACGATTTCCTCGCTAACAATCTTTGCAGGAGCGGGCATCTTACCAGACTTCAGGACATTAGCCAAGTCACGAGTGTCCTCGGCAGTGAAGTTACCTGTAATCTCAGAATTACCACCTGTAATCTCGGTCTGTACGGTAGGTGCACTATATACATTGTCATCCAGAACGATGGCGACACAACGCTTGAGGTTTGCCTTTGTGAGGGCTGCCCAACGACGTGCACCATCCACATTCATCTTCATGCTTACGCAAGGACGTCCGTGCTGGTCGTATGTGTCAGTTGCATCGGTTACGACATCACCCTCCAGAGGAGCATGACCGTTACGCTCGGTAACTTTGATGGCATAAAGCTCATAAACATTGGAAGAAGAGCCTTCTCCAATTCCCTTGACGCCCCATTTCAGGCGAAGGTCGGAGGGAAGAACCTCTTTAGCCTCGGGTGACTCCAGCAGTTCGCTGATAGCATCCATGTCGCGTTTTGCGGCATAACCTACAACGCATCCAAAATTACCCTGAGCAACTTGAAGACGGCTCAGCAAGGGATGCTGTTTGCGAACTTTTTCTATTTCCTCAGCACTTAATTGTGTGTTCTCGCCATTCTCCTTATCGGTAGCAACAGCAGAAGCCAAGTCTTTTTCTTTTGATGTGCTGTCGGCATCTGCGCTTGCTTCCTCTTTTTCAAGAGGCTCTGTTACGGCAGTCTCTTCAGGGGTTTCCTCGTTAGAGGCTGCATCCTCTTTGATACCGCTGAGGGCTGCTGCCAACTTGCTGTCAAGAGTTGCCAGGAAAGGAACGACTTCCTGTGTGTTGTAAGTCTCCCAGAATTCCAGATTAGCACTACCTTGCAAAAGCTTACGAACGCGCTCAGGTTCTTTCACACCTGGCATTTCAATCATGATGCGACCTTCTTGGCCTTCCAAAGCTTGGATGTTGGGCTGAACCACACCGAAGCGGTCAATACGGGTGCGCAATACATTGTAAGAATTGTCTATGGCAGATTTTACCTCTTTTCTCAGAACACTCTCAACCTCAGAGTCTGAACTCTTGGTGGTGACTTTGTCACGCAATTGTTGAGTGGCAAACAACTCGGCAAGTGCCTTGTCAGGTGCCAAAGCCTTGTAGTCTTTTATAAATAAGGTAATAAAATCGTTTTGGCTGTTTGCAGCCTCGCTGGTCGCCTGCTCGACGGCCTTGCGGAAGTTTTCGTCGGTTTCCTCTTTGTGGTCAGCCAAAGCTTTGATAACATCAGGAACGCTCACCTCAAGAATGACATTCATTCCACCCTTGAGATCCAGACCCAGTCCGATACCCATTTCACGGCATTCCTTCAATGTCCAGACATTGAGGTATACCTTGTTGTTGAGCAGAGAATCCAAATAGCGATCACCAGCTTCCTGACCCTCTGTCTCTGCAATCTTCTGAGCCTTTCCCTCATAGTGGTTGGTAACCACAGAGAAACTTAGGTAGAAGAGGCAAATTAGAGTCAAAAGGACAGCGATAAACTTTACAAATCCTTTGTTTTGCATTGTTGTAATTTATTTATAATTTGTTGTTTTTACTACGTCTTTTTATAGATTTGGGCGCAAAGATACGCTTTTTTTGTGACTTAAGCGTCTTTTAACCTAAAAAATATCAAAAATAAACGTTTATTTGGTGTTTTTTTGGATGAATGAGACTAAAGGGTAGTGATCTGAGGCCTGGATGTGGGAATCAATGCGTGTATCAAACGATCTCCAATCTTTCGAATGGAAAAGATGGTCGATACGCACATAAAATCCTTTTTGGTTGTATGATATGCCTACTCCTTTTCCACTTTCTCTGAATGCGTTATTTAGGAGACTGTTGATTTTTTGGTAGGTGTAAGAAATGGGAGTGTCATTAAAGTCTCCGCATACGATAATGCTGTAGTTCTTATATTTGTCAATCATCGCACAAATCGTATCTGTCTGTGCTCCTCGAAATCGTGCGGCTTCAGAAAGCTTATTTCCATACAAACGTCCTTTCTCTTCCACGTTTTTGTGATTTGGGTCCTCTATTATCTCCTTGATGTCTGTCTTTTCCTCAGGTGACAAATGAGTGCTTTCCAAATGATTGTTGATTACAAGAATTGTATCCCCTTGATATTCAATCATGCATGCCAAGCTGTGGTTAGAGCGTGTTGGATAGTTGATGGGGATAGGGTCACTGACAATAGGATATTTTGACAAAATGCACAATCCGCCATTTTTCATCATTTGATAGTTCAAGGAGTCGAGGGCGGAACGTACATTTGGGCGATCGAGGAAAATGAAGAAATTTTCTTGGAAACAGAGAACATCAGCATTTGCATTCCTGCAATACTCAATAATCTCATTTCTCATGTCATTGTCCTTTGCTCCGCCAACGTTATATGTGATTATTTTTAATGCGTGTTCGCTTTTTTCGGATTTGTGCAGGTGCATTGGAAAATAATCCTGAACATATCCCCAAATGACAAGAATCCCAAGTAAAGGAATCCATGTGAGCCGAAACTTGAAAATTATCCAAAATAGAACAAACGCAAGATTGGCAAGCAGAAAAAAAGGAAAAACAAGACCCAACAAAGAGAGCCTGGGATGTTCGCTTGTTGATATAAAAGTAGAAAAACAGCATGCCCATAGGAGTAGAATGGTGAAGATGTTGGCTCCTAAAAAAAGACTTGTCAGGAAACGTTTCACTCCACAAAGTCCCTTTGCTGAAAGATTGTTATTCGTCATGACTGGCATTGAAGAGTTTTGTCTTCTCTTCTTCTGTTAGACTGGCATAGCCATGTTTCTTGATTTTTTCTAAAATGTGATCAATTTCTTCTTGGTTTTGTTTCTTTTTCCGATTATACTCCATATCAGAAGCAAATTTACCTCCTTTTTGAATAGTAATGTGAGGGCCTTTTTCCTTTTTAAAGAAATTTGTCAGACTATGGAAATAATCTTTGGGAGAGAAATTTCTCCTTGTGTTATAAGGGTTCTTTCTGTCATATTTTTTTCTGTGACCTCCACCATTCTTCCAGTATAAAAGAAGCAAGAAGCCGACCAGCATACCGCCAAGATGTGCGAAATGAGCCACTCCGTCACTGGATCTACCAAGAGCAGACAAAAGTTCTATCACGGCATAGCCTATGACGAAAAACTTTGCTTTGATAGGCACGGGGAGGGGAAAAATGAACAATCGTTCATTAGGATATGTCATGCCAAAAGACAACAAAATTCCATATACGGCTCCTGAAGCTCCCACAGTAGTCCATCGATTCAGGTAATCGCTCATTTCAACAATCATTCCGTTCATGTTCACCTGTTCGTAAGCATTGTATCCAGAATAAAGGTATTCTCCAAATTGAGCAATTTCTTGGATAAGACCTGCTCCAAGGCCGCATGTCAAATAGTAGAAGAGAAACCTGCGAACTCCCATCGTCTGCTCCATAATACGGCCGAACATCCAAACGGCGAACATGTTGAAGAAGATATGTTCCAAACCGCCATGCATAAACATGTAGGTGAAAAGTTGGTAGTAATGAAAATTCTTAGCCAGGAAAAAATGTAAGCCAAGAATGTCATCTAAATTAATATTGTAAAGGCTTGCGACATATCGTCCTGCAAAAAAGAGTATGTTTATGATTAACAGGTTCTTGGTTACTGTGGGCATATTGTTCATTGTCAAAATCTTATTGCTAAATTTGTGGGCAAAGTTATATAATTTTGTGCATAAAGAGATGAAAAACGCTGTCAATCATCATCTTTTTTTATTAAATGATGCATTTTTTCGAAAAAAAGCTTGGGAGATATCTTAAGTTTCTATATATTTGCCCTAAGAAAACAAATAAATTCATTATTATTATAAACATTTTTTAATCAATCCGTATGAATAAGACAGATTTGACTGCCAAGATCGCCGAAGGCGCAGGCTTGACTAAAGTAGATGCAAAAAAAGCATTGGATGCAACATTGGATGCTATCACCGCTGCAGTAAAGGCAGGTGACAAAGTTGCTTTGATTGGTTTCGGTACTTTCAGTGTAGCAAAGCGTCCCGCTCGCAAGGGTATTAATCCTTCAACAAAGAAACCTATTGACATCCCTGCAAAGAGTGTTGTTAAGTTTAAGGCAGGTGCAGATTTGGCACTTTAATTCTTGATAGCATTCAAGTGAAACATAAAGGAGAGCAAAAAGCTCTCCTTTTTTTGTGTCTTTCAATGAATTTGCGTATTTTTGTGCCAAATTTAAAATGAAAATTAAGGAATGGAAATAGCGGTTAAGATTATAAATGAGGTTAAAAAAGGGTTAGAGGAATTATATGGTCAGCAAGTGTCAGATAATTTGGTGCAACTTCAGGAAACCCGTCCTGAATTTGAGGGTCAGCTTACACTGGTTGTTTTTCCTCTTTTGAAGATGAGTCATAAGAAACCAGAAGATACA
Organism: Bacteroidaceae bacterium; assembly: GCA_017427185.1. Classification (GTDB taxonomy): domain Bacteria; phylum Bacteroidota; class Bacteroidia; order Bacteroidales; family Bacteroidaceae; genus Physcousia. Next base: position 23,348 of record JAFRTJ010000008.1, on the reverse strand, counting down.
GCTCAAGATGTTGGACAATATTTGGTGTCAAAGGTTCCTGATGTTATCAGTAAATTTAATGTTATCAAAGGATTCCTGAATTTGACAATTAGTTCTGCTCAATGGATTGAGTTGCTGCAGAGCATTCAACAGGATGATTCGTTTGGTTTCATCCCTGTGACGGATAAAAGCCCGTTGGTGATGATTGAATACAGTAGTCCAAACACAAATAAACCGTTGCATTTAGGACATGTTCGCAACAATTTGCTTGGTTGGGCTTTGGCGAATGTCATGCAGGCAAATGGAAACAAAGTGGTGAAGACCAATATAGTGAATGATCGGGGAATTCATATTTGCAAAAGCATGTTAGCATGGCTTAAGTATGGTAATGGTGAGACTCCTGAGAGCAGTGGAAAGAAAGGCGATCATCTGATAGGAGATTACTATGTTGCCTTCGATAAGCATTATCGTGAGCAAGTGAAGGAACTTGTTGCTCAAGGAATGGATGAGGATGTCGCTAAGAATGAAGCTCCTTTGATGAAAGAGGCACATGCCATGTTGGTGAAGTGGGAGCAGAACGATCCTGAGGTTCGTGCTTTATGGCACAAAATGAACGAATGGGTATACGAAGGGTTTGACGAGACATACAAGGCACTTGGCGTAAGCTTCGATAAGATTTATTACGAGAGTAACACCTATCTTGAAGGCAAGGAGAAGGTGGAGGAAGGATTGAAGAAAGGGCTTTTTTATCGTCGCGAGGATGGTTCTGTCTGGGCAGATTTGACAAAAGAAGGACTGGATGAGAAACTTCTTTTGCGTTCTGATGGAACTTCTGTCTACATGACCCAGGATATCGGTACCGCAAAGTTGCGTTTTCAGGACTACCCTATCGATAAGATGATATATGTAGTTGGCAATGAGCAGAATTATCATTTCCAAGTACTTTCCATCCTTCTGGATAAATTAGGATTCAAATGGGGCAAGGATTTGGTTCATTTCAGCTATGGTATGGTAGAGCTTCCCAATGGCAAAATGAAAAGTCGTGAGGGTACTGTAGTGGATGCAGATGATTTGATTGCTACCATGATTAGCAATGCTCGCCAGATGAGTAAGGATAAGGTAAACAAACTCGAAAACATTACAGAAACGGAGGCTCAGGAGATTGCACGTATCGTTGGTATGGGTGCCTTGAAATATTTTATTCTGAAGGTAGATGCTCGTAAGAATATGCTTTTCAATCCAGAAGAGAGTATCGATTTTAATGGTAACACAGGGCCTTTTATCCAATATACCTATGCTCGCATTCGCAGTATTTTGCGTAAGGCAACAGAGTCTGGCATCATTGTTCCAGAAAAGTTGCCTACAGATACAGAACTCAATGACAAGGAGATTGCTTTGATTCAGCATCTGCAGGGATTCGCAGCAGCGGTCAGCCAAGCTGGTGTGGATTACAATCCCAGTTGTATTGCCAATTATTGTTATGAATTGGTCAAGGAATACAATCAATTCTATCATGATTTCAGTGTCTTGCGAGAAGAGGATGAGAAGAAACGTTTTATTCGTTTGTCTCTCTCTGCTGCTGTTAGTCAGGTTATCAAGAATGGTATGGGATTGTTGGGTATCGAGGTTCCTGAGAGAATGTAGAATTCTTTCTTGTAGAGAAATTAAGGAATGCCAGAAAAAATAAAAGAGTATCATTTCCCTGATTGTGTAGAGTTGAATGCGATTGCTGTAGATGCAGCATGCAGTGGAAACCCTGGTCCCATGGAATATCGTGGGGTATATTTGGGTAATTGTCAACAGATTTTTCATTTTGGCCCTATACATGGCACCAACAATATTGGTGAATTTCTGGCTATCGTGCATGCTCTAGCTATGATTAAGCAGAAAGGATGGAATATGTCTGTATATAGTGATAGCTATAATGCAATCTTGTGGGTTAAGAATCGCAAATGCAAGACGAAATTGGCACGAACCCCTGAATCGGAAGTGACGTATCAGCTGATCGCAAGAGCTGAGATTTGGTTAATCAAAAATCCGCGACATGCTCGTTTGCTGAAATGGGAAACATCTCAATGGGGTGAGGTACCTGCAGACTTTGGACGCAAATGAAAGAGTTTTATCATGTGATGGGTGGGTATTTTGCCCACTACAAAAAGTATATAGTTGGTACGTTTGTGATGAATGTGCTTGCGGCTATATTTAATGTATTCTCTTTCTCTATCCTATTGCCTATTTTGCAGATTCTCTTTAAGGTTAATGCAGAGCATTTTTCCTTTATTCCATGGGGGACAGGGGGGATAGGTAACTTCATAGATGTTGCCAAAAATAATGGTTACTACTATTCTCAGGAAATGATTGAGGCTTTTGGCCCTGCTACTACATTGCTTTTGTTGGGACTTATTCTTTCGTTTCTTACGTTATTGAAGACTGCAACTTATTTTGGAGGATCTGCAATGCTGATGCCTCTCAGAACGGGTGTTATCCGTGATATTCGCTATGATATCTACAAAAAGATTCTCAATCTTCCTCTTTCTTTTTTCTCAGAGGAACGAAAAGGTGATATCTTGACTCGGGTTAGCACGGACGTCAATGAAGTGGATGCCAGCATCAACAGCTCTTTGGATATGCTGATCAAGAATCCCATCTTCATTCTTGTTTATTTAGGAACATTAGTTTTCATCAGCTGGCAGCTTACCCTCTTTACGCTCTTGGTTGTTCCCTTGCTTGGTTGGGGGATAGGTTTTGTGGGCAAAAAGCTGAAGGCGAAATCTTTGCAAATGCAGGCAAAGCTTTCTGATAGTATGAGTCAGATAGAAGAAACTTTGGGGGGACTTCGTGTCGTTAAGGCTTTTATCGCAGAAAGAAAAATGCTTCGCCGTTTCCAGAAAATCAATAATGAATATCGCGACATAGCAAATCGTGTTGCAATTCGTCAATCTGCTGCTCATCCTGTCAGCGAGTTCCTGGGTACTGTGATGATTGTCATAGTCTTATGGTTTGGGGGATGGCTTATCTTCTCAGGGAAGTCTTCTATTGATGCGAATCTTTTTATCTACTATTTGGTTATCCTATACACCACCTTGCAGCCCATCAAGGATTTGAGTAAAGCCAGTTATGCCATACAGAAAGGATTGGCAAGTATGGAGCGTATCAATAGAATTCTGAGTGCAGAGAATAATATTCGTGAGATAGAACATCCTGTTGAAATCAAGGGATTGAACAAAGAGATTCGCCTTGACCATGTTTCTTTTAGTTACAAGGAAGGTCAAGAGGTGTTGCATGACATTTGTTTGACCATCCCCAAAGGGAAAACGATTGCCCTGGTGGGACAGTCTGGTTCTGGTAAAAGTACTTTGGTTGATCTGATTCCTCGTTACCATGATATTGATCATGGATTCATCACGATTGATGGAGAGGATATTCGTAATCTGACGATTCACTCTTTGAGAAGTCTGATTGGAAACGTGAATCAAGAAGCGATTCTTTTCAATGACACGTTCTTCAACAACATCTCTTTTGGTGTGGATAATGCAACGAGGGAACAGGTGGAGCAAGCAGCCAGAATAGCAAATGCCCATGAGTTCATCATGGAAAGCGAGAATGGCTATGATACAATGGTTGGCGATCGTGGTTGTCGTTTGAGTGGTGGACAGCGTCAACGTGTTTCCATAGCTCGAGCTATCCTTAAGAATCCTCCCATTCTGATTTTGGACGAAGCGACAAGTGCGTTGGATACCGAAAGTGAGCGGCTTGTGCAAGAGGCTTTGGAACGCCTGATGAAGAGTCGTACAACGATAGCCATTGCTCACAGATTGAGCACCATCAAGAACGCAGATGAGATTTGTGTTCTGCATGAAGGCCAAATCGTTGAGCGTGGTACTCACGAGCAACTTCTTTCGCTGAATGGTTATTATCGTAAGCTGAATGATATGCAGCAGTTATGAGAAAGCAGAATCATTACTTGGAGTATCTTTTTTGCCACTTGTTGATAGTTTTCTTTATTGGCAGGTTGATGTTTGTCGCATACAATCGTCATATCGATACTTTTTCTTTTGGAGATGTTGTGCATGCCTGTTGGACAGGCTTCGCCTCACACGATATATTTATTGTAGCTCTCCTGTTGGCACTTCCTTGGCTGGTAGGATTATGTGCACTTCGATGGCAAACACTTCCTCTGCGCAGATTGCTTACGCCATATTACATATTGATGGGATTCTGTGTAGGAGTCCTTATTTCAGCAGACACGGTGTTGTATGAGTTTTGGCAATTCAAGTTGAATGCTGTTGTACTAAGCTATGCCGCCTCTCCAGAAGGGACTACGAATAGTGTCAGTATGGTATTCCTGTTTACACGTGCCTTGGGGTGTTTGGCGATGATTCTTTTATTGACTATTCCATGCATCATGTTTACACCCAAGAAATTAAGTGTGGATGGATTGACTCGAGTGTGGTTCAGAAACATAAGTATCATTTGGACCTTTCTTTTAGTGGTTCTGTTCTCGTTTGTTCGTGTGGGAGATGTCTATAGTAGTCGTGTCAGTTTGTTCATCAATCATGCTGCGGTGAATCCTGTCTTTGGATTCTTTTCATCCTTTTCCTTATCAGATGACTATACGGATGAATTCAACTATCTTGACGAGGCAGAATGTGCAGAGTCTTTTTCTGGATTGTACCCAAATGAGACAGAAGACCTGACAGACACGTTGCTCACGACTCAGCGACCCAATGTCTTGATAGTCTTTATGGAGAGTTTTGGAGGAAAGTTTGTCCAAGAGCTTGGCGGTGTTCCCAATGTGAGTCCCAATATCAGCCGTTTGATTCCAGAAGGTATTTTTTGGGACAATTATTACAGTAACAGTTTCCGTACAGACCGCGGAACGGTCAGCGCGTATTCTGGATACATCAGCTACCCCACAGTGACCTTGATGAAAGAAGCACAAATGCATGTTTCCTTGCCTTCTTTGGCACATAGTTTGACGCAACAAGGCTATGGCACCTCTTATCTCTATGCAGGCGAGATGACCAACATGAACAAGCGCGAATACCTTCTTCATGCTGATTTTCAGACCTTATACGACTATACGGCTTTCTCGCAGGACGAGTTGACGGGTAGCTGGGGGGCTGATGATGACATATCTGCCCGCAAAGCTTACCAACTGATAGCGCAGAAGGACAGTACGGAGCAATGGTTTATGGCTTACCAGACACTCTCTAGTCATGAGCCTTGGATAGTCCCCTATCATCGGCTGCAAGATGAGAAACTGAATGCTTTTGCCTTTACGGATCAATGTGTAGGTGATTTGATTGACAGCCTCAGAACTCTTCCTGCTTGGGACAACCTGCTGGTAATCCTGATTCCTGATCATGGATTCCTTTATGAGCAGACGTATGAAGACCCTGAGTTCTTCCATTCGCCTATGTTATGGTTGGGAGGAGCTATCCGCAAGCCAACATGTATTCACACGCTGATGAATCAGAGCGATCTGGCGGCTACCCTGCTCTCGCAAATGGGTATCCCTCACAAGGAGTATTACTGGAGCCGCAACGTGCTGAGCAAGAACTATACATATCCTTTCGTTTATTGCAATTTTCCAGCAGGTATCATGTTTAAGGATTCCACAGGCGTCAGCATCTTCGACATTTCTGCAGATGAGGCTATCAGAGAGATTCCTGCTGACGAGGGAGAGCGTATTCGGAAGGCTCAGTCGATATTACAGACAAGCTACGACCTTTTGGACGAGTTGAGATGAGCAGATTGTTGTATTTGATTCGTTTGATGATCGTTTTGCTCCTTGTGTTCGCATTGGGCAAGGTTGCCTTCATGACTTATAACAGCCAAAGTATGGATGCTTTCACGGCTTCTGACGTGTGGCAGGTTTTGCTGCATGGGTTCACGATGGATCTCAGCACGTGTGGTTATCTGCTTATCATTCCTTGGCTTTTCTGCTTCATCTCCCTGTGGACGCGTACTTTCTCCCTACGCAAGGTGCTGCTTCCTTATTTCTTTTTAATAGGAATCCTGCTTGTGTCCATCATTGGCGGGGATGCTGTCCTGTATGAGTTTTGGAAATTCAAGTTGAATGCATCCGTCTTCAGCTACATGCAGAATCCAGAGGGAGCTGTTAGTAGTGTCAGCGTATGGTTTATTGCTTCCCGCCTCATCGCAATCCTTCTCGCAACCTTTTTCATCATCCTTGCTTTGGTATACGTTACTCCCAAGAGACTCAATCAAGTGAGTCACAGCATTCTTCGTTCATTGGGAATGATTCTTTTGGGAGGTCTTCTCTTTGTGTGTATACGAGGTGGAGTACAGGAAAGTACGATGAATGTTGGTGTTGCCTACTATAGTCCCAGCCTTTTCCTCAATCATTCTGCTGTGAATCCTGTTTTCAGTTTGATGTCTTCCATCAAGCGGACGAAAGATTATGCTGCTGAGTTCGACTGGTTGCAGGCAGAGGAATTGGAGAATGCATTCGATGGTCTTTACCCCAGCCAGACAGAGGATATTGCAGATACTTTGCTCACCACAACACGTCCAAACATCCTCGTTGTAATGATGGAGAGTTTTGGCAGCAAGTTTGTTGCGGAAATGGGAGGCATCAAGGATGTCGCTCCCAATCTTAGCCGTCTGATACCTGAAGGCATATTCTGGAAGAACTTTTATGCAAACAGTTTCCGCACAGATCGTGGAACGGTTTCCCTCTACAGCGGATGGATCAGCTATCCAACTGTCAGCCTGATGCGCTTGCCTGACAAGGTGGGCACCCTTCCCTCGATTGCCCATAGCTTGCAACGTGTGGGATACTCGACCCACTATCTTTATGGTGGCGACATCAAAATCATGGGCAAGAAGGGATATCTCGTGGCGGCTGGATATGAAAAGCTGACTAGCGACGAGGATTTCTCGTTGTCTGAGGTGAATGAAAGCAAGTGGGGAGTAAATGACAGCGTGACTGCCCGCCGCACCTTCGAAATCATTCGCGGGAAGCCTGCAGACACTCCTTGGCACATGGTGTTTCAGACTCTCTCGAGCCACGAGCCGTTCGAGGTGCCGTATCATCGGCTGGCAGACAAAAAATTGAATGCTTTCGCCTTTACGGATGCGTGTGTGGGAGCGCTTGTAGACTCTCTGCGCACCCTTCCCTCGTGGGACAATACACTCGTCATCCTGTTGCCTGATCACGGCTATCTCTACGAACTGACTTACGAGAGTCCTGAGTTCTTCCATTGCCCCATGTTGTGGTTGGGAGGAGCGATAAAGGCACCCCGTCGAATGTCGTGTCTCATGAATCAGAGCGACCTTGCGGCCACCTTGTTGTCGCAGCTATCCATTCCTCACACAGAGTTTCCCTGGAGCCGCAACGTGCTGAGCCGCCAATATACCTATCCTTTCGTCTATTGCAACTATCCGAGTGGAATCCTTTTCCGCGACAGCACAGGAGTGACGGTCTATGATATCGATGCCCAGCAGTTTATCAGCGAGTCTCCCTCTCCTTCTCCAGAGAGAATCCTCAAGGCCAAAGCTATCCTGCAAACCAGTTATGATTGCCTGGGGGAGCAATAAAGAGAGGAGAGCAGAAGGCGGAAATTTTGCCTCAAAAAAGACAACTGGTTGTGTTGCTGGATACAACGTGTTGAAATTGTAGAATCAACGTGTTGTGTTTGCCGTTTCAACGTGTTGTGTCTGCAGGATCGACGTGTTGCGGAAAAAGAGTCAAAATTTACGAATTGACTGTCTTCTCAAAACTTTTGCCCTTTTGGCGTGATGGGAATTCCCCTTTTCTTTGTATCTTTGCAACATGAAGTGGTATCAAAAAGTCCTGATGGCCCCTTTCTGGGCCCTGTCTCGTCTGCCTATGCGGGTGCTGTATGTCTTGTCGGACATCATCTGGTTGCTTGTGTACCATGTGGTTCGCTATCGGCGGAGATTGGTCCGTCGCCAGTTGAGGGAATCGTTTCCAGAGAAAGAAGAAGGAGAGATCAATCTTATCGAGCGTCGATTCTACCATTTCCTCTGCGACTATTTTATGGAAACGCTGAAGCTGATTTCTATGCCGCATGAAGAGATTCTTCGCCGTGTCCGTTTCTACGGATTGAATGAGGCACAAGTGGAGATGAAACGACTGGGCCGGCAGTTCCTGTTCTTCTATTTGGGGCATTACGGCAACTGGGAATGGATTGCCTCCTATTCTCTGTTGCTGGACAAAGACGTGAAGGGCGCTCAGATTTATCATCCCTTGCGAAACAAGATGATGGATGACTTCTTCCTTCGTTTGAGGTCCCAGTTTGGTGGTGTATGCATCCCTATGAAGGAAACGTTGAGGCAGGTGCTGACGGTACGTGGAGAGGGGAGAATGGAAGCGATAGGCTTCATAGCGGATCAGAGTCCCAAATGGGAAGCTATGCATCATTGGACCCGTTTCCTGAATCATGACACATCTTTCTTTATAGGTACAGAGAAGATAGGCAAGCAGGTGGATGCCTGCATCTATTACGTTCGTGTGACTCGTCCTTGCAGAGGTCGATACGATTGCCACATCGAACCCATTTCCACGAATCCCAAAGATATGCCAGACTTCGATATAACAGACCGCTATGCTCGGCTTTTGGAGGAGCAGATCAGAGAAGAGCCAGAGTTGTGGCTCTGGACCCACAACAGGTGGAAGCGCACAAAAGAGGAATGGCTGAAACATCAGGAAAAGAAGGAAACAAACAGTTGAATCGCTATGGACAAGAACAGGTACAGCAATGGAATAAAGTATTCTCGATGCGGCAGGAGCGGGGTGCTTCTGCCCCAAGTATCGTTGGGCTTTTGGCATAATTTTGGTGAAGGAACACCTTACGAGACTTCCCGTCAGATTGCTCTCTATGCTTTCGAGCATGGAGTGACGCATTTTGACCTTGCCAACAACTATGGCCCTGAACCAGGGGATGCAGAGCGCCGTTTGGGAAGATTGCTTCGCGAGGACCTCTATTCCTACCGCGATGAGCTTTTCATAAGCACGAAAGCGGCCTACGACATGTGGGAAGGTCCTTATGGCTCCTGGGCAAGCCGTAAGCACATGATGGCCAGCCTGGACCAAAGTTTAAGTCGTATGGGACTGGATTATGTGGATCTTTTTTATTGTCATCGCTTTGATCCAGAGACTCCCCTCGAGGAAAGTCTTCAATGCCTGGTCGACGTTGTCCGTAGTGGGAAAGCTTTGTATATTGGCATCAGCCGTTGGCCTCTCGAGGCTCTTCAGGTGGCTATACCTTATTTGAAAGAGAGGGACGTTCCTCTCTTGATTTACCAAGGTCGCTACAATCTTCTCGACAGAGAGCCTGAGACGGAAGGAATCTTGGATTGCTTGAGGGAGAATCAGATAGGTTTCATCTCTTTCAGCCCTCTTGCCCAAGGGTTGCTTACTGACCGCTACCTCAATGGCATTCCAGCAGGTTCTCGTATGACGGAGAATCGTTTCCTGAAGAAGGAAGTCCTGGATGATGTTCTTCTGAATCGATTGCGACTGCTGAACGAGATGGCGCTCCAGCGGGGAGAGACATTGGCACAGATGGCCTTGGCATGGATCTTGAATCATCCCGCTACAACCAGCGTTTTGGTGGGAGCCAGCAGTGTGAATCAAATGGAGAAGAATCTCTGTTGCATGCACTCTTCTCCGTTTTCTAAGGAAGAGCTGCATCAGGTGGAAACTATTTTGTCAGGGCATTAATCTTTTGTTGTTATGCAATACGATTATCTGATAGTTGGTTCAGGCTTGATGGGAGCCACGTTTGCCTATTTGGCTCATCAGGCAGGGAAGCGTTGCCTGGTAGTTGAACGTCGATCCCACACAGGAGGTAATGTATATTGCCAGGAAGTGGCAGGCATTCAGGTGCATCAGTATGGGGCTCATATCCTCCATACCAACAATCGTGATGTTTGGCAGTTTGTGAATGCCATTGCTGAATGCAACAGATACACGAATTCTCCTGTAGCAAACTATCAAGGCAAACTTTACAACTTGCCTTTCAACATGAACACCTTCTGTCAGATGTGGGGTGTCACCACGCCAGCTCAGGCAAAGGAGAAGATAGAGGAACAGCGCAGCGATGCCGTAAGGAAGTTGGCAGGTCGTCAACCTTCCAATCTTGAGGAACAAGCTCTCACGCTAGTGGGCAAGGATATCTTCGAGCGGCTGATTAAGGGATATACAGAGAAGCAATGGGGACGTTCCTGTCGAGAATTGCCAGCCTTCATCATCCGCCGTTTGCCACTTCGTTTTGTTTTCGACAACAATTACTTCAACGACCGCTATCAGGGGATTCCCATTGGTGGATACAACAAGTTGATAGACAGCTTGCTACAGGATATTGAGGTTCGCGTGAACACAGATTTCCTGGAACACAGGCAAGAGCTAACCTCCTTGGCAGGAAAGGTTCTCTATACAGGACCGCTTGATGCATATTTTGATTACCAGTTAGGACATTTGCAGTATCGTACCGTTCGATTTGAGACAGAGGTATTAGACATACCTAATTATCAAGGGAATGCTGTGGTGAATTATACGGATCGTAACGTTCCTTTTACTCGAATCATCGAACACAAGCATTTCGAGAAGTTTGGTTCTGCTGTTTACGATAACCCTCAAACGGTTATCAGCAGGGAATACAGCATGGAATGGCTGCCAGGGATGGAGCCATATTATCCCGTAAACGACGAGCGCAATACTGTTTTACTACGTGAATATCAGGCCTTAGCTGCAAGAGAAGAGAACGTGGTTTTCGCTGGCCGCTTGGCAGAATACAAGTATTACGATATGGCGCCCACCATTGAAAGAGCCATGCTGTTGTGGTCTCAGGAAAGAACTTGATGCTTTGCGTGAAAGGAGGAAAAGTTACATCTTGCCCAATTTTTCTGCCAATCCATCCTTGTAGGCTCGTATCAAAGTCATCGCATCTTTCCATTCATAACCTTTCTTCAAAGGAGCGGTAAAAGCGATGGTAAGCAAGTAACCTAGAAGATTGTTAAATGGGCGCAGATATCTGACAGCAACATTTTTTCCGTAGTGATGATTCAGGTAGGCAGAGTTGCGTACTTGATAGGCACGTTTCCATTTCTTCTTTTGCTGGCGATCTTCCCATGTATCGTGGTTGAAGAAATGTTCTTTGTCCATCAGCGCCTCAGGGATATACAGCAAGCGAAACCCAGCCAGATGGGCGCGTAGGCAATAATCGGTATCGTCGCAGAAGATGAAGAGGTCTTTGTTTGGATAGCCGATTTCCTCCACTGCTTTTTTGCTGATGAAAAGTCCCTCGAAAGCCGTTCCTGCAATTTGTGTGGGTTCTTGAATGTCTTTTCCTTTCAATCGGCTTTGGTACATTGAGCGGAAAGGGTTCGTCAGGTTGTATCGGCAGAAATCATTTGTGAAAATCTTTCCGTCCATCAGCCTGCGTGGAGCCAGAATTCCAATGGAAGGGTCTTCTGTATGAGGAAGCAGGTTGGCCAAGCAATCAGAGTGAGGGAAAACATCATCGTCCATGCACCATATCCAATCAGCACCCTCTGCCATAGCTGTTTTGATTCCTGTATAGAAACCACCGCTGCCTCCCAGGTTTTCTTGCTGAATTACCATCAGGTCGGTTTGGGTTTCCAGCCATTGTGCAGTCCCATCTGTGCTGTCGTTGTTTACGACGATGATTTGAGAGGGATTGTTCTCTCTGAGTTTTCCAATACATTTCTTCAGGAGTTCCTTCCGATTGTAGGTCACCACTACAGCTATGATCTTTTCTGGTTTCATTTATGTGGTTTCCTTAGGGAATTCGTTGGGTTCCTGAGCAGGTTGGGTTTTGCGGAATTTTCGCATGAGTTGGAAACATTGTTCTTCGTCGTAATGCCTGATTTTGGCATATTCTTCAGCGATCCATCGATGCATTTGGGCTGTGGCAGGCAATCGTTCCAGATTCTTGCATCCCCTCACCATGTCTACTGGGCCATGTTTTATGCGATTCAGATCCACCAGTTCCAGCCGGATCTCCCCACTGGGCATTTTGTTGAACAATATGTTTCCTCTTCCATAATCCAAATGAGAGATTCCGTGTTCGTGCATTTTGGCTGTGATGCGTCCAATCTCCCTCAAGACTTTCTCTTCGCAATCAAAATGCTGCTGAAAGAGCATGTCGTATCGATAGGGACATGTGGAAATGCGTGTCACAAAAAAACTTCGAGTAAAGAGGAACCCGTTTCGCAGGTTGATGTATCCAATGGGTTCAGGAGTCCCTACTCCAATACTCCTCAGCAGGAGTGCATTCTCAAGTGATCTTTTCGCTTTGGAGGGGCGGAAAAATCCGTATATCAGCCGATTGATAAAGAAGGGCTTCCTATAGGCCTTCACCACATATTTTTCTCCCTCGAATTCCAGAACCCTCAGCTGATTACGCCCGTCGTGGATAAGCTGGCCCTTTTCCTGTTGGAAGAGCGAAGGAAGGGAAAGCAGGAAGCCTTCCATTTTTTCGTACCCAGGAAGCAGTTCCAAGATGGTAGGATGTGCAGATAAACGCGTCAGCTTCATATCTTGTCGAATCCTTTCGTTATCTTTATCCAGTAATACTTTAGCGGGTTGCTGTATTTCAACTGTTTCCACGGGCGGCTACCATGAGGACGATGCAATACGGGTAGGGAAGTGAAGAGGTAGTTGTGGAGACCTTTTTTCAGCGACAAGTGCGAGATGGTCACGTCGAACCAATCCTTGGATGCGTCTAATGCATTGAAATCCACCTTGCGAAGGAGCTCCAGCGTCAGGAGTGAGCAGCAAAACGAACAATGCTTTCGAGTGTCGATTACTTGATTCTCTTTCCCCTTGGCATAAAGGTAAGGATAATTGATGGCTCCAGACTCGTCCACAGTAACTGATGCACAGATGCCGCTGCCAGGATGCTCCTGGGCACCTTTCCACAATCCTTCCAGCGTATTAGGTTTCACTTCCACATCGCTTTCCACAATCAGCAACCCTGCTTCGTCCTGCAGGCAGGCCTCACGTTCACGTTGCAGAATCAACAGGTAGTTTGGCGAAGGATGACACGTTAAGTCGCTCAAGTTGACGAGTCGAAATCCCATCTCCTCTGCAGCCTGCTTCAGACGCTCCGTATTCTCTGGTGTGCTGAAGTCATTGTATATTGTGTAAGTATGTGGAACCTGCAAGTCGGAACCCATGATGGCTCTTGCCGTCTCAAGGGTGGAATCCAGGGAATCCTTTACAGGGGTGATGATGTGCAGCAGCTTCATTGGAATTTTGTTTGTGCAAAAGTAAGCATTCTTGTCGAGATAAAGAAATATTCTCCCTCAAAAGTCGTCTCTTCGCATATGGGTAAAGGAAAGAAACCGGATAAGGAGAAAGATTTTGATAATCAGTTTCAGGAGAGGAATTCGAACTTGCCGTATTTTTTACCTATCTTTTTCTTCTTGATGTTTTTTGTGGGGGAAAAACTTGTTTTTCTCAAAAAGAAATGCTAATTTTGTGGGGAAAATAGACAAAAACAAATGAAAGAAACCATGAAAATGACCTTTTGGCTTGCTTTGATGGCAGCGATGATATGTTCAACAAGGACTCTGCAAGCGCAGAATCTCAGGATATATGAATCCGATGGTAATGCGGTTTCTTACAACTATAATCAGATAGACAGTTTGGTTTTCAATGTGGCTGCTGATGAGACGGAACCTGTTGTGGTGAATGTCTTGGGTCAGAATCCTTGGAAAGGCAAACGGGTAGGCGTGCTGGGTGATTCCATTTCCGATGGAGTCCACGTGGGTACAGAGAAATGCTGGTGGGAGTTCATGTCGGAGTGGCTTGGGCTGGTTACCACTTGCTTCGCTCAGAATGGAGCCAACATCAGCGGAATGCTTACCCAGGCTCAACAGCTCCTCAAGGTGCAGCGAGAAGAAGGAAAGGCTTTCGATGCGGTCATTATCTTTGGTGGAACCAATGATTACAACCAGGGATGCACCCTTGGGAATTGGTACAATGAAAGGACGGAGTCCAACGGAGTGAAGCATCGCGCCTTGGCGGTGAGCACTTCCACTTTCCGTGGGCGTCTCAACAATCTGCTCAATTACGTGAAGAAGAATTTCCCCAAGGCTCGTGTCTACATCATGTCGCCCATCCATCGCGGATATGCTAATTTCGGCGGATCCAATGTGCAGCAGGATGAGGCTTACAGCAATTCCTTAGGTCTCTTCCTGGATTCCTACATCGAGTGTGTGGAGCAGGCTGCCAGCATCTGGGCTCTGAATTACTGGGACGTGCATGCCATGAGTGGGTTGCTTCCCAGCATGTCAGCTTATGATTCCTATATGCACAATGCTGATACGGACCGTCTGCACCCTGGCACGAAGGGTCATCGACGTTTGGCTAAAGTGACCACAGAGTTGCTTCTCCAGACTTTGCCTTTGGAGGAAGAATAAGAAGAACGAGAAGAAAAGAAAGTGTTTAACATATTTATTATTAACTAATCAACAACAAATCATGAAACAGAAATTACTTTTCTTGATGACTGCTCTACTGATGGGTATGACCTCGTGGGCTCAGGTTCCGAAGGCAGACTTGTTGGATGTAGTCTTCAACGATGATGGAACTGCGACAGACATTTCTGCCACTCAGAATGTTGTGGAGTTGTTTGGTACTCCCAATGTCGTAGAGAGTCCTAAGTATGGAATCAACGTGGCTTGTTTCCATGAAAACACCTACAATGCCAATTGCAATTATTGGTATAAGGTGGAGTATGGGTCGAACATGGAATTCACAGAAGCTTTAGCTGATGGCCATAGTGTTGAATTGCTGTGTCGCTTGGAATTGGACGGCAACTATGCAGAAGAGATTGGAGACAATGAGATTAAGCCGTTCAGCTCTCATCAGGGCGGTGGTACAGGCTTGATGGTTTGCAAGCAGAACCGTGGCATCAATTCTGACAGTAATAACGAATGGACCTTCTTGTCTCATGTAGGAGGAGATTATGTCTATGCCAATAGTGGTATAGTGCCTCAAGGTGGTGAGTATGTCCATCTGGTAGGTGTATGGGACAAAGAGAAAGGCGAGTCCCGCATCTATGTAAATGGCGAGTTGAAGTTTGTCAATCCCAATGCAACAGGTGATTTCAAGCAGTCTTCTCTGACCTATTTCGTGGTAGGTGGTGATCCTGGCGGTAGTGGTGCCAATACTTCTTTCAAGGGTGATGTGGCCATTGCACGTGTTTATGATGATCCTCTGACGGATGACCAGGTTGCTTCTCTCTATGGTGCTGTAGAGGCAATGGATACAGGAGCAGAGGAACACGTTGACCAAATGGAATATGATCCTTATTTCAGTTTCAACACAGAAACAGGAAAAAACAGTATTGACTGTTTCGATTTGGAGGAGCCATATAGCTTCGAGCTGGTGACTACAGGAGACGATCCTTATATCCAAATGTCACCCCTTCAGAAACCTTTGGGCGAGGAGCAGACAGTTATAACCTTTGAATACATATGTCCTATGGGTGCTCCCACTTCAGAGTTCTTCTTCTCACAGAATGGAGGTTTCGTTGGTGGTAGAGAGGTCACTTTCGATATTCCTGCTGCTGACGACTGGACGACTTTCTATCTTGACCTTTCAAATAAGATGGAAGACTTTAATTGGGGTCATATCATTGGTGAGCTTCTTCGTTGGGATATTGGTAGTGCAGCGGGAATCACGTTGGATGTCCGCAATATTCACTTCATCACCAAATCTGAATATCAGGAGGCAATTGGTGGCATTGGTCTTCCTCAGGATGCCGACGGATATTATCTGGTAAGTTCTCCAGAGGATCTTACGAAATTTGCAGAAGTTGTGAACAGCGGCGCTTTCCGTTACATCAACGTTCGATTGACTGAAGACATCGATTTGGGTGGTGTGAATTGGAGACCCATCGGTATTGGTCCCTGCTACAATGCTGCTACCGGTCCAGGTAATGTGACCAACGAAGGTTTCGGTGGTGTGTTTGACGGACAGGGACACACCGTTTCTAACTTCAATATCGCAGAGGGAGCAGATAAGGATGCTCTCGGCCTCTTTGGTGTCGTAACGGGTACGGTGAAGAATCTGGGCGTAATCGGTGCCACGTTTAATGCCACTATGGACTGCCGTGCTGGTGCTATTGCCGGTACTGTGATTGCCTCGAGCGCACGATCCGGACTCGTTGAGAACTGCTATGTAATAAATTCCAGCATCCTGACGACTGAGCGTGTTTGTGGTGGTGTAGTAGGTGCTGTATCTGGAGCTACAGTACAAAACTGCTATGCTCTCAATAATGAACTCTCAGGCTATGGCGAGCGTTTTGGCGGTGTGGCTGGTGACACCAATAACGACGGTAATTGGGCTGGAACGGTTAATAACTGCTATACAGACTTCCCACGTGTTACCAGTTCACAATATGGTTCTACAGTCAACAGTCAGGCAGGAGTCTCGGCTGAACGCTTTGAAAGTGGTGAAATGACCTACAAGCTGAATGGTTCAACCACTAATGTTGAGTCTGTTTGGCGCCAGAACATTGGCGAGGATCCCTATCCTGTTCTCGATAGTTCTCGTGGTTATGTGATGCCTGCAGGTACTGAATACATCAGTTTCACAAGAGATGACTTCTCGAATATCCGCGATGAGATTGTCGCTCAGGAATCAGAATTCAATGCCAACACGATTTGTGCTTACGAATTGACTGACAGCTTCGAAGAGATTCTTGGTACATTGGGTGAAGCTTCCTCGATAGAAGAGTTCTTCCAGGCATACGACGAAGTTGCTGCGCTGAAGGGACTTTTGGTAGCATCTGCCAACTATTACGCTGCTTATCAGGAGAAGATCGACAATGTAAGCGCATATCTCGACGAGAACAACAATTTCGCTGGTCCTGGTCGTGAGAAGTTGGAGACTTATCTCAATGATAATGTTGAGCCTTGCGATGACTATCCCAATGGTTCATACGAATACATCATCACTAACCGTCAGCTCGATAATGATGCGATTGCAGAAGAGACAGCATTTGTTCAGACTCTGCTTAATACAGCTGTCGAGAGTGGTTATGAAGAAGGTGCTGATATCACCAATTTGCTGAGCAATGCAGACTTCTCTAATGGTACAGAAGGATGGACCCTTGAGGGAGGTTCTATGTCGATAGCAAATGTGAGTGGTGCAGGTGTTCAGTATGTGGGCGAGTCTGGCAGTAAGATCAATCTGTCTCGTACATTGAAGGGCTTGATGCCAGGTTTCTATCAGGTGAAAGTGAATGCAGCTTACCGTGCTGCTGGTGACAACTACAACCTGAACCAGGCTTCTTTCCTCTATGCTAATAATAATAAGGTATACCTTCCCACTTTGCGCGAGGGCATCATTCCCAGCGACAGCGAAAGTCCCAACTTGGACCGTTACACTCCTGTAGAGGATGACGAGGGAATCTATATTGGCTACATGCCCACTTCTGCCAATGCTTTGGCTTATGCCTTTGGAGAAGGTTATTATCAGGCCACTATCGTTACTGAGGTTGGTGAAGATGGAACTCTGACGTTGGGTATCAACACACCTGGTTGCAACAAGTCCAACACCACTTGGATTGGTGCCTTCCATCTGTTCTATTGTGGTGCTGCAGACACCGAATACACGAAGGCAGCCTTCGATGAGACGCTTGAGGGACAGGCAGCACGCTTGACTTCTTTGGCCAACGATTATATCTATGATGAATATGAATTTGCTGCAGCTCCCAATTATAGCGAGGAACTCAAGGCTGTAGTAAAGACGAAGGCCGAAAGCGCAGGAGCTGCTTCCGACAAGTTTGCTGAAATCGCTGAACTTGGCAACCTGATGCAGCAGGTTTATGACTGCAAACAGGCTTATGCCGGCATGATGGCGATGGAAGAAGTTATACTGGATCTTTACTCCAACATGTCTCTTTCTGGTATGTTGTCAGAAGATGAAGCTGGTATAATGGAAGATGTCATCACCACTATCACGAATGCATATCTGGATGGTTCTTATACACTTGAAGAGGCTCAGTCTGCGAATCCGTTTGCCAGAATCCCCTTCAAGCCTGTTATCGAGAATAACGTGGCCAAGATTTCCAACGCACGTCAACTCATGGTATTCTCTGCTATGGTTAATTCTGGGTTCTATCGTGAGTTGGATGCTGTGCTTGAGAACGACATCGACATGTCAGAGATCAGCTTCTTTGCTCCTATTGGTTATGCATCTTTGAGTGAGCTGAACCATACAGGTCAGCCTATTACCAATCCTGGTTATGCTGGTACTTTCGATGGTCAGGGTCATGAAATCCAGAATCTGACGGCCAGCTATAGCTCTTCCTATGCTGCCAGTGGTGTCTTTGGAACCGTTACGGGTACTGTCAAGAATCTGGGTGTTTCTGGATATTACTTCGACAATGGCCAAGCTTATTCCGGCCGCTTTGGTGCTCTCTGCGGTCAGTTGGTCGAGGGCTTGATCCTCAATTGCTACGTAGTGAACTCTACAGTTATCGACACGGGCGAGATCGTCAGCGCAATCGCTGCCGGTAACTATGGTGGTACCGTCCAGAACTGTTACGGATACAACAACAACATTCAGCCTTATCCACGTGCAGGTCATCTGATTGGTGATGCTCGCGATGATAACGGAGTACGTACAGGAAATGAAATCAACTGTTATTGCGAAGGTTTTGTTACCGGTTATGGTCGCTCTAATGGCTATGCCAGCAACATGACGAACTGCGAGAGCAATGTCTCCGCTTCTCGTTTCCAGAGTGGTGAGATTGCTTATCTCCTCAACGATGGTGCTACTGAGGGTGAGGATGTGGTTTGGTACCAGACCATCCGCGTAGACCAGAGTCCTATCTTGGATAAGACTCACGGTGTTGTTCGCATGACGGACAATGGTGCTTACACCAACTCTGATGACACCAATGCAGAGCTCTTGGCTCTCGTTGAGGAGGCACAGACTTTGTCTGCTTCCACCAAGATTGTTGCTCACGAGGCTTTGATTACTTCTGGCGACCAGTTGTCTGATAACTGTCTGTGGCAGGCAGGCCACGAGATTCAGAAGATTTTTGATGGTGACATGATGTCACACTTCCATTCCCGTACCGATCTCCCGCTGGCCGATGGTACTGAATACTTCCAGGTGGATCTGGCAGCTCCCGTTCAAGGTTTCTATCTTGATTACTGGGGACGTAGCGATGGTGCTACTGTTTCAGGTGCTGTTTGGCATGATACTCCTGACAAGATCCGTATAGAGGGAACCAACACACCCGCAGACGAGTCCAGTTGGGTAGTTATTTCTACAGAGGAATATGATATCCCTAATGAAGATGGTGCTCACTACGTTTCCGAGGAGCCCATTATGTTGGGTGGTGCATACCAGTACATTCGCTTCTACGTTCTCCATGCTACGAGCAACAACAGCTATTGGAACATCGCAGAGTTCCAGATGTATAATGCTGGAGAAAATGACCAGAGTCTCTATCAGGCTGATCCGGAAGTGGCTCAGGCTGTAGACGCTGTGGAAGCTTCTGCTGCAGAGAAAGAGCAGAAAGCCATATCTGGCGCTGGTACACAGGCTGATATCGATGAGTTGCAAGCTCTCATTGACAAGCTGAGAGAAGTGACAGGTTTCATCAAGGAGCACAAGGGAACCAAGGACGATCCTTATCAGATCGCTTCTGCTGAGGAATTCGAGGAACTCCACTCTAAGATGAGAACTGGCGAGATGACTTATGTTGTTCTGACCAACGACATTGACATGAGCGGAGTAGAGAACTGGATTCCACTCAACGACTGGTCAAATCAGGCTGATGGCAAGAACTGGATGAACTGGATTGACCTCAATGGTCAGGGCCACGTCATCAGCAACCTTACCAGCACCAGCGAGTCTGGTTATGACTATGCAAGCGTCTTTGGAGTCCTCTGCGGACGAATTCGCAATGTAGGCTTCGAGAATGTCAACATCAGCTGTACAAACACAGGTAGTGGCGTTTTGGGTGGCTATATGGGTCACGACAGCTTCACAGACGAGGAAGGAAACAAGCAGACCAGCATCCTCGAGAATGTTTGGGTAACTGGTACCCTCACCGTATCCTCTTCTTATTGCGGAGGTTTGATTGGTAACATTGGTGGTCCTTCAATCATCAAGAACTGCTACACGAACCTGAATATCGTCAGCGAGGCAGGCATTACTGGTGGTATCGTAGGTCGCATCCGCAATGCTCTTACCATGAAGAACGTTTACGCTGCAGGCACCATGAATACGGGTGGTGGCATCATTGGTGGCGGTCAGAACTCTACCACTCCTGCCAGCACCTACACCAACTGCGTGGTTTGGAACAATACAAGCTCGAACTTTGGTGAAACAGCTGAAGGCGACCAGATCAGTGGCGTAAGCTACTATAATGGTTCTAACTTTGCTGCTCTCCAGCAGACCGTAGTAGGTTGGGGTAGTCCCTGGACATGCGATATGGCCGACGGCAGTTATCCTGTATTTGACAAGGAGAAGCTGACTTCTACTGGAGAAGAACAACAACCTCTGGTGGCCGACCACTCTCGCAAGTTGCTCTTGGAGACAAGTCAGTTGAGCGACAACTGCTATTGGGTGTTCCCATCACTCGACATGAGTGTGAACACGTTGCTCGACGGCAGCATGACAACTCATTTCCATTCGGATGCCACGAACGCTACTCCACTTTCGCAACTGAACCAGTACATTCAGATGGATCTGCGTGAAGCACAGAAGGCAGTGCAGATTTATTTCGCTGGACGCAACCTGGAGCCTATCGGTCCTGTGACTAATCCTTCTATGGAAATGATCAACACGCCGAACCACATCATCATCCTGGCAACTAATACGCCCGACGATGAAGAAAGTTGGAAACAGGTAGCTGAGTTTACCGATGGTTTCCCAGGTGTGGTAGTTGGCGGCGAGTATTATTCTCCCTGCTTCGAAATGGGCGGTGAATACCGTTATCTGCGCATGGTTGTGAAGGGCGCTGAACAAAGTCAGGTTTACTGGAACATCAGCGAATTGCAAGTGTATCCCGCTGGCACCACGGGCATAGATCAGTTGGCACAGTCCGTGAGAATGCAATCCAATGGCATCTACTCCATCGATGGACGTCTGATCAGCAGAGATCCAGCCGATGTCAAGTCTCTGCCTAAGGGTCTCTACATCGTTGGTGGCCGCAAGGTAGCTGTGAAGTAAATGGCAAGGTCTTGTGTGATCCTTTCCTGCAGATGGAAGGGTCACACCTTCTGAATATGAAAGCCGCATTCCTTCTCGAGTGCGGCTTTCTTTTTGCCCCGCTAAGGACGCGTCAATCCTTGCAAACAGTCAGGTCAGGAAAGACAACGTGTTGCGACCGCAATCACAACGTGTTGTGTTTGTGAAATCAACGTGTTGCATTTTTCCGCCTTTCAGGTTGGAGGATGCCGAGCCTTTTTGCTCCTGTCCTGTATTCATGAATCAAGGAGAAATAGCTTCGTCGTTTGCTCTCCATAATTGACAAATGTCAAGAAAAGGGGCATTTTTTGCCTAAAAAGGTGGTCACCTCTTGCAGAAATCCAAAAAAGCCGTACCTTTGCATCGTGTTTTTCATGGTATTAGATTTTAGTTAAGGTAAAGAGAAGCCATCCGCGACGGACAGCCTCTCTTTTTTTTGATGGCAGGCGGATTCCCATTGTCCTGCCAAAAACCATCGGCTTAATTCCTTAACTACTTTCGAAACTTCAGTAAGGCATCTATCCCTCTTTTCTCAGATTGGGATCATAACCTGCCATTTTGATGGCTTTGATAAGGTTGTTTCCAGCCTTCACTTTCTTCTTGCTTTTCACCTTTGTTTCGTTCAGATTTGTGAGAAGGATCTCTACCTCATGATTGCCGTAGGTGACGGTGCAACGGGAGGTTTCCACTTCCATGAAGCCACGGCGGTAGGTGTATTCAACGTGCGACTGGCAATTCAGGCGGACGGCGTTGCGTTTGCCGTCTTTCATGACCCACATGCTCTGCCCCAACAGTTCCCCATCATATCGCAACAGACGGTTCTTGTCGTCAATCTCCACAACACCAACTACCTCCTGGCTTGAATTTGGGTGCTTTGAATTCAACTCAATCTTATATACTTTTTGACTATCAGCTTTACCTATCTTTTTTCCTGAGACATAGTATCTCTCAGAGGCATAGGGGAGTTGATATTTTTTTTTGTATGGTATACCATCCACAGTGGGTCCCTTATCATCATTCCCATGTGGAGATTGCATTGCAGCCCCTGTTCTACTCGGACCAATATTTATGGGCATATCAGTATAATCATCAGGAGTGACCCTACCAGAATGATCTAATTTATAGCCATCTTTATCCTTATTTGACGATGGACGAACAAAGGGTGTGCGCACATACTTCCAGAACGGATCTCTTTCCATGATTGGAGCAACCTGCACCATGCGATAAATATCATTTTTCGTCATGTATGGAATCATGGGCGACAAGGTATCTTCCTCGATTCCATTAACTTCTCCTCCCAAAACCTTAAAATTGCTCAAACAGACAGAATGAGTTTCTATGATGGCTTCCAAAGTACCCGTCGTTCTCTCTTGTCCTGTCTTTCTGTCCAACAACTGCAAACGATAAATGCCTTTTTTCAAATAGTGCTTGCTGTTTTTCTTGTAAACTATATCAGAGGCATCGCTGATAATCCTGTCTATCTCGCTGGTCGAGAGAGTGTCTCCTACCAAAGAGGAAAACTGTTGCGCATCACGAACTTCCTGCGCATAACTGCAGCAGAGGAAACTCAGGAAGAGGAGGCTGAATGAAATTCGTTTCACCATATCATTTTCTATATTGATTCACCAACTAAGACGCAAAGATAGTGAAAATGTAACACGAAAAAGAGAGTTTTTTTGCAAAAATAATTGTTTTTTTTCCTCTGAGATAACTTTGACGCCATAACGCCGTGTTTTTTCCTTCCATTGATGCTCGCGTGAGTAAGGGATGTGCGGGGGGAATGCCATATTTCGGGTTTTGCGGCCTCGCTGGTGCGTTCTATCCCTGAAGGAGGTCAATTATGCGTCGAGCAGATTTTCGGGGCTCAGAAGAGCCTTTAAAGCGATTTTCTGGAATGAGTTATATCCGAAGGATATAAAATTGGTCGGGAGTAGGGCAACGGACTGAGATTTCAGCTGTTTTATAAGACAGGGAGAGTGTATCCCAATCGAAATTTGGATTGGGTGAGCGAGCGCGCCCTTCTTATGGCTGAATTGGGGTCGATGCGCTACAGTGCTACAGTGCTACAGTTGTTTTTAAACTTGTCAACATCTCAAAATATGCTCATAATATATATATATTTATATAT
>JAFRTJ010000007.1 GCA_017427185.1 Bacteroidaceae bacterium | reverse complement strand
CTTACCTAACACGTTGATTTATAAAATGATTTTGATATACAATAATTGTATAAATTAACCTACATTTTTGCTTGATGAATAAAAGAAACAAGAAAGGAATTTGAATGACCAGCCAAGAGTCAAGATGACATGGGCAAACTCGTATATGTTGTGGAGCAAAAACAGACCTGGAGTTACCACCTAAATTGACGCAGAACCGCATCCACTCAAAAATAGCCTACACCCTACACCGGACCCCCGTAACACGATGTCTATCAATAGGATACATGGGTGTAGGCTACCTGCACCACCCTACACCCGTGCAAATTACTGATCCTCAACATCTTACATGGTGCTGGTGTAGAGTGTAGGGCATTTTTGCGTTCATGTCAAAGAAACAGTTGTTTTTGCAAAAAACTCTCTTTTGGTGTTACATTCTTGCTGTCTTTACGTCTTAGTTGCTCCTTAACTCTTGACCACATAACTCCTTCAGAAAGTCCTCGTTATCGTCTTCGTCTATTCCTTTTTCTTTACGGTTATGGGTTAGCGAAGGAGTTTTGCAGGGACATGAAATGGAGAAAAAGAGACAACGTGTTGAATCGGACAAATCAACACGTTGAAATTGGAGATGCAACACGTTGCCTTTCCAGGCGTATCTTATGAGGGGAATGCGTGTTCCGCTTAAAGATAGAAATTGAGACCCATGCCCAGAATATGCTGCGCTGGGTGTTCCTTATGGGTGTAATACAAGTAATAGGCCTCCAGCTGCATCCAACGTGTAAGGTCGTAATCGCATGCTATGTAATGGCGCGTTTTTATCCAATTTTTCCAAGTGAAGATCTCTATGGCCACATAGGGACTGAAACGGCTGTCAGGGATGGCGTATTGGATTTTCAGGCGGGATCGCAGTTCGTTTCCTTGTCGATTCTGCGCGGGTATCCAGGAGTGCAGGTAGCGCTCTCGCAGAGCTAATTTGAGTGGTCCTTCTTTCAGGGTAGCCGTAACATCCGCGATGGCCTTGTGCACTTGACAGGAAGGCTCCTGCACAAAATCATAAGCGGCATCGGTCTTGAGCCAGGACAGAAGCTTCACTCCCAACGTCGTGCGAGTATACCAGCAGTCAAAATGACGATACTGGAGATTGTCGTGCTCGAAGTAGAAACTTGCAAAGAAGGGACTTTGGCCAAAGTCGTGGTTGATCTCCACGAATTCCCAGCCACCGAAGCGCCAACCTTCAGGTTCTTCTTTGGCCTGCAATCGTCCTGGTATCGCTGACAGCAGAGCCAGCATGAAAAGAATAAAAATGCGCGGATGGGGCATGTCTCATTACACAGTTCCTGTTTTGACGAACAAATATCCGCCACCACGCAGCGGAAATCTGCATGGTGGCGGTCTTTTGAGTTTCTTTATGTCCGGCAGAACACTTTATCAAACGCTGTGTTCTACTACTTAACCAGAACCTTGTTCCCGTCGATGATGTAGATACCCTTCGGGAGTTTGCTCTTCGGTGTGTTGATCTTTCTTCCCATCAGGTCATATATGCCAGCAGGCATTTTCAGGGCAATAGGAATCGGCTTGATGCCGGTCGTTTCGGCAGCACCCAGAGACTTAACCTGTAGGCCACCGATACTTGTGTTCCAGTAGCGCAGTTCGGCAATGTCGATGGGACCTTCCTCACCGTTCTCGTCGGCAAAGAGGTAGCACAATTGTTGCAGTGCCCATCTGCTGTTAGTGCCGTGGGTACCGTTGACCTTCACTCCATCAAGGTAGATTCCCGTCATGGCGTTGTTGCTTACCACGAAGACAAGACGCTGCCACTTGTCCTGCACAAATACGTCACTGGAATAGTTCAGACCGCTCATGCGGATACCGATAGTCTTGTTTAACGTGAAGAGTTCACCATCTTCATCGTTGGCAGGATTGGTCTGGATTATCACGTTGTAGCCCGAAAGACTCTTGGGACGGATATCCATCAGGAAGGTGAATGAGTTTTGAATCTCTGACTCCTGATTATGAGCCATCTGCAAGTAGCTGTCAAATGGTACGAGGGCAGCTCCATTGCCGGCTGTGGGGCCTGCAATCGGAACGATGCCGGCAGTTGCGGGGTCTTCCACTTCCACAGGGCCGCCATCACCCCTCATGGCAGCACGGAGGACAGCCTCACCGGTGCCAGCCATCAGGTCGTTGGGATTATCGAAGGTCCATACGCTTACGGGATCTATGAAGGGTTCGTCATCCCATTCCTGTTCTATGCCGCCAAGGCTCTTCACCTGCTCGTCGGTGAGAGGCACATCCCAGAAACGTATCTCAGCCACATCGTTGTATACCTCCTCACCGCTATCGTCAGCAAAGAGAAGTGCTTCGGGCATCATGCTCCAGATGGAGTTGGCGCTGGTGCTTTGTCCCACCTTGTCTCCATCTATATAGACACTGGCACAGCCGTCCTTTACGACATAGAGGATACGGTGCCAAATCATTTCCAGGAGTTCTCCCTGGTAACCCAATCCGTTCGTGTTGCGTCCAAGCATACCCTTCTCATTTATGAAGAGACCTGCATCAGTGGTGTTTTTGATGTTTGCCTGATAGAGAGAGTTGGATTGCTCCAGAGTGTAGGGACGGATGTCGAACAGGATGGCATAGTCTTTTAACTCTGCAATACCTGTGTTATTCGTCAGCCACAGATAGGAATCAGTACCAATGCCAATAGCTCCATTTCCAGGCATCGGACCCTCTTCAATCGTGATGAGAGCAGTTTCGTAGTCAGTTTTCTCAGGACCGTCGTTCCCCTTGTATGCTGCTTGCAGCGTGGCTGTACCAGTGCCGGCAAACAAGTCACTGGGATCATCGAAAGTCCAAACGCCAGCGGGTTCAGGCATATCTCCTCCCAGTTTAACCTGTATCACAGGCACCTCAACTGGGTCAAAGTTTTCTGTCCGGATAATGATGACGCCCTCGCGGCGATCCTCCTCTCCCAGAGGCTGGGCACGGAAATAGTAGTCTTTCTCTCCTTCGGCAACCTCTATGTCAAGTGGTTCGATCCAGTCAGGCAACTCAAACGTGAAGGGAACGTTGGCATTGATGTTGATGGAGAAGTCGGTTTTGTCAATAAGACGTACATTGGAGGTTTGCACCACGAAGAGTTCTTCCACATCACTATAGGCATCGCCCAGTTTCTTTGCCATTTCAGCGCTGAACGGAACATCCCAGAAGCGGATGGAGGCTACGTTTACGAGACCTTCCTCACCGTCTTCGTCGGCGAAGAGCAGCACCTCGTTATTGCGAATCCAGTCGTAATTGACTGGTTGGCCGTACTCGCTGAATTTCTCTCCGTTCAAGTAGAGTGCGGGGCAACCATCCTTTACTACAAAGAGAATGCGGTACCACACCTCTGTCTGGAAGTCACCGTTGTAGCCCAGATTACCGCCACGACCCAGTTGGTTGTTCTTAAAGAAAAGGCCTGCGTCGCTGGTATTCGTGATATCGCTTTGGAACAAAGACTTGTAGCCACTCACATCGTTGAGCATCACGTCATAGAGTATGGTAAAGTTCTGCATTACGGAATTTCCGGTGTTGGTCTTGAGCCAGAGGTATGCATCCTTAGGTACCATAATTGCACCGTTCTCTTCCGTGGGTCCAGCTGTGGCTTTTATACCTGCTTCGGCAGGGTTGTTTGTCATGGTGGGACTGCCGTCATTACCCTTGTAAGCTGCAGTGATGTAGGCCAGTGAATAACCATCCTCCCTCATGAGGTCGTCAGGATTGTCAAAAGTCCACCAGCCTAAAGGGTCAGGTACCTCGTCGCCTACATATATTTGTTCCACCATAATTTCCATCGGTTCTATTCCATCGGCTTTGACGGTGATGAAATCCTCTCGGCGTCCAGAATATTCCATCGGCTGTGCACGGAAGATGTAGTCATGTCTTCCTTGGAAGGGGATTATATCTACGCCCTCAATCCAGTCGGGCAACTCGAAGGTGAAGGGTACATTGGTCTCGAGAGTTACTGTGAAAGTCAGATTGTCAACCACCTTGACGTTCGTGGTTACCAGGTTGATAAACGGAACTTCCTCGATAGGTTCCTTTCCGCAGACTTCTCTTATTTCGTTATCGGAGAGACTTCTTTCCCAGTAGGCGATTTCTGTCACATAGGTATCGCTCATTTCTCCGTCGTCATCGGTGAGGATGTAGAAGCCCCAAGGATCAATCTCCCAGCGGCTGTCGCCACTGTGTTCGATGACTTTTTCATCATCTACATAAACATAAATCCGACCGTTGCGGTTCATCATGAAGATACGGTACCAGGTGTCGTCCTTTATTTCTCCAAAGTAGCCACCCATGGCATTCATGCCAATATTATTATGGTAGATGAAGAGGTCGCCATCGTTGGTGTTGTTCTGGTTGGTCTGCCATAGACCATTATAACTAACAGCATCGGGCATCTTAATGTAGAACATCAGGGTATAGTCCGTGGTGGCTCCAGACCCCTCGGGGCGTGTTACCTTAAAGCCGCTTTCCTTTGGAACGAAGATGGCACCATCGCCCTCGGTAGGTCCTTCTGCTACGGTAATACCAGCCTCTTCGAGGCTCTCCAGAAGTGTTACAGATTTGGAGCCTACAGCAAGGGGCTGCATAACAAACGATCCACTCTCCACTTTCAGCAGATCATTGGGGTCTTCGAACTTCCATTGGGCATCGGGCGTGGTGGCGCCCATATCGGAGGGAGTCTTGAAGGTCTTGACGAGGGGATCAGAGGTGTTGTCGTAAGAGTCGTAGGCTATTACCTCTATGCTATATTCTGAGCCGGGGACAAGGCCGGTGATTGTCTGCTTCAGGGGAGAGGGCATGCCTGAGTAAAGATAGTACTGCGAGAAGATGAATCTTTCGCTTAAACCCATTCCATCCTTGAAGACGCGTATCCTGTAGCGGAAGACACACTCGTCATCAGTAGCCTGAGGAATAGAGACTATAGCTTTGCCAGCTTCGATTTCCACACCGATTTCAGCACTTTTTGTAAAGGCGGGCGCTGGCAATCCGTTACGAAGAGGCACATTGTTTGGATTGTCATCAGCATCGCGGATGTCGGCATATTCGAACATGGTGCCATCGAAAGGAGCCTTCAGCACCCAGCGCTTCTCAGGGTGGATTTCCGTGTTGCGGTAGGTGTCGTAGCGACGAATCTCGATGTCTCCATTCTCTAACTCACTAACAATCATACCTTCGGTGGCATAGGCAAAGTTCTCGGGATGAATGCCTGCAGCAACTGCTCCTGGATGAATTTCACCGTACGTGGTACTGCCCGTATTGATGGCTGTATAATAGTTGTGATGCTCCGAATCGGGGTTAGTACCCTGATGGATGCTGCGTGGGTCGCCTAAAGGATAATGGCTGTGACCGGCAAAGATTACAACCTGTGGATATTTGTTCAGTACACTGTTGAGGTCGGACATGCCCCATGTGCTGCCGTTCTCGAATTCGGGCCATGAGCCATAGACCGTCCACTGGGGTGGCACATGGGTGAACACGAAGATGGGCTTGCCAGGACATTCCTCGGTGGCCTGTGCCAGCCAGGTGTCCAGTTGTTTCTTCAGGTCTGCAGGATAGGCACTTGATCCGCCAGAACTCATCATACTAATAGTGATGAAGGGATAACCCTTGATGATCTTGTACTGATGGAGTGGATAGGGTTCACCACCATTGAAGACACTCAGTCCGTTCTGATAGTTCAACCTGCCGTTGTTATTGTTGTGGTCGTGGTTACCCATCATGAAGAGTAGGTCGCCCACGGGGTTTGTGTAGTTGGCTTTGTCATTGAAGACACTCACCAGTAACTCATACTGGTCAGCTCTTCCTGCATCAGCCAAGTCACCCGCTATGGCCAGTGCATCGAGCTTGGCCTGAGAGGTCAGGTTCTTCAGCGCCTGAGGCACCTTTACCATAGCGCCTTCTCCTATTCCGTTGTCGAAGTGAATGTCGGAGATGACACCAAACGTCAGCCGCTCATTGTCCTGAGCGAAAGCCGACATGCCAAGCATACAAATGAGTGTAGCCAGGCAGAGTGTAATTTTTCTTTTCATAGACTTTTTTATTGGTTGAATAGATTTATTATTTTTGAAAATAAATAGTTTTAAAGCTTTTTCAGGCAACATAATATATATTTACGGGGTGAAAGTTACGATTTTTTCGTAAACATGATGCATCTTATCTAAAAAAAAACATGTTTTAGACGGAAAAGAGCCTTGAAGGAGAGTGAAAGGTTGCTCATTTTACCAGAAATTCATTCCCATTGATAATGTAAATGCCATTCCGGAGCTTGTCTTTTGACATTCCGATGATTCGTCCTGCCAGATCGTAAATAAAATCTGTTTGAGGAAGGGATGAAGTGGAGTCCTGACGGATAGCCTGTAACGAGGTTTGGGTACTTACGGAACCAAGCCGGCGTACGAATCTGTCATTGAGAGCGGTGTTCCAATAGCGCAGTTCTGCAATGTCGATGGGACCCTCCTCGCCATCGTTGTCGGCAAAGAAGTAACATACGTTACGCAGTACCCATCGGTCGGGCTGTGCTGATGGAGCTGTACTTATCTTCTTACCGTCGATAAACAGGGTCAGGATGTTGTTGTCCACCACGAAGACGATACGATGCCATTGCCCTTCGACCAGCATGCCGCCATATCCCAATCCGCCTGCGCCAATGCCAACCTGAGTTCCCAGCGTGAAAAGGTCAGCGTCTGTGTCGTTGTTGACGTTGCTCTGAAAGAGTACATTATATCCATCAAGTTTCTTAGGACGTATATCCATGAGGATGGTGAAGGTGTTTTGTATGCTTGCAGCTTGGTTATGAGCCATTTGCAGATAACTGTCAAAGGGTACTGTTACAGCTCCGTTATCGGCGGAGGGTCCCTGTGTGGCGACGATTCCAGCGACTGATGGAGTGCTGACGGTCTCTGGTCGTCCATTTTTGCTACGCTTTGCTGGTTTTAGGGTGGCCACACCTCTTCCTCTCATGAGGCCTGTAGGATTGTCGAAGGTCCAGAGCCCTTGAGGCTCAGGGATTTCCTCGTCATCCTTGGCAAACTGCTCTATGGTGATTGCTTGCGGCTCCAGTCCCTTGCCCTTGACGGTGATGATACCGCTACGTTGCTCTTGCGTTTCAAGTGGCTTGGCACGGAAACTGTAGCTGTGTTTGCCAGCGAAGGGCATTGTATCAATGGGTTCTATCCACTCGGGCAAATCGAAAGTGAAGTACACGTTGGTGCCGATGGCGACAGAGAAGTTGAGCTCATCGTTTCCCACTATCTTAATGTTTGGTGTGAAGATGGTAACTTGTGGATCTTCATCCACGATGGGAGCTAGCCCAGAGAGTGCCTGGACCTCCATGTCAGACAAACTCTTTTCCCAGAATGACACATCTGTGACATAAGTGTCGTTCATCTCGCCATCCTCGTCGCAGAAAAGGTAGAATCCCCAAGGGTCGATTTCCCAGCGAGACTGGCTTTCACAGTTCAGAACTTCCTGTCCATCGACATAGACATGTACTTGACCATTACGATTCAGAATGATGATTCGTTGCCACGTGTTGTTCCTGATGTCGCCAAAGTAACCTCCCATAGCGCTCATACCTATCTTGTTTTTGTAGACGAACAGATCTCCATCGTTGCTGTTGTTCGCGTTCGTCTGCAAGAGCCCGTTATAGGGCGCCGCATCCTTCATCTTGATGTCCATCATGATGGACCAGTTCTTCGAGGTTTGTCTCCCGTTAGTGCGCGACACTTTCAGGCCGCTGTTTTGGGGAACGAAGATTGCGCCATCACCGTTTGTGCGACCAGCAGTGGACTTGATGCCAGCTTTGCCCAAAGTGCTTACCACCGTTACGGAGTTCTTGCCTATGGTGATGGGCTGGATGCTCAATCTGCCAGTTTCTGGCTTTAGAAGGTCGTTGGGGTCATCGAAGGTCCACTGGCCATCTGCTTTAACGTTAGGATTCCACGATGAAGCTTCGGGTGTGCGGAAGTGGACAATAAGAGGTTCCGAACTGTTGTCATACGAGTCGTAAGCTACTACTTCCAGCGCATAATCTGTTTCTGGTTGTAGACTAGACATGTTATATGTTAACATCTTGGGCATTTCGCTGTTGAGATAAAACTGTGAGAAGATGAATTTCTCGGAAATAACGAGTCCCTCTCTGTTGAAACGTACGCGGTAACGGAAAACGCACTCATCGTCTTCTGCCTGGGGGATAGAAGCTACGGCATGATAGGGATCCGTCTCGACAGAAATCTCTGCACCCTTAGAAAAGGTGGGAGCAGGCAAACCATTGCGCAGAGGCAAGCCATTGGGATTGTCGTCGGCATCGCGAATGTCGGCATACTCGAACATCGAGCCATCGAAGGGAGCCCTCAGTATCCAGCGTTGTCCAGCTCCGATTTCCTCGTTGCGGTACGTGTCGTAGCGGCGAATCTCGATGTCCCCATTTTCCTGTTCGGTCAGGATCATGCCTTCTGTAACATATTCAAAGTTTTCCGGATGAATGCCTACATCTACTGCAGTGGGATTCACCTCGCTGTAGGTGGTACTTCCCGTGTTTATGACAGTGTAATAGTTTTGACGCGTCGAATTGGGGTTTGCGCCTTGGTGAATGCTACGTGGGTCACCCAGAGGATAATGGCTGTGACCAGCGAAGAGCACGACCTGTGGGTATTTGTTCAGAATAGGGTTCAGGACCTTCATGCACCATGCACTTCCTGTCTCGTATTCGGGCCATGAGCCATACACGGTCCAGCGGGGTGGTATGTGGGTAAAAACGAAGATGGGCTTGCCAGGACACTTATCTGCGGCATCGGCTAAACTTTCGCTGAGCCATTCTTGGGTATCCACAGGATAGACGATGGAGCCTGATGAGGGGGAATTCGTATCGCTGGCATACCAGTGGCTCATGCTTACGGTGATAAATGGGTATCCCTTTATCACAATATATTGGTTGAAAGGATAGGGCTTGCCATCGTTGAAATCTTTGAGTCCCTGCTGATAGTTGTTAAGGCCGTCTTCAACAGAGTCTAGGTATTCGTGTCCACCCATGACGAAAAGCAAGCGGTCCACAGAGTTGGTAAAGTTCGACGCGTCGCCAAACACTTTGTTGAGCATCTTGTACTCGGAGGGAGTTCCTTTATTGACGATATCGCCCACGTCCACAAGCAGGTCGAGTTTCCCCTGTGAGGTCAGATTCTTTAGGGCTTTCGGCACTTTCACCATAGCGCCTTCCCCTAAATTGTTCTCGAAGTGAGTGTCGGAAATGACACCAAACGTCAGTCGCTCACTTTCCTGTGCTCCTGCTGAAGTTCCCAGCACAAGAGCCAAGAGCGATATGAAATATTGAATCCTTTTCATTGGTTGGTTTTGTAGATTTTTTATGAAGGGTTAATGATTAGTTTTTGTCCAATGAATTGAAAGTGTTGGTTACCAGACGTCCTCAGGTGTTTCGGGATTGTCATAGACTTCCTTTGGGCAGTATTCAAAATAGTCCAGTACGAGATAGACATTTTCAAAATCCAGACAGGATTTCAGGCGCAGGTAGTATGTCTCTTCAGGTCTCATCTTTTCGCGGACGATTATGCGACGTATTTGACTCTGGAGGGTTCGCCCGTTATCTGAACCTGTAGAATGAATTTTTGCGCCTTTCATAAAACCGTGGTTGCGCAGAGTCTTATCCACTTCCGAGTTGTAGTCTTCATCGTCAATGTCAGGTTCCCATCCCATATTGCTTGGGAATTGTCCGTTGGGCGTGTTGTAATATTGTCCTCCCATGCGCAGGTCGAGTGGGATCCCCATGGCGTGGAGACGGAATCTGTCGTTACCCCAGTAGAACTGGAAGATGCCTCGATTAGTGTCGGCAGCAGTCACGCCATAGCGTATCTCGTATGTTCCTTCGCGAGGCACAGGAGGCAGTCTCAATGTCAAGTCGGTAATGCCTCTACTGGCCATCTCATCGCCGAAATAAGTACAGAATCCGCGTGAGTCAGGTGTGCCGCCAGTGTTTACAAAGAAATTGCAGTCCTTGGTGAGCCATGCGTCGTCCAGATAGTGATATTCTGGGTCGTTAGGGAAGCCAAAAATCCTAATATTACCCACTCTGCCGCCGTTGTTGGTTGCTTCAGGGAACATGGCAGCCAGATCGTATCGGATACGCTCTTTGCCCAGATTGTTCTGAGTGGCTTCATCATAGACAAGAAGTTTATCCAGCGGGTAAATCATGGCGTTACTCAGATTGCCCTTTGCCTCGCTGATGGACGTGCCTATCAGGATACCCTCCTTGTCTGGTGGGCAGGACAACTCGTGATAGGTGCCTTGCCGTCCGTTGTCCAGGATGGGGAATCTGTTGATGTGTACTCCTCCTGATTCTGCGCTTTCGAAGAGTTTCATCAGGCGGCGCTTACCCATTGTTGTATAGTACTCAGCCATAGCTGCGGAAAGGTTGCGCAGGTTGGGATCAAAGCCAAATTCGTTTCGATGAAGAACGAGACGATCGGCCGAAAGCCTGACAGGCAGCAGATGATAGGTTACGAACTGGTTCAGCATGTTGCCCTCGCTCTGGTAGTCTTTATTTCTTGTGGCCAAAGGGTAATATCCTTTCCGATCCAGCCAATCCACTACGTCCTCTACCTGTATGTCTAATGCTGGCTTGCCCAGCGTGGCTGTCCAAAAGCTGTCAGTTTCAGCAAAGAAAGTGTATCCATAGTATCTGTGCGCTGGAATTACCCCATCGTAATGCTCTGTCTTGATGCGTTGCTCGATATAGCATTTCCTGTAGGCTTCGTCTTCCGTGCGTGTGAGCGTGTCCTTGAGTCCGACAGCGTTGGCCAGCAGGCAAGCAACGTAGAATCCCTCCTTCTTCTCGGAAATCACGTCCGATATGTAGTCGCCCAAGGAATTGCTGTTGGAAACTATTACGCCGCGCATGGAGTGTATAACGCCGTTCAGGGCAGGAATATCTCTGTTGTCTTCGTCTACCTGAATGCCGTTTACGAGGATTTCATCCACGCCTTCCCCATGAGACACCGTCAATTTGCGATCGTACATGTTGGGGCGCAGGATTTCAGCGTTTTGTGCTGAAGGGAAGTCCCATGTCTGTACAGGTTCTCCGTCATCACCGCTGTCGATGATACTGCTCATCACCAGAAGTTTGCAGATAGAGTCTCGCTTTATACTGTCGGGAAAACCGTCCCATGATGCTTCGCTGATAACGTTCTGCTCCTTCAGTTCCTCCAGATAGGCTTGAATGGCTGTGTTCGTTGGGGCGAAGACGGTGTAGTGACCGCGTGCAGTGAGCAACTGGCGCACTGAAGTTTGGGAAATATCGCTTACTGGGGTCTCACCTGTCAGGCGATAGTATTCGCTATACTGCTCGTGCCGAGCCAAATAGTCTGCTATCGTATAGCTCTCATAGACATAACGTACCGAGGAATCAATGTTCTCTTTGCAGCTCCACAGCACTATGCTCGCAAATAAAATGGGTAAAATGAAATTATTTCTGTTCATCTTCGTTGGTTTCTGTAACAAAGATACAACTATTAAATTCAAAGTCTTTTCCTTATCTTTCTTTTAACATGAATTAACCTTTTGGAGCCGTCCATTTATGAAAAAAAGTTTGTAGTCGGTTGATTTTTGGTATGCTGTTTCCCTTTTTCTGTATAAAAAAGTAGAGATGAGACCATCCTTTCACGAAGTACGCTCCATCGTGCCTGGCGACATGAATCTGTCATGTATCCCGACACTCTTCGTCCTAATCTTAGTGGAAGGATACCTGTTTTAACCCATACTTTTGGGCATAATCTAGGCATGATTATTGCTATGGGGAATTATTCTGTAGAAACCTGCAATTATATGCTTTGTTGGTTTTTGGCTTCTCGCAATCTGTCAGGCTTTACCACTTTACTAAATCAGAGTGCCTCTCTCATGCCTACTCCATTGCCACGGATTTTCCAAGAAGCTCTTGTCCTTTGGGCTGAACAGGATTCTTCGTTCGACATCAATACCTACAACGTCTCTGTCGAAGTTCTCGAGTCCTACAAACAGTTCTGTACAACTCACT
The DNA here is from genome assembly GCA_017427185.1 of Bacteroidaceae bacterium. GTDB lineage: Bacteria > Bacteroidota > Bacteroidia > Bacteroidales > Bacteroidaceae > Physcousia. Next base: position 7,838 of record JAFRTJ010000007.1, on the reverse strand, counting down.
CATTTCCCTCTGGTAGCTATTGGAGATATTTCTTCCTGGGGCAGGGACGTTAGCGCATTTTGTTTAGTTTCATTTGAATGATGGCAACGCTGTGAGGTGGTAGGGTGGTCTGGATGCTCTTTTTTTCATTTGTCACCTTCAAGGGCGATTCGTTGAAATAACTATATGGTAACACATCTTCCGATGAATAGAGATTTGCGTTGAGCACCTCCCCCTTTGTCTTTAATGGGAAGTTGAAGTTGCGTTCCTGATCGTAATCTGCATTAATGAGTGTGATAGTAAGCACACCGTTTTTCACAGAAGCAGCGGTGGAGAGGTCGTCATTTTCTGTAACCTTGCAAATTTTACCTCCTTGATGTGCTTTCATCACGGCAAACATTTGTCCATTTGCTGCCAGTCTGCTGTTCTGGCGATTGATGATGATGGCACCTTCTCCTATGGGTTGGAAGTAACATACAACAGGCATATTCAAATCATTGCTTTGATTCAGGAAGAAATGTAACATACGGGCAGTAAAAATCCCTTCGCTGACACAGGATGGACGGTACCAAGCATACCACTGATTCCATTCGTCAAAACTGATGTTAAGTTTCTTGCCAGTAGCATCCAAACAACGACGCATATTTTGAGCATGGTTACGAGCGGAAAAGACGGATTGTACAATGGCATTGTAAGTGGTCTTTGTTTCATCAGGAGTGGTATAATGGAGTCCGCCTCCATGGTATGCAGTGGGGCCGAAATATCCATGCAATGAAATGAATTTCACACGTTCAGCCATTTTAGCGGCCGACTTGTTCGCCCAGTCATCGTTAGGATAGGGACCTGATGCAAAAAGTTCCAGATCAGGAGTCACTTTCAGCATTGCATCCGCGTGACGCATCGCATATTCCGTATAACCATCGGGACCATTGGGACCTTCCATGTGGCCATAACCCATCTCATTGCCGAGTGACCAGAAGTGTACGTTGTAAGGGTCTTTGTGCCCCCGTTCAGCACGCATCTTGCCATATTCTGTTTCAGCGCTCCCATTACAATATTCCACCCACTGGGCGCTCTCTTCAGGCGACTCCCATGCTAGGTTGATGGTTATCAGAGGCTCAGCACCCACCTCGCGGCATAAGGCAATGAAGTCATCTGTATTGATTTCGTGATAGTCGTAGCCGTCACTGTGAGGTTGTGTCTCAATTTCTGTAAAGGCTTGCAAAGGGGCACGTTGATCAGCAGGGAGCATACCATCCTTCCATCGGTATTCGCCAGCGAAGTTCCCACCTGGCCAGCGAATCAGTCGAGGTCCCATTTGCTTCAGGTTTTCCACTACATCACGTCGCATGCCATGGAAGTTGTCCTTAGGCATCATGGAGAGAGAGCCGAAGGAGAGTTCTGCTTGTTTTGTAAAGGTATATCGAATGGCAGCATTGGCATCTGTTGCAGACGATGTGAGATCGAACTGACTTGTTACCCAGTCCTCGGCTGGGGAGAGCGATATAGTGTGTTGTGCATATACCTTTTGACCTTCGCTGTCGGTTAGCTCCACCTTTAATTGGATGGGTTTGTTGACACGTGTTACGGTTCGCAGCTCGTAGACACGTCCTGCCTCCAATGCCAAGTTGTTTTGCCCCATACCTCCCACCTGACCTTCTGCCAGATTTTCCACAACCTGTTTCATGCACTCGTTCCGTCGATGCATGTTGGGCAGGCAGATGTGCTTGGTGTAGGTTCCAGATGCTTCCTGTAAGTACAGGACGCGTTCCCCAATAGGAAACCAGTGCGAGCTGAGTCCAAGATTGGCTTGAGGCTTACCCGCAAATTTGCGGTTCATGAGCATCTGGGCACTGAGTCCTCTGCCTACAGCTGAGCGGGTGTGTTCCAGATTGTGTCCAAAAATGTAGGGAGAGAAGTCTTCGACTACTTTCAAGTCAATTTGTTGCGCATGAATTGAAAGACAGAAGAGTGTGGAGAACAGGAAAGAACTTTTATATCTATGCATAATCGAACATTTATTCTACATTACTCAAGTCGTATAAATCTCTCAGCTACCCAATCTCTCGCCTGTTGATTTGTGCAAAAGATTGCATCCTATCGAAGAACACACCAGCAGGTATTTGTTCAAGTACATTCTGAACTTGAGGAAGTGGCTCACTTATTATATAATGGTATAGGAGATGCCGTAATCGTCATTCCTGACCATAACCATGATTTCCTGCAGACGGGAAGTTCGTTATTTCGCGCCGTTGTAGTACTGCATTGCCTCAGGAAGCCACTTCTGGATGTCGGACACACGCTTGGTGTCGCTGGGGTGGCTGCTCAGGTAAGACTGAAGACCGCCCGATTGTCCACCACCGCTGGAGGCTTTGCTCATGCGCTGCCAGAAGGTGAGAGCCGTGTTGGGATTGTAGCCAGCCATTGCGGCAAAGATAAGTCCCATGTGGTCTGCCTCGCTCTCGTTGTCGCGGCTATAGTGTGCATTCAGGAATGTGAGGCCTGTGGAGGCAACAGAGGCTGCCAGGTTGCCTGCATCCTCTCCCAATCTCGCACCCACAATGGAGGCTCCCAGTGAGGCCAGTATGCTTTGGTTGTTTTGTTTCGACATTTGTTCAGCGCTGTGCTTTGCTACAGCATGAGCTATCTCATGCCCCAGCACGATAGCTAGAGAAGCCTCGTCCTGAGTAACGGGCAGCATGCCTTCATAGACCACAATCTTGCCGCCAGGCATACAGAAGGCATTTACTGAATTGTTCTGCACCAGATTGAATTCCCATGCATAGTTCTTCACCTCGCTGGCGTAGCCGTGGCCATTGAGATACGTTTCTACTGCATTGGCCAGTTTCTGTCCCACGCGTTGCACCATAGCTGTGTTTTGGGCATTGGTTGACTTCTTGGCGCTGCTCAGATATTGCTTGTACTGCGATGCGCTCAGGCTCAGTATTTGCTGATCAGATACAGACAGGCGTTGCTTGCGACCCGTGATGGGCACTCTGGAAACGGTGGCACATGAGGCCAGCATCATCATTGCGATGACACTCGTTAGGATAAGTTTGATTCGTTTCATTGTATGTTTGTTTTAGATTTGTTTTTTCTACGATGCATTCTACTGCAAAATTAGTGAATTTTGTGGATACAGAAAAATTTTCATTTGTTTTTTTCCGGATTCTCTTGTTTCAGGCATGTCAGTCTGAGGATGAAAAAAAGACAACGTGTCGAAACCACAAAGACAACGTGTTGCCTTTGCAATTTCAACGTGTTGAAATCGCCGATGCAACGTGTTGCCTTTTTTATTCCTTTTTCAAGGTTTTATGTCTTGTTTGCAATTTGTAGATGAGATTATATAGAATTGAAAATTAAAGTCCCGCTATTTGCTCCAGAGCAGGGTGCCGTCGCTGGCCTGCCCCTCTGCCTCCACGCTAAGCTGTGTGGTGCGTGAGTTGTTGTAGAAAGTAATGCGAGCCTGTCCGTTCTCGTCGAGCTTTAGGCTTGGATTCCAGTAGAGGGTGCGGCGATAGTCTGTGGGCTCTGGTGGTGTCTGTTTTGAGTAGTCTGGGGAGTAGAACCTGGCTGTATAAGAGAATCCTGGCAGAATGAAGTAGCGGTCGCGATAGATAGGACGACGATGCCCGTCATTGTAGGGGAAGAGGGCAATGCGCGTTTCGGGAAGATTACTTCCCTGATATCGCTTACTTCCCTCTAAACGGGGACAGTAGTCAGTGTAGATGACATATTTCTCCAAATAGTCAGGGGTGTATCTGTATTCAAAATCTCCTGGAATCCTATAACCTCTGCCGAATGTCTGAATGTATTTGGAGGAATAGATGGAATCCTGTGGGACTTCTTTCCCGCTGTCTGTCTTATAGTGCATACTGTTAGGCGGTATTCCATAAAGGGTATAAATGCGTGATTGCTTGTCGGAGGTGCCTGGAATTTGACCAACATAAGGCCATTCCAACCCGAAGTCGCCAAACAGGGTTCTGGCCATTACTTCATCGGCAAACATGATGCCGGAGTCGTACACCAGATTGTCCAATTCACGAGCATCGATGATGAAGGCTGGCTGCGACTGGTCATATCGCCGTAATCCACCGCGCTTTCTTTCTTTTACCGACACTTCGCGCAAAGTTCGAGTGTTATCGTCCTCTTGCATGTTGGAGAATTCGTCTTCTGCATCCAAGTCGTTTGTGTGCTCCTGATAATAGGAATAGGGGTTCACAAACCGAGGATAGGGGAAAGACACCTTCACGTAGAACTCCGGGAATTCTTCAGGAACAAAAGATTCAATGTCAGCAGGAATCATGAAAGTATAGTTCTGCAATACCACCCTTGTATGACGACGCCCTCTTTTCCATTTTGTTGAGTCAGAGGCTGCGAGATACAACTCACTTTCACCATAGAAACCTGGCAACTCTATCTGGAAGTGCCCATTGATGGTCTTTGTGTCCAGCATATAAGTTCTGGGACCTTCGTCGAATGGAGTGAAGTCGGCCTGTATCTTGACCTCATGCTTCAGATTACTGTTAAGGTTGTATTTCTGTCTGAATTCATCCATATAGGCTGAGGACTGTTTGGCATATACGTCAAAATCCATTTCCTGCGTCTGCTTTTCTTCGTTCTCGTCATTATCCTTTTTCTTTTTCATCTGTTCCAGCATGGTCTTTTTTTTGTTGTCGTCCCTGGGATCTTTTTCTGTCGCTTTCATTACATCTTCGGTGGCTTTGCTCTCCCTATTGAAAAAATCTTTCAATACTACCTCATTGCGCATGGCGTTGATATCTTTTGTATTATAGACGACACCTTGCACGATGGGCTTTTTCTCAGCAGGCTGGGTAAAGTCAAAATTCCTTTCTATCGCCATATCCTTCCATTCGAAGCGGCGCCATCCCTGTGTCATCATTAACAAGTCAAGTGCCTGACGATGCTCCTCGTCATCTTTCTCGAAGTACCAGCCAGGATCGGGGATGAATCCTTTTATTTCCGAGGCCAGCAGCATCTCCGTCATGATGTTTCCATTGTCGAAGAGTGCATCTGCCTGATAGCCGTCACGCACGGAAAGGGAAACATAGTCGTTTTTACCTTCTCCTTTTATATCCATATCGATTTTCTCATACGGTTTGTATTCATCTTTCAAACCCGTGATACTGAGTGTAGGCTTTGTCTGCTCTGCCTTTGCAACAAAGAAGAGACGGTCAGCCCATACCTTTCCCTGTGTATCGAACACCGTTACCTGATGAATGCCGGGGATATCCCCCACTTTTAATACTCCCCGAGGGGTAAAGGCGGCCAATTCTCTCACATCTTCCACCAATCCTTCATGCATTACAGTCATTCCCAGACTGTCGGAGATAAGACCGGCAATGTTTGTTTCTATGAAAATGCTGTCACCCTCTCGTTTCACCTGAATGGCTACACCTTGCTCCTCTGGTTTGGGTAGTTTGGCTGATACCCTTTCTCCCGTCTTCGTAATGAATGTTACCTCCCGTTCCATTCCCTTCGTAGGCACAACAGTGAACATGCCGCGACCTCGGTTCACTGTAGGAATCTCCTGATTCCCTACCATTAGCGTACCCTCTAACTGCTCTCCATCCGACATGGCAGCCTCAAACGCCACCCTGTTCTCCACTCCTGTCACCAGGTTGCCACCTTCGGGAAAGAACGCAAGGGTCATTTTCCGCTCCCTCTCGTCCATATCCGTGCTGAAATAACGCCGCATGATTCGCGAGGTCATGTTGCGCTCAGGATTCTGCGGGTCTGCCGGTTTGTCATATACAGGGAAGACGCGGCTGTAGAGCTTGTCGTAGTCCTTGTAGTAGTCTCTCTCCAATGCCTTGTTCAAAAACCACTTGTGTGACAGCGTAGAATGTTTATGTTCGTTGACACCCCAGTTCAACTGCCATCGCGTATAAGCCCTCAACTCATAGAATCCGCTGTACATCAGGGGCTGAGTCAACGCAAAGAAACCATTGCTCCATCCGTTGTTCATTTCCAGCATCTTTCGTTCTACAAGATAGCCATCGTTATTGTAAAGTTCAACATACAGGACTTTGCTGATCTTGGATGGTGTGTCCGTGCTTGTCTGCCTCGTATAAGTTGCGAACCAGATGGTGTCTCCCAGAAAGTAGCATGTGTTGTCCGTATGAAGGAACACTTTCTCTTGTGGATATCCTGTCCCGAATCTATGCAGATTGTCAAGTATGGCACGTAATCTCGCATTGCTCGTCCAAGTTGTATCAGGTACAAAACTTGGATGTTTACTCTTCATAAACAATTCCGCTGGTTTCCCAAATGCAAGACATTCTTCACTCTCGGTACGCTGGATGATACCAGTATTTGCCCATAATACAGAATCTATGCCAGCATCGGTAATGGCTTTTACCATATTCTCACCTACGCGGACACTTCTTTTGCTACCTACAATTGTATCAGAAACGTTAAAAAGGACAATCCGATATTTCATATCCTCGCTTTCACCCTGTAAAGACATGTTAGCCACCTCCGTATAGCCGTTTTTATACTGATACTGGATGTGAGTTTCCAAAGTTGCAGGTTTACTTAGAGATGCCATTGAGTAGGAATCCTCAGGGTCTCTTACACGCAAGTATAGATGCCTGACTGTTCCGTCGAACTGTAGCAGTCTGAAATCAGAGGATCTTATATATAGGCTTCCTTCTACCACTGATTTGTGTCCTTTCCATTTCTTGGGCATGCGTCCAGTGTATTTTAGGTCGAACTTGTATATCAGGGAACTGTCGCTGGAAGAAAGTGATGAATACGATACTTCATAGCTGTCTCGAACTTTTTCCCAATCATTGAACGGGATTAGTGATGTTTCCCAGAAAGGTGACTTATAGACTTTCGGGCCAACTTCTATAAGATGATGCACATTTGTGCTTCTCACGTGACCCCCTTTATATCTGTCCTGCGACACAATGCCACTGACAAGATGAGAAGAACGCAGATTAACGACAGAATGAGACTTGATGAAAGCCTCCAGCATCTCGTTGCCTTTTTCGTCCGCAAGTACAGTCCTACTGAAATACAAACGGTCTTTTTTCTTCCCTTTTTTGTAATCACTCTCCAGATTCTCAATGCATCGTTTCAGAATGTCGTCTTTTGAAAACGGCAGAACCGTTACCTCAGCCAGCGACTTTACCATTGGTCGAAGTCTGACTTCGTTCCCCATTCTTCCCGCATTAAGATTTAACTTCTCGTATCCGATTCTGCTGAAGAAAATCACCTCGTCAGAGTCTGCGGTAAGAGTAAAATTTCCATCCTCATTACTGAGAAGGCTAAATCTGTTGCCAACAACAATCGTCACGTATGGCAAAGCCTCCCCTGTCTCACTGTCCACTATGTGGGCCGAAACAGTCTGTTGTGCCCAACCTGTGAGACTGAACAGACAGAGAAAAATGCTGAGAATAATTCGTTTCATCGTATCAAATTGTTTCTTGTTCTGCGACTAAGACGCAAATATAGCAAAAATGTAACATGAAAAGAGAGTTTTTTGCAAAAATAATTGTTTCTTTGACATGAACGCAAAAAAGCCCTACACTCTACACCAGCACCATGTAAGACATTGAGGGTCAGTAATTTGCACGGGTGTAGGGTGGTGTAGGTAGCCTACACCCATGTATCCTGTTGATAGCCATCGTGTTACGGGGTCCGGTGTAGGCTATTTTTGAGTGGATGCATATTTATGATGAACATACAGATACATACAGATGTTTACAGGAAAATTCTCACGCGTACATATATGCGCATATGTACGCAGGAGTATTTTTTCAGAATATCACCGTATCATCTGTATCTGTATTTCCCTCATCCCCTTCGTGGCCATAAGGGAAAGCGCAGCT
>JAFRTJ010000006.1 GCA_017427185.1 Bacteroidaceae bacterium | reverse complement strand
TTTTCTTTCTTCGCTTCACACACAAAGATACGAAAATATGCGCACATCTACAACTTTATAATGTTAATTAATGTGTTGTGTATCAAATATTTATCCGATAATTTCCACTCAAGAATCACCACCTAAATTGACGCAGAACCGTTCCACCTGCTTTTTGCTCTACACCCTACACCGAGTATCCATAACGCTCTGGTTATCAGAAAGAAAAGCAGATGTAGAGCATTTGATGAGCCTACACCCATCCTACACCCTTATATCAATCTGATTTAAAGCACGTTAAGACCCTTGGTGTAGAGTGTAGGTCATTTTTGAGTTCATTGGCAATCGCGAAATAAGTGGATAATCAACTCGCTCTTTTTTGAACAATTTTTGTCAACCTCACGTTGTATTGGGAACAAGCTCCCCCCGATGATTACCTTTTACATTTATTCCGACTTTACTCCATAGTACGACTATGTTTTGCTTCGTAGACTTCTTCTATGGTCATGGGTTTCTTGATGGTGCCTAAAAGGCGAGGTCCAGTGGGTGTTATCAGGTAGTTCAGCTCGTTGCGCAAGCCTGTAAAGTCGCGCCAGGCATCGAGCTTGTCATAACAAATGAAATCCTCAAACTGGTGCTCAGCACGCCACTTGTCCATCAGTTCAGGTATGAAATAGATGCCTGGCTCCACAGTAAACACGAAGCCTGGCTCAAGCGGACGGGCCAACCGCAACGACTTGAAACCAAACTGGCGACTTTTCTCCATTCCTTCAGCATAGCCCACATACTGTTCGCCCAGGTTCTCCATGTCATGTACATCGAGTCCCATCATGTGACCCAGTCCACAGGGGAAGAACATAGCGTATGCACCAGTTTCAGCAGCCTCGACTGGGTCGCCTTTCATCAGGCCAAGGCGTTTCATACCTTCTGCAATCTTTGTAGCGGCAGCAATATGTGCCTCGCGGAAGGGCACGCCAGGCTTCAGCTTGTCAACGGCAGCATAGAAACTCTCCAGATGGATGTTGTAGACCTCTGACTGCCGTTCTGTGAAGCGTTCGCCGACGGGCATCGACGATGATAGGTCGCCTGCGTAGTGCCCACATGTTTCTGCGCCGGCATCAAGCAGGAAGATATCGCCCTCTTTTAGTTCGTGGATGAATCCGTGATTATGCAACACTTGACCCTGCACCGTGGCGATGGTTGGGAAGGCCAGCGCATGACCGTGGCGACAAGCCACCTCTTCAACGACGGCTGCCACTTGCGACTCGTGAATGCCTGGACGTACCATGCGGTAGGCGGCCAAGTGCATCTCGGTACTCAAGTCTACCGACGCCTCGATGGCACGGATTTCCTCCTCATCCTTATGGTTGCGATGTTCCACGATAGCCTTGATGAAGGGCACCGACGCCATCTCTGTCTGCGCCTTCGGCTCCACGCCAAGCAGTTCCCACAGCCACACGCGATGGTCGCCCCTATAGGGGGGCAGGAAGTGTATCATCTGACCCTTGCGACGTGCTTTGTCGATACAACCTTTCAGTTCACTCAGCGCCATCGTCTTCGATATGCCTACGGCCGATGCTTTCTCGCTAAGCGTCGGCTGAGTACCTGTCCAGACTATGTCATCGATGGTCAGCTCGTTGCCGAACACAATCTCTGTATCAGCATCAACGTCGATGACGGCTGCCAGCCCGGCATAGTCAAGTCCAAAATAGTAGAGGAATGTAGAGTCCTGACGGAAGTGGTAGGTGTTGTCGGCATAATTCATGCCCGACTCGTCATTGCCCAAGAAGAGCAGCAGACCGCTGCCCACATCTTTTTTCAATTGCGCCCTGCGGCGGATATAAGTTTCCTTTTGCATGATGCAAAGTTACAACTTTTAATTCATAATTATCCGTTTGATTGCTTTTTTTCACTTTTCACTTAAAACCACATTCCCTGTGCAAAACGGGCTTTAAGGGGTAGAAAATCATAATTCTGAGGGGCATTCCATACCTATTTATTAAAAAAAGATGTAACTTTGCAGAGGAATTGGAGAAACGGAGATATGGGGTCGAGGCCTCCTCCTACCTTGAAAGTGAAAATCGATACAATAACATACATGAAATATGAAGAAACACTTTACAAAACAATGGCTCCTGATACTGCTGATGGCAGTGGTTAGCATCACAACAGCGTTTGCCGATGAGAGAGATATGAGGACCTGGAGCGAAAACAAAGACTTCGGACAGAACGGTGCCAACATGACCACTGACGGATACAGCCAGTGGGACGGGCAGTCGTTCCAGAACTATGAGCTGCGCACCAGCGGCGAGCAGTAGGGCATCCACATACGCAATGCCGCACAGCTGGCACGCTATGCCTACGACATAATTAACTACAACAACAGTTACTGGAGCGACCGCCACACGCGCGATGTCTATCTGGAATGCGACATCGACCTCAGCAACAAGTATTTCTCCATCACGCGCGGCAACTACTACATTGAGGACGCCACCTTCTACGGTTAGGGCCACGTCATCCGAAACGGATATGCCGTAGCCAGCGCCAACCGCTGCGGACTGTTCTCTGACATCAGGGGCGCGATAATCAGCGATCTGGTTCTCGTCAACTATAACCTGGTCAGCTCCAGCACCTCATACTGGGGCATACTCTGCGGCTATGCCGAAGATTCAAACACCGGCGGCACCTATCACTACCCCACCATCCGCAACTGCCGTATCACCAACTGCCGCACCGGCATCAACAATGAGAGCACCTACGTGGGTGGCATCATTGGCTATGCTAAGTTTATCAATCTGTTTAACAATGCCGTCGTCAGCTGCATAATTGAAACCAATGACAATATTGCCGGTGGCGTTGCGGGATGTATCGAAGGCAACAAAGAGAAATGCGACCCCTTTAAAATCAGATACAACCGTGTCATCAATTCCACCATACATGCCTCCGATGACTATTGTGGCGGACTTATAGGCGAGATTGCCAATACAGCTCCTGGCGATATCCTTACCAACTACGTGCAAGACTGCACCGTCACCTGCGGTGATGATTCCGGCGGTGATTACTTGGGCGGACTCGTTGGCTATTGCGAACTTGCTATCTCCCATGTGGATGATAATTATGTACATGCCAAACTGGAGGCGAAGAGAGATGCCTGCATAGCAGGGCTTTTTATGGGATATTTTTATCAGTATAGGTCATTAAACAGTACATTCAACTATACCGATAATGAGTATTGCGACAAGTATCGGTATTGGATCGGAAAAGTCGATGGCTTCGGACATCCCGTTGTTTACGCCAAAACTACAGCACAAATGACGACAGTCAATATAGATGGATACTTTTACAAACGGGGTGCGATGCCGCAGCTCAGGGATGGCAGTGTCTACGACATCACCGTCACCACCGCCGCCCAGCTGCAGCAAATCGCCGCCGATGTCAACAGCGGCGCCAGGACCTACGAAGGGTGCATTGTGAAGCTCGAAGCAGACATCGACCTCAGCAGCATAGACAGCTTCACGCCCATCGGCACATCCACCTACCCCTTCATGGGCGAATTCGACGGATGCGGCTTCACCATCTCGGGACTTACCATCAACCGCCCCAACGACAACGACACCGGACTCTTCGGATATGTACACAATGCCTATATCCACGATGTCATCATGGAGGCTCCGAATGTAACAGGCGGCCCCTACTACACCGGTGCCCTCGTGGGCATGGCGCAGTCCACCTGCGGCGTGACCGACGTGTGGGTGCGCCCTTCCGCCACCGCCACTCCCTACGTAAAGGGCTATGCCAGCACGGGCGGCATCATGGGCCGAAGCGACAAACGCCTCCTCATGGAGAATTGCTACTTCGAGGGAACCGTGGTGACGCGCTACGACCAACAGGGCGATGCCTGGGCTGGAGCCCTCGCCGCCAACATCAAGAGCGGCAACGTCAGCGACTGCGGCACGAAAGCCACCATCACGCGCCAAGACAATGGCTCACTCATAAAAGGACTCATTGGCGGCATGTCAACCCTAACAGAAGGCAACAGGACAGTGGAACTTACCCGCTGCTATGCCGCCAACAGTGATGCCTCCGCACTGCCACTGGTGGGCAGCGCCACGGAACAACTCACCCTCACCAGCTGCCACAACGGCCCCCCCGTGGGCGGCAATGGCATGGCATCGGTACTCGGCACAGCCAATTGGTACTACTATCAGGAAAAGGACAAGTTGCCCCTCCCCATCACCCTCAGCAAGGACTTGCCCGGCTCTGATCTGGCATACTACAACGACTTCTACTTCCTGCCCAACGAAGACAACCGCGAGACCTACCACGTAATAGACTACAAAGGCAACGGCGGCTCCATCACCATACCCTCAACGGTGAACAACAAGCCTGTTACCCGCATTGACAGCGACGTATTACAAGGCAACCGGACCATCACCTCCGTCACCATCTCCGAGAACATCACCGGCATCGGCCACCGCGCCTTCGAGGGATGCACGGCGCTGAAGACGCTAACCATCAATTCCAGTTCTCCCCTCCACATAGGCTCCATGGCCTTTGCTGGCTGCACAGCGTTGACGACCATCAACTTCTATTGCGGCAACTTCGACTATACCTATACCGACAACGAAGGAGTCACCGACGGAGGCTATGCGTTCAGCAACTGCACGAACCTCACTAAGCTGGACTTCCTGGGCAAAGCAAATCCCCTCGATGGCCTCAAGAGCAAGGGTGCATTCTCTGGCTGCACCAATATCACGGACATTTCCGCAAGCGCTAACTATCTCAGCGTGCTCACTGCGGGCAACACAACCAGAAAAGCTGGCATCGTCAGCAAAAATGGCAGTACGCTCCACATGGTAATCCCCGCTGCAAGTACCTTCTATGGCGACGAGGAGGGCCAGTTCGAAATCCCACCAGCATTTCCGCATTAGCTCCCGGTGCCCTCGACGACACCCCCTGGTTGACAGAACTCACGGCATCGTCGCTGACAACCATTAGCGCACCCTCGTTCCAGAACTGCGACAACTTGAAGTTCATCGACTTCTCGGCATGCAGCTACCTCGACAACATCACCGTTGACCGCACGGCCGAGAGCAATGCCTTCTACGGAGTGAGCGACAAAACATTCATCTACCTGCCCTCCTCCTGCAGTGCCGCACAGGGCCAAAAGAACGTGGTCATCGGCAACGTGGGCACAGAGCTCGTGCTCACCGACGGTATGGACTTCGACCCGAGGGTAGCGTTCTCCTTCCCCTCTGCCACGTACGACCGCAGCTTTGCAGCCAAGTCGATTGCCACCGAGAGCTACGAAAAAAAAGGCTACACCGTATGTCTGCCCTTCGCATGGACGCTCACCCTCGAACAGAACAGCGAGGCCAAGGTATATGCCCCTACGAAGATAGAAGACGTCGAGGGCGTGACCACCGTCACCTTCAGCGAAGTGGAAGGCGGACAGATCCAGGCCTACAAGCCTTATTATATCGTAGTGAGCACAGGCGGAGCTACCATTAACGGTCAGGGCGGCAGTGTGGAGCAGCACCAGACAGCAGGCAGCGCCGTCATCGACGACGCCTCCTACCAGTTCAAGGGCAGCACCGTCACCATTGACAACGCCACGCTCTACGATGAGCAGAAGCCAGCCTACATCCTGCAGAGCGACGGCTTGTGGCACAAGGTGCCGCAGAACCAGCCATTGGCCTACGTCGGTCCCTTCCGCGCCTACTTCCAGGCCACTGGCAGTTCTCCAGTCCACAGTCTCGCCACAATGCTTGACGGTAGTTATAACCCCAACGAGGGTAGTGGCGCTAACGGCATACAGCCTGTCATTCATACTGTAGACACCGATGGCACTGAGCATTACTTCGACCTCAGCGGTCGTTTGCTGAATTATAAGCCTCAGAAGGGTATATACATACAAAACGGGAAAAAACATATTAACAAGTAACAAATAAATAAGGAGAAAAAATAATGAAGAAGCCATACGATGAACCCACTATGATCGCGGTTCAGTATCAAACTAATCTGCTCGAATCCAGCCCTAAAGGCAAGTTCACCAGCGATGCCCCTACTGGCGGCTGGGATGTCGGCGGCGCCAACGTGAAAGGACAGCAATCCGAATTTGACACTTGGGACAACGATTAGGACGAAGAATCATCATACATCATATTGTTTCAACATAGCTATTTGTTATCTAATTAAAGATTCTGAAGTTAAGGAAGTTAAAGGACGATACCTTGGAGATACAGTATGCTTTTAGCACGATGCTTCTGACTGCAAGACTATTGTCCTTTAACTTCCTTCTTTAATATCCATGACAAGATGGTTTTAAAGTCTGCAGAAAAATAAGTGAAAAAATGTATAAGCGGACAATGTTTGAAATAGTTTTCCTACCTTTGCAGGCAAGATGAAGCATTTACTTTGCATTTTACTTCTCTGCAGCAGTACGATGGTGCAGGCCCAGAGTTACCAGGAATACGTGAAGATGGCGATGGAAGCTCTCGAAAAGGATAGCCTACATCAGGCAGAAGCACTTTTCCGCAAGGCACTGGAGAAAGATCCTGCCATTAAATCCAATGCTATCCTCTTTGACTACCTCGGACAGATTCAGGAGCGGAGAGGAGAACTGAAGGATGCCTTGGATTCCTACTCAATGGGCCACAACATTTCGCCTACCACACTGAGCATATTGCTTAACCGTGCCTCGCTCTACATGCGGATGAACAATGAGAAGAGAGCTTTGGTAGACTACAACGAGGTGTTGGATCTGAATGCAGACCACCCAGAGGCTCTTTTCTTCCGTGCCTACATCTACATGCAGGAACACAACTACAAACAGGCACGTACCGACTATGAGCACCTCATCCGCTTGGAGCCAAACAATGTGGAGGCTCAATTGGGACTCGTTTTACTCAACGACAAAGACAATCGTCCGCGCGAAGCAATGGAGCAGATGAATGCTCTCATCCAACTCTATCCGGCCCGCGCCCAACTCTATGTGACAAGAGCCGGAATGGAACAAGATCGTCAACAACATGAGGTTGCCCTCCACGACTACAACCAAGCTATCGAGTTAGACCCTACGAATGCTGAATACTACATAGCTCGCGGCACTTATTATCTGAATGTAAAGAAAAAGAAACTCGCTAAGGCAGACTTTACTCAAGCGGTGAAATACGGAGCAGATGAAAAAGATGTTGCTGCACTCCTTAACGAGTACAGCAACAAATAAATATTCCTATTCTTTGGAACGCGACGATGTCGCTCGCCTACCCTCTCACGATGGTCTGAGCACGATCGGGGCCTACACTGACGATGGTAATAGGAGTCCCTGTCTCCTTCTCCAAAAAAGAGATGTAGTCGCGGAAGGCTTGAGGGAACTGTGAGTCGCTGGTCAGATTCGTCAAGTCAGACTTCCACCCCTTCAATTCACGATAGACAGCCTTCCATCCAGCTGTATCATAAGGCATATCGGTAGTTACCACGCCATCCTTCTCGTAAGCAACACATGCCTTGATGGTTTCAAAACCATCAAGAACATCACTCTTCATCATGATGAGTTGGGTCACGCCATTGATCATGATAGCATACTTCAGTGCAACCAGATCCACCCATCCACAACGGCGGTTACGTCCCGTCACTGCTCCGTATTCGTGACCTATCTCACGAATCCTATCGCCTGTCTCGTCGAAAAGTTCCACAGGGAATGGACCGCTTCCCACACGAGTGCTGTAGGCCTTGAAGATTCCAAATATCTCACCAATCGCATTGGGAGCAACGCCCAGACCGGTACATACACCACCACTGACCGTACTACTGGAACTGACGAAAGGATAGGTTCCATGGTCAATATCAAGCATCGTGCCCTGAGCTCCCTCGGCCAATACATTCTTACCCTCAGCCAACGCCTTGTTGATCTCGATTTCCGTATCAGTCAATTGGAAACCACGCATATATTCTACACCTTCAAGCCACATCTTTTCCTCCTCGGAAATGTCATAGTCATAGTTCATATCCCTTAATATCTGAGCATGACGAGCTTTCAGCGTCTCGTATTTCTCTTGAAAGTTATCCAAGATATCGCCAACACGGAGTCCTGTTCTGCTGGCTTTCTCGCTGTAAGTTGGCCCAATTCCTTTACCAGTCGTACCCACCTTATTCTTTCCCTTAGCAGCTTCATAGGCACGATCCAATGCCCGATGAGTGGGCAAAATCAGATGAGCACGCTTACTGATATGCAAACGACCACGCAAGTCGTAGCCTGCAGCCTCCAGCTCCTGTGCTTCAGTCATGAAAAGATCAGGAGCAATGACACATCCATTGCCAATAATATTTACCTTATCCTTGTCAAAGATACCGCTGGGAATGCTGCGCAATACAAACTTCTTATTCTCAAAAATGATGGTATGCCCAGCATTGGGACCACCTGCAAAACGAGCCACAATGTCATATCTGGGAGTGAAAACATCCACTACCTTTCCCTTGCCCTCATCTCCGAAAACGATGCCAAGAAGAGCATCCACTTTACCTTTTGCCATATCAATATAAATCTTATTTCCTTGTTGTTTGTTTTTTTTCACTTGTTTTGATTTCTTTCCGTCTTATCATCTCGCATTTGCGACAAAGTCCATGAAGATACAGGACAGGCTGACGAACAAAAAACTGACGCGTTTTAATATCTCTCAAGAATCGAGTCACCTCAGCCCTCTCCAAGCGCTTAATCATGCCACACTGGTCGCACACCAAACAAACACGCGGACGCTTGTCGATATTTCTCTCATACAAAGATGCCCGCTGCAAAGTATGCTTGATAACCAACTGAGCATCCACGAATGTTTCCAACGCATTGAAGAGAGTAGGGCGACTGACCTGAAAGGTTGAATTCATCTGCATCTTACCATTCAATTGCTCGATGGAAAAGATATCATCCGTCTGGCAGATTGCCCT
Organism: Bacteroidaceae bacterium; assembly: GCA_017427185.1. Classification (GTDB taxonomy): domain Bacteria; phylum Bacteroidota; class Bacteroidia; order Bacteroidales; family Bacteroidaceae; genus Physcousia. The sequence continues at coordinate 69,974 of JAFRTJ010000006.1, read as the reverse complement.
TAGTACCTCGAAACGCTCTGGAGTCTTGCGCATATGCCGTTTCTCCAGATATTCCGTCAGCAGAGACTTGGCTTGAAGAAATATACTGTTATTCGTGTCCATTCGCAGGTACAAAGATATTGATTTTATTTGTATGATACAGCATAGCGGGCGTTTTTTTAGCAACTATTCCAATCTGTCCAAAACGGAATGAATCGCTTTCCTAAGATTCAAATCAGCACCAGGGAGCGAAGAATACGCCTGATCGCGCAGCTCAGCAAGTGATCTCTCGTTGAGTTGACCACCAGCTTGCAACAAACGGGCCATGATGAGGAATCCATATAGTTGACGCATGGGGTTGTCGGAAGCCATCCATTGGAAGGCCGCTTCGGATGCCCACGTTTGACGCCACAGAAGGTTCATTACAACCATCTGGGCTATCTCTGCTATGGGCGTCTCGTCCACCCATATGTCAGCCATTTCTGGCAAGAACTCATCGAAAGGCATGAGCAGAGTAGCCAAAATCTTACTCTCACGAATATTTTCATTCCACAGGGTCTGAGCCAAGATTCTATCTGGGCTAAACTCCTGGGCGATGCTGACCAAACGGGGATATTCCACTCCGAAGATTACTTTGTATGGCATCCCAGCCTCACGCATCTTGGCAGAGAGGACACCATTCATGCAGGATCGGAATTCCTTCTTTATATCTCGTAATTGTTCGTCGATTGTCATAGGGTTCTGTAGTCTCTGCTGTAACGCAACATCTGCTCGTCATAAGATTCTCCGTAGGTAAGGGTTACTACAGTTATCTCACCTTGCGAATTATACTTCACTTCATAGCGCGGGTTGATGAATCCCTTGTATGGAGCCAAATCCAGTTTCTTATAGCGAGCCAACACTTGCTTATGAAGTGCGGAATCAATATGAACTCCGTAAGTCTCCACAAGCATCTTGGCAGCCTCGTAGTCCCCTTCACTCTTTATTCGCTGTATTTCAGCCAACAGGACTCCAAAGGCTTTTCGCAACAAAGAATAATCAGAAATCCTCACATAAGTCTTCCCGTCAAGATTTACCAGTTGAACAGCCTGGGGATAATGTTCCAATGTCCAGAAGGCAATCAAAGCACGGTTGCGCATGTGAGCCTCTTCTATGGTATGTCCGGGTTCGATACGTACCATCTGAGTCAACAACCCATTCATCAAATAGCTATAATACTGAGCTTTGTAAGCCTCTTTATCGGGCGTCAATCCTAATTCCACCAGCTTCTCGTCAGCTATGTAATAAAGGCCAAAGAGGTCAGCACGAGCCTCCTCAATGCAACTGCCATATGCTTTCAGTGCATCTGCATCCACGCCAGGAAGCAACTTGCCGCTGCCGTGTCCTAAACACTCGTGAAGATCTGTATGAAGATCGTCGCACACATCACCATAGAGATTCAGGAGATCCAACGTTTCCTTATTGATAACGAATTCCTCTCGGAAGCCATTCCCCTTTGCTGCCTGATTATAAGCATGCGTCAGGTTCCCAATGGTAACACTTTTGCTTCCGTACTCTGCACGTACCCAATCGCTGTTGGGCAGATTGATGCCTATGGCGCTACTGGGATAAAGGTCACCCCCCAGGATGGCAGCATTAATCACTTTTGCAGATACTCCTCGGCAGACTTCTTTCCGGAAACGAGGGTCTACGGGAGAATGGTCCTCAAACCACTGGGCATTATCGCTCAGTAGCTGGGCACGATGTGTTGCCTTCTTGTCCACAAAATTCACGTAACCTTCCCAACTGGCTTTCAGGCCTAATGGATCTCCATACACTTCAGTAAACCCGTTGGTAAAGTCCACCTCACCTTTCGTTTCTCCTACCCACAAGATGGTATAGGCATCAAAAGTCTTCAGGTCACCTGTCCTATAAAAGTCTATCAATTTTTCGATGACTTCTTTCTGCCGTACATTTTCGGCATAGGGAATTGCCAGTTCCAAACAAGCGATGATATGGTCAATCGCATTTCCATATTTGCCACCTGAATGCCAAACATCCTCATAAAGACATCCTTTACCGTCACACATCAGCGTACTATTCATACCGTACATAATAGGATGCGCTGCATCACCACTGGCTTTCTGGCTGGCATAGAACTCTTCAGCCTCTGCTTGGGTGATTCCTTCCTGATAATAATTGCATGAAGAGGTCAAAAGCAAGTCTTCTCCTTCGGTTTGATTCACACGCTTAGGGCATACCTCGGGATTGAAAATGACAGGGAATAATTCATCGCAAAGTTCCTCCACACTTTGTTTTTCGCGCAAAGGTAACTTCGACGCAGGTACTGAGAGCACAGCGCGACGCAGGAAACTGGACGTAAAACCAGGTTGAAACTTCATGCACCCATAATGATGATGAATCCCATTAGAGAACCATACGCGCTTCAGATAGATGGCGAATTCCTTAAACTCCTGGGTATCCCGTTCTTCTGAGTAATCCGTGTAAACGGTTTCCAAAAGCTGACGTATACGCAAATTATAGCGACCGTTTTGGTCCCACAGAATGTCGCGTCCCCAAAGAGCAGCCTCACTCAAGTAGTAGACCAAGACCTGTTGACGAAGATTCAGGTCCAGGAAACCCGGGACCTGATATCTCAACATTTGCAAATCGGCAAAACGCTCGTCAGCAAACTGAAAAGTCTCTTCGTTTTGCATTTAATTATCTTGCTTTTTCTTAGCACGCGACTCTTTCAGACGTTTTCTGCGGTCATTCAACTGTGTCTCAATCTGAGCCATGTTCTTCTGACGATATTCACGGGGAGTTATCCCCAAACGTTTGTAAAAGGCTGCGTAGAAAGATTGACGATTGGAAAAGCCTACTGTCAGAGCGATTTCTTCCATTGTCATCTTCTGCGAGTGCTTGTCTTTGAGCAGATACATGGCGTCCTTGATGCGGAATTCATTTACCATCTGCGAGTAATTGTCCTGATATCTCAGATTGATGACTGCACTGATGTAGCGGGTGTTCGTGTTCAGTTCATCAGCCAGTTTCTGGGCATTGTAATCGGCATCGCGATACTTTTTTTCCACAATGAACTTTGCCATAATTTCTTGGTACATGTTTTCCACCATCTCAGGATTAAGCAAAGAACGGTAGAGGGGAGCACGCATCTTTTTTTCTGTCAGATTGTATTTTCCCATAATATTCCTATTTCTATTATGGTGCAAATATATAAATATTTTTCATACAATGTTCCTAAAAGTGAAATAAAAAAATGTTAACTTTGCAAAGTGAATAGTTTTAGCCATTATGTATCTCACACTAAAAAGATATTTTGGATACGATAGCTTCCGTCCTCAGCAGCGCGAAATCATTCAGCATATACTCGAGGGAGGGAATGCTCTAGTGCTGATGCCTACGGGAAGTGGCAAAAGTCTTTGTTATCAGATTCCTGCATTGATGCTGCCCGGTCTTACCATCGTTGTTTCTCCACTAATCTCCTTGATGAAAGACCAGGTAGAAGCACTCGTGGCCAACGGAATCGCTGCCCGTGCACTCAATAGCGCTGCCACCGAGGTTGAGAATGCCATCATCCGTCAGGAGTGTATAGAAGGAAAGATAAAACTACTTTACATTTCTCCAGAGAGACTCATGCTGGAACTGCCAATTCTTTCTAATCAAACGAACATTTCACTCTTCGCTATTGACGAAGCTCACTGTATCTCCGGATGGGGCCATGATTTCCGCCCCGAATACTCCCGTTTGGGCATCCTTCATGAACGACATCCTCACGTACCTATCGTGGCATTGACAGCCACGGCGGACAAGATCACGCGAACAGACATTTTGGAGCAATTGCAAATTCTTGATGCCAAAGTATTTCTGTCTTCTTTCGATCGTCCCAACCTCTCGCTCGACGTACGGCGTGGATTGGATGCAAGACAGAAACGCCTGACGATTCTGGAGTTCATGAGCCATCATCTCAACGACAGTGGCATCATCTATTGCTTGAGTCAGAAGAATGCCGAGTTGATGGCCACTTATCTATGCGAACATCATATCACAGCAGTGGCATATCATGCAGGACTAAGTTCTGAGGAACGCAACAAGGCGCAAGAGGATTTCATCAACGACCGTGTCCAGATAGTCTGCGCAACCATCGCCTTTGGGATGGGAATCAACAAAAGCAATGTTCGTTTTGTCATTCACTACAACCTGCCCAAGAGCATCGAGAATTTCTATCAGGAAATCGGGCGAGCCGGACGAGATGGGTTACCTTCCGACACATTGCTCTTTTACTCTGTGGCCGACATCATACAACTAACCCATTTTGCTCAGGAAAGTGGTCAGCGGGAAATCAATATCGAACGGCTCAATCGCATGCGGGAATATGCCGAGGCCGACATTTGCCGCCGCAGAATTCTGCTCAATTATTTTGGAGAGGAGAACGGTCATGATTGCGGGAACTGCGATGTATGCAAGAATCCTCCTCGTCGGTTCGATGGTACCATCCTGGTGCAGAAAGCCTTGAGTGCCATCAGTCGGACAGGCGAGGATGTCACCATGCGCACAGCTGTAGACATCCTGTGCGGCATCTTTTCTCCAGAAGTGAAGGCTCACGGATATGCTGATCTGAAAACTTATGGAGTGGGACGAGATGTACCCCTACGAGATTGGAATGATTACCTGCTCCAAATGCTTCAACTGGGATACGTGGAAATCAAGTATGATGAACACAATCATCTGCGTATCACAGATCTGGGCAACGAAGTGCTCTATGGTCACAAGAGTGCAACCCTGGCAGTAATCCACAAGGAAGAAAAACCTCCACGCCAGAAACGGAAAAAAGGCGAGCGGCAAATGGAACTGCAGCGGCAACTCAATCTACAGGTATCGATGGATCCCATCCCTTTGGAAGACCCTGTTCTTTTTGAGAAATTGCGCCGCCTCCGATTCAAACTTGCTGAACAGCAAGGATTCCCTCCTTATATCGTTTTATCGGATAAGGTACTGCATGAGATCGCCACGATACGGCCTGTTACAGTGGAAGAATTCGGTAATGTGAGCGGAATCGGAGAATTCAAAAAGCAGAAATACGGACAAACGTTTGTCGATGCAGTACGTCAATCCTTAGGACTTTCTTCCCTGACAGATTCTGACGAGAACGTATGACGTGCCTTTTCATTGTCCTCCAAAGCAACCGTCAATCGAGCCACTTGCATCATGGCTTCTCGGCGTCGGGTCTCAAGCATATCTCGTTGTGCTACCAAGTCTGACTGCACATCATCTCCTTCTCTCACAGCCGTTCGTCCACCCTCGGCTTGCAAAGCAATCAACCGTGATCGCATATTATCCACGATGGCCTGACAGACGGCCATGTCTTCCTGTATGCGCAAAACTTTACCTCGCACGGCAGACCAATCCCTCTCCTCCATGAATACACTTTCCAGTTCGGAATATTGCACTGGAGGATGCTGGGTATTGAATCCTCGAATCCAAAGATCTATCACAGAACGCTTCTGCGCACATTCGTTGCTCAACATTTCTCCAAGCTCCACGTATGCATCGTGATGCCCACGGATCTGACTGATTTCCTTCATCATGTCGTGAGTCAGCTTATGTTCACGGTTCTCGTCTGCTCGGGCTTTTGTCAGTTGCTGGTAAAGTTGATTGAAATACACCTTCACATCATTTTTACCCAACATCTTATCGTAACTCTTATTCTGCTCTGAGATGGCACTCTGACAATTCTCTTTCCGCTGCTGAGCAATACTCAGGAAAACTTGACGGGCTGATTGTTCCTTCTGCAGTCCCTCTAGTTCAGCACGCCCCTTCTGCAGTTGCTGTTCTTCTTCGCTAATCTGTTGGTTCAAGCTGTCCCATTTTTCCATCAACTGTTGAATCTTCATCTTCAGTCCTTCGTGATTCTGGTTCCATTCACGATACCATTCAGGAATAGTTATTATCTTGTCTAGTTTGTCGTAGAAATCACTATAGATGTCATTCTGGTTAGCTAGCTGGGTCTGGATACGCTCTACATAACCAGCCATCACCTGACAACCCGTGTTCACTTCATTCATTCGCACTCCAAGTTCCGTCTTGCGCTGTTCCAACACAGAGAGTTTCTCTGAAAGTTCATTGATGGCATCCTGATGATAGGTAAAGGTATCCAATTCGCTTTGTGCACTCTCCGCATCCCGTGTTGTGTTCTCTATCAACTGACGCAGCATCAGCTGGCGTCCTTCCATATTAGTACTCGACGAGCAATCGTGAAAAGATTTATCCAAGGTTGCATAAATGCGCCATTCGTTGACGTCCTCTGCCTGTCTACGTCTGACACTGACCATCCCTTGCTCCTCCGTCTCATAACGGGCTTGTGTCGCAATCAAATCCGACTTCAAGTCTTCCAATTGAATACGTTTCCCACGTGCCTCTGCCTCCAGCAAATCATATTCAGTCTTGAAGTCACCAATAAGTTTGCTTTGCTCCAGCATTGTGTCACTGTGGTATGGATGGTGCGTGGCGCCACAGACAGAGCACTGCACACCTTCCTTCAGATCCGAGCGAAGCTGTATCACGCTCTGACTTTTGCTCAGCATATAGGTATAGCGCTTTTCGTCTGAAAGACGATTCAGGCGACTTACCTCCGTGTCCAGTTCATGGATATTCTTCTGCACATGCTCGATGTGCAATCGCAAGGCATTCAGCGTTCTCGCCTTCTCCTCTATCAAACTGTAACCAGTAGAGATACGGTTCCAGAGAGATTGAGCAGAGAGGAGCATCTGATGACGGCTTTTTAACCGCATAGCACGTTCCTGCAGCACGAAACTGTTCTGGCCCTTGATGCTTTCACGATGCACATGTATCTCGTCGTTCAGGCTCTGCATTTTTCCCTCCACCTCTTGGAATTTCGAAAAGATACGCCCCAACTGCTCATTCTCTTCGTTCTGGCGACGCAAGCCATCCGACTGTTGTGAACGTAAGTCGGTTATTGTGTTCCTTATTTCGTACAATTGATCCAATTTCAACAATATAGCTTCGCCGTGAGTCACCATCCCTTCATGGATTTCTATCCCCTGTCGGACCAGACGATGCTGTTCTTTCTTCTCGTTCAACCTATCCAGTTCCAAAGTCTTTTCCTCAATCTCCTGCGATGTCTTCTTCTGATCTTGGGTAAGTGCACTGATAGTGTCATCCAGATGTACCAGATTGTCATGCAGGATCTCCAAGGCACCAGTCACCCTGTGCCCCATTGCTATTTGATCCATCGCCTGATAAAGGTGATTCTGAGCCTGCTCACGCAGTTCTGTCATCTGTTGCTGCAGTTTCTGCTGGTCCTCCCATTTGTGCATAGCCTCATCCTGTTCACGATCCAGTACACTACGGTTTCGTTTGTTTTCAGCCGCAGCTTGCTCCAGATACTTCATGCGAAGGAAATCACTCTGAATGGTCTCGAATGTCTGATAACGATCCAAGGCACGGATGTCCTCAGCCATACTCGATTGCTGTTTCTTCAGGTCATACAGGCGTGCGTTCTCCTGATTTAATGCAAGTTTCAGCTCGTTGTAGCGACGTAACCAGTCTTGTTGTCTCTTCAAATGCTCCAGACTCTCTTCCGCATTCTGCAGTTTCGTCTCTGCCAAACGCAGGGCTTCACGAGTCCGTTGCACTTGTTGCTCACTCATCAGATTTGGATTTTTGGACACGCGCCTGACTTCTGCACGAGGCGTTTCTGCAGCGACGGATAGGGGTTGGACGGATGAAGTCGGTTGTTTACTTTTATCTTCTTTTTTACTGAAAATGCTCATCGTTGGAATATTTTTATGTGCAAAGATAACTCTTTTTTTTGTATTTCCCTCATTTTGCAGTAACTTTGCACCCGCAAATTACAGAAATCATTATGGCACAGAAACCCAGTATCCCCAAAGGCACGCGTGACTTCGGTCCACAGGAAATGGCGCGACGCAACTATATTTTCGACACCATCCGACAGGTATATGCTCTCTATGGCTTCCAGCAAATCGAGACACCTGCAATGGAAAACCTCAGCACCCTGATGGGTAAATATGGCGAGGAGGGCGATAAACTGCTCTTCAAGATTCTCAACAGCGGAGATTTCCTGCGCGGCATCTCTTCCGAGGATCTTCAGCAAGGTGCTACTGGACATCTGGCAGCCAAGCTCTGTGAAAAGGGCCTGCGTTATGACCTTACCGTTCCCTTTGCCCGTTACGTGGTGCAGCATCGCGAGGAACTCACCCTCCCCTTCCGCCGCTACCAGATTCAACCCGTGTGGCGCGCCGACCGCCCTCAGAAGGGACGCTATCGAGAATTCTATCAATGCGACGCCGACGTGGTCGGATCAGATTCCCTCCTCAATGAGGTGGAACTGATGCAGATTGTCGACACAGTCTTCACTCGTTTCGGTATCCGTGTCTCCATCAAAATCAACAATCGCAAGATTCTCTCAGGTATTGCTGAAATTATTGGTGAAGCCGAGAAGATTGTTGACATCACCGTAGCAATTGACAAACTCGACAAGATTGGTCTCGACAACGTGAATGAAGAGCTCCGCGAGGACGGCATCAGCGAGGAAGCAATCGAGAAACTGCAGCCCATCATTCAGCTTAGTGGAACCAATGCCGAGAAGATTGCCACCATGCGACAAGTTCTAAATCAAAGCGAGACAGGACTGAAAGGTGTCGAGGAAGTGGAGTATGTCCTCTCTAAATTGACAAACCTGAAATCTCAGGTGGAGTTGGATCTCACCCTGGCTCGCGGTCTTAACTACTACACTGGCTGCATCTTCGAGGTGAAAGCACTCGACGTCGAGATTGGTTCCATCACAGGTGGAGGTCGCTACGACAACCTGACAGGCATCTTTGGTATGCCAGGCATCAGCGGCGTGGGTATCAGCTTTGGTGCTGACCGTATCTACGATGTGCTCAATCAACTCAATCTTTATCCTAAGGAAGTTACAACGGACACTCAACTCCTTTTCATCAACTTCGGCGCGGCAGAGACCGATTACTGCCTGCCCATCCTGGCGCAAGCACGTGCCGCTGGTATTCGCAGCGAAATATATCCTGATGCTGCCAAAATGAAGAAACAGATGCAGTATGCCAATCAAAAGCAGATTCCCTATGTTGCCTTAGCTGGTGAGACAGAGATTGCAGCAAGCAAAATCACCCTCAAGAACATGCAGACGGGCGAACAAACACTCGTCACCCCTCAGGAACTCGTCGAAAGCATCACGGAATGAAATAGAATCTCCCTTCTCTTACTGGAGAGGGCAAAGAGTGAATTTGTTCTTAGAACATGACCTTCTGGCAGGTGCCATCGCTGTATCGGAAAATACAGATGGAACCAGGCTGAGGAGTTGACAATTTCATCCCAGTAAGGGAGTAGGTGCCAATAAGGGTCCGCTTGACCGCAGAATCAGGCTGACCGACAGATGTCTGCCCCATGTCTTCCAAATATTTGAAATTGTTTGCAATGATTGCCTTTACGGCCGAGGCACCCATCGTGGCATAACCTGCCGATTCATCCACTCCTACATAATCCATCAAGATAATGCCTGTGGGACCTGCCACGTGACTTTCATCAGCAAGATAATCTGCGATTGCCTTGTTCGTATAAGTCGCATTGTCGCGATAGCCTTCACTAAGCGATGCATTGAAAACGCCCACTTTTGAATAGGCAGAAGCAAAGTTGAGGTACCAGACGACAGAAGATGCCACTCTGTTCTTGTGGGTGCTGCCGTATCTAAGCAACTCCAGGAGGGCATTCAGCTTAATATCCATCGTCCCTGGCTCGTAAGTCTCCCAATAGTCTTGAATATAGATGGAGGAAGTCCTGGAAGACGAGTTTCCTGGCCCCGTCACCGTTACCTGCGTGCGACGCGACCAGTCGGCCGATCCTGTCCAGTTGTTGAGGAATCCGCCAACAGGCTGAGAGGCATACTTGTCTCTACTCAAGACAAGGATTTTCCCGCGAACATCTGAGAGACGAAGGGTACGCTTGAAGTCAACCATATAATCCTTCAGTTCATCGCTCTTGAGCAATTCCTGAATACGAGCGTTGTAGATAGCGTGGTTAGGGTCGCTGACCAAGTCGCCGTCAGTCTCGTGGTTCAGGTGGATAATGATGAACTCCGAAGGATTGGCGATTAGAGAATCACGCAACTGGAAGAGCACTTCGTCGAAACGAAGTATGGTGGCGCAGATGCCATGATTGAGATTCAAGTGATCCTGATGGACGCAAGGACGCATGTCGAAAGCACGAATGCCGATGCTCCATTGCTCAGCAAAGGTGAGATCCTGAGTGCGGGCGAACATCTCGCCCAGTTCCTCGTAGCCACTCGCCCATCCGCTGCCTGTCGAGGAATCGTGGGAACCTGGAATGGAAATTGCGGCCACAAAGGTGTTGTCTGGGATCCGCCCCATCCAGTTACCGCTGTACTCGAGGCTGATGTCAGCCTGCTGGGCCCACACTCCCAAGTTTGCCAAAACCATCCAAAAGGTCACAAGGACTTGCCTGACGTGTCTCATCTTCATTCTTTTCTTCCTGTTGTTATCTCATTTTTGTGACAGAGGACTGATTTCCGCCTTGCCACAATTCATCCGCACAAAGTTACGGCTTTTTTTTCAAAACACGACAAGCAGCAGCGGAAAAAATGTGAGCTGAAAACACAACACGTTGAAACCGCAAACACAACACGTTGAAATGGCAAACTCAACACGTTGAAACCGCAGACTCAACACGTTGTCTTTCGAGCCTGCCCGTAATGCCTCCCCTACTTCATCAATTTATAGACAATCCGATGAAGCTCAGACTCGAAATCATCGGAGGGATAGAGCAGCCAGTAGTTGTCGGCATGAACGGTGTCGAAAGCAATGCGGCGCACTCGGCTGGCATTCTCGATGAGCGAAAACAGCTCGTTGCGAGAGATGAGGAAACGGGGATAGACGTAATTGTTGGTGTATACGTTGGGCGTCTGCCCATGAACAATCTGGACGTTGTGATTGATGGGGCGAATCTTGTCGGAGATATCCTCAGGGTCCCCCTCTATCGGCTTGACGTCCATACCATTGCGTGCATTGAGAAGCAGTTCGTCTCCATCGCCCAGGAACATCATGTTGCGTCCAGCGCGATAATCATCGACCAGCGCATCCACACGAAGGGGCACGATGAAGCTGAACAGGGTGTCAGACACCATCTCGAGGCGTGAGATTTGGGGGCGTGTCCCATCGCCCACGCGACCCACAAACAGTTTGTTGCTCTGGATGCCCTTATGGCGGCCAGGCAGCGTGTCGTAGTTGACAGAATGCTCCCTGGGAGTGAGGTTGACGGTAACTTGTGTGAACTCGCGCAATTTATGGGTAATGGGATAGTATCCAGCCGCCAGCACTCGAATGGAGTTCTTTTCCGGATGGGTGAACAGGATGCTGTAGCGTCCCTGGGAATCTGTACGCGTCTGGTGGAGAATACGATGATCCTTGTTGATCTCCATCACGATAGCGTCTGCCACAGGCACTCCCTCGCTGCGCACCACGCCTGTGATGCGGGTCTCAGCAAACGATGAGGCGACGAAAGCGAGGGCTAAAATAAAATGAAACATTCTTTCTTTCATAGCTGTTGTCCTTAGAATTCCAAGCAAAAATACATGTTTTTTTCTAAATAGGCAAAAAAGTTTTCCCAAAAAAGAATTATTGTGTACCTTTGTAACATTAATTAAAAAAAGTCGAAAGAAATCTGGAGGAATCTATGAAGACAAGAAGGATACTGGCGATATTGCTGACGATACTGTGTGTGACACAAAGTCCAGCTGTGCTGAGAGAGAAAGACTTGGCCAGGACGCTGGGCGTGCTGAGGGCTGAGCTACAGATGAGCTACGAGAAGCAGAAGCAATTCATGGCGATGTATGAGCAGCAGGGCGCGACGCAGCATCAGCGGCTGGTGAACTACATGCACAAATGCGAGCAGATAAGCCTGATGCTCTATTCGCAGACGACAGAGAACACCTTCGACATGGCTTATGCCTGCCAGCAAGCGATCAACCTGTTCTCTGAGCTGAACAACCAGAACGGCAAGATGAATCAATACGACAAGATCATCGCTGGCTTGAAGATTGAGCTGGAGCGCTACGACTCGCTGATCGTCTCGCTTAAGAGCATGCCTCCCATCATCGCTGATAACGACAGCGTGCTCAGCGCCAACGACAGCATTCTGCTGCAAGCCATCGACTCGCTTTCCAACAAGACGGATGTCACGAAACCCGTCGACACTACCCTGACCGCCAGCATGATGCCTTCGCTGCCTAACGAGAATATCAGCGAGGAAGAAACTGAGGACGAAGAGCCCAACTTGCCTCTCTATCTGACAGGGGAGCCGTTGAAGGACAGAATCGCCTGCCTGAGATACGCTGAAATCATTCGAAACAACCTGCAGAAATTCCTGGAGAGCATGGAGGCGGAAAACTCGTACTACAAGAGCGTGAGGACTAAGGTGCTGGAACTCAACGCGTTCGCCCAAAGCCGATATAAGATTCTGCAGGACAACATCTTCAAGAATGGGAGCAGCAACTACTTCTCCATGCTTTTCACCCTGCCGATGCAAACCCGTCGAGCCGAACGTGCATGGGAGACCAAGTACAAGCCCTTTGCCGGCCATAGTGCCATCTACTCGGAATGGCGTGGTGCTTCCGTCCTCTTCATCAGCGTGTTCCTCGTAATGTACCTCGCTATCGCCTGGGTGCTGAGCTACGTTGCCCTGAGGTGGCTGTTGCCTAAGAAATGGCGAGGCAAGGATTTCCGGCTGAAGCGCGAAATGCTCAACAACGTGGTTGGCATCGCTCTCTTCGCCATCATCGTGATGGTGGTACGCACCTTTACCGACCGCAACTTCATCCAGATGGGCACACGCCTCATCATCAACATGGCTTGGCTCTTGGAAGTCATCTTCTTGAGTCTCTTCATCCGACTGAAAGATGAGCAGATGCGTCACGCCGCCATCATCTATATGCCCTTGATGCTGCTGGCCTTCATCGTCATCCTGTTCCGCATCGTACTGATTCCCAACGCCATCGTGAATCTCATCTTCCCTCCCATCCTCTTGGGATTCACCATCTGGCAACTGGTGCTGTCGAAGCGGCATAGGGAAGGTCTGCCTTTGCTGGACGTGGTGTACAGCCACCTGACTACAGCCGCCATGATCATCTCCACTCTTGCCGCCTGGACAGGTTACTGCCTGCTGGCTGTGCAGGTAATGGTGTGGTGGACATTCCAATTGGCTGCCATCATGACCATCACATGCATGTATGACTTGATGGAAATGTTCGAGAAGAAATACCTGATCTATCACGTGCGTCCTGACCTTAAGAAAAAAGAGGAAGCAGGAAAGGACATCAGCGCAGATGTGAAAATCATGTTGGACAAGATGCAACGCGGCGAATACGTCACCCAGACCTGGTTCTACGACCTCTTCAACCGCACCTTGGTACCCATCTTTGCAGTTGCCTCCGTATTGGTGAGCATTTACTGGGCTGCCAAGACTTTCGAGATGACGAGCATCTGCCACCGTATCTTCTTTATGGACATCGTACATCAGACCAACCTCATACGCATCTCACTCTACCGCATCTGCGTGGTAGTTGCGCTATGGTTTGTTTTCCGCTATCTCAACTACATCATCTGCAGCTTCTACAGCTACTTCCGCCGCAAGACGATCAAAGATAACCAGACCTACAACCTGACGTTGGCACGCAACATCATAGGCATCATCTGTTGGGGCCTCTACATCATCATATCGCTCGTCATTCTGGAGGTCCCCAAGAGTGGCATCTCTATCGTGAGCGCAGGTTTGGCAACAGGTTTGGGATTCGCCATGCAAAGTATCCTGGAGAACTTCTTCTATGGCATCAACCTGATGGCAGGACGCTTGCACGTGGGTGACTATATCGTATGCGACGGTATCAGTGGTAAGGTGGAAAGCATCACATATCAGAGTACGCAAATCGTGACAGCCGACGGCTCCGTCATCTCTTTCCTCAACAGCGCCCTCTTCAGCAAGAACTTCAAGAACCTAACCCGCAACCACCGCTACGAACTCATCAAGATTCCCATTGGTGTGGCTTACGGATCCGACATCCAGCAGGTGCGGCAACTGCTCACAGATGCCATTGCTCCCATTTGCAAGGAACGAAATGCTGCCGGCAAGTACATTACCAATGTGAACACACCCGTCAACATCATGTTTTCCGACTTTGGAGAGAGTTCTGTGGACCTGTTGGTTTGCATTTGGATGCTGGTAGAGGAGAAAATCATGCTGACATCACGTGTCAAGGAAATCATCTACAACACACTGAATGAAAACAACATAGAGATCCCATTCCCACAACGGGACGTTCACATGAAAACGATGCCATAAATGGGATTTCCAACTAATAGACAAAGAAAGATGAAATTTTCTTGCCCAGCTACACAATTTTTTCTACCTTTGCACGTTTTTAATATAAAACACGCGCAATGAAGAAGAAAGACTTGGTATCTGTCATCATGCCGACTTATAACGCCAGTAGATATATTGGCGCGAGCATAGAGAGTATACTGAGCCAAACCTACAAGAATCTGGAACTGCTCATCACGGACGATCATTCCACGGATCCAGAGATTCTGGAACTGCTGCAAAGCTATGCAGAGCGAGACAAGCGCGTTCGCATTTTCCTGATGCCTGAGAACAACGGCCCTGGATATGCAAGAAACAACAGCATCAAGGAAGCTCGCGGACGATACATCGCCTTCTGTGATAGCGATGACCGCTGGTTTCCTGAAAAATTGGCGAAGCAGGTTGCATACATGCAGAAACACCAATGTTGCCTTTGTTTCTCCAGCTACCTGGTTTGCGGTCCTGATGACGAACATAAAGGTATCGTCATTGCCCCTTCCCGCCTAAGCCTGTCAGACCTGAAACACGACAACAAGATAGGTTGTCTGACTGCCATCTACGATACTACGATATACGGAAAGTTCTTCATGCCCACCATTCGCAAACGTCAGGATTGGGCACTCTTCCTGACCATTATGAAGAAATGCAAGACGGCATACGGCATGGTGGAACCCCTAGCTATCTATCGCCGAACTCCTGAAGGCATCAGCAGCAAAAAACTGAAACTTATCAAATACAACGCCAAAGTGTATCAGTTCGTTTTCGGATACTCGGTCCCCTTCTCCTATCTATATCTTTTCCTCGTATTCATGCCCACCTACCTGACCAAAAGGGCAATCAACTGGATTGCCAACATCCGCAGGTAGGAATTTCCTTCTATTCACATGAATAAAGTAATACAGCGCTTTGCAGAAAGTATAGTAGAAAAATTTCCTGTCTTTACAGTAAAGCTACGCTATTTCCTGCGTTTCGGACGGTTGCCCAATCTCAAGCATCCGAAGGATCTGAACGAAAAGATATTATACCAGAAACTATTTGACGACACCTCTCTCTGGACACAGATGGCAGACAAATACAGGGTCCGCGATTATGTGAAGGCATGTGGCTTGGAGTCTGTGTTGATTCCACTGCACGGTGCATGGAAACGTGTAGAGGACATTCCTTTTGACGAGCTACCTCAACGATTCATTCTGAAAGCCAATAACGGCGATGGAAAAGGAACTAACATAAAGATAGACAAAGCGAAAATGGGCGATGAGAATTGGAAAGAGCTACGTACCCGCCTTCAGGACTGGCTTGATGCAAAGCACATTGGCGCTTTGTCTGGCGAACCACAATACCGCGACATCAAGCCTATGATTCTGGCAGAGGAACTATTGCCTTGTGGTGAGAATGAAACTTCATTGACAGACTATAAGATATGGTGTTTTAATGGGGAGCCTTTTTCTTTCCTTGTTATATCAGAACGTCAGTCAGATGGCGTACATGCCACCGCATCCTGCTATGATTTGGAATGGAACTTCCATCCAGAACAAATGCTTCCTACCAAGCATCTTCATATAGCAAGCATCCCAATGCAACGTCCACAATGCCTTACCGAAATGATCGACATTGCCGCTACCCTCTCAAAGCCTTTTCCGCAGGTAAGAGTTGACCTTTACGAGGTAAACGGGAAAGTTTTTTTTGGAGAGCTTACTTTCACCTCATTAGGCGGCATGATGAACTATTACAAGCCCACATATTTACTTGAGATGGGAAAACGAGTATGTATCCCCAAAACAGAATCATGAAAAGCAATATACTTTTGATGGTTATAGGGTGGATGATCCTTTCTGTCAACACCACTCCATTAAAGGCTCAAAATTCTGAATGGAAATTAGTGTTCAGCGACGAATTCAGCCTGCCTAATGGTAGTCAACCTGACCCGGCAAAGTGGAACCGTGCTAAACGTAACCCCAGCCAGTGGGCACGCTGGAACAGCCAGTCAGACAAAGTGGTCTTTATAAAGAAAGGTTCTTTGGTGTGTCGTGCTATTCCCAACAAGTGGGAACCGACCGATACAGCAAAGATGCTGACTGGTGGCGTAAACACGATGGACAAGTTTGAATTTCAGTATGGCAAGGTGGAGGTGCGCATGAAAACCAATTTCATTCCAGGCAACTTCCCTGCTGCATGGATGTTCAAGACTCACAGCCAGCGCGATGACCTCTATGGCGAGATAGATATCGTGGAAGTGTTCAGTAACCAAAAGAAAGCATCACATACCATTCACTCTCAGTACACTCAGAAGCATCCAAAACACGGACTGAAAAATAGCTTCAGCAAGAATGTAGATGTAAGGAAATGGCATATCTATGGCATCGAATGGACTCCAGAATATGTACTATGGACTGTGGACGGCAAAACAACAGACATTTACAAGAAACCTAACGACAAGAAACTACTTGAGGAAGGAGCCTGGACTTTCGACTATCCGTTTTTCCTCATCCTTAACCAGGCTGTAGGAAATGGCCGCTGGAAGGCCCTACCCTATCCCAACACGAGAAAGACCTTTGAGACACGCTTTGACTGGATAAGGGTATATCAGAGAAGGTAAGCCTAATCCACAGAAACTTTTGCCAGAAGATGTTTTACGATTCGCTTGGGCGATAGGGAATTAATCGATAGTAAATACGAGGGAAATAAATATTCAATTTCCGAGCAAAGAACAATGCGAAGAAACGTATTTTACTATATTTCCACATAAAATACAATCGATCTTTAGTACCTCTTAAGGGATGTGCGAAAAAAGCCTTGCGTTCGGATAGAGTCATAGAAATGATTTTCTTCCCTTCCATAATCTCTGTAGGATGATCGTTCTCACACATTCCACAGACTTTTCCTGTCACATATACAGGAAAACCATGTCTACCTGCCTCAATTCCATAGGCCCAATCAGCATTCGTATGAGTGTAATACTCGTCAAGCATTCCCACTGCTTCAAACACATTACTTGAAACCATCAGAACATTTGCACAGGTCATAAAACATGGGAGAGGTGTACCATCAGGAACAACAGTGATAGCTTTTCCAAATAACCCTTTTCTGTATTTTTTCCCTCCAAAGATGAAAGCTGTACCTTCAAAATTACTACAGGTTCCACAATATAAACCCGCTTTATGATGACGCTCAACAACATATTGATGAGTCCGAAACAATTCGACAAAAGCATCGTCACATAAGATCGTATCGTCATTTATCAAAAGATAAAAATCCCATTTCCTCCTATCTTTCAGAGCCTCTTTCCATGCCAAACGCATTCCGCCAGCCCAATATAAAGAACCAGTCCCTTGAACAATATGAATATTTTCGTTGGGGAACTCTGAGAGAACTGCATTTGCTGTGCCATCCGTACATCCATCATCTGTCAGAAAAACAGATAAGGACAATTGCCTGTCGCAGTTTTCGTTATATAATGTACAAGCTTGAAAAACACTTCTCAAGGAGGCAACCGTAAGTTTTTTCCTATTGAAACAAGTTAAAATAACTGCTATATCACATTTCTTCATAGTTTTCCATTGCTTAATCACAAAGATTCAAAAAAATCTACCACTCGAGAAATCTGCTCCTTGGGAGACTTCTTGCTCAAAATAAATTCAGATGCTTTACGCCCAAAACTGTTTCGCACCTGCTCAGGCATCTCACATATACGGCATATCTCTGCAGCCATCCCTTCCACACTCTCCTCTTCAAAAAAGAAAAGGTGCTCATAATAATCAGAAGGGATACAGGAAAGCTTTGCCATCAAAGTAGGTGTTCCTGAAGCCATGTATTCCAATGTCTTGGAAGGGAAAAAGAAAGGTGTGAATTCCTGAGAGGATAGAACAGGATTGATAAGCAGCGTGGCTTCCTGCTCCTTCTTCATAAGTTCCTCGCGACTCATTTGCTCAAGGTACACGATGCGTGAATCTTCTTGGGCACGTTCTTTCACAAGCGATGCCAATTCTCCATTTCCTCTAACCCATAGTCTGTATTCACTATCCCCAATGAGCCGGAAGGCATCCAGTAATAGTCGTATTCCGTAGCGAGCCCCCAGATTTCCTGTGTACATCAACACTTTATGCGGATCTTTAATGCTTCCCTCCAATGATGTTTCATCATTGTATATGCCTTCCATGAGCAACCAAGGTTTCTCTCCCATCGGCAAACGTTCCCTCATTCTCGAGGCAAGCAACACATATCCATCTACATAGTTGAATTTTTCACCTTCTCTCGCCTTCCGCTCTGGAGATATCAGTTCGTTGAACTTGCTGAGCAGTTTATTCTCACGTACCCTATATTCCGGAAGATCCGTGACAAGCAGTACAGCCTTCACATCAGGGAATGCTTTCTTTAAAGGAATAATGGAATTCAGATAGTTGAAGTTGTAGAAGAAAATAATTTTCTCACCTCCTGTCTTTCTGCACCAAGAAAACAAAGCCCGTTCAACCTTTCTGCATGTGTCCTTCCTTTTATAATATGCCAGGTTGACATAAGACAGGCTCTCTACATTATCTTCCTGACACCCAGGCACCCAAGGGCGATTAGCAAATGCAGGGAAAGAACTCATGGGAGTCACGTTGAGAACATGAAAATTCTGTTGGCAAGCCTCAAATCCACGAATGATGGCTTGCGAGAGATTGTGTGCAGCCCAGTTGAGACCTATTTTGGAGATACACTGACATCTTTTGACAATGCGTTGCGGATAGTATTGAGAGACGAAAAGTATGTTCATATAGTCAAATTCGGTAGAGCATAAACACCTATGGGCCTGCAAAGGTACTTCTTTTTCCTCAAACAACAAAATAAGAATGCTTTTGTTTTTGAAGTGTCCATTTACCGCGCCTATTTCCTCCAACTATGTGAACTCCAAACAGATTAGAATTCTGCGATTTTTATGGAAAAAAAGAATTAGTCGAAGAGTAAAACAGCATTCGATAGTTGTAGATAGCCGAAGTTGAGAGAGAAAACAGGATGTTCAAATAGTCATTCTTCAATTAAGATGGCATGGCAAATGCCAATGAAATACTTTATTCAGTTTATAAGCAACCAAATCTACAAGCAGTTTGAAGATTCCCCATCCTCCCAACATGAAAATTGCGTGGTAAAACGCTTTACCATACAGGTAATAATATCTCTGATATGCATCTACCTTTGGAGCAATAGCAGATTCCCTTGTGTCATAAAGCCATATACCTTGCCCCTGCCGATCCTGAATGATGTTCATCTCTATCGGGCGCAATTCCAATGCAAAGGAACGGACAACTCGATAAGGGTGACTTTGGGTAGATAAAAGATAACGATGATATAGACAAGGATGCTTCATTCCGTATAGATCGACACATAATTCCTTATCATCTACGGATAGATATGCAGCTAAAAATTTTGGTTCGAAGAAACCGTCATATCGAACGATTGATTCATCCAAAGAAGGCAACCGAAACTCAAATTGAGGAGTTATCTGTAAAACAGATTGGAATAAAGTGTCAGAATAATGGTAATGAACTCCCGGATCACTATTGTTAGTTGAATAGCTGGCATATGGGTAGACAAAATACTTCTGATTTTCTATGCAATAGCGTATGTGATACTTTAGCCAAGATGTTCTGGGCCATTGGTTAATACTGGATGGAAGATAATCCAAATAAAACTCTTCGCTATGGCTTTGATACCATTCGTAAAATGCACACCATTGCCTTTTCATCCACACCTCGCCCCACGATGCAGCATAATGCATAAAATAAACATCATATTCAGATTTTGCAGGAATAAAAGGAAGACCATTCAGATTGCAAACGGTATGCCCATAAAGACTTATTCCTGCAACACGATCATCATCGGAATACTGAGATGTGCATGCTTTCACATAATCATAAAATGCGGGAGAAACAGTAATATCATCTTCTAAAACTATCAACGCATCGAAGTTTGAGAAATGCTGGCCCAAAGATAGCATATGGTTACGAAGACCCAAATTCCGAGATTGCACGACAACAATCTTCTCTCCATAAGGCCAACAATACTGGTTAGCAAAACATGCAATTTCATCAGAATCACTTTTGTCAATACTGATAATCAAAAAAACTTCTTCCGTATAATGCGCTTGCTCTAGCGAAGTGAGAAGACGTTGCAAACTATCCATGCGATTGTAAGTAACCGCAACTATTGCAGTTTTAATCGATTGTATCTGCTTTTCCATAATCTTCTTTAATTAGGTTACTTACAGAGGAAATTGCAAAATGTGTGTTTTTATCTATATTAAACTCCGCATAATAATATGCCAGACTAAGAAGGAGGAAGTTAAAAAAGAATGGATAATATTCCATCGTCTGCATGAACAAGAATACAGCCAATCCAAACAATAAATTCATTTTTCGACGAGATGACTCTGTAGACTTCACACATCTAGTTATTGCCATTACAAACAAGCAAAGAAATACTCCTAAAAGAACAATGCCACCAGATATCATAATATAAAAAATGAGGTTATGAGGTCCCATTGCCAAACTACTCATGTTACTCAGATACCAATCTCTATCAACATAACCGTTACCAAACAAAGGAGATTCTGTGAAGACACGTAATGCTGCATCCCATAATTCTGTTCTATGTGTAAAGGTAATGTCTTTTCCTAAGACATCAACGATAATATAAACTGCCAAATCATTATTCTGAAGACTTGTGCCATTAAAACATACGGCAATCTGAAAAAAAACATAAAATATAAACATTCCCCATACTCCTAGCCGTTTAAGAGAGATACTGGGTATTGCACAGAATAAGACAAACAATATCAATCCTGTGGTCGCTGTCATTGAACCAAGAAACAAAACTCCTAAAAAACCCGTTACGAAAGTAGCAAAACAATTGATCTTCCACAACAATCCATACTTCGAAGTCAAAATACTGCAAAGCATAGCTGGAATAATACGAGAGACCACTTGATTGTAATTATCTCCAAGAATATATCCAAAAAGATTCTTGTCGTCTACTATCATCCATGAAGTATCCGATATCAACACTATAAAATTAATATAAACACAAACTGACAAAGAAAAAGAAAACGTCCTCAAAAGAATTGGCATTTTTCCTTCTTTACAATAGTTGAACAATATGACCATGAAAAGAACATCCACAGCTGTATAAATCATATTTTTCAGATCGGTTGATGCTATTGCCGTAATGCCTATCATCATGATAATGTATCCTACCATCAAGAAATCGAAACGGCCTAAGATTGGGCGAGCAATAAAAAGATAAAAAGAGAACAGGAACAACAGGATATCAAGAAACTGTAAAAGATAGGACAAAGGCATCATACTCTCATAAACATTCAGTGTCAATGAAGCATGAAACACCATGATGGGAACCAATATCCATAGTATCCACTTCAGATCTAAAATATCAAAACTCAATCTCAATTTCATAAAGGCAACTGACAATACTCTCCTAAATGATTTCTGAATTCCTCTGTATAAAAATAGTTGAGACCAGACGATGAAGTGAGTGTAAGCTCACCAAAATAGGCTTTGCCGTCAACCTCATAGAAGTCTACCCTTACCTGCGGAAGACCTTTTGATAATATTGATGCAGCCTGAAGCATCCTTTCCAAAGACTTGGGACGAGGTATTCTCTTGTCGGTCAAAATATAGTGTGGAGTATCCACAGAAAATTCTGGATGGACATTCCACTCGGTGTCATAAGTAATGACCTCAACAGATTGTGGGGTTCGGTTGATACAGCACCAAATATAGGAAGGCTTTCCGTTGAAAGACCAGATCTTGTAATCTATCAATGACGACGAAGCGATGGGTTGCTTGCTGACGTCAAGCAGTTCCTCCGCAATGATACAAGGTGGAATATGTTTGTAGTGAGGTTCACCCATCAGACTTCCAAAGTCAGTGTGCAACCATTTATCGAATATCTTTGTCCAATATACATAATCTATTGATTGCTTGTCGCGACAAATCAAAACGTCACCACTACCATGGTTAGTCTTCATCACGAATTGGTTGGGCAGAGCTTCCCAGTCTATTTCCGCGGCACGTTCCCACATGCCATAAAGCTTAACGAGTGTATCACCAAGTCCACATTCCTTAACATACTGCCGAACTCGATATTTATCGGCCAACAGTGTCCAGCGGGACGTGTCGGAGTAGAA
Organism: Bacteroidaceae bacterium; assembly: GCA_017427185.1. GTDB lineage: Bacteria > Bacteroidota > Bacteroidia > Bacteroidales > Bacteroidaceae > Physcousia. The sequence goes on along the minus strand of JAFRTJ010000006.1, from coordinate 47,392 downwards.
CTTCAACCAATTTATCTTCTCATCAATGTTTTTAGGGTTACTCCAATTAATATCAACACCGTATATCCGTTTATAATGCATTGCAGCCAACCGTCTTGGAGACAACTTGCCCAAGAGCAACTCGTAAGCTGTTCTAATCGGACGCAACACATGGCGCAACTGTTTATATGTTGAATTGTTAGTAATTACCATCCAATAAAACACAAATACATTTTCTGTATCTTTTTTACCATTTTTTTCATAGTTTTGCGTTCCACATATTCCATGGAAAAAAACCAAGCTGAAACTATTGCTGCAACTAATGCAACCGTCCCTGTAATCAAGAATCGGAACGGAACCTGGACATAGCTGGTAACAATCCAACTGGCAGCAGATATGGCCATCAAAGGTACTGCCACCTTTGCAAAAACATGATTGAAAAAATGGTGTATGGAGAGTCCAGCCGTATACTTGAGGAATGGCAGCCGTATCATGGCACAAAGTAATTCAAAGCATAAGTAAATATACATGGCTATGATTAAAGAGTAACCTAAATATAGACATATCCAAAACGCTGGGAGAGTCAACACTTTAATAGTGTTTACAATAATGGAATAGTTCCTGATGCGTCCAATGGCCTGATTAGCAGTTCCAAGACCGATAGTAATCTGGTCGCATAATGCAGTTAAAAGGATGAAACGGCACAAGAGAACCGTATTATCTGGCACATTGCCCAGCCACAACTTCAATACAGCAGGCATCTCAAAGACCAATGGTATTGTCACTGTGGACAATAACAAAACAGCATATTTGCTCAAAAGTTCAGACAGATGAAGCATACGTTTTCGGTCACCACTTCCCTCTGCTTTCATAATCTGAGGAGCCATAGCGTTGGTTACCGATACTGCTATAAACTGAATAGAGCCAAACACATGTTGGGCGATACCATAGGCTGCATTAATAATAGTACCATAAAAACGATTCAACACGATGGCTACGCCTTGAGTACGTCCTATAACACAGAGTTGACTATAAACTGTCCATCCAGCAAAACCTGTCAGCTCTCGCAGTGACTGACGATTGATGTCTTTTCTTCTGGGGAACAGGGTACTTTCCTCGAAATTGATTTGTGCCCATGATGCTAGGGCTGCAAAATTAAATGTCGTGATACCAACGACGATACAAGCATAAGCAATGAGACGGTCAAAAGGGCAGTGCAATAACCAAATGGCAGCTATCAGTTTGATGACACCATCAACAACATCAATAATAGATATATAAACTATATTTTCGCGCGCAATGAACAAAGCACGAAAGGGGGCTGTAAGAAATGTGACAAACAAAGACACAACAACCAGAAGGTATACTATCTTAGCCGTTTCTGTCCGCGATGCATCTATGTTTAGAAAACCATTGAAAAAAAATGGACTTGCAGTAGACAATACCACTGCCAATGTTACACCAATAACAAAGTGAAGGAAAAGACTGTTTGAGAACATACAATGAACTTCCTTCCATAGGCCTTTACCGTGATAAAATGACAGTTGGCGCTGAGTAGTCACCACCATAGCATTTGTCAAGAAAGAGAGCATTGCCACAACTCCGCCAATCAACGAATATATCCCATAGTCATTTTGTCCCAGAGCCTCCAGCACAATTCGTGTGGAATATAATGAAAGACAAACATTCAGTACCGACCTTATCTGCTGGGCAAGTGAATTTACTATGATTCGTTGAGCTGAGTTCACCTATCAAACAGATTACAAGCTACCATTTAGGAAGCAACTGATCCTTAACTATGTATAAAGACACAACAACACATGCTAAGAAACACATTCCCAAGACAAAAACAAGACGCTTCGGACCAGCAGGTTTTACTGGCACAAAGGCAGCCTGAATAATAGTAAATGCAGGAGTACGTTCCTGAACACGAGCTCTTGCAGCCTGCAATTGAGTCATATAAGCAGAATAAACTGTATAATTTTGTTGCATCTCATTCTCTAAAGCACTAATCTCAGTATTTACGGATTGCAACAAACTGTTTTTATGGCTATCTGCATATCTCGCATATTTGGCACATGATTTTTGATATTCCTCTAGAGACTTATCTGCCATCTCCTGATAATGCATTTCATCAATGCGAGCTTTATTAGTACGATAGTCAGTAATATAATTTTGTAGTCGAACACGTACACTATCAGCCATTGTGGCAGCAATCAAAGGATCCTGATCTGTTACATTTATCGTTATGACCATTGTCTTCTTATCCACGTTGCAAAGTATCTTTTTCTTCACTTTTTCAACAATTCCATACTGCTCCTCCGTGAGCGAAAAAGCATTGAGGTCACTTCCTTTGCCAAGCGAAAATACTTTCTTTTTCGGAAAAATACTCTTCTTTAATTTACGAAACCACCTCTTAGGATAATCCCAGATACATATTTTTTGCATTTTAGACATATATGTATAATAGTCGGTATCCACTTCGTTATCCGAAGATACAACATGAATATCGAACAATCCAACCACAAAGTTGCTAGAAGCAAACAAATCAGGATACAACAAGGGATATATAGCATCATCCGTCCCCATCTCGCCTATGTCAAAACCTAAAGAAGAAGCAATACTTCCCAGAGATCCCATCGAGGCGCTATTGGACATCTCTGGTGCTAAACTCACTTCACTCCTGTAATATCGAGGTTTAGGAAATATCCAAATACATGATAGTATGAATACAACCGGCAAGACTTTGAAGAACATTTTCTTCTTTCCCCATATAGTTCGAGCAAGTTCTCTTAAATCAATAACGAACTCTTCTTTCTTTTGCTCTTCCATAAGTTCACCCCTTCTACTTAATAATACTCATAAGGGCTACGATAACACTTGCCAAAGAAGCACCACCTGAAGTAATGGCCATAATCTCAGCCGTACTCATACGTTTGTTCTGGGTTTTAGTGGGCACAACAATCTCACTACCTGGCTGGATTGCCTTGGTACTGCGATGATTGATTTCCTCTACTGAACCATTCATGTTAATAACATAGACACCCTTCTTCTTGGCACGATTACCATAACCACCAGCACGTTTGATATAATATTTCAAACTCTCACCTTTCTTATAGTTCATACTGATGGGATAACTAACCTCACCGGTAATTTTCACGGTATTGCTATATTGGGGAACTGTCAAACGATCCCCTTCGCGTAATACAATATCTTCCTGACAACCAGGATTCTCGAGTGCCTTGTCAAGATTGACAGCAACTGGATAGGTATAACCCAAATCCATTTTCAGGGTCAACAAAGAGTCCGCTTGAGCCATGTTATAAGTCTTTTCTGACTCCATTGCCTCCTCGTACATCTGAATCTGAGCCATACGGAGAGAGCTCTCACGCTGGTTGCGCTCTTCTTCAGTGAGTCTTCGAGTCAGGCGGGCACCCTTAGCATACGCAAGAGAGGAAAGTCCACCTGCAGCTTTCACTAGGTCACTTAGACGATAGCTCTGACTGGTTAGCGCATACTCACCTTCGAAATTGACACACCCCAGAACAGTGACACTTTGCTGTTCGCTGTAACCAGGACTCCTACGGACAACCACCTCGTCATAAGGATTCAATTTGAAATTTTTGTCTTCAGATTTCAGTCCATCATTGAGGGAGAAGGTGAAAGTCTCAGCTGTTATTTCCTCATTCTCTGTAGCTTTGTCATTACGAACACGTCTGAACACATCCACCTTGGCCATAGAAGCCGCATCAGTAAGGCCACCTGCCTGAAGAATAAGATCCTCGATAGAAGTGTTCTCTGCATACTGATAAGTTCCAGGATACATAACCTCACCACTAATCTTCAGTGTTTGCTCTCCATTCATGTCTATCTTACTGGGAACAAAAAGGACATCGTTCTTCTTCAAAGGAACATCTGCTGCTGTACCATCCATGATACCTTCCAAATCTAAAGAAATCATCTCGAGAGTGAGATCTTCCTTCTGCCGATGCATAACGGCACGACTAGTGAAGGCATCTTCTCGTAAACCGTCTGCAGCCTGAAGTAATCCTTTTACGCTCTGAATATCACCCTCGAGTTGGAATTGACCAGGATGCATGACTGCTCCGCGAACCTCTACCATATTACTGAAACGTGGTATGACACTATCCACATAAATAGAGTCTCCATCAGCCACATTGAATCCATTCATCTTGAATTCATCGATGGTATGGATGCTGTACTCTGCACCTTTCTTTCGAGTCAAACGAACATTACCTGTATAAGCATCACCTGTAAATCCGCCTGCATAGGTTAGGACTTGTTTGACACTCTCGTTGGACTTCATCTCATAGAACATAGGCCGTTTCACCTTACCTCGTATATTGACAAGACAGTCATACGGTCCTACAACCACTACATCATTGTCTGTAAGGCGGATATCGCCAGCTGTATTGCCATTGAGTAGATAATCGTAGACATCGATAGTGGCAATAACTTTACCCGCACGATAGACTTTAATATCACGCAATGTACCGATATCACTGATACCACCTGCCGCATAAAGAGCATTGAATGCAGAACTAAGACTGCTCAACGTATAGGTTCCAGGAACATTGACCTCACCCATCACCTGAACAATAATGGTACGGGTCTCACCCACCGAAAGATTGAAATGGCAGTCAGAGTAGAATTGCCCCAGTTTGGCTCTGATAACTTCCTTGGCCTTCTGCACAGTAAGTCCTGCCAGTTTGACGGGACCAACGCCATCTACGACGATATAGCCATCGGGGCTGATGACTCCCTCAAATGTTTCCTGACTTGCACCCCACACGTCAATGATCACATTATCTCCGGCTCCCAAACGATAATTGGAAGGCGTGGCCATGTTCTGGTTGGGTTCAAATGTCAGAAACTGATTGTTAAAGATATTGCGCCCAAAGACCTCGCTCTCATCCTTGAAAAGATTCTGGTAATAAACCAGCGAATCGATATCCAAAAAACCGACTTCTCCGTTGAGCTCCTCCTCGCGCTGAGTACGAGTTTTGTATCGGCTCTCGATTTCCTCACGTTTTGAACGCACCATGTAACCATTCTGTTGCTGAAGTTGGTCCAAAGCTTTTTCTTTATTGGTACGCAAACGATTGGTACTGGATTTAGCCTTATCCTGGCCAAGTAAATCAACTGCCCCCAACTGAGACTGTTGAGCCTCGTATTTCTTACGGATACGACGCAATTGCTCAGGCGTAACTCCTTTCTGAAGGAGTCTCGATACTATTGCCTGCTGGTTCGTTCCTTTCTCCATCTCAGACTGCACAAACTGAATGACAGCATCGTCTGTCATGGATTGGGCAAAAGCACAAAAGGCACTCAAAAAGAATGCCAACGTAAGAAAGATTTTTCGTATCATATTAGAATTTCTTGCCATAGACAATGTAACAAACGGTAGTAAAGATAATCTTCACATCCATCCAAAATGATCGTTTCTTCAAATATTCCAAATCCATCTGCAATCGGATGAGCATCTTTTCCATCGTATCGGTATATCCATTGTAGATAGTGGCCATTGAAGTCAATCCTGGCCGCATCAAATAGATATACTCATAATCTGGATTAACAGCCATTATCTTATCAATGAAATACTTACGCTCAGGACGGGGACCCACAAAAGACATATCACCCACCAACACATTCCACAATTGGGGCAACTCATCCAAATGATGCTCACGCAGAAATTTACCAACTGGCGTCAAACGATTGTCTGACTTACAAGCTAACTGAGGGACCCCCTCTGATTCACTATCCATACGCATCGTACGGAACTTAAGAATGTAAAAAGGCTGGCCATGATAGCCGATGCGCTCCTGTCGGAAAAGTACTGGACCATCGTGTTGACGCTTCAGCATGATGTAAGCAACCAGAAAAGCGGGAGATAGCAATATGAGTCCAATCAATGATACAGTAAAATCAAAGACGCGCTTCATAGCACGCTCAGTAATACTCATACCATCACTAATCACCATATCGATAGTTATTTCTCTAATCATTTTATCGTTTGGGGTATCAAGTTTTTCAATCAAATTCTATTTATATAACTCGATAACCGCAAAATTATTGCAAAGTAACAGACTTTTTTTTCGGCACACAAAGAAAACACTTTTTATTAACCTAATAAATCAATGGAAACACTAAAAAAGGAAGAAATGTTTGCAGGTTTGAGAAATTATTTTTATTTTTGCCAACAAAATTGCGACAAGGCACTCATGGGGCTGACATGGATTTGACAGCAGGATGATGTGTTATGTAAGCACGCAGAGAGTTGGTGACCGCTCTCTTAAATCAATGATTACCAAAAATTTATCTGGCGAAAACAATTACGCTCTCGCTGCCTGATCGAAGTATAGTAGATTAATGGCTTAATCTCGGCACCAGGTGCTGAGACGAGATGTCACCCTGGAGCTGTTGCTCCGAAGCGTCCAGATCAGGTGGCACAGCTAAATCGGAGATAGTCGAGAATGGCCTCGCGTTCTGGATGAAATATCTAGAGGATAAGGCACTGATTGGTGGCCTAGGTCTTGTCAGCGCACGAAAACCCAGTCTAGGATAAGCGTGTAGAAAGCATGATGTGTCCCTGTTTGGACGAGGGTTCAATCCCCTCCAGCTCCACAAACTGATCCCCCCTTCAGGTCACTACCACATCGCCTTTAGGGAACAATTGAAAACAAAAAACACAAACCTAAGGGGAGTTATGAATATTCTGAATGCCATCTTCCGCTTCTACGTGGAAGGATTCCGTCGGATGACACTGGGACGAACTTTGTGGGTCCTGGTTCTACTGAAACTCTTTGTGATATTCGTTATACTTCGACTCTTCTTTTTCCGCCCAGCAATGCAGGGTATGACCATAGAAGAAAAGCAACAACATGTGGCACAAAGATTAGGAATTCCTCTAGATAAATAATTTATCAAACACTAATCCCCCAAAGCACAATTCACAAATCACATAAACTATTCAGCACAATGGATCCTTCACTTATTGATTGGTCACGGGCACAATTCGCCCTGACAGCGATGTACCACTGGCTCTTCGTCCCACTAACACTTGGATTAGGTGTCATCATGGGCATCATGGAAACAATCTACGTCGTGCGCGGCGATGAATATTGGAAACGCTTGACGCAGTTCTGGATGAAGATTTTTGGCGTAAACTTCGCCGTAGGTGTGGCCACGGGTCTCATCCTCGAGTTTGAGTTCGGCACCAACTGGAGCAACTATTCGTGGCTTGTGGGTGACATTTTCGGAGCGCCCTTGGCTATTGAAGGTATCATAGCATTTTTCATGGAGAGCACATTCATTGCAGTGATGTATTTTGGCTGGGAGAAGGTAAGCCGGCGCTTCCATCTGGCTTCCACTTGGCTCACCACCCTTGGTGCCACAATCTCTGCCTGGTGGATTCTGGTGGCTAATGCTTGGATGCAATATCCTGTGGGCATGACTTTCAACCCAGATACTGTCAGGAATGAAATGACCTCTCTCAGTTCATTCTTCACTGTGGCATTCTCTCCAATGGCTATCACGAAGTTCTTCCACACTGTGATGAGTGGATGGCTTACGGGTGCAGTGGTTGTAGTAGGCATCAGTGCCTGGTATCTTTTGCGTCGACGCGAAGAACGATTTGCTCGCAGTAGCATGTTAGTGGGAAGCATCTTTGGGCTGGTAGCTTGTGGGCTGGTGATGCTGACAGGTGACACGTCTGGAGTTATCGTTGGTCGCACTCAGCCCATGAAGTTAGCTGCTTTCGAAGGACTCGAGGATGGTAGCGAACATGCACCTCTCACCATTGTGGGCGACATGAAAATCCCAAATATGCTGACCATATTGGCCACTCACCAATGGACAGGTTTCGTGCCTGGCATTAACGACATTCTGAATGGAGGCTACAAACTGCCAGACAGTACGACGGCTCTTTCTGCTGAAGAGAAAATGAGTCGTGGCACCATCGCGCTGGAGGCACTCACCCTGTATCGCTCCGCAAAAAACAAAGGAGAAACAGAAAAGATTGAGGATTTGCGAACAAGGTTGCAGGAGAATCTCCCTTACTTTGGCTATGGCCATATACGGGACAAACACGATCTGATACCTCCTGTTGGCCTACTCTTTTGGTCATTTCGTATCATGGTGGGGTTAGGCTCACTTTTCTGTCTGATCTTCTGTCTGCTGGTTTTCCTGCAATATCGCAAGCAACTTACCCGATGGCCCCTATTGCTGCATGTAGCTGTATGGTGCATTCCACTTGTCTATATCTGCTCTCAGGCAGGATGGATATGTGCCGAAGTAGGACGTCAGCCTTGGGCCATTCAAGACCTGTTGCCTATCAACGCCGCAGTTTCTGCCCTGCAATCCTCGTCCGTCAGGGTCACATTCTTCATTTTCCTAGTTATCTTTACACTATTGCTCGTGGCTGAATTGCGCATCCTCTTCAACGTGGTAAAGAAAGGACCACAAATAGACGAGACAACATCCCCAAACACATAATCCAGTAACCCCAAAGCATAAAAAAATGATTAGCCTAGATTTCCTACAACAATATTGGTGGTTCCTTATCTCCCTTCTGGGGGGCCTTCTTGTTTTCCTACTCTTCGTACAGGGTGGCAACTCACTCTATCATTCCTTAGGTCATGATGAAGCCTCCAGACGTATGCTGATAAACTCTACTGGCCGCAAGTGGGAGTTCACTTTTACCACACTCGTCACCTTTGGTGGAGCTTTCTTCGCCTCATTCCCTCTTTTCTACAGTACCAGCTTTGGTGGGGCCTACTGGCTATGGATGCTCATCCTGCTGAGTTTCGTCCTGCAGGCCGTCAGCTACGAATTCCAGTCGAAGGTGGGCAACGTGCTGGGCCGCCGCGGCTACCGCATCCTGCTGGTGGTCAACGGCTTCATGGGCCCCTTCCTGCTGGGCGTGGCCGTAGCCACCTTCTTCACAGGATCAGACTTTGTCGTAGATCACCTGCGCTTGAGTGACATTAGCAATCCCATCGTATCACATTGGGGCAACAGTTGGCATGGGCTTGAGGCTCTGGCCAATCCTTGGAACCTGGTGCTGGGATTGGCTGTTTTCTTTCTTTCTCGCGTGCTGGCTCTACAATACTTCATAAACAATGTACGAGATGATGTGCTCGAGTCACGCGCCTCAGTACGTCTGCTGGGCGAAACGGCACTATTTCTCCTTTGTTTCCTTGCTTTCTTGGGACGCCTGCTCACCATGAATGGCTTTGCCGTGAATCAGCAAAACGAAGTTATCGAGGAACCCTTGAAATACTTTCATAACCTTTTGGAACAACCCTCCGTACTAGTCATCTTCCTTATTGGCGTAGCACTCGTCCTTGTGGGTACCATACGAACCATCCTATCCAAGACCTATCGTCGAGGCATCTGGTTGAGTGGTACCGGCACGGTACTTACCGTTACAGCCTTGTTCCTTCTTGCCGGATGGAACGGCACATGCTACTATCCTTCATTGAGCGACCCATGCAGTTCCCTACATCTTTCCAATACGAGCGCCAGTACAGCTACTTTGCAAGTTATGTTTTTCGTCTCACTCCTCATCCCCTTTGTGCTGGCTTATATCTTCTATTGTTGGCGTGCCATCGATCGACAACCCATCACTCGCGAGGAAATGAAAAAGGGTGAGCATCTGTACTAAGTGTCAACTTACAGATTTCAACGTGTTGTCTTTGCGGTTTCAACGTGTTGTCTTCCCCATCTCAACACGTCGCATTTTTTGACTCAAGACATAAAGTCGTTACATCCGTAAAAAAAACTAAAGAAATCCATCTTCTATCTATTATTTTTTATAACTTTGTCCCCATCAACTTTAGCCTCTAAAAAAACTTATGAAGAAGAAATTTTTGTTGATTCTGATATTAGCAGTCGCATCGTTTCCAACGATAGCCCAGAATGCTGATGACCAGACCAAGTATGTGCCCTCCAACTGGGGCGGGTGGAAGAACCTGTCGCTGGGCACGACCGACATCACGTATTACACCAAGACTCAGTTGCCCATGGACGTGCAGGTCTCCGGCCAGACCGTACACGTGGCCTGGACTGACTGGAAGCCCAACGCCGATGGCGATTACTGCCTTTGGTACCGGCGCTCCACCGATGCCGGCCGCACGTGGGAAGAGCCCCGTGCCATCGTCAAGTCGAAAACAATGAAGATGGGCGACATCAACTATGTGGGCGGCAACTTCGGCTCCAACTCCAAGTGGATGGAGGTGGAAGGGCAGAACGTCCACTTTGTCACCGTGCTTTCCGCCGAGAGTAACGAGAACGCCGAGGTTTATTACACCTATTCACACGACGGCGGAAAGACTTTCCAGACGCGCAAGATAGCGGACGGAAGCGAGAGCGACGGCCACTACTGGTATGGACGACCCCATGTTGAAGCCGACGGGCAAACGCTGGTCATCGCCTTCCAAGGCAGTCGCTACAATGGTACAAATTACAAGACCCGCGTGCTCACCTCCTTCGACGGCGGCACCACATTCACCGACAAGACTATAGATACCACGCAGGAACTTGTTGACCTGCAGGTATCAGGCCGCCAATGGGCCGTACTGGGCAACGACATGTACTGGTACTACAACATGCATTGGGGCAACGTCTATATATCGACCTCCAGCGACGGCGGCGAAACCATCACCACGCAGAACGTGGCGCCCCTGGTCAGGGAAGAGACCTCGTGGTGCCAACTGACCTATATGAAGGGGTTCAACGGCGCCTCCTTCAACTATCACGCCCAGATGACCCTGGAGGGCGACGTCATCAACGTCATCTTCCAGGGCTGTGCCGAGGACTTGGGGGATCCTCATCCCACCAACGACCGCAACCATACCATCTTCCGCCGCTCCACCGACTTCGGCAAGACGTGGACCAAGGCCATGTACCTGCCCGAGTCAAAGAATACGAATTGTGCCATAGCCGCCAAGGGCCAGAACGTCTACGTGCTATCGACGCCCAACGGTCCCCGGATGTACCACTCGCACGACGGCGGCCAGACCTGGGAGACGCAGCCGCGCTGCTTCTGGAATTCGCAATACTCAGGTTTCGCCAACTTCTTCGACCTCTACCTCGCCCCCGACGACCCCACGGGCCAGCACGTCTATCTGACCACCTGCCGCGGCCTGCTGGTAGAGTCGAAGGACGGCTTCCGCACCGTCCACCGCAACTTTGCCGTCGGCTATGAGTCGTGGGACAGCAAGGACCGCAACAACCACTCGCTCACTGTCCGCGTGGACAGCGAGGGCACCGAGCACTGGGTGATGAACTACTCGGCCCCCTACAAGGCCTTCGACCCCTACTTTTGGAGCATCGTCTACCGGCGCAACGACCCAGTCCCTGCCACCACAGGACAGGAGATGGCCCTCGACATATCCGTCCCCGAAGACCGCATCTTGAATGATCCTCTCAACAAGGTCACCATTCCCATGACGCCCAGCATCATGGAGACCCGCGAAGCCGCCACGGTAGAGTGCTGGGTGCGCATCGACAAGCGGAGCAGCGGATCACTCGACATCGCCGCCCTCAGCCATTACAACGGCAATCACAACGGATCCCCTTATAACGGCGGATGGTATATTAGTGTACACCAGGATGGCAATCAAGGCTATGCCTTCTACGGCGGCGTCAGTACCGAGTTGTCCGTGAACGGTACGGGCAAGGAGGTGTCGGACCGCTGGCGCTATCGCATCAACGAGACGAGCACGTGGCATCAACTGGCCCTGACCTACGATTCCCATGTGGAGAAGGACAACATCCGGTTCTACGTTGACGGCATGCTCATGGGCACCCAGACCGAGCGCGGCCCCATCGCCATGGGCAACAACCCCATCGTCATCGGCCCCAACTCAGCCTCTGATTATTATGTCAACGAGACCTACGTCGATAACTTCGCCGTCTTTAGCCGCGCCCTCACGGAAGAGGAGATCAGGCAGCACATCTACAACCTGCCCGACACCAAGGACAAGGACTGCCGACTGCTGCTCACCTTCGACGGTTCGCTGCAAGACCAGAGCCAGTACCACAACGACCCCGCTCCGCTGTTAGAGAACTACCTGAAGGCCCACGACGGCATACGTCCGCCACATCCAGAGTTCAGCCTGACCAAGGACCTCATGGGGCAGACCATATACATGACCGACATGACACTGGACGGTGAGGCATACCAGTGGATTAAGCCCGACCCCTGGAACCTGGAGCGCCTCGACAAATACAGCACCAGCAAGCAGCGCCACGACAAACAGGACGTAAGCGGCCATCCCGGCCTGTACACTTACTGGATGGTGGCAAAGGGCGACGGAAAGACCACCAACGCCTACGTCGGCACCTCGCAAAGCATCATCGTGGGCGGACTGAGCAAGGTAAGTCCGGAATCATCAGGAAATGTGCCCGATGTGAAGCTGCGCATTCAGGGCGGCTACACACTCACCTATTCGAAGAAGCCCCGTGTGGCCCTCAAACAAGGTACGACCGAGATTGAGGGCACGTGGGAAGTGGAATACGGCTACGATTCGTCGAAGGCACACAGCTTCAACGACCTGGCTCCCGCCAACTTCAACCTGTGGGAAGCGCCGACGGGCAAGTACGATGTCATCGTAGGCAACGACACCCTACGCCAAGCCTTCACCGTAGAACAGTATGAGGACCCCGACGTGTGGATGCAGATTGGCGGACCAGCCAAACAGCTATTCAACAAGTACCAGCGCTTTTCTATCGACTATGGCAACAGGTCGAATGTGCCGGCCTACAACACCCCCATCTTCATAGCCATCCCCGACCGAAAGGGCACCATCGACGTGAAGTTTGAGTTCGAATATGACCTCTATAGCGATGCTTTCGGCGAAGAGGAACTTAAAATGGCCCAGCAGCTGGGCGAGTATCTCATGGCCTACGACGAGCAGACGGGCGACAGCGTGCGCATCTACTCCTTCTTCATCCCCTACATCGCACCCAACAGCACCAACCAGCGGTTCTTCCGCATCAAGGGCAATACGGCCAGCGGCTTGGACAACAACATCAGGATACGCTACATGATGAGCGAGCCTTGGGGACCGTGGACTGACGACGAAGAGGCTAAGGTTGCCGCCAGACGTGCCAAAGATGAAGTCTCCTCATATGTCGATGGTATCAACATGGCAAGAAGGAAGGCTGAGTGCGCCATGACCATGCTCGGCATGAGCTTCCTAGAGACTGGCCTAACCGTGGTTCCTGTGGTAGGATGTGCCTACAACGTTGTCAAGACCGTTACCCAGAAAATATGGGGTAAAGACAAGAGCTGGAGCAACTTCGGCACCAACTTCCTCACTTCCGCCTTTGCCTGCGGTAGCGACCTCTTCCCGCCCTCACTTCTGGTCAAGGGAGGTTTGGCAATGGCCAAACTCATCTGGGACCTTGTGAGCAACAAGGCGGCCTACGATGCCTGCCTCAGGGGTGACCCCAACTGGAAGGACAACCTGCTAGTCTATTCCTACGATCCCAACGAGATGATAGGACCGTGGGGCTACGACGACCAGCGCCACTACATTAAGCCCATTCACGATATGGCCTACACCATTACGTTCGAGAACAAGGCCAGTGCCACCGCTCCCGCCAACGAGGTATTCGTCACCGACACGCTCGACCTTTCTAAGTACGACGCCGAGACCTTCAGCTTCACCTCGTATGGCTGGGCAGACACGGCCCTCGTCGTGGGCGGAAGCTACGTTAAGGAGTTCACGCGCAACGTCCAGTATAAGGTGAACGGCCACGACATCATCGTGCGCGTAAGTGGTCTGTTCAATCCGGAGACGGGCATCGCCAACTGGGCATTTGCCTCACTTGAAAAGAACGGCAATGAACTGGAAGACATCACGAACGGCTTCCTCCTGCCCAACAACGACAACGGCGTGGGCGAGGGCTTCGTCTCGTTCACCATCCAGCACAAGGCAAACCCGGCCAACGGATCAACCATCAGCAACAAGGCCACCATCGTCTTCGATGCCAACGAACCGATAGTGACGAACACCTACGTGAATACTTTCGACAAAGACTATCCCACCTCAAAGGTAACCGGCGTCAAGGAGAGTGACGGCAATCTGATAATAACCATACAGGGCAGCGACGCCACGTCGGGCATCAGCCATTACACCATCTATGCCTTCAAGAACGGAGGCGAGGAAGCAGAGCTCCTTGTCTCGAACGTCACCACAACCCAGGTGACTGTTCCCTGCGAGCCAGGCACACACTACGCCCTCTGCGCTACTGCCACAGACAATGTGGGATGGAACGAGCCTAAGGACCTGAAGACCGAGATGGAGATCACAACCTCGGGCGAAGCTCCAGGGTCGAACGAGAAGACCACAGATGTCAACGTATCGGCCGAAGGCTATGCCACCTTCTACGACTCGCAAGACAACTACAAGCTGCCAAGCGGACTCTCGGCATACGTTGTGACCGAGGCAGGAAGCACCTTGAAGTCACAGGTCATCAACGGAAACATCATTCCCAAGGGTGTGCCTGTTTACCTCTCGGCGCGCGAGAAGAAGGCCAACACATACACCCTAACGGCTACGGAGGATGACGCTTCTTACAACGGAAGCAACCTACTGCATGGTAGCGATGCAGCCACTATGACCACGGCTCAGGAAGATTGCCTTTTCTACAAGTTGGCGTACGGACCGTCAGATACGCCGCTGCAGAACCTGTTTGGATGGTTCTGGGGGGCTCCCTATGGGGCTGCATTCCACATCGATGCTCACCGCGCATGGCTGGCCGTGCCCAAGACAAGGGCCACTAGAGGCTATCTCATCGGCGGTAATGGAACAGGCATAGATATCCCTGTGGAAGATGGCGAAGACATGGAAGTCCAACTCTATGACATGCAGGGAAGACCTGTCAGCAACACCCCAAAGAAGGGTCTCTACATACGCAACAACAAGAAAATTTTCATTAAATAAGAAGACATGAATAAGATGAAAACAATGAAATATATCTTCCTGACCATCATGGCCCTTACCATGATATCTTGCGGAGGCGGTGATGAGCCTGAGCCCACACCAACACCCCCTACGCCCACTGAGAAGGGCAAATTCCTCACGCAGACGTGCAACATGCCTGCAAAGGCATCCGAGACTGTAGTCGCTTTACAGGGACTTACTAAGGCCATTGATAGATTCTCCCCGCCAGACTCATGGCTTACTATCATCCGGCAGGCTTATACCTCAGGAACACCCAGCGTACAGCTTATAGCAAGTGAGAACTTGCAGTTCGAAGCACGCCAGCAGGACATCACTTTCTATGCTGGGCTCGACACGTTAGTACTCACCGTGCGTCAAGTTGCCTACGACGACACCAGCGGTGCCGAAATGAACAACACGCATGACACGCCAACCAACCAGCCTGCCTACATGCCCGCCAGAAACTGAAGAAGGGCACCAACGTATCCTAAATGACATCGTAAAGAAGAACCCCTAAACTCATTATGATTATGAACCACATCTTTCAGAGGAGGAATCTCATCCTTACAGGAAAGCTGCTCACGGGATTCCTCGCCCTTTGGCTCTGCCTGGCGGCATGCAGCAGCGACAACGACGATCCTGCCGAACCAGAGAACCCCGAGAATCCTGTGGGCCCCGACAATCCGCAGCCCGGGCAAACCCTTACCGAGCAGCAGGCCGACGAGTACACGGCCGAGCTGATGGCACGCTGCATGGTAGTGGCCTGCGATCCGGATGCAGCGTGCAACGATGCCGACAAGATCTTCAGCCTGCTGCAGGCACTGGCCGACCAGCAGACACGCACCACACGCGGCGTGTGGGGGCAGGCTAAGGCCGCTTTTGATTTCTACAAGGTGCTGAACGATGCCAATAAGCTGCACCGCGTAACAATCATAGGCTCTATGGCCAAACTGGGACTCACCGACCAGGCTTCGCGACAGAAGATATACGAAGACATCATGAATTCGAAGGAGAATCCGCTGCCGCAGAGCAAGAAGAACCTCAGCTGCGAGGATTTCTGGAAGCAATACTCCAGCGGAGAGCTCGACCTATATGCCAAGGAGATCTACAAGGCGGTGCTGGACGAACTGGTTACCTCGGAATCCACGGCCACGGAGAGACTGGCCGGCTATCTGGTGGACAGCGACAAACGGCCCATCGACCTGACGCTGCAGGTGGCAGGGCCCCTCATTGAGGCCGGAGCCAACCTGGTATTTGCCTTTGGCGACGACCTTATACAGACGGGCAAGACAGCCTACGACTTCGTTGAGCTTAACGGCCAGGTAGTGCTGCAGGCCTGCAACGGCAACCTCACCGCCGAGACGTTCATTGATGCCTGCAACAACAACCTGAAGCTGCTGTCGAAGGGCATGGAGGAGATTGTGCCCACCTAGCAGGATCTCTTCGAACTGCTTTCCGACCTCTCGGCCGAGCAGATCAAGGAACTAAACCAGGAGATAGAGAAGACCATCAGGGAAGCCGGAAACACCACCCTGTCTCCCTCCGACGTGGCCTTCTTCGTCAGCAAGGTAAAAGACATTCTGAAGATCGACTGGACAGTGGACTTCGCAGGCAAGGAGTATGTAAATGCACAGGACTCCTCCTACATTTCCTTCGAGAAGGAGGAGGGCAAGGCCTTCACCTTCTACTACCAGGACAAGAACGATAATGTACTCATGGAGGGCAAGTGCGCCATCAACCCCGACCGCATCGCCCTGCGCGTGGATTACGCCGAGGACGGCTGCGACCTGCTACCCAAGGCAGGCATGCCCGAGGCAGGCATCATCATCATGCCCTACATGGCACAGAGCATCAGCGGCAACGGCACGGAAAGCATTTACCTGTGGTGGAAAAGCGAAGAGGGCCGGCTGAAGATATTCAACCTCAGGGAGGAAAAGCCTAAGCTGGACATCAAAATGATCATCGTAAGCGGAGAAGCCCACCTCTCGGGCGACTTTGTCTCAAACTTCGGCATCTCCAAACAGTACGGGCTGCTCAATGCCTGGCTGTTCGACCCCGAATACGATGATTTTTACCGTAGTTACGTGGTGACGAGTTCAAAGATAGTGAAGACGGGAAGCATACTCCACATAGAGGCTTCTGCCACAGCCAATAGTTCCTCAGGGGTGGGGCAGGTGACCGCGAACACGGGAGAGCTGAAACTCGACGTCGAATACAATGAGAATGAGAAGAGCAAGACCAACATGCTGGGACAGATTATCAGCCTTGACTATGAGGCGACAAACATTGATAACAGAGAGACGGTGCCGAAGGAATCAGCAAGCATTCATGTATCTAACATCCCCGTCAAAAGCCGCATGTACTGGGGCACCACCTATAATCTGCCGTTCACAAAAGACGTAAAGCCCGACTATTGGACATTCACCCGAGGAGACGACTCATACTCCTATAGGGATAATGACGCAAACTACATAGCTGCCCGCATAGAGTTCAAATAGCAGACTGGGCAGATAAAGAGCAAGAATCTCTAATTTTCTTTTTTCTTTCATAGCGCGAAGCAGGGCTTTGGCCTCCAATGGCCGGGGTCCTGCTTCCAATTTTATGTCTTCAGGGCAACCTTCGGGAGCGTTTCGGGCGGATAAGAGAAGAAATACAGGCATTTATTTTGTATTTCGCCCGCATAATCGTAACTTCGCAGCAGAATCGAAGTATAAATTACAGTAAAAGACTATGAAAGAACTACAGTTGAAGTACGGGTGCAACCCGAATCAGAAGCCCTCACGCATTTTCGTGGAAGAGGGCGAACTCCCCATCACTGTCCTAAACGGACGACCAGGTTATATCAACTTTCTCGACGCCCTGAACAGTTGGCAGCTCGTTGCTGAACTGAAGACTGCTACGGGCCTGCCCGCCGCCGCATCGTTCAAACACGTGTCACCTGCAGGAGCTGCTGTGGGACTTCCACTCAATGAAACGCTTAGCCATATTTACTTCGTCGACGATATCCCTGTACCCCTTTCTCCTATTGCTTGTGCATACGCACGTGCCCGCGGAGCCGACCGCATGAGTTCCTACGGCGATTTCATCGCGCTGAGCGATACATGTGACCTAGCCACTGCCCTCATCATTAAACGCGAGGTAAGCGACGGCGTTATCGCTCCTGACTATACCGACGAGGCACTGGAAATTCTTCGTGAGAAGCGTAAGGGTACCTACAACGTCATTCAGATGGATACCACCTACCGTCCCGCGCCCATCGAGCGCAAGCAATGCTATGGCATCACCTTCGAACAAGGACGCAACGAGGTCTGTCTCTCCGACCCTGCCCTGTTCCAGAACATTCCCACGCAGAACAAGCATTTCCCACAGGAGGCCCTACGCGACCTGATGATTGCTCTCATCACTCTGAAATACACCCAGAGCAACAGCGTCTGCTACGTGAAGGACGGCCAAGCTATCGGCATCGGAGCTGGTCAACAGAGCCGTATTCATTGCACGCGTTTAGCTGGTTCGAAAGCCGACATCTGGTGGCTGCGCCAGCATCCGCAAGTGATGAATCTGCCCTTTGTGCCTGGCATACGGCGTGCCGACCGAGACAACACCATCGACATCTACATCAGCGACGACTACATGGACGTGCTGCAGGACGGCGAGTGGCAGAAGTTCTTCACCTGCCAGCCCGAGCCTCTCACCCGCGAGCAGAAGCGCGAGTGGATAGCCCAGAACACGGACGTCTCGCTGGGTTCCGATGCCTTCTTCCCCTTCGGCGACAACGTGGAGCGGGCCCACAAGAGTGGCGTGCAATACATTGCTCAAGCCGGCGGTTCCGTACGTGATGACCACGTCATCGAGACATGCGACAAATACGGCATCGCCATGGCCTTCACCGGCATACGTCTGTTCCACCATTAATCTCATTCACATGCCAAGCATTGGAGACGACATTGATTTGATTATCCAGAACGGCATCACGTTTCGTGGAGGTCCAAAGCAAGAGAAAAAGCAGGACTCCGGAAAGGTGAAGAGCAAAGCTAAGAAGAAGAAATACATTACAGGAGCTCATGGTTCTGGGTCGGCAAAAGTAAAAGCAGAGATCCGTAAGAAAAGGGCAAACAGACACAAGAAGGGTTGATAAATGACGGGGGTGTTCCCCCTGAGAAGAAGAAACACAGAGTGAGCAAAAAGTCATCCGTTCTGTTCATGGCTCTCTGCTGCGCTTTGCAGCTGACTGCACAAGGAATGTCCTATTACCGCAAGGTAGAAGGCCTAAAAGGAACTGCACTGAAGAATGCCCTGCATGATCTGATACAGCCCAACCAAGTCCTGAACTACGGAGGTAAGGGAGAAGGTTATACGTGGGCAGGTTTCTACCTTTCTGACCAAATGGAAAATGGCTATGTGCGTGACCGCTACAGCAACGAGTTGCGCCAGTTCAACAACGAAATGACAGCGGTAAACGACATGAACATCGAGCACATTTGGGCTAACAGCTGGTGGGGGCATGTTGTCAACAATGCCTATTGCGATCTCTTCAATCTCTTTCCAAGCGATGCAGAAGCCAATAGGCACAAGAGCAACAACCCCATTGGCGTAGTGGACGGTAGGGTGGCATGGGACAATGATGTCATCAAAGTAGGCACGTGTAACAGCTACCTTGCTAACAGACAAGTCACCGTATGGGAACCTTCTGACGAATGGAAAGGCGACTTCGCCCGCACCTATTTCTACATGGCCACCTGTTATCAACACATGCACGACCTGTGGTGCACCACCGAAGGACTGCTCACGGTAAATCCTGAATCTGATCTGTTGTTGCAACCAGAAGTCAGCCAAATGATGCTCACATGGGCCAACGAAGACCCTGTCGACGAGATAGAGACAGAACGCAACAGGGTAATCCACGAAATACAGGGGAATCGCAATCCTTTCGTCGACTACCCCACCCTGAGCACATATATCTGGGGCGACAGCACAACCCATGTCTTCTATATCGACAAGGAATCAGAATCTGTTGAGATGTTCGTTCCAGAAGCAGAGGCAGAACTGAACTTCGGACTCCAACCTTTGAGTAAAGGATTCGAAACGAGTTTAACTATCCGAGGGCGCAACTTTACGGATGGCACAATCATCAGCGTGGATAATCCTGAGTTTGAAGTGGGAGCCACGTCGGCGACCTCTGAACAAGTGACCAACGGATTTGCTCTGCCTCTGAGAATCTCTCCTCAGAATCCAGGTTCCTACAGCACCAAACTCACTATCAGCGGAAGCGGATACGAACAAACCAACTTGCTGAGGCTGGACTTTATCGACGGCATCCCTGCCTACGAAGCTACCGATATTGTCTGCTCCGTCTACAGCCGCCGTTTCACAGCCAACTGGATGAACTATGAGCCTGAAGCAGAATACACTTTGGAAGTCTATACTAAAGACGAAAATGGAACCCACAAGGACTTTGCCACCTATACGACCACAGACACGACTTATCAGGTGAAGAACGTGAAAGCCAACACCACCTATTACTATACGGTAAGCATCTTCCGCGAGGGTGAACTGATAGCAGGCAGCAATGAAGTGCGCGTGGATATGCCAGAGACAACGCCAGTCTTCAGCGTCACTCCAATGGTAATCAGTTTTACGACGGTACCAGGAAAGGAGAGTGAGGCCAAACTTGTCAGCGTATCTGCATTGGCTGTGCAGGAATACGTGACTCACGTTAGTGTGGAAGATCCTTTCCAAATCAGCACAGATGGCGAGGAATGGACTGAGACTTTGGTACTTGCCGGCAGCTCGCCAACATTCTTCGTGCGGATGGCCGCACAGGAGAGTGAAGGCGAATACGAAGGCGAGATGGTGCTGACCACCGCTGGAATGGAGGAGAAGATTGTCACGCTGACAGCTTCCGTCGACGCTCAGAAATCATTCTTTGAGGACTTTGAAACCTCCAGTAAGGGGGCCTACGCCAAGGCCTCCGTCGAATGCAGCGCCAGTACCTGGCTGATGGACAATGCCCTTCTGGCTGCTGACGAGAACCGCAATGATGGAAAGTGTGTCCGCATGAAAGGTGGTGGCTGCCTGGAAATGGAGTGCGACAAGGCAGCCGGTTGCGACTCCCTATGGTTCTGGACCGGCCTGTTCAACAAAGACAAAGGAGTGAGGCTTCACGTAAGTTACAGCCTGGATGGAGGCAACTCGTGGACTCCTGTAGCACAAGACATCATCGTTGGTACGTGGAAGCGGTATGGCTTCGAGCTGAAACTGCAGGGCGACATCCGTCTCAAGTTTGAGAATCTCGCTACTGGAAACAGACGCATCAATATCGACGATATCCAGATGAGCGATTTCACTCGTCCCAACCAAATCCACAACCTGCCAACGGAAGCCGATGGAGAGAGGGTAGTGCGAGTCTACACACCAGGTGGAGTACTTGTTCGCAAGGCACCACGCAGCGAGGCACTGAAAGGTCTGCGCCACGGCACATATATTCTGAAATGATGCGATACTTTATTACTCTTTCCTACGATGGTTCAGCTTATCACGGCTGGCAAATCCAACCCAATGGGACAAGTGTGCAGAAGACACTTCAGCAGGCGCTTTCCACCCTGCTCCGCACGTCCATCGAGGTGGTGGGAGCTGGACGTACAGATGCTGGGGTGCATGCTACTATGATGGTGGCACACTTCGATTTCCCCACCTCAGAGGACGAGGTCTGTGCCGTCCCTCTGGATTGCGCCCAGCTGACGTACAAGCTCAACAAGATTCTTCCCCCTGACATCGCCGTTCAGCAGGTGAGGCCCGTGGCTGACGACATGCATGCCCGCTTCAGCGCCACGCTCAGGACGTACCACTATTTCGTACATCTCAGGAAGAACCCCTTCCGCCGGAGATACAGTTGGCAGCTCTATGGCGACATCGATTTCCAACGCATGAACGAAGCGGCAAGCACTCTGCTGGAATATCGCGACTTCACCAGTTTCAGTAAGGTGAATACCGACACGAAGACCAACGAGTGCATTATCACGGAGGCACACTGGGACGAGCTCGAGCCTGGCGTTTGGAGATTTACCATTTCCGCCAACCGGTTCCTGCGCAACATGGTGAGGGCCATCGTAGGCACACTAATTGAAGTGGGTCGCGGCAAACTATCCATCGAGGATTTTCGACAAGTGATAGAACAGAAGGACCGTTGCTCTGCAGGCGAGAGCGTGCCTGGCAACGCCCTTTTTCTGGTAGACATCAAATACTGAAGTTATGTGGTTGACGTGCGGATTCATAAGTGCAGCCCTGTTGGGATTCTACGATGTGTGCAAGAAACATGCATTACTTGAGAATGCTGTCCTGCCCGTCCTGCTGCTCAACACGATCTTCTGCTCGCTCATCTTCCTTCCCCTTGTTCTATTCAGCCAAAGCGGCATCCTTCATGAAGGGACATTGCTCTACGTGCCCCAGGCTGGGTGGGAAGTGCATCGTTGGATTATCCTGAAATCCTGCCTCGTACTGTCCAGCTGGATATGTGCCTACTTCGGCATGAAGCACCTGCCCCTTACCCTCGTTGGTCCCATCAACGCCACCCGGCCCATGATGGTGCTCATAGGAGCCATCTTCGTCTTCGGCGAGACGCTCAATCCTCTCCAATGGACTGGTGTCGTGTTGGGCATCCTCAGTTTCTTTCTCCTGAGCCGCAGCGAGAAGAAGGAGGGCATCGACTTCATGCACAACCGTTGGATATTCCTGCTTGTCTTGGGAGCTGCTTTGGGAGCCGCCAGCGGTCTTTACGACAAGTTCCTGATGGCATCGCCAGAGAACGGAGGATTAGGCATCAACCGAATGGTCATGCAGAGCTACTACAACTTCTACCAAGCCGGGCTGATGGCTCTGATGCTGGCCTTTCTCTGGTGGCCCCAACGCAAGCAGTACACCCCCTTCTCCTGGCGTTGGACCATTCCGCTCATCAGTATTTTCCTTTCCGCTGCAGACTTCGTATATTTCTACAGCCTCTCGCTGGATGGAGCACACATCAGTGTTGTCAGCCTCGCCCGCCGCAGCAGCGTGGTGGTCAGTTTTCTGGTAGCTGCCATGCTGTTCCACGAAAAGAATCTGCGCAGCAAAGCCATCGATCTGGCTCTCGTGCTGCTGGGAATGCTCTTCCTGTATTATGGATCAAAATAAAACCTCATGATGATGAAAAAAATATTCTCTTTTGCAATCGTATGTCTCGCATGCCTCTCTGGACAGGCCCAACTGACCGTCCGCGACATCTTTGCAGCCGCTCCCGACAGCATCTTTCCCCTGATGACCCAAAACAACCGCCTGGATTGTTTGGATTTCAAGGAAAACAACATGCAGGCAAGAGTAAGGAACCTTCTGGACACATATACAGAAATGACCGACTTAACACCTTTCTACTTGCGCATCCAGATGACAGAACGCAGTACTGCCCAGCTACGACTTCTCTCCGCCTCAGACAGCATCTTCTGCCTCATCAACACCTACTGGGGACCGCATCCTGACAGCCACATCACCTTTTTCCGATCCGACTGGACACCCTTGCAGATGGATGCTCCTCAGCCTCAAGTGGAAGACTTCTGGAGTCCTGTACCCGACAGCCTGAGACAGGCAGCCAAGTTCACCCAAATGAGCTTGCGCGACCTGACTCTCATCAGCATCGATGCCAGTTCTGGTGAAGAGACGCTATTGACCTACACGCTGCAGACGGGCGAACTCGCTGGCGAGGAAAAGAGAATCGCACAGGAATACACGCACCCCCTTGTCTACCGATGGAACGGAAAGGAGTTCGATGCTGAAAACAGAAAAGATCAGTAAAAAGTGGGCAAATAGAAGACGCGTTCCCTAGATTTGTGTATCATCAACTGCGAAAAACATCAAAACACATGAAACGCTTCTGTCTGACACTTGCCTTGACAATGGGATTCCTGCTGGTCACAACAGCGCAGACAGAAGAAAAACCCTTTGCCCCCTACACCTTCACAAGCGTGCAAAGTGGCATGCAGAACATGAAGAACAATGTGAGTGTCAAGAAATTCGCAGCAAGGAAGTGCAGTATCGCACCTACCCATAAATATAAGAAAAAACATCCTTCTCATCTCTGAAAAAACTGAGAATTCGACATCCTCAGGCAGCAACGTGTTGCATGGCAGATTTCAACGTGTTGACTCCGGAGTTTCAACGTGTTGATTTTATCTTTCCGACACATTGAAAAAACATGAAGGACTGGTGACTCGCTAGACCGAAATTTTAGGTGAGGTCCATTTGATGCTTGGATGTTCTTACTGCTCAGGCAAGAGGAGGATGTGCTTTCCTGCTCCAACTTCTCTCTCTTTGCCACCCAAACGTAGAGTCGCTGTCGTGTTGACAGGAATCTCTATAGTAAGGACAATTTGATGGTCACGCCGTTCCCATCTCGAAACAATACGTCCTGCCCTCGACTGATACCTACCCTCTGCCCACTGCAGACGGTGGGGGAAGCAAGGCTCAATGATGATATGACGAAAACCTGGTTGCTGCGGATCGTAATTGATGCCTGCAAGTGACTGCATCATCCAAGCGTTGATGTCGCCCAAAAAGACGTGGTTCAGTGAGGAACCTTCTTTGGGAATCCATTCTTCGGGCGGTGTAGTATGACCTTGTGCAATCCATGCTGCCCACGAGGGGGCTTCTTGTCTGAGTGCCATATCCAGTGCCTGATCCACATGTCCGTAGCGCGTAAGCATGCGCAGCACTGTTTTGCTGCCCAACATACCGAAGTCGAGATGCCCTCCCCCCTGAATTATCATTCTACTGAGCAGCTCTGCCAAAGCCTGTTGCCTCTGCTGAGGAACGATACCCAAATAGAGAGCGGTGCCCTGTGCTGCCTGAGAACCATTGGAGTAGAGTCCAGTCTCAGAGTCGAGAAAATCTGTATTGAGCAACTGTTTAAGTTGCTCGGCCTTGCTGGCATACTGCACTCCATCTTGCCCCAAGAGTTCACAGAAACGGGCTGTAAGGTGATTAATGTAGTAATAGTAACACGTCGAAGTAAACTCCTCAGGAGTGCGGGTATTGTAGGGCACCCAGTCGCCCAAGCCACCTGCTATGCTCCCACGTTCTGTCTCGTGTCCTGCCAAGAAATGCAGGTAGTTCCGACAATACGGAAGGGCACGTTCAATGGGACGAAGATCGCCCGAATAAAGATAGAGGTTCATGGGGATGATGAAAAGGGCTGCAGACCAGACAGGATTTACGCCGTAGCCCCAACCCGAAGAAGGGATTATGTCGGCTATCTGCCCATCAGAGCGCTGATTGTCTATCATATCCTCGAGCCACTTCTCGTAGGATGTGAAGGAATCAAAGTTGAGCAACCCAATCTCTTGGGAGATATGTGCGTCAGCTGTCCAGCCATTCTTTTCGCGCTGAGGGCAATCAGTGGGAATGCTCATGAAGTTGGAGAGATAAGACTGGCGTACGGCCTTCCAGATGAGATTGAGCGTATCGTTGGAGCAACTGAACCAACCAGCAGGCTGCATTGCGGTATGGACAAAGAGTGCCTCAACATCCTCTTTATTAATCTTGACATCAGGATGCGTATGCACCTCAATATACCTGAAACCATGATAGGTAAACTCTGGACGCAGCACATCCCTACGTCCGCTCAATGTGTAAACATCCGTCTGGAAGCCGAAACCTTTCCCTTTGTCGAAGAGACCTGTAATGCGATCAACATTCAACCGCCCGTCAGAGTCCAGTTCCTCACCGTGCTGCACTTTTATCATTGTACCTGCCGGTCCCTGCAACGTCAGTCGTGCATAGCCGGACATGTTCTGTCCGAAGTCAATGACATAGATACTGTCGCCAATGGAGCGAAGGGAAACAGGGTGATATATCGTATCCACCTCGATGGGAGGCATCTGCTGAGCCACAAGATTGGGTGATGGTGCTTCCGCTAAGATGCAGGCTTTCCAAGTTGAGGGCTGCTCAAAACGTGCGTCATATGTGTCGCCTGAGTAGATGTCGTTGACTAGGAAAGGACTTTGGGATACTTGCCAGGACTTATCAGAAGCGATGGTCTCAATACGACCATCGGCATAGGTCAGGCGAAGCTCACACATCAGACGCGGACGTCCGTGCCACGATGCATTATCGAAGTCCCAGACACCAAGGCGGTCTATCTCATTGTAGAAGCCATTGCCCAGCACAGCCGTAAGGACATTCTGCCCCTGACGCAAAGCTGATGTAGCATCATAGGTACAATAGAGATTGCGGTGGTCATAGTGGGTATATCCTGGATTCAGGCTCGTGGAACACAAGCGCTGGCCATTCAACTCCAGTTTCACATAGGCAGCAGCACTGACATAAAGACGGGCCTGGACGATTTTGCCCTTCACCTCGAACGTGCGTCTCAGAAAGGGGGCTACATGTTCGGTACGCTCTTGTCCGTCCGTTATCCAATGTGCCACCCAATCTGTCTGGTTCATCTTGGCGGTCTCGAAGGTAGCGACAGGTGAGAGAACGTGTTTCCTGCCGTCTGCTCCATTCGTCTCTACCTGCCAGTAATAAGTAGTGTGAGGCTTCAAGGGATTGCTGCCCGTGTAGGCTGTCAGCATCTGAGACGACTGGGTGATTGGACTCTCCCAACGGAAGCCTTCTCCTTTGCGCTTCAGCCCTCTGGGACTGTCTGCCAGAATGATTCGGAAAGCACTCTGTTGCCAAGTGGTGTCGCCTGCATAGTTCCATGTGAAGCGAGGTGATTGCGTATCAATTCCAATGGGATGGTTTTGATACTCACACTGCATGTTGACAATCTCTGTTCCGCCCGTCCTGCACCCTTGCATCATCAGCACGACAAACAGCAAGGCAAGGCTTTGCCCAACCCTCTAAACTTTAATTCTCATTCCTTTCATCTATGCTTCCTTTGTTCTTCTTGGGAACAAAGATACGAATAAGCAGGCAATAAGCAAAATAAAAAAGGCGTATTTAGCAAATGCTTATCCGAACACAGGAACAGCTCCCTTCCCCATATACAACAAAACCCCGAAAGTCAAGCTCTCAGGGTTCTTATTGTATGATTGCGTGATGTTGTCCGACGAAGATTACTTCTTGGTACGAGCGTAACGGCTCATGAACTTATCAACGCGACCTGCAGTGTCAACCAATTTGCTCTTACCCGTATAGAAAGGATGAGAGGTGTTGGAAATCTCCAACTTTACTACGGGATATTCCTGACCCTCGAACTCAACGGTCTCATTACTCTTACAAGTAGAGCGGCTCAGGAACATGTCGCCGTTGCTCATATCCTTGAACACAACGGGACGATAATTCTCTGGATGAAGTCCTTTTTTCATATCTGTATGTTTTGTATTTGTTATGTCTATATTTTTGTCTATACAGTGGTAACTATATGTGCAATGGTCGCTTTTTTTCGTTTCAGCGTGCAAAATTACGTTTTTTTCCCTTACCTGCCAAATCTTTTGGCGGGAAAAGTTATAAATATCAGTATTTTACCCTGCTTTTATGGCATAAGCAGCCATATAAACGACTCCAATAGACATCACCATGACAGCTCCCACCTGACCGACAGCATCGCTGGCCAACCCCATGAACAAGGGAAAAATGGTTCCTCCGAAGAGTCCCATAATCATGAGACCCGAAACTTCGTTCTGCTTGTCAGGTACAGCACTCAGAGCACGGGCAAAAATGAGGGAGAAGGGATTGCTATTGCCATAGCCGAGAACGCAGATGGCACTATAGAGTATCCACTTGGTATGGCCTACCATGAGTCCGACCATCGCTATGCCAAGCAGGCATACGCTGAAGAGCAGGAACGCACGAGTACTGATGCGGGTAAGAATATAGCTTCCCGTGAGGCAGCCAATGGTACGACAGAAGAAATAGAGACTGGTGGCAAAAGCGGCTTCGTTGAGTGACATGCCAAGGCGTTCCATCAGGATCTTTGGAGCTGTGGTATTAGTGCCCACATCGATTCCGACATGGCAAATGATAGCCAAGAAGCAGAGGAGGACAATGGGATTGCGAAGTAACCCCAAAGCCTGTCCAAAGGTACTGGGCTTGCCTTCCTGGGGTTCTTCCT
This sequence comes from Bacteroidaceae bacterium, assembly GCA_017427185.1. GTDB lineage: Bacteria > Bacteroidota > Bacteroidia > Bacteroidales > Bacteroidaceae > Physcousia. Next base: position 19,357 of record JAFRTJ010000006.1, on the reverse strand, counting down.
CGATATGGGTCCAGCCGAGCCATAGGGTGGCAAGGACACCAATCGTCATGTAGACGGGGAAAAGCACACGCCAGCCTAGTCCAAGGGAAGGAATGGACTGCATGGCACCCCACATGGCTATATAAGGAGCCATGAAGGAGGCTATAGCCTTGATGAACTGGCCAAAGGTCAGTGTACTGGCCAAGTGCCCTCCTTGCATTACACTTGCCACGAGGGGGTTCAAAGAGGTCTGCATGAGTGCATTTCCAATGCCCAATAGGGAGAAGGCAATAATCATAATGTAGAAATTGTTGCCCAAAATGGGGAGTGCCAACGAGACAATCGTGATAAGCAAACTGAGCAATACGGTGCGCTTACGTCCGATTTCGTTCATCAACAAACCTGTGGGTACGGAGAAGATAAGGAACCATACGAATACCATAGAGGGCAGGATGTTGGCCATCGTGTCTGAGAGCCCCAAGTCGTCCTTGGCATAATTGGATGCAATGCCAACGAGGTCAACAAATCCCATCGCAAAGAAACAAAGCATGACGGGAACAAGCTTCATCATCTTATTCTTTTGTTTTTCCATAACACTAAATCTTTATTTCTGTTTTTAACATGTGTTACATTATATAATATATATTCCTCGAAGGGGAAGGGAACCAAACGGCGGCTACAATCCACTCCATTGGCTGATGTCGTAGGTAGCCTCCACATGATTCTCGACATTGTCCTGCAGATTGCAGAAGAAATCGATACCGGTTTTCTTCTCTAGTTCGTCGATAGACATGGCTGCCTGACGGCGAAGCTGCATGAGGTAGGAATCGCTATCGTTGTTGTAATCCTTATGCTCGAGCCAGAAACCTATTGCCTTGGCATTTCCGCTACTGGAGACGAAGAGGCATGCAATCCAATAATACTTGGGGACAGCCATTTCGACCATCTCGCCCATTACGGTTTCAACAGGGATAGTCCTGCGGAGTTGATCGAGTGTACCACCCTTGACCACATAAAGCGTACCTCCAAAGAAACTGCTGCCTGACGACACCACCATGCTCCCCCAGTTGATGCGAACCTTGTTTTCGATCTCGCCCCAATACGTACTGTTGAAATTGCCTATCATGGGGGACATGTTGCTCATGTAGAAGGTCTGCTCGTTGGCCTGACGGCTCTGATAACGTTCTGCGCTACCCACCAGATGGCCACGACTGAAGCCTTGGAAATGCTGAGCACTCAGACGATAGTTCCGCTCAACATCTGGATCAGGAGCCCACGCATTGGTGCGGCTGGTATAATTCCTCTTGGCCGTACTTGCATCATAGGTGTATGCCACCCAATGGGCATGATAGAGAGAACGATCGTACTCGAGGGTATAGTTGACCGTTCCATCCGTAAGCTTGTGACAAATAAAATCGTAGCGCGAAGTCAGATGAGGCATCTCGAGACGGGAAACCGTCTTGTCAATTCCCACCAGATTGGCATTTACATTCTCTTTATTCGTTGGAATAGAAGGCTCCATATCGTCATCTCCACAGGACGCGAATCCAATGGAGAGAACAATCATGAGCATGGCATATTTCTTCATTCGAGAATCCTCTTACTCGGCATAGGTAATGGTGACTGTCTGTACACGAAGTTGCGTGCCTGCATTGGGGCTGGCATTGGTGTAGACAAGAGTGTTACCTGAAACAGAGATTGTAGCAGTGGCATTACCCACGTAATCAACACTATTGTATGAGTCACACGTCATCACGACACGAGCTATCTTACTCTTACCATTAAATGTAATAGTATTGTTGGCATACACGCGAGCGCCCTTGGTGGCAGTATAGTACTTGGGAGCATTCGAGTTGCTTCCCTTGTCAAATACAATCGTAGTGCCGTCGGAGAGTGTTACAGTACCCATTTCTGCAGCATTATCCAAGCCTAGAGTGGAGAAGTCGATTTTAATGGACTCGTTTCCTGCTGTGACTCCTGGGTTGGTAAGGGTCACTGTGGTTTCACTGATGGATACGCCCTCGGATGTATCTGGGTTATCTGGGGTGTCAGGAGTGTCTCCACCGCCTTCCGAAGATCCATTGATAGAGATAAGGTATGTCTTGCTGCCTACCGTCTCAGGCGTGTTGCCACGATAATTGACCAGAGGACCATAGATGACCACCCTGTCGCCCTTCTTCAGCTTATTGGCATCGGTGAACTTCTGGTTACCCAGGTCCATCGTGCGGAACACATAGAAACGGTTGTTGTTGGTGCCATCGTCAGATATGTAGAAGGTGGCGTTGCCGTACTGACCCGTATCAATGTTGGGATCGCTGCAGATGATACCCGTGATGTAGACTGGATCAGAGTTCACGTCAGCTGCAAGAGCGCTGGCGAAAGAGATGGCAGCTGCAGCATTATAAGGATCAGTAGCTGTGCCTGAACCACTACCTTCAATGGGAGTTGGAGCAGGAGTATTACCCCCTTCGCCATTGATAGAGATAAGGTATGTCTTGCTGCCTACCGTTTCTGGCGTGTTGCCACGATAGTTGACCAGAGGACCATAGATGACCACCCTGTCGCCCTTCTTCAACTTATTGGCATCGGTGAACTTCTGGTTGCCCAGGTCCATCGTGCGGAACACATAGAAACGGTTGTTGTTGGAGCCATCGTCAGATATGTAGAAGGTGGCGTTGCCGTACTGACCCGTATCAATATTGGGATCGCTGCAGATGATACCCGTGATGTAGACTGGATCAGAATTGGTGTCGGCAGCAAGAGCGCTAGTGAAAGAGATGGCAGCTGCCACATTATAAGGATCGGTGGCTGTACCGGAACCACTGCCTTCAATAGGAGTTGGAGCAGGAGTATTACCCCCCTCGCCATTGATAGAGATAAGGTATGTCTTGCTGCCTACCGTCTCAGGCGTGTTGCCACGATAGTTGACCAGAGGACCATAGATGACCACCCTGTCGCCCTTCTTCAGCTTATTGGCATCGGTGAACTTCTGATTGCCCAGATCCATCGTGCGGAACACATAGAAACGATTGTTTTCGGTACCGTCGTCAGAGATGTAGAAGGTGGCGTTACCGAACTGACCCGTATCAATGTTGGGATCGCTGCAGATGATACCCGTGATGTAGACTGGATCAGAATTGGTGTCGGCAGCAAGAGCACTGGTGAAAGAGATGGCAGCTGCCACATTATAAGGATCAGTGGCTGTACCTGAACCACTACCTTCAATGGGAGTTGGAACGTTAGAAGAGTTGTCTGCTTCGCCTTCCTCAATGATGAAGTTCTCGAGTTCCCATGTAGTGGAAGCATTGCCGGGGGCATAGAAATAGAAAGCTATGTAGACACTATCCTTATTGACATATGCCTCAGGAAGCTGAATCTGACCACTGGTGTAAAGCGTCCAATCGCTAAAGGGACTCGCTGTGGGAGTCCAGGCAATCTGCTCCCATGAGGCAGCGTCGAAGTTCTTGCCATCGTAGTTGCTGCTGACAAAAATCTTCTCATAGTCATGCCAGCCACTCACATTGTTGGTGTAGCGGATAGTATTGTCGAAGTAGAAACGGACCTTACCACTCTCGCAAGCTGTGTTGAAGGCAGGAGAGATGAGATAAGACTCGACTTCGACGTTTGATTTGGATCCAGTTCCCTCCCAATCCTGATAGCCGGTAGCTTGAATATAAGAACTACCCTGGCTCCAAGGCTCATTTGCAGAAATGCAATGCATGGTCCATCCTGTATTGAGAGCTGTACTCTTGTAAGGAAGTGTCTTGCCACCTCCGTTAGTACCCGGATTCACCTCATAAGGGGCAGGCACATCGGAACAGGAAGTGTTGATGCCGATAACGGCGACTGCTACAAGCAGGAATTGATATATTCTTTTCATATATATGATGAATTATTTTTCAAGTTCTACAATATCGTCCAAAGAACGCAGAGAAAGCTGATAAGAACTGGAATAGCGCCCCAGCAGTCCGTAAATGGTTTTGCGGCCAGCACGGATCGTATCGCCAGCAAACTGGGCACTCGTACTGGTGTAGAGAAATTGCTTCAGCATGGTGTTCCCAATCGTAATGTCATGATACTCACTATAGGTATCTCCACCCACCTCCCAGTGAGCATAGGGCCAACCTGCATCGCTGATTTGGGCATTATTGAGCACCACCAGCATGGGTGTCAGCCGAGTGATGTTGTTAGAAGTCAACTCAGAAGCCACCACAGGACGTGCTTGAACCATATCAGGATTGGGGGTTCCCACTTTCTGGATATTTGTTTGCATCATAGCATAAGGCATAGGCCCCAAACGCATGCTACCATTCGTGTTGATATAGGGCTGGCCTATACGAGGGGAAGCACCATAACCGCCTATCCAGAGTCCCTTGAGGTTGACGCGAATCTTCTGGCCTACGGGGAACAGGGTGTACAGACATCCAAGTCCCTTGATGCCAACTCCAATGCCTCCTTCTGAAGTATTTAGAGTTCCATCGGCATTCAAGCCCTGGATGTAAATGAACTGATAGATGTTACCAGAGATATCATTGGCAACCACCACACCTTCAACAACCTCGTCCTCAGTAATCTTCTCGTAAGAACTGTTGGCGATAGCACTACTGTAAGTCCTACGCAATTGCGATATGGTCATCGTGGGTTCGCCAATGTTTGTTGCCGTGAACCCGTCATTGGAGACGGTTATATCATCGTAATCGTTCATGCAAGATGCCAGAAGAAGCAAACCTGCAAATATCTTTGTCAAATGTCTCTTCATAGTCATGTCTAAAATCTAAGTCCGATATTCAGAAATGCATTGATTGCATTTGCATAATAGTAATAAGAGTTCTTGGAGAACTGATAATCATAAGATCGGTCGGCACGATTCTGTTCGTAACCACCTGTACGCATGTTGCGATTATTGGTCATATTCTGAACCGCCAGGTTAAGATTGAGTCTTTTGCCTCTACTCAGGTTCAAGCTTTTGCCGATACTGGCATCGAGCATGAATCCGCCATCGAACTTCTCCTGAGAGGGACCATACCCTGACAAAATCTCACCCGTCTGAGCGTCGTAAACATAAGCCCCACTGCCCGATGCGCTCTGCTCACGAGCATAATCCCATGCAGTCTTGATGGTACCTGTGTTGACATTGATGTCGGAGATGTTGCTTGCGAAACCACTCATGCCAGCCTCAACGGCATTACCCAAGCGACGGTAAGAAGAAGCCCCTACGTAGACACGATCGTAATAGTTGAGGTTCACATCGAAATACCATCCATTGATATTATAACTCAATCCTATGGAGGCAGCAGTCAGGGGAGTACTGTTTTCTTTCACGTCTTTCATGAAAACCTGCAAGGGACGATTTTCCCCAGTAACCTCGTTGGTCCACGTGTTGATGCTGGTGATCGTCTCGTAGTCGGAACCCTCGTATGCCAATTGGGCATTGGGATTGTTGACATACTTGGCATCCATAAGTGTACCTAAAAGATTCAGTTTCAGGTTGCGATAGAGCTTAATGGTAACAGCGGCCTCCACTCCCATGTACTGCTTCTGGATACCCGTCATGGTAAGATAGGTCAGATAGGATGCGTCATCGTTGTAAAATCCCGTCTGCTGAGTGACATCGTTGAAGCGGTTGTAGAATCCGCCAACTTTACCACTCACAGGACCAAAATACCACTGATAGCCAGCTTCGCCGCTATAATACCATTCATTCTTCAGGTTGTTGGCAAAATTGTTTTGGATGCGTGGAGCCACGAAAGAATTGTAAGCCAAAGGAGCCTGAGACACAATAGCACCACCCACATAAAAGAATGAAGTGGCAATGTTGTACTGAAGCAAAGCCTTACCTCCTCCACCCAGAAAACGGGCCCAGCCGCTGCTTCCTTTTGAGAAATCAGCAGCACGGCCATTGCGCATTTTACCATAACGCTCCATCCAAGTTCCTTCGATATCAGCACTATAAGACACTGAGAGGTTGCCAACCTTCCAGGTATTGCTTCCAAAGGCCTTTATCTTATCCACATTTATCAGATAATTGTAACCAAAGATGTCGCCCTCATTGATACTGCGGTTAGGATTGTCGAGATCATTCTGATACTCGTTGCTTCCACTACCATACTTGTTCAGAGAGTAGTTGTCCACATCGATGAACTTCTCAGCTCCCAGCAAATCGGCCATCGTCTTGTAATGATGACCGCGAGTAGAGTTGAAGTTCATGCCGAGAACATATGATCCATAGGTATTGAAACGACCATCCAAAATACTGGAGAGATTGAAGGCACGCTGGTCGTTATGACGTTTTTCCTGATAATATAAAGCAGACTTGCCTGTCGAATTGTTCGCTTCATTCTGAGCATACAGCAAATTCCAATTGATCTGACGGTTTGCCTTAGGACCTGTCCAGTAATCATACAACGCCTGATATTGCTCCATAACGCCATAATTTTCGCCCAGCCACGAAGCATTGTTGTAGGTGTCGTTGTATACATTGAATACGCTGGATGGCATATTCTTGTAATAAACGGGACTTGGGTTGTAGGCATTATTGTAACTCAAGGCTGTAGATCCATAGTTGACAAACGTCATGGCGGCAGCAGTAGTCAGCTTCATGTCATCATTAATCTTGAAATCCCAAGTAGTCATCACTGATGGAGAGAACTCTGAAACAACACGACTGTTGCGTTTCTTGCCATCCTGATATCCCCAATATGGGTTATAATAATGAGAGTTAGCCAACCAGTATGCTTCCTCCGTAGCTGCTCCCTGCTGCCCCCGCTCAGTTGGAGCGCCCCAGGTTGTCAGGCTAAGGCTATGACGACGATTGAATACCTTTTCCGCTCCAACCATGTAACTGAAAGAGTTGTAGAAAGTACCTTCGATAACACCTTCGTTTGCCCACCGATAACCCAGTGAGCCCATAAAAGCCCATCCGTTCTGGAGGATACCTGTTGCATAGGTATAGGTACCACGCAAAACATAGTTACGATTGGTCCCTGCAATACCGGCTTTAGAACCTGCAGCATAGTGACTGGGGCGGATGTCGATATTGGTAGCGCCCCCCAATGGAGAGAAGGAGAAGGAACTCTGTTCAAGGAAGCCCACCCCCTCTTTGTTTCGGGTGGCGTCATTAAGACCACCAGTGATACCTGTAAAACTGAAACGCCCAGTCTCCACGTTGTTGAATTGCACACCGTTAATATAGTTTCCCACGTACTGGTTGTCCAGAGCCCTATACTTGAATCTCATAGGGCTCCAAAGGAAACCTATCTCATCCATGAAAGGATCTCTCGAACTTGATACCAAGGTAATGGTACTTGCAGCCTCTGCATTTTCGTCAATCTGACCTTCCGTTAGCGAGTAATCGAAATCATCGCTGGTGGTGAGTGTGTCGGTCTTGACTTCTTGTTGCGCCAATGTACTGGTACTCAGACACAAAGCTACAACAAACAATTTAGCACCTTTACTCATGTGATTCGTTTTACGATTTAATTTGTGTTTTGATTATTAGTTTTCGTTACAAATTTAATCAAAATAAACAAGGAACATTTACAATTCATGGAAAAAAATATAAAATCAATGAATTTAATCAGAAAAGTTCTATATTATCATTTTTTTTTTAGAAATTTGCGCGTAATTATACTTAAGAAGTAACTGAAGATGATGAAAAAGAGCATTCTCTCAATAGTGGCAATCATGGCCCTGCTGAGCCTGAGTTCATACAAGACAGCGGAACCCGACCCTAATAACGAGCAGGGCAAGCGAACTATCTATTGTGGCATAGCATTCTACAATCAAGAAAATCTGTTCGACACTATCCACGATGAAGGGAAGAATGACTACGATTTCCTGCCTACAGGCTCTTTCCAATGGAACGAGATGAAATACTCTCACAAGCTGCACAACATGGCCAAGGTTCTTTCGGAACTCTGCACAGAACGTGTGAAGGGCGGTGCTGCCTTCATTGGCATGAGTGAGGTGGAAAACCAGAATGTTCTCAAAGACTTGCTAGCCCAACCAGAACTGGCAAATATTGGCATGGAAGGGATTCTGGTGGAAGGTCCAGACCAACGTGGTATCGATCTTGCATGCATCTACAACCCAAAGTTGTTCAAGGTAAAAAAACATGAGTTGATTCCTCCTAGGGGCTATGAGGAGTTCAGTGGCGGCTATACCACCCGTGGTATCCTTCATGTCGAGGGAAACCTGTTGGGTGAGTATTTCCATTTCATGGTCAATCATTGGCCCTCTCGAGGTGCTGATAGTCCCAGTCGCGAATTCATGGGACGCCTATGCCGTGAAATCGTCGATTCCATACAATCAGTAGACCCCGATGCACGTATTGTCATTATGGGTGACCTGAATGATGACCCAGACAATGCCAGCGTTATAACAGCTTTGGGAGCAAAGAACAAAATGAAGAAAGTTGGAAATCAGGATCTCTTTAACCCCTGGTATGAAACTTTGAGGAAAAAAGGACAAGGCACCTTGCTGTATGACAATATGTGGAACCTTTTCGACCAAATCATCATTACTGGGAATATGGTGGGCAAAGATCGTTCTACCTTCAAGTTCTTCAAAAACGAGATATACATGCCAGATTATTTGATTACGAAAGAAGGCAAATACAAAGGCTCTCCAAAGCGCACGACAGCAGGCGGACAATGGCAAGATGGATACAGCGATCACTTCCCAACCCAAATTTATTTGGTTAAGGAATTATAACAAACAGTCAAATATTATCCAAATATTGCAACAATTTTGTATCTTTGCACCCGCTAAATAGAAGATAGTTTTATTTTAATAAAAAACAATTATGACAAGTTACAAAGAATTGGGTTTGGTTAACACCCGTGAGATGTTCAAAAAAGCAGTGGATGGCGGTTATGCTATTCCAGCATTCAACTTCAACACTCTGGAGCAGATGCAGGCCATCGTTCAGGCTGCAGTAGAAACAAAGTCACCCGTTATCATGCAGGTATCCAAGGGTGCTCGCAACTATGCCAACGGTACCATCCTGCGCTACATGGCTCAGGGTGCTGTGGAATATGCCAAGGAATTGGGATGCCCCAATCCTCAGATTGTTCTGCATTTGGATCATGGAGACACCTTCGAGCTTTGCAAGGATTGTATCGACAATGGTTTCTCCAGTGTAATGATTGACGGCTCTTCCCTGCCTTATGAAGAGAATATCGCTCTGACCAAGAAGGTGGTTGAGTATGCTCATAAGTACGATGTTACCGTTGAAGCAGAACTTGGTGTGTTGGCAGGTGTTGAGGATGAAGTTGCCAGCGAAGTTTCTCACTACACAAAGCCTGAAGAGGTAATCGACTTCTCAACCCGCAGCGGTTGCGATAGCTTGGCTATCTCTATTGGTACCAGCCATGGAGCTTATAAATTCACTCCTGAGCAATGTACTCGCGACCCCAAGACTGGCAAGTTGGTTCCTCCTCCATTGGCATTCGACATCCTCCACGAGATTGAGAAAAAGCTTCCTGGCTTCCCCATCGTTCTGCACGGAAGTTCTTCCGTTCCCCAGGATGAGGTTGACACCATCAACAAGTATGGTGGCAAGCTGCCCGATGCTGTAGGTATCCCTGAGGAACAACTGCGTGAGGCTTCTAAGAGCGCTGTTTGCAAGATCAACATTGATTCTGATTCACGCCTGGCTATGACTGCTGCCATTCGCAAGCATTTCGTAGAAAACCCCAGCCATTTTGATCCTCGCCAGTATCTGAAACCCGCACGCGAGAACATGAAGAAGATGTACATCCACAAGATCGTTGATGTGCTGGGAAGCAACGACAAGCTCTAATAGACAACATCATTCTGACATAAGAAGAAGGGATGCTCCATTGGGGGCATCCCTTCTTCTTATGTAAACTCTCAAAGAGGATTCTCTGTTATTTCTACATGGGGCGAATCCACATGTTACGGAAGGAGATACCCTTGCTGGGGTCTCCATGCATCTGCAAACGAATAGGGCCATTGCCATGAGGTGCCACGCGAGGCCAGCCTATGTACTCTGTGGTTCCCCAAATCTCCGTGTGATTTTGCAGAACTACACCATTCTGGATAACGGTTACATAGGGATGGTACAGGTAAGTGCCGTCTTCTTTGAAGATGGGAGCAGTGTAAATGATGTCATAAACGTTCCATTCACCAGGCTTACGCATCACGTTCACCAAAGGAGGAGTCTGCTTATAGATGCTGCCCGTCATACCATTCACATACGTCTCATTGTTGTAGCAATCCAGGATCTGGACCTCGTACTTGTCCTGCAGGAAGACGCCACTGTTTCCACGAGCCTGGCTCTCACCTTCAATGTCTGCAGGTACACACCACTCTAGATGAAGTTGGAAACTGCCAAACTCCTGTTTGGTCACAATGTCACCTTTCGTCTTGTCTACAGTAACGATACCATTTTTCACAATCCACTCAGCAGGGCCGCCCTGACCGTTTGTCCAAGCCGACAAATCCTTCCCATCAAACAATACAATGGCATCACTGGGTGCCGTATTCGTTTTAATGTCACCTGGTGTCACCACCTTGGGTTGAGGAGTCCAATACTCTGACATGCCTGGCTTCATGGGTTCCTGTTTAGGATACTCCTTCTGCTGAGCATTCACATTAGTCATGCTGATTATTACAGCAGCCATTAAAAAACATCTTTTCATCTCTGATTTATTTTTAGGATTAACTCTTGTTTATTCCATCACATCCTTTGTTCCTCCTGTACTCTGGAAGAAAGTGACTTGAGTGTTGGTCTTCTTGTCGAAAAGCAGATTCGAGAGAATCTCTACCACACCGAATTGGCCCATAGGAGTCTCCATCTTGGTAAATTCCTGATGAGCATTGAAGACAGCAATAGCCATGCGCGCAGGAACATTATAATAAACGCCCTTCTCCATCTTCTCCTTCTTTTTGGCTATAGCCTCATCTTGCACCGACTGGGGAAGTGTCTCCAGGCTTTTTACGCTGACATAGACAGGATCTCCTGCCAAATCATCAGCATCCACCAACCCCAACTTCTGAGAAAAGCGGAACAGTATCTCCTTGTCAGTTTCTTTCGTCGGAACATAGTTCAAGGAAAACACCTCAGTACTTGTCTGCTGCGTACCGCTGAAGAGGCTCTCTAGCGCTTTTTCCTGTTCCGACAACTGCTCAAGCATCAACTTCAATTGCGCTCCGTCCTTGGGGGTGTTGTCAGCTTCGCCACGAATCAAGTCGTTACGGCTCTCGCGAATATCATATATTTCCTGTGCGCACAATTCTGCCATCTTCCAATCCGCACCTGCCGACAGAATCTCTTGTGTCATATAATTCCGAGGATTTACGAGGGCAGGAGCGGGCACAGTCTCAGGCAGAGGGGGCAAGGTCTCTTCCTGAGCATCGGTATTGATGCTCAACAGGATACCATCCCTGCTCAAGCCGACCAGGGGTGCAAGAGTCTTGCTCTTCAACTTGACACTGTAAGCCTTAGTCTTGTCTGGAACGCCGAAGGGCTCCAACGAAATGCTCTTGATTTTCCAACTGATATTTTGAGCCTGTGGCACATTCTTCAGACGAAGATACTTATCAGCATAAACCCAGAAATCACCTGGATTGGTAATGGTTTTCTCAGCGACGACAGTCACACGCAATGCCGTGCTGGGGAGATAATAACAGATACCATCCAACGTACTGCCAGGCACAAAAGGATCCACCTGGGTCTGTGCATTCAGATTGAGCAGGCTCATGCCGAACATGCCTGCAAGGATTAATCTTTTCATCATATATTCTTTATCTTCATTATTTCTTTAAACGCTTGGGGCAAGAAACTAATGATGTCACGTGCCAACATGCATTCTTGGCCCATCTTGTCTGCTGCATAATCACCTGCTACGGCATGCAGCCACACGCCCAAAACGGCCGCCTCATCGGGCGTATACCCTTGGGCAAGAAGACCTGTAATGATGCCTGTCAGCACATCACCCGAACCTGCCGTAGCCATTCCTGCATTCCCTTTGGGACATCTTAGGATAGACGTATCAGGGAGGAATATTTCGGTATGATGGCCCTTCAGCACAACAATGCAGTGTTTCTCTACAGCCATCTGGAAAGCACATTGATGCATGTCTTGACTATCAAGTCCAAAACCCGTTGCCAATCTTTGCATCTCCCCCCCATGAGGAGTCAGAATGTAATTCCGCTTCCGCAATAAGGCTGGATTCTGCGCCAGCATATTCAATGCATCTGCATCAAGAACCATCGGAAGTTCACTCTTTTCGAGATAGCTACTCAGGCAATTCAATGCTTTGGTTCCCATTCCTGGACCAATTCCGACAGATTGGTAAGGAGATAAGTCTTGGATGGAAGCCAACAGGTATTCCTTTCCTGAATCCAAACGCAGGATTGCCTCGGGGACACTCATCTGCATGATGACACGATTCTTCCGAATCGTATGCAGGGTCAACTTCCCTGCCCCACTTCTCAGACAAGCCTCTGCAGCCAGGCTGGCACACCCAGCCATCCCATAACTCCCTGCCACAAGCAGAGCATGTCCCATGGTTCCTTTGTGAGCATCCTCAGGACGGATCCTGAGGATTTTCGCCATGCGATTTAAATCCAAATTGACAGGTTCTGGGCATATCATACTGCAAAGATAATGCTTTTCGATGAATCTTAGCACCAGAAAACAGAAAGTTTTTCAGCCTAATACTCAGATTTTAATTCTTTTTTTCGTAACTATGACTCTGTCGAAGTTACTATCACTCGAAATAGCCCAAATTATTCTGTTCGGCACTCATTTTTTCGTAACTTCGCATTCAAGTCGTGAACTTACTGGCACTCGGCATAAAAAAGAAATGGATTTCTTTTGTTCTGCACTCGTTTTTTTCTTAACTTTGCATCGTTTTTTTGACAAACTCAGATAAATGGATACCATCCAAGTCAAGGACAAAACCTTCAGAATCTCCATTCCAGAATCCAAGATTCAGGAAAGGGTTAAGGTTATTGCTAACAAAATCAATCAAGAATACGCAGGTAAGAATCCAGTCTTTCTGTCAGTGTTGAACGGCTCGTTCATCTTTTCTGCAGATTTGCTCCGTGAGATGAACATTCCCTGCGAGATATGTTTCGTCAAACTCGCCTCCTATCAAGGAGTCAACTCTTCCGGATCCATTCGTGAACTTATCGGATTGAATGTCAACATTACTGACCGCCACGTAATCATCGTGGAGGATATCGTTGATACAGGTCTCACGATGGCCCACTTGCTGGACACTTTGAAGAAGCAGAATCCAAGCAGCATCGACATTTGCACCCTCTTGCTCAAACCTGGCAAGCTGCAGGTCAATTTGGATATCCGATATTGCTGTTTCGAGATTCCCAATGATTTCATTGTGGGATACGGACTGGATTACGACGGCTACGGACGAAACACGAAAGACATCTATACACTGCTGCAATAAGGTAAAAAGAGTAAATAATAATTTTAGGTATTAAGAAGGAGAGATTATGAAAAATATCATTATTTTTGGTGCCCCCGGAAGTGGAAAGGGAACCTATAGTGACAGTATCGTAGAGAAATATGGCATGGGGCACATCAGCACTGGTGACGTATTGCGTGCCGAAATCAAGAACAGCACAGAACTTGGCAAGATTGCAAAAGGCTATATCGACAACGGACAGCTGATTCCTGATGAGCTGATGATTGACATCCTGGCTAAGACCTACGATGCACAACCTGCTGGTAAAGGTGTGATCTTCGACGGTTTCCCTCGCACGATTGCTCAAGCTGAGGCTTTGAAAGAAATGCTGGCAAAACGTGGCCACGATATGGGCATGATGATTGAGCTGGTTGTCGAGGAAGATATCCTGATGGCCCGTCTCTTGAAACGTGCCAAGGAGCAGGGGCGGGCAGATGACAACGAGGAAACAATCAAGAAACGTTTCGAGGTTTATCACAATCAGACGGCTCCTCTTTCTGAATGGTTCGAGAAAGAAGGCCTGCGCAACGTGTGCCGCTGGGCAGACAATCCTTCCAAGGAAGCAATGCTGGAAGCCATCTACGCACTGATCGACTCAAAGAACTAAATGGCAGAATCCAATTTTGTAGACTACGTGAAGATATGCTGCCGCTCGGGAAAGGGCGGACGGGGCAGCGCGCACATGCATCGTGCCAAATACGTTCCCAATGGAGGTCCGGATGGAGGCGATGGAGGCAGAGGCGGTCACGTGTACCTGCGTGGCAACCACAACTACTGGACATTGCTCCATCTTCGTTATGAGCGTCACGTCTTTGCCGGACACGGAGGGAATGGAGGAAAGAGCCGCAGCACAGGAGCGAATGGTAACGACCGCTACATCGATGTCCCTTGCGGAACGGTAGTCTACAATGCGGAAAACGGACAATACATCTGTGATGTCACTGAAGATGGACAGGTAGTCATGCTGCTTCAGGGAGGGCGAGGCGGATTGGGAAACTGGAATTTCCGCACAGCGACCAACCAGGCTCCCCGTTATGCCCAACCAGGTGAACCCATGCGAGAACTCACGGTCATCCTCGAGTTGAAACTCCTGGCCGATGTGGGTCTTGTGGGCTTCCCGAATGCTGGCAAGAGTACATTGCTGAACTCCGTGTCATCAGCACGCCCCAAAATTGCGGACTATCCGTTCACCACGATGGAACCCAGCTTGGGCATCGTATCGTATCGCGATGGGCAATCCTTCGTGATGGCAGACATCCCAGGCATCATCGAGGGAGCATCGGAAGGTAAAGGCTTGGGACTCAGGTTCCTGCGCCACATCGAGCGGAACAGCCTGCTTCTTTTCTTGGTACCTGGAGACACAGACAACATCAGAAAGGAGTATGAGATTCTACTTAACGAAGTCGGGACTTTCAACCCTGAATTGTTGGACAAGCAACGGATATTGGCCATCACCAAGAGTGATCTGCTCGACGAGGAACTGATACAGATGCTTTCCGAGGATCTTCCCGAAGACCTGCCCCATGTCTTTATCAGCGCAGTGACCAATCAAGGCATTACAGAGCTGAAAGATACCCTGTGGCATGCCCTCAATAGCGAGAGCAACAAGTTGCAGGCCATTACCCAACAGGAAACAATTGTTCACCGCAACAAGAACCTTGCCCTCCTGCAACAGGAACTCGAGGATATGGACGAGGATGATGTCTCATTCGTCGACGAGGAAGATATCGAGGACATTGAAGATCTGGAGGATTTCGAGTACGAAGACGATGAAGGATAACATTCTGGTCTACGACACTCCCGAATGGTTGCTTGCCTTCACCACAGGTCGCGACGCATCGGTGGAAGACCTGGGACTTGGAATGGAAGAGTTGGGACTTCCCCGACAGACTCACTCTGACCATGTGCTATGGGTCAACCAAGCTGGTCGGCCCGAAAATACAGACGCCGTCATCACGAGTAAGCCAGACCTTTGCCTCTGCGTAAAGACAGCCGACTGCATACCCGTTCTCGTTTATGATTCTCAGGAAAGAATCATCGCGGCAATACATGCCGGATGGCGGGGAACAGTTGCCCGGATTGTATCCAAGGCCATCGGAAAGATGCAGTCGCGTCCAGAGAATCTTCATGCAATCATAGGTCCTGGCATCTCCCTCCAAGCCTTCGAGGTTGGCAACGAGGTCTACGATGCTTTCCATGAGGCAGGTTTTCCGATGCAACGGATTGCAAGGAAATACCAGCGATGGCACATCGACCTGTGGGAAGCCAACCGCTGGCTGCTGGAAGAGAATGGGATTTATGACATCCATGTGGCGGGACTTTGCACATATCATAATCCCGACAAATTCTATAGTGCCCGACGTGAAACCATCAACACGGGACGAAACCTTAACGGAATAATGATACGCTCATGAAACTCAAACGACAACTATCCTGCTTTCTGGCAATCTGCCTTCTCTCTTCTCCTGCCTATACTCAAGACGACGAGGTGGCTGACATCGACGAATGGCAGACCCTGAAGGTGGAAGCTGCCAAGGATCCCTTTGCAAACACCAATCAATTCTCCATCAACTTTGCCAACTACGCAGTGGAAGAATGGTGCTATCCGCTTCCCGACGGGAAAGTCATCAGCCCTTATGGAGGAGCTCGCCATCATGGGGGAACAGACATCAAGACCAAGCCCAATGACACCATCCGTGCAGCCTTCCCTGGCGAAGTCATCCTGAGTGCACCACATTTTGGCTACGGCAACTGTATCGTCATGCGTCATGCCAACGGCTTGGAAACGCTGTACAGCCACAACACCAAGAATCTGGTCAAAGTGGGGCAATGGATACAAGCAGGGGAAGCAATTGCCCTGACAGGCAGAACAGGCAGGGCCACCACTGAGCATCTTCATTTCGAGACACGGGTGAAAGGCAAAGCCTTCGACAGCAGCCAAATCTTCGACCATCCCAACCACGCCATAAAGAAGGAAGTGATAGTCTTCACAAAGCAACCCAACGGCACACTGAAAATCAGTGTAAGCCCCAGGTAAGCAAATCCCAGGAATCAGTGTTTCCAATTCTCATATACCTCATGAAACAAACAGCCCTCCTTTTTTTGCTGGCAACCATTGCTTTTGCCGCTTGCACAAACGAAAGTCTTGAAAGCCAATCCACCGAGTTCGTCATGACCTGCCAAACGGCAGAGCCAGACACTGGAAGTATCATTACTGCCACAGTGTGGGACAAGGTGCCCATACAGAAATCCTTCTGCGCACCTTGGAGTGGCGACAAGCAGGACGAGACCGAATTCCAATGCTACCTCTCGCCCCACTATTTCTACTTTAAGTTCCAGGTTCCCGACCAGACCATCACGCTACAGGAACCCTTCCTGAAGAAACTGGATGTATGCAACGAAGACCGTGCAGAAATATTCCTCTCTACCACTCCAGGAATGGAGACCTACTACTGCATGGAAATCGATCCCGCTGGGAGAGCCTTGGATTATGTCACCCACTATTACCGCCAGTTCGATTATGACTGGAGTTTTTGCACGTTGCAGATTGAAACGGTCGTGGAAGCACGAAAGTACATTGTTGCTGGAAGGCTCTCCACGATAGAGATGATGCAGCTGGGGATTCCTCTGAACGGGTTCTATATGGGAGTGTTCAGAGCCGACTTCGACGGACCTGAAAACGTGGTCTGGTACTCGCTGCTCAGGACGGAGCGCGAGAAAGCAGATTTCCATCTGCCCGAAATGCTCTATCAGGTAAAAGTGGAAGCCCCCATGACTACTGAGCCATAGCTTTCTGCGACTGGAATTACCACCTAAATTGACGCAGAACCAGAATTTTTCTGAAAACATCTGTATGTATCTGTATGTTCATCATAAATACGCATCCACAGCGGATCTGCGTCAAAGAAACAATTATTTTTGCAAAAAAAACTCTTTTTCGTGTTACATTTTTTACTGTTCTTACGTCTTTAGGGGCAGAGAAACAAAAAATCGATAATTAAAGCAAAAGAATCATCAAGAAAATAGACATGAAGTTATTTCTCAGTTTTTTCCTGCCTGAATTTATTTGCATTATAATTACCTGCATTCCGACAAGAATCACGGCTAAAGATGCAAAAGATACAGGATATCTATATTCATATGCCGACCGCCTCACCGCCTTTGGCAAGACCATCCCCCAGGAAAAGGTATACGTCCATATGGACAACACCTGCTACTTCCTGGGCGACACCATCTGGTTTGCTGCCTACACACGCCAGACCAACACTGGTCAACCATCAAACATGAGTCGGATATTGTATGTGGAACTACTCAACAATGACGGCTATCTGGTGGAACGGAAACTCGTAGAAATGAAGGGAGGCAAGGGAAACGGCCGCTTCGTGCTCAGGGGAAACCCCACAATGTTCGCAGGGTTCTATGAGTTGCGGGCCTACACCCGCTGGCAACTGAATTGGGGCGAATATGAGCATCCGCACATGAAGATCGTGAACCAATGGTTTTTCAACAAGACGTGTTCACAGGAATATTTCCGCGACTACGAGAAACTTTACAGCCGTGTGTTCCCCGTTTACGACAAGCCTCAGCGTCCGGGTGAATATGCCGACAACATGACCTTGCGGCCCCTTGTCAAATATCGTGACTCCAGTATCGACGAACCTGCCCAACCCGTTCTGACTCTTTTCCCCGAGGGCGGACAATTGGTGGCAGGCAAGGAATGCAGAGTTGCTTTCGAGGCAGCCATGTCTGACGGGAAGTGCCTGTCTGGCACACTCAAGGTAGCCGGCCAGTCTGTCAGGACGATAAACAGGGGAAGGGGTGTGTTCACGATAACCCCACAATGGGGAAAGTCATACTCGTGTACTTTTACTTCAGATGACGGTCTTACTGTCCGCCAAAAGCTCAAGGCCAAGGAAACGTCAGGCGTAGCCATGAAAGTTACTCGCGCTGAGAATCTATGGTGTGTCAAGCTGGACATCTCAGATAATCTGGCATCTAACTCTATAGGAATCTCTGTGATGCACGAGGGTAGGCTTGCGGCGTTCCATCCGTTGGACGAACTTCCAAAGGGAGAACTAATCCTGCAGGAATCAGCCTTGCAGGCAGGCGTTCATCAAGTCACCGTGTTTGACGAGGGGGGAAGAGTGTATGCTGACCGGCTCTTCTTTGTCATGAAAGACGAAACGAGAAAAGCCCCGATAACGCTGAAATGCGGCAAGACGGAGTACAAGCCAAACGAGAAGATAGAGTTGGGCATTGCTTCCACCTTGGGGAAGGGAGATTCCGGAGTATCCATCTCCTTATCCGTGTTTGACAGCGCCAGCCAAAGAAAGAATTTCGACAACGGAAACATCCTGACCGAGATGCTCCTCTCCAGCGAGATCCGAGGATTCGTGCCCAACCCCGGATGGTATTTCGAGAAGGACGACGAGGAGCACCGCCAGGCCCTCGACCTGCTGATGATGACCCAAGGATGGCGCAGATATAACTGGCGCGAGATGGCGGTGAAGGGAGAAGGGGAAATAGTCCATCCGGCAGAACAGTCGCAATTGATGACGGGTGCCGTGCATACCTACAAATCTTCCCTGGTTCCAAATACAAGCGAATACACGGACAACTTCTATTCCAGGATGGGCTATGAGGATGACAGGGTAAGCTACAACTCAAACAATAACAGAGGCTACACACGCCCCTATACAAAGGGCTACTGGGGCAAGCACCTGAAATCCAGCAAGAGGGCAGACGAACTGGGAATCAAGAACAAGAATCTGAGAAAAAGGGGTTCTGCGTCAATTTAGGTGGTAACTCCAGTTCATTTTATTTCCTCCGTATATAAGTTTTGCCCTCAAGATCTCTACGTTGGCCCTGTTGTACATGGCTCTTTTCACAGCCTTGATTTTGTTGACCGTTCCTTCCATGAC
>JAFRTJ010000005.1 GCA_017427185.1 Bacteroidaceae bacterium | reverse complement strand
GTCAACAAAATCAAGGCTGTGAAAAGAGCCATGTACAACAGGGCCAACGTAGAGATCTTGAGGGCAAAACTTATATACGGAGGAAATAAAATGAACTGGAACTACCACCTAAATTGACGCAGAACCGTGCATAAAAATTTCTATGCCAAGGCGCAGAAGTTTCGGTAAAATAAAAACATCGAAAACGATGAAAAGTGCGGAATAAAAAGATTGTGAGAGATGAAAAAATGTTCTGCTATAGTTTGGTCAGATGACCGATTTTTTGTAATTTTGTCAACTGTAATTCGCATATGCGTGCGTACCATGATGATACAATCGCGAGAATCAATACCAACCGCGACCATGTAAGGCTTAAAATATCAATTACAATAACACAAAACATCTAAAACAAATGAAAAAGAAATTACTTAATTCATTCCGGCTACGCGCCCTCGCGATGATAGCCGTCCTCTGCGCTGGAGTTAGTGGAGCATGGGGAGGAACGTATTCTTACACCTTTTCTGGAAAACAATTTTCCAGTAACACGTCTGTAGCATTGGGTGATGTATCTTGGACATTAGCAGGTAATGGTAATTATTTGGGATATGACGCAACAAAAGGGCAACAGTTTGGCTCTGGTAGTTCACCTTATAAATCTCTATCTCTTTCCACTTCTGCTATCAGTGGTACTATTACGAAAATTGTTATAAATGCCTCAGGTGCTAATAGCGTAATTGCCACTATATCATGTACTGTAGGTGGTAAAGCTTTTGGTACACAAGCTCAAAACCTATCTGCTACCGCAACAGATTACACCTTTTCAGGAAGTGCTTCTGGTGATATTGTAATCTCAATGGCCCAGACCTCATCAAAAGCTTTATATATAAAATCTATTGAAGTAACATTTGAGGGTGATGCCCCCGTTGTTGAGACCTGTGCCACTCCTACATTCAGTGTGGAATCAGGAGTATATACTTCGGCTCGGAGTGTTTCGATTGAAAGTACCAGTGGTGCTACCATCTATTACACCACTGACGGCAATAATCCAACTACCAGCAGTTCCGAATATAAATCAGCCATCACTGTTAGCGAGACTATGACCATCAAGGCTATTGCTGTGAAGGGGGGATATAACAACAGCCAGGTAGCCAGCGCAACCTATGCAATCCTGCAGCATGCCGGTACGGAGGCTGACCCCTACACCATAGCAGATGCTAGAGCTGCCTATGAAGCGGGAGTTGGGACTACAAATGTATGTGTCAAAGGTAAAGTTAGCGAGGTTAGCAATTTTTATGAAACCGATGGACAACTTACTTATAAACTTTATGACAACACTATCACCGATGGCAACGAATTTCAAGTCTTTAAAGGGAAAGGACTCAATGGCGCAAATTTCACTTCTAAAGAAGATCTGAAATGGAACGATGAGGTTATAGTTAAGGGCGAAATAGATAAATGGAGTACGACGTATGAATTTAAAGCAAATAGCCAGATCGTCTCGAGAGTTGAATATAAAGAGCCCATTATCAACCCTGCTGTGAGAGAAATCACGCTGGAATACAATGAGACAGAGGGCAGTATAGAATATTCCATAACCAATCCAAAAGAGGATTATGAATTAAGTGCATGGGCCTCATCTGAAGATACGTGGATTAAAAACATTGCCGTCACGGCGGACAAGGTAACCTTCCAATGCGACGAAAACGATACTGAGGCGACCCGCACGACCACCATCTCACTTTCTTATTCGGGAGCAACTATCGTTAATGTCACTGTCACCCAGAAACACTATGGTGCCGGCCGCGCCAATTTACCCTTTACGTTCGATGGTGGCAAAAATGATATAAGAGATGATATAGAAGCTACGAAAGGCCTGACTCAAGAAGGTTTAGGCACTGATTATGCAAACAGTCCCAAACTGAAATTTGACACCACGGGCGATAATCTGATCTTGCATTTCAATGGAAGACCGGGTACGTTGTCCTTCGATATCAAAGGAAATGGTTCTCCCTGGGAAGGCACCTTCAAGGTTCAGACCTCAACAGATGGTGAGACTTATACCGATTTGGGAACTTATACCAACCTGAATAGTACTACTCAGTCAGAAAAATTCAAGAACCTCGACGAGGACGTTCATTATATCAAATGGATTTATGCAAAAAGAACCAGTGGTAATGTGGCACTTGGCAACATAAAGTTGGCAGAATATGTGCCTCCACAGCCCTATACGCTCACCATCGCTAATCCAGAGCATGTAAGAATTATGGCATTAGTTTGGTCCCCCGTATGGGGTACTGTCTCTAATGGACAAGACAAACAGTGCACGGAAGGTTCGCAAGTCGTTTTGCAGTTCAATATTGGTGACGGATATGTCCTGAAAACAGTAACGCTGACTGATGATGATGATCAAACAACTACTTTGACGCCGAATGAAGATGGCAATTATGCTTTCGAAATGCCTTCGTACAACGTTACCGTCAATGCGGAAGTCGATCAAGCAGTACTTTATACGCTTGCTACCAAGATAATTTCTGGCAAGCACTATATTATCACCAATGCTTCTGATAAGGCAATGGGCGTTCAGAATTCTAACAATCGCGGGGTAGGAGATGTGGCTATCAAAGATGGTATTGCCACAGTATTTTCATCTTCACCCGTATGTGAATTCATCATCGAAGGCGACGAAACCGACGGCTATACCATTTATGACGAAACCTACCCAGGGTCAGATGAGGCTACAGGAGGTTACCTCTATGCTCCAAGCAGCACTGCAAACCAATTGAAGACGCAGACAAAGAATGATAATAATGGCGTATGGAAAATTACTATTAATTCTGAGACTGGTGCCGCCTCTATCGTGGCAAAAGGCAGCAATACTCACAAAGTGATGCAGTATAATAATGGAAGCACTCTCTTCTCCTGCTACTCTTCTGCTTCCCAAGCACCTGTTTATCTCTATGAGAAGGGAACCACCATCACCATTTCTGAGTCATGCTACGATAAGAAAACCAAAATGTACTATGCCACTTACAGCAACACAAACGCTTTCGTGGTACCAGAGGACTTGACGGTTGCCAAGATTGACGTTTATGGATCAGAGACTAAACTTCTTGCAGTGAATCCTTTCAATGCTGGCGACATAGTTCCAGCCAACACAGGCGTAATGGTTTCAGCATCAACACCAGGAGAAAAGTCAATTCTTCTTACAACAGGAGGCGAAAAAACAAATAACAATATGCTTCGACCCTCTGGTCCCAATGGCATCACAGCCGAAGAGATGGCAGAAGCCGATCTTAATTGCACTTACTACCGCCTGACAATGCACAACGGAACAGACATCGGATTCTGGTGGGGTGCAGAGGATGGCGATGCCTTCCAGTTGAGTGCCAACAAGGCATATCTGGCTGTTCCAAATACTACTGGTGACATCAAAGGCTTTGCATTCAGTGACATCGTGGACGGCATCAAGGCCGTTGAGACTACTGAAACTGAGAGCAATGCCATCTACAACCTGGCTGGCCAGCGCGTAAGCAAGATGCAGAAGGGCATCTATATCGTGAATGGTAAGAAGGTGCTGGTTAAGTGAGAAGAAAGTGGAGCTTGCACCAACTTTCTCGAGCGTGAAGCAGCTCGACGATAGTCAAGGTGTTGATTCGATAACGTCAACGATGACAGAATAAAGAACAATGAAATACAGATATGAATATGAAAACATATATTGAACCAAAAGCAAAATTGATTCGTCTGCAGTCGTTCTACATGCTGGCACAGTCTTCTGGTGTCGGTGTAAGAACAAGAGACAAGGTTGGTAACGAATATAACGAGGAAGATGTATCCTACAGCAAGGAATACAACATTTGGGAATGACAACTCATTTTTTCCCTCATAGTCTTTAATTTGTAAGTGATTCGCTCGCTCGAGGTCTGCACAACGACTTCGAGCGAGCATTACTGTATCAATTAGAGAGATACATGGATAATTATCAATGAAATAACCATTAAGTACAAACAGCATAACAATAACATTTAAAACATAAAAAACAAAATGAAAAAACAATTACTCAAAAATCTTAGACTACGTGCCGTGATGCTCGTAGCGCTGCTCTGCGCTGGTATTTCTGGGGCGTGGGGAGAAGAGAGTGTGTATAAAACTGTATTGTTTGGCGGCAATTACAACTCAAAAAGTGTATCTAATTACACATCAGATTGGAGTGCAACTAACAATGGTTTCACAGTCAACATCTCAAAATTCAACAACAACAGTAATCAATGGAGTTATATTAAGTGTGGCAACAAAAATGACGCTTCTGTAGGAATAATTACTACTAGTAGTGCCGTTGACAAAGCAATTGTAAAGGTGGTGGTTAAGATTGATGCAATAACCACCAATAGCGTAAATTCCATTAAATTGTACACAAGTAACGACAATTCCCAATGGAGTCCGGCTGGTACTTTTAGTATATCTACAGGCGAACAAAGCGTTTCTATAAATAATCCCACAGCAAATCTCTATTATAAGATAGAATTTGATTGTAAAAAAGGTTCAAGCAATGGTCTAATTACGGTTTCTAAAATTCAATTCTATTATGATCCCAGCAAACCTTCACTCTCCGCTGATAATGTTGACCTCACTTATAATGCAACCAGTGGCACTATCGGATATGTTATCAATAATCCGGTAGAAGGGGGCATTTTATCAGCTACAACAACAGATGACTGGCTAACTATAGGCAATGTTGGCGAAAACCCCATTCCTTTTACATGCACTACTAATGAGTCTAGCACTGCTCGCACTGCAACCGTAAAGCTCACATACACATATGGTTCAAAAAGTGCAGAAAAAGATGTTACTATCACTCAATTTGGAATAGATTTTGCCACTTTGCCCTTTACTTTTGATGGTGGGAAAAGTCAAATTGAGAATACTGTAGGTTTGTCTCAAAGTAATCTCGGCAATGACTATAGTGCATCTCCTTATCTGAAATTTGACGACAAGGACGACAATTTAATTCTCAAATTTAACGAGCGACCTGGTGTCTTGACCTTTGATATCAAGGGCAATAGCTTTGCTAGTGGTACCTTTAAAGTACAAACCTCTGCTGACGGTACAAACTATACTGACCTAAAAAGTTATAGTTATACTCAAATCTCTTCAACAACTCAAACAGAAACATTCACAAACCTTGCAGAAAATATACGCTACATTAAATGGATTCTTACGCAAAAGGGATCGGGTAACATTGCCCTCGGAAATATCAACTTAACCAAATACGTTGCACCCAAGACACTTACCATCGCTAATCCTGAAAATGTAACAATTACAGCCACCTATAATGGCGATGAAATAATAAACAATGGTGATGTGGCCACTATTGCTAATGGCACAGAAATAACTTTGGCTCTCAGTATTGCAGAAGGTTATATGCTTAAGAACTTGACTGTATCAGGTGCTGAAGATGGACAGACAGTAACCGTTATACCTCATCCAACTACAGTAGGTATTTGGACCTTCAAAATGCCATCTTACAACGCCACCGTCAATGCTGAAGTAGAGAGAATAGCATACACGACATACACTCTTGCAAGTGCAATCACATCAGGCAAACGCTACATCATCACTGATGGTAATAATTATGCAATGGGGCAACAAAATAGCAGCAACCGCGCTGCTGTTGCTATATCTATCATTGAGCGAGAAACCTCAATAGCTTCTACAGCTGGTGTCTATGAATTCGTCATCGAGAAAAAAACAGATAACAGTTATTCTATCTATGATGAAACAACTCGTGGTTACCTATATGCAGCAAGCAATAATAATAACCATTTAAAGACAAAAGAAGATTTGGACAATAATGGCTTATGGACTATTGTTTTTGACCAAGAAGGCATTGCAACAATAACCGCACAAGGTGATAATACTCGTAATATCATACGATTTAACAGTAACAACGATAATGCCATTTTCTCATGTTATGCTTCTGGTCAACAAAATGTTTATATCTATGAAAAAGTAGAAAGTGATACTCAGACTTCCACCTTCACTATCTCTAAGAATTGTATTGATAGCAAGACTAATAAGTACTATGGTACTTTCAGCAACTCGAGAGCATTCGTAGTACCATCTGACATGACGGTATCGACAATTACTGTCACTGGTGGCATTCTTAATGTGAATGACTTGACAGCAGGTACAATCGTTCCAGCTAATACAGGCGTAATGGTTTCATCCTCAACTTATGGTGCGAAGACCGTTAATCTTACTACAGAGACTGGCACAGCACTTGCCAACAATATGCTAAAACCCACTGGAGCAGGCATCACATCAACACAAATGACAGAAGCTAATTCAGGATGCAAGTTCTATTACCTGACAATGAATGGTGACCAGATTGGTTTCTGGTGGAGAGCTGCTGATGGTGCTGCATTTGATATGAATGTTGCCAATAAAGCTTATCTGGCTGTTCCTGCAACTCAAGCTGGAAACATCAAGAGTTTCTCCTTCAATGATGTTGTTGATGGCATCAAGGCCGCTGAGACTACTGAGACTGAGAACAATGCCATCTACAACCTGGCTGGCCAGCGCGTAAGCAAGATGCAGAAGGGTATCTACGTGGTAAACGGTAAGAAGATTTTGGTGAAATAAGAAGCCTCTCTCCCTGCCCCTCCCCTCAAGGGAAGGTGGGGTAAAGTAGAAAGTATATAGTTGAAAGAAAATAAAGATACAGATATGAAAAAGATATATCAAACACCAGAGACCATCGTAGCGGACATGTTCCAAGAAACCGTATTGGCAGGTTCTCAAGGCGTTAAAACTGGGTCTAAGTTAGGTAACCAAGTCGTAAGCAACGGCGATTTCTACAGCAAGGAAGATAACGGCTGGGACGACTGGGAAGAATAATCTGATTGACGATTTACCTATCTACCATTTACGATTTCTGCGCTCCGTAGGTGCTCAGGCGGAGGCGGAGGCGGATTTACGATTTGGTATTTGAAAGGTTAGAGATAAGCAGAGAGGTTGGCGATTCCGCTGACCTCTCTGCTTTTTGTAGCCAATGGAGAGAAAAAGTCAACACGTTGAAACCGCAAAGACAATGTGTTGAAACTGCAAAGACAACACGTTCTTCCTTCCTTTTCAATACATGGTCATTCTCTTTTTAGCTCTTCTTTGTAATAGTCAACATGATATTAGGTTGCAACGGAGTTGGCAAAATGCTGTTTTTTTGTCTTTTTTAACTAAAGAGGTGGTGTCGAAATGAAATAAATCAGTAATTTTGCAAATTAATATGGAGTAATGTGTGCGTACGCGCGAAAAGTGAATAGATGAACGACCTGGTACTCTCTGGTTTCCTTAGCCTCTTTGCCTTGTTTGGCAAGGAAGAGCAAGTTGACGAGACACGGGCAAAAAAGATGCTCGTGAACTACCTGCGTCATCACTATGGCATCCGCAATGTTGACAGCTATCTCGACCTCTACAGCGATATGCGCGGCGTATATGAGATAACCGACAATCTGAACGCTGAAACCACAGTTGCCTCCATTTGCGAGAACCTGCAGGGCAAGATTCCTGCCAGCGAAGCCTCGATGCTCCTGCTGCGTCTGATGGAGTTCTGCGGCATCCAGGGAGACAAGGTTCATCCCATCTTCCGAGTTATGGCTGACCGTTTTGGGGTGGACGATGAGATATTCAACATTTTCATTGACTACGTCAAAGGTAACAGTACAGCCCACGTGATGCTGCATGATCTGGAGGGCACTGACGGAAAGCTGAAGACGCTGCTTAACCCCAAGACAGGACTTCTCATCTTCACTTATACAGGCAACGATACCGTCCTGCTGAACGATGTACCCGTACTCTCTGGCACGTATCAAGTGTGGCTGCAAAGCAGTGTACTGAAAGGCAAGAACGGTCGCCCCGTATACTACTCCACCATCCTCGACGCCCACCAGCGGCACAACGGCAAGGCGGTGGACGAAAGGGTGCAAGTGGAGTTCTGTGGACGCGACATCAATTTCCGTTTCCCCAACAGCGACACTGGCATGCACGATCTGAGCTTCACGCTCCACGGCGGTGAATTGCTGGCCATCATGGGAGGATCAGGAACAGGAAAGTCCACTCTCCTCTCCATCCTCAACGGCTCCCTCAAACCCCAACAAGGAACCATCACCATCAATGGGCACAGCATCGATGAGCCTGAGGTCAAAGACCTCATCGGTTTTGTCCCCCAAGATGACCTGCTTATCGAGGAACTCACTGTCTACCAGAACATCTACTTCACCGCCCGTCTCTGCTTCGAGGGCATGAGCGACGAAGAATTGGATCGACGTGTCATGAAGACGCTCAAGGACCTTGGTCTCGATGCTGCCAAAGACCTGAAGGTGGGTTCTGCCATCAACAAATACATCTCAGGAGGACAACGCAAGCGTCTGAACATTGCCTTGGAACTTATCCGTGAGCCAGCAGTCCTGTTCCTCGACGAACCCACTTCAGGTCTCTCATCAGCCGATACAGAAAAGGTCATCAACCTGCTGAAAGAGCAAACGCTGAAGGGGAAACTCATCGTCGTGAACATCCACCAACCCTCGAGCGATGTCTACAAGCTCTTCGACCGTCTTTGGCTGCTCGACCGTGGTGGCTATCCCGTATTCGACGGCAATCCCATTGATGCCATCACCTACTTCAAGACAGCCGCAGACTATGCTGATGCAGAAACCAGTGCCTGCCCCACCTGTGGGAACGTAAATCCAGAAATTATCCTCAACATCATTGACGAGAAGGCATTGACAGCCAGTGGGGAGATCTCAGACGAACGCAAGACGACACCTCAGGAATGGCACGCCATCTACCTGAAGAACCGCCCTACCCTGCCAGAACCTGAGGTGAGCAAGGTTCCCCCTTCAGACCAACGGCGCCCAAACCCTCTAAGGCAGTTCCTCATCTTCCTGCAACGCAACATAAAGACCAAAAGCACAAACTTCCAGTACCTGCTCATCACCCTTCTGGAAGCACCACTCCTGGCCATCATCTGCTCACTGCTGACTCGCTATGCACCCCCTGAAGGCTACAGCGTGATGGACAACAAGAATCTGGTGAGCTACTTCTTCATGGCTATCATTGTTGCCACATTCATCGGCATGAGCGGAAGTGCAGAGGAAATCATCAAAGACCGTGCTTTGCTAAAGCGCGAGAAGTTCCTACGCCTTTCCTACAGCAGTTACATCTGGTCGAAAATCATATATCTGGCTGGCGTTTCCCTTGTGCAAACCCTTCTCTTCATCCTCATCGGAAACACAATCATGGGATTGCACGGCCTGACGAGCGTATGGTGGCTGATTCTGTTTGTGACAGCCCTTCTGTCCAATCTCATTGGACTTCTGCTCTCCCAATGCCTGAATTCGATAGTTGCAATCTACATCAGCATTCCGCTGCTGCTTATCCCTCAAATCCTGCTGTGTGGACTGGTTGTCAGTTTCTCTGACCTGACGCCAAGGAGCACGACAGGCAATGTGCCTCTTATCGGAGATGTCATCCCTTCGCGATGGGCGTATGAAGCCCTGGCCGTAACCTCATTCACCGACAATGCCTACGAAAAGCCTTTCTTCTCGATAGACAAAGAGAAACACGAAAGCCAATGGTATCTGGCAGGTGCCGTCTATGAACTGCAGTCGCAACTGGAAACGATGCGTGACGAACAAAAACGTGGCATAGAGGTAAAGCCTGAACACATGCGCACCATCCGAACAAACCTGCCTCTGCTAGCAGCTTTCTGCGGCATCGACAACTATCAGGGCGATGAAAGCTACGAGTCGCTGCAAGACTATCTGAAAGGGGCTGAAAAGCTGCTCATAAAACGCGGCAACAAACTCACACTGCAAGCTGACCGCCAGATGACCAATGCCCTGAAGGAAAGGGGAAAGGAAGCGATCCTGCAGCTGAAACGTGACAACTGCAACAAGAAACTCGAGGAACTCGTTACGGGTGCTGACCAAGGAAGAATTCTGGATATCGTGAAGAGCCATTTCGTGCCCCGCGCAGGATTGGTTTATCTGACACCACGCAGCCACCTGGGACGTGCACCATTCTACAGCAGCGAGAAGATAGTGGGTCCCTGGCACGTGAAAACCCTATGGTTCAACATGAGTGTATTACTGCTTATGTGTCTCGTCACTGGCGCTCTCCTATTTGCTGACTGTCCAGGACGATGGGTTCGTAAAGACTCGTGATCTACCCGTAAATACGACAAACATTAAAAGAATAAAAGGAAAGAACAAATAATTTATTAACAACAAAATTCAAAATCCAAAACAAATGAAGAAATCATCATTTTTCGCAGTAGCTCTTGCTACCATGGTCTTCGCAGCATGCGGAGGCAAAAAAACCACTCAGAACGCTGAGGAGGTAAGTGCAGAAATCAGTTTCGAGCAAGAACAAATCGAGGCAAGCATCAAGCAGAACTTCGACAGTCTGGCAACTCAAGTGGGAAATCTCAAGCAATTGCCCATTCGCAAGAAAGACGGAGTCATCACCCTCTCTGAGGAAGAAATGAAGGTAAAGCCTGACTATCTGCTCGACCCCAACATCTCAGAGAAAGCTACCACACTTGCTGAGAAGTACCGCATGCTGAGTGCTCTGCAAATCGACAAGGAAATCGCAGAACTCTATGAAATGCCTACCACAGAGTATGAGAACAGAATTGCCAGTCTGTTCGTTGACATCAACGATCCTTCCTTCAAAGCTATCGAAGGAAACAGCGATGTATACGAGACTACACAAGAACTCTACAACGCAATGAACGAGAACGGACGCATCAACTACTTCTGGCAGATTGTATCTACCGCACTCGTTGAGCAACTTTACGTTGTATCACAGAACACTGACAAATTCTTGGCAGCCTTCGACGATGAGACAGCATCCAACATGTCATATCGCATGATTCTCATTCAGGATGCCATCAATCGTCTGACTGAGTACGATCCTGAGGTGACTCCAGTAGCAGAAGCTCTCGAGCCTCTCAATGTCATCAACGCTACCAGCGTCAGTGAACTGAAGGAACAGCTTGAATCAGCCAAAGATCAGATCGCTGCTGCTCGCCAAAGCCTCGTAGGTTAAGAAAGAAAAAGAGGGAACAACATTCCCTGATAGACAAGGGAGGGTGCCACAAAAAGTGAAGCACCCTCCCTTGTTCATTGTATCGTTGAGACTCATCCGTACGAGAGTCCCCTGCAGGGGTTTACCAAACTATCTCAACTCAAACAAATTGATAAGTCCTGTCATCTTGAACACGCTGCTCAGGTCAGCATTCATACCAGTGAGAAAGACATGAATGCCCTTGGGCTTAGCATGCTTCAACACACTGAGAAACAGACGCAGACCACTCGAGGAGATATATTCAAGAGCATTACAGTCAAGCACAATCTCACCAGCAGTACAATCATTCAGCGGCTTCAGATCCTGTTCACACTGAGGAGCTGCAGCCGTATCCAAACGACCTTCAAAGACAGCCACCATGCTGCCATCCTTTTCATAAAGCGTTGTTTTCATATTCTATTCTATAGTTTAAAGAGGATAAATCAAATTCAAAATCAACATAATCAAGTCCATCAAAAATACCAAGCAATTTCGTAAAGTCAAGAGTTAGGAACATACACAGGATAGTAACAATAGCAATCCATGCACCAAAATTCAATCCAAGCCAAACTGTTGTTTCCATTATCTCGTCTTATCGTTTAGTAGAATCCAGTTTTTTGCTCAGCGTGAGAACGTTCCTGCCATCTACGCGCTGATACACAACAGAATCCATCAGTTGGTCCACAAGAAATATGCCCAACCCTCCGATGGGGCGTTCTTCTGCTGAGAGAGTCGTATCTACCATCTCTTTCTCAGTTGGATCGAAAGGAATGCCTTTGTCCGTGATGATGAATATCAACTGCCCGCGACTGCATTGTGCATCGACTCTCAAATCACCACCAACATCAGCAGGATAAGCATAATTCATCACGTTGACCACAGCTTCCTCGAGGGCCAAGTTCATCTGCATCACCAGAGACTGGTCGAAGCCCACAGCTTCACATATCTCATCCACATATTGTGCCAATTGAGGAATCGTCTGCACGTCGTTAGGTAAAACGAGAGGAGGAAAAACCATCTCTCTTTGACACGATTCCTGTCCATCAGACAATCGTTTCTCCACCATATCGACATCCGATGCCATCATAGAGCGTGTGTTGGTGATTGTTGTATGGTACCCAATTTCTTACGAAGCGTGAGCACATTCTTACCATTGATGCGTTCGTAGTTGATGGAATCCATCAGCTCACGTACCAGGAAGATGCCCAACCCACCAATGGGACGTTCCTCTAATGAAAGAGAAGTGTCGATTTCCTCCTTTGTGGTAGGATCGAAAGGCAGGCCACTGTCTGTAATCGTGAATTTCAGGCGTACATCATTGGCTTCTGCAACGATATTCACATCGCCATCAGAACCTTTTGGATAAGCATAATTCATCACGTTGACCACAGCTTCCTCAAGTGCCAGGTTCATCTGCATCGTCAGAGACATATCGAAACCTAATGCCTCGCATACCTCATCGACAAACTGTGCCAGCTGGGGAACTGTCTGCACGTCATTGGGCAAAGTTATCTCTCGCTGCAATCTCACATCGCGATGTTCCTTGGTATAACGAATAGCGAGCATCGTCAAATCGTCACTTTGTTCAGCATGGTCCACAAAAGTGCTTACAGCATCACTCATACGCTCAAGCAAGACGTTTGGCGATTTGTCTTCCTCTGCCAGAAACTGTTCTGCCACACCCATCATCCGCTCATCGCCAAACTGTCCATGGTCTGAATTCTCTGCCTCCGTCAGTCCATCCGTATATAAGAAGATGATGGTCTGGGGAGAAATCCACATCTCCTGCGACGTATATTTCCAGTCGCTCATCACACCCAGAGGAATGTTCGAGTCAATTGTCATCGTTTCCACTTCTTTGTTGATAAGCAAAGGAACATTGTGGCCTGCATTGCAGATACGCAAACGACCTGTGGGCAGATCGAGCACACCTGTCAACATCGTCACGAACATGTTCGATTCACTCTGGTCGGCCAATGACTCGTTCATTTGCATCATCACACGTTCTGGGGCAGCCTCGCGGGCAGAAAGTGTCTTGAACAAAGACCTGGTGACAGCCATCACCAAAGCAGCTGGCACACCCTTTCCGCTCACGTCACCAACACAGAAAAAGAGCTTTTCGTCGCGTATGTAGAAATCATAGAAATCACCTCCCACGGCCTTCGCTGGAGTCAATTGTCCTGAAATCTCGATGTCATCTCGTTCTGGATAAGGAGGAAATGTCTTTGGAATCATCGACATCTGGATATCATTCGCCACCTTCAACTCGCTCTCCATCGATGCCTTCATGGATGTGGTTATCTTCAGCTCGCTGACATACCGCGAGAGTGATTTCAGCATTTCCTCAAAGGAATCGCGCAGGTGACGTATCTCGTCGTGCGAGGCGATGACAGGCATTGGGACATCAAAGTTTCCTTTAGCTATCTCACGAGTCGACTCTGCCAACAATTTCAATGGACGTAAATGGTAATGGATGACGAAGAAGATAAGCAGGGAAAGCGAGACTGCCATCAGGCCAAGCAAATAGAACATGCTGCGCTGGAGCTTGTTTGGAGTCTTCAGAATCTCGTCTTCTGGAATGGAGAAACTGACTGACCATAAAACCCTGTCGACAGGAGCAAAATACACAATCTGGTTGGCAGTCAACTCATCTCGATTATCATCTTTACCGTCAGTAAGAACGTGTATAGGAGCAGTCATCGTATCACTTCCTTTCTCCCATCGCAACATTCGCTGAATAAGTTCCATTGATTTCTTGTTGCCTTTCTCGCGGACGAGCTTCACGGCGTTTACGCTAAGAATGCACGAGGAATCCGGATGGCAGATGAACTGCTCATCGCGACTGACAACACTGACGCGCGAATAAGGATAAGGCTTGACATCATCGATGACGGTTTTCACCCACATCAAATCCACGTCAGCACATAGCACAGCATAGATGGAGCCATTGGGTTCCTTGAGGGGTACTGAATATGTCACCATAGGACGTTTCGTCGACATGGAATCCAGATACGGCAAGCACCAGTAGCCTGCCTCCTTCAGGTTGGTATATATCCAGTTGCTGTCAGTCTCCAGATAGCAGAAGTCATGGTCAGGACCACCAATCTCATCGTGTTCCACAGCCTTTGTGGTCGCATCGTTGTAAACGGTTGGGGCATAGTAGCGGCCATGAGCAGGGAAATAGTTCTCGCGATAGAGAAGCGTAACGGCAGCAATGTCGGTATTGTGCTTAATCAGACGCTCCAACAGTTGATAGCAATTCTTGTCGTCATAAGCGAACAAATCTGCATAGGCTGCCGCCGTCTGGACAGCTGTCTCCACATCAGAGACACGGTCGTCTATCGCCTTGATGGCACCATCCATTGAACGGCTGGCCTGACGATGGACCTCTTCGACCATCACCTTTCGAACATGATGAACCTGCCATAAGCCAAAAATCAAGAGGATCAATCCTGCGAGGGTAACCACCACAATGGTTGTCCTGAAGGCCACAGAGGCATTCATCCTATTACGTATACCCATACCTAAACCTCTCTTTCCGATTGCAATGATATCAAAAAAAACTTATTGAAAAGCATTCAACGTCAATCCAAACACGAAATAGGCGTGCTTCGAATCAGGATTAGCCACAACCTGAGCAAACAGCGGAAGCGAGAAATGGTCCGTAATCCGCAGTTCCTTCGTCGCACGCAACCCCACATTCACCACCGCAAAATGGTTCACATCATAATAGTCCGTCACATAGGGGACCATACCCAAGGAAGCCTGCCAATCGCAGGTTACGAAACGGAAAGGAGCCGCTATCTCAAAATAGGATGAATAGGCTCTCTTGCCGCTCTTGGTGCGACCATCATTGCCTGCAAAGTTTGTCTGCCAGGAAACGCTCACAGGTCCAAAATCATACCCTGCAAAAGCCTCGAAGACATGGCTCGTCGCGTGAGCTTTATAGCGGAAATACTGACTAACAGGGTCATTCATCCAATAATCGATGACACCTACGCTAAGACCACCTGTCGTGTAACAGCCAATGAGGTCTATCTCACGAGGGTCTGACAAGTCGACAAACCCCATGTTCCCAAAAGCAGACAGGCTAAGCCCCTTCCAGGAGACACCCAACGTAGGCTGCACACTGGCACTACCCAAATTCAATCCGCGCCAGACATATTGACTGACAATATCTGCCCTCAAAGTCATTTCAGCCTTGTCCTGAGCAGACACCAGGAAGGGCATCATGAGGAGGCAGGCAATGATATATTTCACTTTTTTCTTCATATTGAGGACAAATATACGAAAAAAACAAATATAAGATGTTTTTTCAGAAAAGAAATTTTCTTTGTATCTTTGCGGTGCAATATATTAAAAAGGTATAAGGAAAGGAAAACAACAATGACCATTGCCATCACGATACTGATACTGATAGCCATCATCGTGGCACTGCTGGGCATCATTGGAGCTGTCGTTCCCAGCTTGCCAGGCCCTCCCCTATGCTTCGCCTCTTTGCTGACTGCCTATTTCACCTGTCCTGGCATGATATCCACCAAACTGTTGCTATGGATGCTGGCTCTGACGGTACTCGTCACTATCCTGGATTACGTGGCACCCATCATGATGACACGTCTGGGCGGTGGTTCCAGGTATGCCATGTGGGGAACCACATTAGGCATCTTTGCTGGGATGTTCTTCATGCCTTGGGGAATCATCCTGGGTCCCCTCGTGGGCGCTTTCTTGGGCGAGATACTCCACAGGAGCAACTTCACTCATGCCACCAAGGTAGCCACCATGTCCTTCATCTCCTTCCTCTTGGGGACAGGACTCAAGCTGATTGTCAGCCTGGTGATGACATTCTATACGTTTGCTGCGATATGGAATTATGGCAAACATGTCCTCTTCTGACACGTCAGCCGAAGAAAGACAACACTATGAATTGAGCCATTCAACGAGTTGTCCCTCTGGTATGATCGTGTAGCGATAGTACTGACTGCGAGAGGCATTGTACTTCCCTTCGATATAGCGGATCGCATCGTCTGATTCTCCTGTCTTGAGGCGTTCCAAGGAAGCGTCAGAGATGACGAGATAGTCGGTAGTGTCATCGATGTAAGGATTCGCGTAGATTCCACGATTACCAAGCTGCTGATAGAATTCCTCCATAGGAATCCTGGTGTCAGGAGCCACATACAGTTCCCTTGTATAAAGCAGGTTCTCGCCAGAAGGAAGGTCCATGCGGAATTGCAGGTAATGCTGGTAAGTGAGACGCAGGTTCTTCCGTATTGTCTTGTCCACCCGATAAGGAGCATAATGACCTTGGAGGATATCATCCAATTCCTGCTGATGAAGCACGCGAGGAACAAATCCGTGGAAAGCCAATGTCTGCAGATAATCCAATTGATCCTGGGGAGCACCCTTTCCCACCAACACGTAGTGGACATTCCTGCTTACCCTGATTCCTGGCTTGTACTCTGCTCCCATGTCCCTGAGCCGCATGATCAACTGCTTCTGGGGCATAGAGAAAGTGCCCAGCACACACACCACACGCTCTGTGAAGGGAGTGTCGACGGTGAAAGAATCATCAGAAAAGAGGTCGAGCTGCGACATCCTATTTTCCCTCCTCCTCTTCGTCCGACTTCTTCTTTCTGGCGAATTGAGTGATGCTGATGTCTGTGTTCACGCCACTGGACGACAAGCGGACCGTTGTCTTGCGGTCCTCGTAATAGGGATTCTCCTCCAGGGTGACAGCCACGTTGTTGTGTCCTGCGCGTCCAGAGGTCTTCTCCAACTGGAACCATGAGGGCAAGGGTGAGCCATCAGGTGTTCCCAGCGTCCACGACTTCTCGACCGTAAAGCAGATACTGTCCTGGGTGACGAAGGCGCTGTCGGCCATGTAGAAATCCACGCTGAGAGGAATGCTTACGGACACTCCATCGTAGGGAGAGGTGACATAATCCTTTACCTTATAATTAAGATTGGTCACGCGCAAGTATCCCAACTGAGTGTAAAGCCCGCTGGCTGAATAATCGTAGGAGTTTACTGTGACAGTTCCCATGCGCGTCTTGCCTGTCGTATTGGGCTGCAGGGACAGGAGAACGGTGCAAAGGTAGAGCTTGTCGTATTCATAGGGGAAATTATACTTGTTGTCGCCATTCACGTCTATCCAACTGCAATTGGGATGCACCTCCCAGGAGTCGAACGTGTAGAACTGCAAGGAATCCACAGTAGCATCGGCAAAGAGCAAAGTGTTATTGGGATACACCACATTCAACTGATGGCGTTCTGGATCGTCAAGACAGGATTGAAGAAACGGAATCGTCAGTAGAACAAGTAGGAAAAGAATCGATTTTCTCATCTGCATAAAAGGTTTGAATTGTATTTACCACACAAAGTTATGTTTTTTTTGCGAGAACACAAAATCTTTCTCGACAAATAATAGGCAATATGAAAAAAAATATATAATTTTGAGGCATGAAAAATATCTATCACAGGGACATCATGGAAATATTGTTGCCTCAGGGTAGCGACGGGATGCGACTTTACAAGATAGTGCGCCGCATCTACAACATGCATGTCGACCTGTTTGAGCGCAACCTCGACTACGTGGATCTCCGCAAGATGATATCCAGCTACATGTGGAAGCAATCCCGCCGACACGATTCTCCCTTTGTCAGGAACCAATACGGCGTGTATGCCATCCGCCCTGACCTGGCAGTCCAACTGGACCTTTTCTGGGACTTGAAATTCACTGAGCAGGAACAAGAGGAAAAGGCTCCCAAGCAGGAAACTGTGAAACACGTGCAGCTGGAGCTGTTCTAGACGCACATCAACTTTCCCTCGAGAGAACTCTCTCCCCTAATACCAGTCGATATTGGAGCTGTAGGAACTCTGTTTCCTCCATTTGAGTGCATCCGTGAGGGTGCTGGCATTGGCTGCGAAGGTGAAGTTGTAGCTGGTATAGGGACGGATAACTACGCTGCAACTCATCGAGAAGCAATGGAGGTCGCGGCTCAATGAGGCAGTCGTCATGGAGAGCTGGTGGTAGTTCATGTCGTAACCTGACGAGAAGTTGATGTTCCAACCCTCTGAGATACGGATGTTGCCAGAGAAGTTCAGGGTATGCGTCAAGCGGTAGGGATAACGCATCCGCTTCTCTTTGATGGGGGCAGTGGTGTTCTCGCGCATCGAGACGCCATAACTGACAGTAAACTGCCAGGGGAGCGAGAACTGCATATACCCATCCTCGTCGATTCCCCCTGATTTCTCGTTAGCCTGATCGCGCGAGCGTTTGCGGTCAGGGTCCACGTTCTGCATGCTGGAGTCCGTCTCGTCCTCTTCTTCGTCCTCATCCTCGTTCTCGTTGTCGTAGGCATCATTCCCTTTGTTCTTGTCGCGATTGAAGAGTTTCTTGAACGTATCATTGTTGAACGTGTAGGAGAGGTTCTGCGACATTCCCTGGAATCGTCCGAATCTTCCCTTCGACCACTCCGTATGGTCGGAAACGATGACCCTGTGATTGTTGTCATACTCGTAGGCATACGTGGCAAAGACGGCATTCAGCGAGAAGGTGTAAGTCTTTGTCAACTTCAGTCTCACACGCATGTTCAGGTCGCTCCAGGGCTTGCTCTTGGCTGCCATGTTGTAGGAAAGCGATCCTCCAAACTCGTCGATCAGGGAAATCTTCCTGTAGCCTGTGGAGTCCTTTTCAGTACGCACTTTCATCTCCACGTTGTTGGTCACGTCGAGCGTCACGCTACCTGTCTTCCCGGCAGACACCGTTCCATAGGCCTGACCGCTGAATGGGGAGTAGCTTACCGTGGAGACATTGCCGTTGGCATCCGTGCGGACATAGCTGTCATAGAAGCCATAGCGCGGCTTGCTGAAGTCAGGAGCATAGCTGAAACTTACTGAAGGGGTGAAGACGTGGCGGATGGCCTGTATCTTCTTCCCGCCAAACCAGGGCAAGGGGTAATACATACCATACAGCTTGGTGTTGGCAGAGATGCTCATGCTGTAGTTGTAGACATTGTAGAATCCATACAAGGTATCGCGCTTGACGGCACGCGCATCCTCATCCCACGACTGCATGACCTTGTTGCTATACGTTCTGTCTGTGAAAGAGAAGTTGGGAGTGATGTTGACGTAATCCAGCACAGTGAAGGAGGCAGAGACAGGCACCTGATGACGCATACCGTTCTTCCAGTCCTTGATGAGATTGCTGTGGAACAGCAGGTTCTCTTTCGTGTTGATGCTGTTCGTGAGGGTTCCTGTGTAGGAAGTGGATATCTTCTCGTACCATCGCTCCCTGCCTACCGCCTTCTTGCGCTTGAAGGGATAGAGGCGGTTGAGCGAGATGTTCAGGGTGGGCAGAGTCACGGCGATGCTGGAGTCGCGCATATTCTGCGAGAGGTTGAAGGTACCAGAGAGCGTCAGGCCTATGTCTGTGAACGTCTTGCTGTAACTGATGGACGAGGTACGTGTGCTCTGGGTGTAGCTCTCAGGATTGTACATGGACGTCAGGTTGTTGCGCTCGTAGCTGCTGGTAGCGAAGTTCACGCTGGCGCTGAAGCTCTGGGAGGGATTCGCCTTAGCGTCCTGACGATGGCTCCAGGTTATCTTGAAGGACTTGCCCACGCTGTAGTCTGGCATGTTCTTCTCGCCCTCCTTGGTCAACTGGTAGCTGCCATAGAAACTGCCGCTGAAGCGGTATCGCTTCTTGTAGTTGGTCTGGGCAGAGAGTCCCCACGAACCCTTGGTGTAAATCTCTCCCAGCAGTTTCAGGTCGATTTTGTCGCTGATGGCAAAATAGTAACCGCCATCGCGCAGATAGAATCCTCGAGTCGTCTCGTCGCCGTAGGTAGGCATGATGAAACCGCTGCTGTAGGAACTGCTGAAGGGGAAGAAACCATAGGGAATGGCCAGGGGGAGAGGCACATCCTCGACCACAAGATAAGCGGGACCGAAGATGACATCCTTGCCTGGATGGAGCTTCACGCGCGTCAAACTCAAGTAGAAATGAGGATGACGGGAGTCGCACGTGGTGTACTTCGCGCTCTGCAGGTACATCGTGCCCATGCTGTCGCGCTTGCCATCCTGCGACATCATGAAACCCTCGCCCTGCTCCGTATAGACGTTCTGGATGAAGGCCTTGCGCGTCCTGAAGTTATAGTCGATCTTGTCTGGTTCGTACTCATCCTCTCCCTGCTTGAAGGTGGGCTTTCCTATCATGGTGCCAGTGGAATCGACCACACCAGTGGCGTGAACCAGCGAGCTGTCCATGCTCATCGTGATGATCTGAGCCGTCAGTTCCAGGTTCTGGTAGTTCACCTTGCTGTCGCCATAGAGGTTGGCGCGCGAGTTGACATAGTCGAACGTGATGGAGTCCTTCGCCGTATACTGCACAGGCTCGTCCAAAGCCGATTTGCTGCGGGGAATGGTATCCACGTCCACTGTGTCCTTCTTCGTCGTGTCTGGCAGGATGGTGTATCCCTTCAGCGGCAGGGCAGGCTTATCCTCAGGGAGCGAATCCCCAGGGATGCTGTCGGGAAGGGCTTTCTTGGTGGAATCCAGACGCAGCGAGTCATCATCCTCAGGCGACAGGGGAAGGTAGGCTCCAGCCGGTCGCGAAGCCCAGGAAATGACCGTAAAAAAGGCCATCAGGATGATGACGAGTCTTGCCTTCAAGTCTATTTACTTTCTATCAATCTGCAAAGGTACGAAAATATGACGAGAGTACATAGAGCAGAAAGGTTTATTATATTTTTTTCACTCGAATTCGGACATCCACGCCTTGAACGTGTCGACACACGACGGTCCGAATTTCTCCAGGCTGCGCATGGCTTGTTCTGGTGTCTTTACCTCCTCCAGGTGGGACTTGGAGAAGAACTTGTCGGCATAGCAGATGATCTTTTCCTCCAGCGTCTCTGGAACGAAGTCGCGAGGTGGGAGAGGCAGGGATTGTCGCAGGATTTCCTCTTTCGTAAGCCCCGTTCCCGTATGCCGTTCAGCCACACGAGCATGAGCAGGAAGTCCCTCATTCCGAAGCAGTTCTGCACCCAGCATCCCATGGCAAATGTAGGGTTTCGTGCCGTGGCAACAGATGCCAGGAGCATCCACGTAGAGAATGCCGATATCGTGGAGCATGGCAGCCTCGTAGAGGAACTGACGGTCAAGGTGGAACTCAGGGTGAGCCTCTGCAATCTCCAGCACCTTCTGGGCAACATCCTCGCTATGCTTAAGCAGAATCTGCTCCAGCTCAGGCTGGCCAGCATAATATTTATGTATCAAATTCAGCACTTTCATACTGCAAAGTTACGTCGAAGTAGGGAGAAATGCAAATTAATCTGAAATTTCGTGCACAAAAAAATCCGCCACCTTGATGGCAGCGGATTGTGTCTTCCCTATTCAGGCAGCATTAAACACTCTTCATCACGCACATGGGATATACAGGACAGATTTGGATGAGGAACTTGCCTACAGATAGCAAATGTTTCTTCACTGTTTTCTTGAAGTTCTTTACTGATTCGCAGCTTACCAATACATAACTGTCGGAGAGAACTACAGACATCGGGGTTAATTCCATCGTTTTCATAATCGTATATTTTAAATGTTATTACTGTTTTGTTTTTGTTTTCTGCTGCAAAGGTAAGGCAGTAATTATGCGTCACAATGGAATTTCCCGTTTTTCTTCCCAAGAGTATGCGACACCCTCCCCCATTTGCGACAAACTCCCAAAACAGCCCCAAAATCTGTCGCAAAAGCCCATCTTTTTACCCATTTAAGCGATTAGAGGGATTTCCGATTACTCCGAGTTTTCCGATTACTCCGAGTTTTCCGATTACTCCGAGTTTTCCGATTACTCTGAGTTTTCCGATTACTCCGAGTTTTCCGAGTACTCCGAGTTTTCCGAGTACTCTGATTACTCTGATTACTCCGATTCCCCTCCCCCTGAGCTCCCCTCTCTAGAGGAGAGGGGCTGGGGGAGGGGCTTCTTCTCTTAGGGTTCCTCCGCCTGCGTGGTCTCCTGGCGCTTCGCTTCAGCCACCGCATCCTCCTGAGCCTTGCGGCTGGGGACGAGGTTGAAGACAGCATCCTCGCGGAGGTTCTCGAACATCTTGCCGCGATCCCAGTTCACGTTCACCTTCTTGATGTTCTCAGCGGTGAACAGGGCAGCGGTGTTGGCACCCTTGGTGCTCAGCGACACTCCAAAGCTTCCCAGCTCGCCCAGCTGGATCTTCTTGCCCTCGAGCAGAAGCTCGCGCATGCAGTCCACC
>JAFRTJ010000070.1 GCA_017427185.1 Bacteroidaceae bacterium | reverse complement strand
TATTATTATATAATATATAATATAAAATTTCAGCCCACTCTTTACGGTACGAAAATCAAAAATCCAAATGTTACGGCGTTACGCCGTTACGCCGTTACGTCACCATCTCACAGCTCTTTCTCATCTATCCCATACTGCCCGCATATCCATTGGGCAGCTTTGGCTGGGATGAGTTTCGTCGTGGGCATCACTCCCAGTTCAGCCAGGAAGGATGTGTTCTGGCTCAGCCATCGGCTTAAGGTGCGCATGCTTACTCCTGCAGCACGTGCTAACTCGTATTTGAAATAACTTTTCATCTCACATCTCACATTTAAAAGGTGAAAAAGTTTAAAAGGTGAAAAGTTTAAAAGGTGAAAAGTTTAAAAAGGCTGCTCCATTTGGGGAAAGTTGATGAATTCTGGGGGAAGTTGGCACGCTTTGGGTGGACGAAAGTTGATGTCAGCCGAAATTTCGACCCACATCCACCCTTGCGGTTCCCCTATCCAACCAATCCAAATTTGGATCCGTTGACTTTCTCCCATACAGACAGGCATCATGTCAATGCAAAGTTGCATCCACATGTTTTCCCCATGAAACAGCCCACCAAGAGGACATGACCGAGAACACAAACGTGTCGTGTCGGCAATTTCAACGTGTTGAGATTGCAGTTTCAACACGTTGTCTTTTTTGCCTCGACTGGTGAGGTTTTGCCGAGAAAGTTAAC
Source organism: Bacteroidaceae bacterium (assembly GCA_017427185.1). Classification (GTDB taxonomy): domain Bacteria; phylum Bacteroidota; class Bacteroidia; order Bacteroidales; family Bacteroidaceae; genus Physcousia. Next base: position 62,514 of record JAFRTJ010000070.1, on the reverse strand, counting down.
AAAATCGCAAGTTCAAGAAAAAAAATTTTCAGTTGCTACACGATACGTTACAACTCGACATTTTTTTTTCAAATTTTTCTTGCCGAAAGTTTGGTGGTCTCATAATTTTGTCTCAGCGAAACGAACAAAAAATGGTATAAACCTTATTAAAACAGACACAAAATGACACGTTTTCAAGCACAATTCACTACCAGCGCGGTGGCAAACCACAACAGCGCCATCCGTCTGACGATCCCAGCCATCGGCCAATCCGCCACGAAGTTCACAACCAGCCGCCTGCAAACCCTCGTCCAGGAAAGGCTACAGTCGACCATCGCTTTCCTCCGTCGGGGCATGGAGCGCGTCACGATGAGCCTGCAGCACACACGCGACAAACTTTGCCACTGGGCAGAGGCCACCAGACGCTACGTCCAGTCGGACGAGATGGATTGGGTGGGTTGCATCTCCTTCCTCACCCTGACGGCAGCTGCCATCCTGCTGAACTTCATCATCTAAGAAAGGATGGTCAAGGCAAAGCCCAAAGCAATTCAGAAAAGTTTCTTATAGGAGTTTGAAATATTTTTTACATGAAAATCAATTCCGAATACTCCGAATACTCCGAGAAATCCGAATACTCCGAGTTATCCGAGTAATCCGAGTAATCCGAGTAATCCGCTAACCGCTAAAATGCTTTTGTCTCCGTAAGGAGCTGAACCTGGTCGCCCCAGCGGCGAAGCTCTCCCAGGAACTCAGGCGAGGGAATGATGTGGTAGCGGAAGATGACACGATCGGGCATGTCCTTGCGCGGCTTGAGCTCCCGCTGGGAATGGTGGAGCGGAAGGGTGCGGAAATAATGCGCCACATAGGGAGAAACGGCAATCAGAACATCCTGTGCCGGCCAGCGGTCGTCGACCCAAATACCAAAGGCATCGTCGAAATACGTAGCAGGATTGATGGCAGGGTTGGGGGTGAACGTCTCCTCGAGCAGCTCGAGGGAGAGCACGCGGTCGAGGGCGAAGGTCTGAGCGGGGATGTTGCGCTCGTCGTCCTCCTTGTGAGCCAGGATGTACCAGCGTCCCAGATTGGCCTTCATGCAGTAGGGCCAAAGGATGGCCTCGTAGGGGTCTGAGTCTGAAAATTTCTGATAAACGATGCGAAGTTTCTGGTTGCTGCGCAAGGCGAGTGCGATGGTATGGAGATACTGCAGGCCTGCCCAGATCTGTTCCGGCTGCACCTTGGGTCCCAGGTCGCTGACCTCATCGAGGAACAGGTAGGACTGCATGCTGGAAAGAAGCCTGTTGGCAAACCCGTCGAGATGAAGATGGTCGGGGTTGGAGATGCGGTAGTGCTTGCGGTCGGGGGAGTCGATATGGATGCCGAAAATCTCGCGGATGTACTGACGGTGGCGCCAGAGAGTCATGCGGTTGAGTTCCTCCCCATCGGAACCGTGCTCCCTCCACAAGGCCTGCAGCTCCTCGAGCGTGAAGCCCTCTTTCGGCCCGAACTGGAAGGTCTCTATCAGCCACACATCGAGGGCCAATTGCTTGAAACTTAATGATGCACGCATGGATGAAACGTTTTGACAGAAATTAAGCAGCCAGAAGACTGGCTTTCCGACTCCAAAATTAGAGTTTAGAGTCAAAAAATGCAATTAAAACGGTGGGAAATCGACAAAATATGCAACTTTTCGCACCAGAATCCTCTCAAAAAACACAAAAACGGCGTCTCCAGCACTCTTCTTGGACGGATTATCACGAAAAGTCTTTGGTGGAATCCGAAAGTTTGCGTACCTTTGTAGTATGATAGTTTGCATCGCAGAGAAACCATCGGTAGCCAGGGATATCGCCCACGTGCTGGGAGCAGACCGTCCAAAGGACGGGTTCTTGGAAGGCAACGGATATCAAGTGACGTGGACCTTCGGCCATCTGTGTGAGCTGAAAGAACCCCACGACTATACCGCAATGTGGAAGAACTGGAGCCTGGGGCAGCTGCCCATGATCCCTCCACGCTTCGGCATCAAGCTGAAGGCCGACAAAGGCATCGAGAAGCAGTTCGGCACGATAGAGAACCTGATGCAGCACGCCGACGGAATCGTGAATTGCGGCGATGCGGGGCAGGAGGGAGAGCTCATCCAGCGATGGGTGATGCAGAAGGCACAGGCAAAGTGTCCCGTCAAGCGCCTCTGGATCAACTCGATGACGGAGGAAGCCATCCGCGAGGGATTCCAGAACCTGAAGGACCAGAGCGAGTACCAAAGCCTCTACGAGGCAGGACTGATGAGGGCCATCGGCGACTGGCTGCTGGGGATGAACGCCACCCGGCTGTATACCCTGAAATACGCTGCCGGCAAGCACCAGGTGCTGAGCATCGGCCGCGTGCAGACCCCTACCCTTGCCTTGATTGTCAGGCGCCAGCAGGAGATCGAGAACTTCGTGCCTGTCCCCTACTGGGTGCTGACCACCCAATACCGCGACATCACCTTCACCGCCATCATGGAAGAAGGCGAGCGAGGGTTCAGGACTCGCGAGGAAGGCGAGCAGGCGCTGGCAGCCATCCGCGACCTGCCCTTCACCATCACCGATGTCCAGAAGAAGAAAGGCACGGAAGCACCGCCCCGCCTCTTCGACCTGACCAGCCTCCAGGTGGAGTGCAACAAGAAATACGGGTTCAGCGCAGACACGACGCTGCAACTCATCCAGAGTCTCTACGAGAAGAAGCTGACCACCTATCCGCGCGTGGACACCACCTTCCTGAGCGACGACATCTATCCCAAGTGCCCCCAGATCATAAACGGCCTGAAGGCCTATTACCATCTGATGGAGCGCATCAAAGGAAAACCGCTCGCCAAGAGCAAGAAGGTCTTCGACAACAGCAAGGTGACGGACCACCACGCCATCATCCCCACAGGAGTGCCCGCCCAGGGAATGACGGAGATGGAAGCGAAAGTCTACGACCTCGTGGCTCGACGGTTCATCGGAGCCTTCTACCCTGACTGCCAGTTCGAGACCACCACCGTGCTGGGCAAAACGGCTGACATCGGCTTCAAGGTGACGGGGAAAGTCATCACAGACCCTGCCTGGAGAATCATCTGGGCCACCAGCACCACCTCAGCCGACAAGAGCGCAGAGGGCGAGGCTGAAGGCGAGAAGGCCAACAGCGAGGAGCAGGGCATCCTGCCCGTCTTCACGAAAGGAGAAAGCGGACCTCATGTGCCTGACCTGGCCGAGAAACAAACGACTCCCCCCAAGCCCTACACGGAAGCCACCCTGCTGCGGGCGATGGAGACGGCAGGCAAGATGGTGGAGGACGAGGAACTGCGCGACGCGCTGAAGGAAAACGGAATAGGCCGCCCCAGCACGAGAGCCGCCATCATAGAAACCCTTTTCAAGCGACACTACATCCGCAAGGAACGCAAAAGCCTCTACGCCACTCCCACAGGCACCGAGCTGATAGGCATCATCCACGAGGAGTTGCTCAAGAGCGCCGAACTGACGGGCATCTGGGAACGGAAACTGCGCCAGATAGAACGCAAGGAGTACGAGGCACACACCTTCCTGGACGAACTGAAACAGATGGTCACGGAAATCGTGATGACTGTCCTGCGCGACAACCAGCCGCGACACGTCACCGTGGAGATGGAAACCGCAACGAAGACAAAAACCACAAAATCCGACAACAAAGGCAATAAAAAGTAACCCCCTCACGTTATATATCTGTCATGCATACACGCACACATACAATCACGAAATGGGTCCTGACGATACAGGTTGCAGCTTGTATCATCGGGCTGCTGAATTCATGCAGCGCAGAGAATAACATCAAGAAGGGCGACGCTTTCTACGCCATCGGAGAATACTACAACGCAGCAGCCGAGTACAAGAAAGGCTACGCACGCACTTCCACCAAAGAGAAAACGAAGAGGGGCGAACGGGCTTGGAAGATGGCTGAATGCTACCGGAAGATGAACTATAGCGCCAAGGCAATGGGAGCCTATCAGAACGCCGTCAGATACAAGTATGCCGACGATATGGCCCTCCTCTACCTGGCTCAGATGCAACAACGGCAAGGCGACTACAAGAACGCCATCAAGAACTACGAGGCCTTCCTGGAAATCGACCCCACCAACCAGTTGGCAATCAACGGAAAGAAAGGATGTGAGCTGGCTCCGACCTGGAAAGAGAACCCCACACTCTACACGGTGAAGAAGGAACCCAACCTGAACAGCCGACGAGCCGACTACAGCCCTGTCCTGCTGGGCGAGGAATCCGACCAGCTCTTCCTGAGCAGCACACGCACCCAAGCTACGGGCGACGAGATCAGCGGCATCACAGGAACCAAAGGAGCCGACATCTTCTTCACCAAGAAGGACGACAAGGGGAAATGGGTGCCCGTGGAGGGCGTGGAGGGCGAACTGAACAGCGAGTACGACGAAGGAGCCATCTGTTTCAGCCCCGACGGGAAAACGATGTATCTGACCCGCTGCTCCTACGACAGCGACTACCCTCGCTATGCCGAGATATACACCAGCCAGAGAAGCGATGCCTCGTGGAGCAAGCCTTCGCTGCTCACCATCAGCAAGGATACCCTCTCGAGCTATGCCCACCCTGCTGTCAGCCCCGATGGACACTGGCTCTATTTCGTCAGCGATATGCCTGGCGGATTGGGAGGGCTGGACATCTGGCGCATCGCGCTGACCGACGGCACACTGGGCGGCGTGGAAAACGTGGGCGCTCCCATCAACTCTGAAGGCGACGAGATGTTCCCCACCTTCCGTCCCAACGGAGATCTTTACTTCAGCAGCAACGGCCATCCAGGAATGGGAGGATTGGACCTCTTCTGCGCAAAGCTGGACAGCACGAAGAAGGAAGAGACCTGGTACATCACCAACCTGAAATACCCGATGAACAGCAGCGGCGACGATTTCGGCATGACCTTCGAGGGAATGTACAATCGCGGCTACTTCTGCACGAGCCGAGGCGATGCCCGCGGATGGGACCACATCATGTCCTTCGAGTGTCCGGAAATCACGTATACCGTGACGGGATGGGTTTACGAGAAGGATGGCTACGAACTGCCCGAAGGACTCGTCTATATGGTGGGCGACGATGGAACCTACCTGAAACTGCCCCTCAAGAGCGACGGCTCGTTCACCCAAGACGTGAAACCAGGCGTAAGCTACGTCTTCCTGGGAACCTGCAAGGGATACCTGAACCATAAGGAGGAACTGGATGTGGACACCAGCAGCGTGAGCCAGGAATACACGCTTCAATTTGCCCTGCCTACCATCTCCGCTCCTGTACTTGTCCGCAATGTGCTCTATGAATTCGACCGCGCAGAACTCACCGAAAGCAGCACATTGGCACTGGACAGCCTGGTGGACCTCCTCAACGAGAATCCCAATGTGACCATTGAGCTTTCGAGCCATTGCGACTATCGCGGTAATGACGAATACAACGAGAAGCTGAGTCAGCGGCGTGCTGAGAGCGTAGTGAACTACCTGATAGAACACGGCATCGCCGCAGACCGCCTGAGCCCTGTGGGGTACGGAGAAAAGCAACCCAAGACCATCACGCGCAAGCTGGCAGAGAAATACGATTATCTGAACGAGGGCGACGTGCTGACGGAACAATTCATCACAGCCCTGCCAGAAGAGGAACAGCAAGAGATGTGCGACTCGCTGAACCGACGCACCGAATTCCGCGTCCTGAAGATTACCTACGGACTTTTCAACAAGAGCGACCACATCCCCAGCGAGATGCGCAAAGAGATAGAACTCGAGAATCCCAGCCAGGAACCTGTCACCAGGATACCACGCAATGCTGCAGGCAACTTGATTCAGGCGAACGATGTTCCTTTGGCACCTGAGATTATGGCTGCCAAAGAGGCTGCAAGAAAGGCAGAAGAAGCTGCTGCAGCTGCAAAGAAGAAAAAGCCTCAGACGAAAAAGGAAGCGGAAAAGGCTGAACGGACACGCAAGATCATCGAGGAGGCTCGAAAGGATGCAGAAGCTGCCGCCAAGGCTGAGGCAGAAAAGGCTGCAGGGAAAGCTCCCGCAACCGACGCCAATGCATCCAAAGAAAAGGATGCTACCGCAAAAGCCGACGCGAAGGCTGACAACAAGCCTAAAGACGCAAAAGAAACCACAAAGACAGACACTAAAACTGCTGAAGCAAAAGAAAAGGCGAAGACGGACGCCAAAACGGCTGAAGCAAAAGAGAACACGAAGCCTACTGCCACAAAAGACGACACCAAGAACGACGCGAAGAACGACGTGAAAGGTGACGCGAAGAACGATGTCAAGAATGAGGCGAAGACGGACGCCAAGAGTGATGCCAAATCTTCTGACGCCAAGCCTGGCGACAAGACGGCTGAAGCAGGAAAGAAAGACCAGAAGAAAGATCAGAAGACTGACGACAAGAAACAAAACGGTGGCAGCAAGGATGTGACAGGCAAGGAGGCTACGGAAACAACCACAGCCGCTGAGGATGCCAAAGCAGCAGAGGCTGCCGCCAAAGCGAAAGAAGCCGCCAAGAAAACGGAAGAAAAGACTCCTGCAGACGAGCAGGGGACGAAAGCCGGCCAGAAGTCCAAGAAGGTAAAGAAGACGAAGGCAGAGAAGAAGGCGGAAAAGGAGGCTAAGAAGAAAGCGGAAGCGGAAGCAAAAGCCGCAAAGAAAGCGGAGGCTGAGGCCAAGAAGAAGGCTGAGGACGAGGCAAAGGCCGCCATGAAGGCTGAAACGGAAGCCAAGAAGAAGGCGGAAGCAGAGGCGAAGAATGCCAAAAAGGCGTCGAAGAGCAAGGGAACAGATGCCCAGACACCTGCGGAAGAATCTCTCCCTGAAGAGAAAAAAGATGCTCCAACGGAAACCCAACAGCCTGAGGCTCAACCCCAAACGACACCCGACACGAAAGAAAACGTTGAATCCGACGAAAAAACTGCTGCTCCAGAAAAAACCGATCAATTGACCAAGGCGGAGAAAAAGGCTAAGGAAACTGCTGCCAAAGAAGCTAAGAAGGCAGAAGAAGCGAAAGCCAAAGCGCTGAAAGCAGAAGAGGCCAAACAGGCAAAAGCTGCTAAGGAAGCAGAAAAACTGGCCAAGAAAGAAGAGGCACAAAAGGCCAAAGAGGCAAAGAAAGCTGCCGAGGAAGAGGCCAAAAAGATAGAAGCCAAGAAATCCAAGGCTGACAAGAAGATGGAGAAGATTGCCCAAAAGGAGGAAGCACAGAAGGAGAAGATCCTGGAAAAGATGAGGAAGGAGCAGGAAAAGAATGCCGCCAAAGAAAAGAAGGAAGCTGCCCAAGAAAGTGCGGAAACCAAAGCTGACGACAAAGAGGAAGCACCAGAGGCAAAGAACGAAGAAGCCAAAACTGACGCTCCAACGCAAGTAGAGGCGCAACCTGAGACGAAGAAGGAGACTTCGCCAGAAGTCGAGACAGCAAAAGAAACGGAGGAAACCTCTTCCGATGCTCCGAAAAACGAGACAAAGGAAGAACGCATAAAGAGAATCATGGAAGCTGCCAAGAAAGACGTGGAGGCAACGAAGGCTGCTGAAGAAGCTAAGGAAGGAACCACGCCTGTGACCTCAGAAAGCCCGAAGGACCCCAAAGCTGCACAAAAAGCGGAAAAGGCAAGGAAGGCTGCTGAAGCAAAGGCTGCCAAAGAGGCAAAGAAGGCCGAGAAAGCAGAGAGAGCCGCAGCTGCCAAGAAAGCCCGACTGGAAAAGAGAGCTAAGGCGAACCGGAAATCCAGCGATTCCGAACCAGAAGATGATAACGAATAAAGAATAAAGAAGCAAAAAACAGCCTTCTTCAAAGGGAAAAGTATAGAAAACAGATATATTAACCCAAAACACAAGAACCATGAATCTAAACAGAAGATCGTTTCTGAAAAGATCAGCAGCAAGCGCTGCAATGTTTACCATCATTCCCCGCAATGTGCTGGGCAAGATGGGCGGGGCAAACGATTTTATTGCCCCAAGTGATCAACTAACACGTGGCATCATCGGTGTAGGCGGTATCGGACGTTCAAACCTTCACTTCGCAAGTGACCAAAGCTGCAGACTTGTGGCTGTTTGCGATGTGGATCAAAAACATCTGGACTCTGCCGTTGAAGCTGCCAAGAAGAGTTTCAACGAGAACGTGAAAGCCTACCACGATTTCCGCGAACTGATCCATGATGACAACGTGGACATTGTTCACATTGCGACTCCATCCCACTGGCACGGAATCATGGCTGTGGAAGCTGCCAATGCAGGCAAGGATATCTTCTGCGAGAAACCAATGACCCGTACGATCGGGGAAGGCAGACGTGTGGAAGAAGCAGTGAAACGGAACGGAAGAATTTTCCGATTGGACACCTGGTTCCGATTCAAGGACACATTCTACGGATTAGGAACTGACGTGAAGCCACTGAAGAAACTTGTGGAGAGCGGATTGTTGGGATGGCCCTTGAAGGTTCGCATCTCTGGAGCAACCGGTTTCACCTGGAAATTCTATTGGACAGGTAAGGAAAACCTGGAGGTTCAGCCCATTCCCCCCGAACTGGATTATGACTTCTGGTTAGGTCCGGCTCCCTACAAGCCCTACAACGTACACCGTACGCATCAGACTTTCCGTGGCTACTGGGATTACGATGGTGGTGGATTGGGAGATATGGGACAGCACTACATCGACCCCGTTCAGTATCTGCTGGGCAAGGACGACACCTTCCCTGTAAAGGTGGAAGTAGACGCTCCTCAACAGCATCCCGACGCTGTAGGCATCTGGCGTCAGATTACCTACACCTACGAGGATGGTTGCCAGATTATTCTGGAAGGAGAAGGCTTCGAAAGCAAAGGCAAGGTTCCCTACATCGAAGGACCAAAGGGTAAGGTTTACAAAGGATTCGAGTGCACCATACCTAACATCCAGGAGGTTATCAATGAGCTGCCTGATCCTGCTCCTCGCAACACAGATTATCTGGAGTGCGTACGCACACGCCGTCAGTTTGCGCTCAACGAGTCCAACGGTCACCACAGTGCCACCATCGTGAACATGGGTGTCTGCGCATTGCGTCTGAACCGCACTCTGAACTTCGATCCTAAGACTCAACTCTTCATCAACGACGAAGCTGCTAACCGTTTGGTGAACCAGCCTATGCGTGGCGAATGGGGTAAATACATCTAATCAAATGCAAAACTGAAAGGAAAAATGAAAAAGTCATTCAACATTATATTGACTGCCATCCTGATGATGGTTGTCACGCTGTCTATCAATGCGCAAGATGCAAGACAGAGAACTCCCGAAACAATTGTGGAGGATGTGTTGGCTCAGATGCCTACTCAGAATCAAGCTGATTTCAATCGTGAAATGGATTATCTGGCTCAAGCAGCTCCCAAGTCCATCGCACTGTTGGCTGGCATGCTGCAAGTGGCCGAGAAGCATAGCAACAACTTGATAGAATACGCCATCAGTGGCGTGACTGCCTATGCTTCTACCAATGCGAAGTATCGCAATGCCGTTCGCGAAGGTTTGAGCAAAGCCATCGGAACTGCAGTGGATGCTACCGCAAAAGATTTCCTCATGCAGCAACTGAGATTGGTTGCGAACGAGGAAGATGCAAAGGTAACCTATCCTGAGCATGCTGGTGCTGCTCCTTATGCTGCCGCTTATGACAAGCTGAAGAGTTTGGGCGAAGGTGCAAGCGACGAGGTCATTAAGGCTCTGAAAAGCAAAGATCATGCCTATCGCATGCAAGCCCTGAAGTTTGCTACCGACTACAATCTGGCTAATGATGAATTGGCCAAGAAGATCGTGAAGAAGTACAATTCCTGCAACACAGAAGGAAAGATTGATATCCTGAACTGGCTGGGAGACAACAAATTGGGAAGCCAAAAGGAATTCCTGAAAAAGGTCATCAAGAAAGGTGGTGCACCTGCCAGTGCAGCCATTGAGGCATTGGGTCGCATCGGAGGTGAAGATGTTGCTGATGAACTGATCGCTCTGCTGGGCAAAGAGAATAGTGAGGATGCTTTCACTGCCCTGAAGAGTTATCGTGGCGATTTGAATGAGAAAGTCAAGAATGCGCTGAGCAAGAGTATAACGGATGGGAATGCTGCCGGTAACATGGATCCACTGCTGAAACTTGCCTTCGAGCGTCGATTGAGAGGTGCTTCCGAGGAAGTCTTTGAAATCAGCGACAAAGGTCTGAGCAAGGAGGCCCAGAAGACTCTCGCTGGTGTGGTAAGTCCTAAGGACGTGAATCGCGTTGCTGGAATGTTGGACAAATGTCCCAAAGACATGATTGGTGATTATCAGAATATCCTGACCAGTTGCGTGAAGTCTCTGGAAGCAAAGAAGCAATTCGAGACCATCAGTTCTGCTGTTAATCAGACAAGCAATAAAGAGCGTTTCTATGCTCCACTGGTGGCTACCAACACGGACGAATCTGTGGCAGCGATGAAGAAGATCTACGAGGCTTCAAAGAACCCTGGTGCCCTGGAAGCTTTGACAAAGAGCACCAACTACAAGGCTGCTCCCATTTTGCTGGAAGCTGCAAAGGCTGGCAGCGAAGCTGCATTGAACAGCTACGTGAAACTGGTGAATGCCAACGAAGGCGATAATGACCGCAAATATTCTTGTCTGAGCGAAGCTTTGACTATTGCCAAGAGCAGCGATGCAAAGAAGAATATCATCAGCAGTCTTGGAAACACTCCCAACCGCAACGCTTTCCTGCTGGTTGGCAAGTATCTCGATGACAAAGACTGCGGTTATACAGCCGCAGCTGCCGAAAAGAACATCGCAAGCAAGACAAACGAGGATATCGAATACGAGGTGATGCGCGCCAATCTGACGAAAGCCATGAATATCTACAAGAATCATGGTACAGCTGACGATGGTTATGCAGTGGATGAAATCAAGAAGATGATGACCGAAATGGAGCCTGTCACCCCCATCGTCCTCTCTGACGAGGAGAAGAAGCAAGGCTTCGAACTGCTGTTCGACGGAACCAATTTGGATAACTTCGTTGGCAACAAGGTGGGCTATGTACCCATCAATGGTTGCATCAACGTAACCGCTAACTACGGCAATGAAAGCAATCTTTACACAAAGAACGAGTACCGCAATTTCGTCTTCCGTTTCGAATTCTGTTTCTTGCGTCCAGGCGTGAATAATGGTGTGGGTGTACGTACTCCCATGGGTGTAGATGCTGCTTACGACGGTATGTGCGAAGTGCAGATACTGGATCACGACGCTCCCATCTATGCAGGATTGCGTGAGTATCAGGTTCACGGATCTGTCTATGGAGTGATTCCCGCTAAGCGCATTAAGCACAAGCCTCTTGGCGAGTGGAGCGAGGAAGAAATCCGCGTGGAAGGAAACCACATCAAGGTGACCGTGAATGGTGAAGTCATTGTGGATGGTGACATCAAGGAGGCTTGCAAAGGTCACAACGTGGCTCCTGATGGAAGCAACACGAATCCTTATACTGTTGACCACCGCAACCATCCTGGCATGTTCAACAAGACGGGTCACATTGGCTTCTTAGGTCATGGGGCAGGCTTGAAGTTCCGCAATGTCAGAGTTCTTGATTTGGACAAGAAGCCAAGCAAGAAAAGAAAGTAAGGCTTTCTATCCTCACAAAAGAGGAGAACGATAAGAACCAACAAGAGCAGAGGGAAATCCTTCTGCTCTTGTTGGTTTAAGAAAACTCGTCGGACGGCAATCAATCGCTATTGCTTCACAAACTTGTAGTTTGTCACGCCGCACTCGCTCATGATGCGTTTGATGCGGTCGATGTGCCCCTGCGGGACTCCCTTGCAGACATTGATGCGGACGCTGTGATCTTTCCGGATGGCAACTTCCTTCAGATGCATGCTGATGTCGTCCACGTCCCATTTCCACGAGCAGATGGTGTAGTTCTTCCAGCTGAAGCCGTCGAAGTTGCCTCGCCGTTCCCAGATGGAAGTCTTTGTGCCGCAATCCTTCGGAGGTGTGCCCGTCAGCAGGATAGTCAATTCAGGGTTGATGTTGCCCTTCACGTCAGCAGGAATCTGGACAGGCTTCGTGATAAGGTTAACCGTTAGTTTTCCTTCTTTGGATTTTGTCTCCATTTCCACTTTCTTCAGAGCCGAGGCTGGCAGGTCAGGCAGGTTGTTGACATCGAGCAGCTTGCCGTCGAGCATGACGTTGTAGTACTTCGTATGGAACGCCCACGGATAGCGGCAATCGGGATGCTCCTCGATATACGAGCCTTCGTCCCTCACTACCCAAGTTCCCTTGAGCCAAAAGACTGTAATCGCAGGGCCATGCTTCTTGATAAAGTCTTTTGCATCATCCTTTGGAACAAAGGCATTCAGCATTTTCTTCTCAGAGAACCCTTTTACCTCATCAGTCATTACAAGCCCCATTCCAGGCACAGCTACCGTGACAGGCTTGTTATCTTGTACATGGTCGTTCTCCTCGACAACAGATGAAACTGTCTCGTTCGAAGGTATTATCTCCTCGACTTTGGGCTTGGCCCAAGCAACAATAGCCAGAGCCATGAGTGCCGGCAGGACGAGTCCCTTGCTCATCAACCAGCGATTGGAATTTTTCTTGTGCATCATTTTGATTCTTTTCTTAAGTGAATGGTGACTGAGGTTGTTGCAGACCGTCTGCAGTCGGCTGCCCACAGCTTTCGTCACGAGTAAGAGTTGATATGTCTTTGCATCGATGCCAAAGTTCAGTACAGCGTTGTCGGCTTCGTATTCGTGCACACCCTTGAGATCGCGCCCAAGCAAATAGACGAAGGGATTGAACCACTGGAGCGCCTTCACTACTTCGAGAAGCAGGAGGTCGTAAGTGTGCCCCAGGCGGATGTGAGCTTGCTCATGCGCCAGGATGGGACGACGCAGGTGCTCGTAATCAGAAACGCTTATTATAATATAATGTAAGAAGCTGTACGGAGCGAAGTCGCCACCATGAATGACGATTATGTTACCAAACTCGTCGCGAGTACGCACTCCTCCCCTCTTCTCCTGCAAAAAATGGAACATCTGCAAGAAGAAGAATGCAAGAGAAGCCAGCAAACCTATGAAATAAAGAGTCAAGAGAATCTGTTTTGCGCTGATGTGAAACGCAGGAGCCTGAATCGGTTCTGCAACTTCAGATAAGGCGGATTGGGGAGTCACGTTTTCCGGCTCAACGTCTTCTGTGGGCAAAGCCATTCCGCTGATTTTCGGAACAGGGACTTCAACAGATTGAAGGATGCTGGGCATTTTTACCGTTAGCTGTACTGCAGGCAACACCAATGAGGCAACAAGCACGCTTAGCAACGCCAAACGGTTGAAGCGATGAAACGTCTCACGGCTCAACAAGAGAGCAAAGCTTCCGTAGAGAAGCGTCAGCAACAAGGCGGATTTCAACAGATAAGTCAGCATAGCATCCACTAATTTTTCCTTTTCTCTACGCAAAAATACGAGCCTTACGCCCTGACTTCAAGAAAAAAATGAAAAAAAGAGAAAGGAAGGACTCGAATTTAACATTTACGTTTAGTTTCCGGCAACCTTTTATTAGTAGTTAACAAAATCTGAACAATCAGAGAAGATCCAAATGAGTTTCAAAACACAACACGTTGAATCGAGCAACTCAACACGTTGACTTTGCCAACACAACACGTTGTGTTTATCCAATCAACATAATGTAGCTGAAGGTAGGGAGTTTTTAAAGTTCACCCAAGCTGAAAGGAGTGGTATAGGTGGTGCGGATGCGCCATTGCTCTGGATACAGGTTATTGATGCGGTTTCCCACACATTTGCCTGGTCCTAAAACGTATCCCTTGTAGCAAAGAAGAACCATTCCGCGAGGAGCAGGAACACGCACAGCCTCACGCCTGAGGTAGCTCAGGGCCTGAGAATAGGTAAGCTCTATGCGAGGCATATCAGGTTCCACAGAAAAGGCCTGCGGCAACACGTGCAAGGTACGCAATTTTGCCTCCAAACTCTTGAGCTCATCAGAAGAAACGCCAAGGGAAGGAAGCTGTTCTTCATCACGAGGAACAGACTGAATGGCAGCGCAATAGAAACCTTCTCCACGGTCTCTTCCAGGCATGAAATGACGTTCCTCCAAAAGCATTCCGCCCAAGCTCTCACAAATCCAACGGACATTATCCTCGTCTTCGAAATGATTGAAGGTACAGGTACTATAGATGAGCAAGCCGCCAGGTTTCAGCACATGCCAGATACCTTGCAGTATCTCGCGCTGACGACGCCAGCAGAGATCCACATTCTCTAAGCTCCAATCCTGAACAGCAACCTCATCCTTGCGGAACATTCCCTCACCAGAGCAAGGAACGTCAGTAAGCAACAAATCAAACGAGTCTGTAAACTCCACAAAATCAGTCGGATAGTTTTGCGTGACAACACTACGGACAGGATATTCACCCTCGGCTGTGCGCGTCCATTTCTGCATATTCTCTGCAAGCACCTGAGCCCTCTTGGGCATAGGTTCATTGCTGACAAGTATGGACCCTTGGGGCAACAAGCTGGCCAAGAGCGTGCTTTTCCCACCAGGAGCTGCACATAGATCCAAAGCGGCAGAAGGTCCTGAAACGGGGAAATGATGACGTAGCAGTTGAGAAACGTACATGGAAGACGCTTCCTGCACATAATAGGCTCCAGCATGCAGAAGGGGATCAAAAGTGAAGGCTGGCCTTTCGTGCAAATAGTAAGCATCAGGACACCAAGGGCATGCCTCAACATCAAGATTCTCTATCGAAAGAGTTTTTCCTTTGCGAGGATTGAGACGTATGGAGACCTCAGGCTCCGTATCACAGAGAGCATGACACAAGGAATCGGCAGTATCAGCATCATACTGCTCATGCATCATACGTACGAAGTCCTCAGGCAATGTCATATCCCCTTACACGCTGACTACACCCTTGATGGCAGGCCAAGGATCATAGCCCTCGAGTTGAAAATCCTCATAGCGGAAATCAAAGATATTCTTCACATCAGGATTGATAATCATGCGAGGGAGAGGACGAGGCTCACGAGTAAGCTGCAACTTTACCTGCTCCAAATGATTCAGGTAAATGTGTGTGTCGCCAGTGGTATGGATGAATTCGCCTGGCTGAAGATCACAAACCTGCGCCATCATCATACACAACAAGGCATACGAAGCAATGTTGAAGGGCACGCCCAAGAAACAGTCAGCACTCCGCTGATAGAGTTGCAAGCTCAGTTTCCCATCAGCCACATAAAACTGGAAAAAAGCATGGCAGGGAGGCAGATTCATGTTCTTGATATCTGCCACATTCCAAGCGCTGACGATGATGCGTCGCGAATCAGGATTGTTCTTGATGGTATCCACAACCTGTTGAATCTGATCAATGTAACCTCCATCATAATCAGGCCATGAACGCCACTGATAGCCATAGATATGCCCTAAATCGCCCGTGACAGGATCTGCCCACTCATTCCAGATACGGACTCCATTCTCCTGAAGATACTTAACATTTGTATCGCCACGGAGGAACCACAGGAGCTCGTAAATAATGGACTTCAAATGAACTTTCTTAGTGGTCAGCAAAGGAAAGCCCTCTGACAGATTAAAACGCATCTGATGACCAAACACACCAATCGTACCCGTCCCCGTACGGTCTTTTTTCTGATATCCCTCATCCAAGATTCGGGTAAGCAAATCTAAATATGGTTTCATTTTCGTGTATAATCAACAAATCTGTAAGCTTGAGCATGACGGTCATCATATCCATGAAATTCCAAGGAAGTGACTTTCCATTCATTGCTGTTATAGGCAGGGAAGAAAGCGTCAGCCTCAGCAGGGGTATCCAACACTTCGGTCAGACACAAGCGATCTGCTAAAGGAAAGGCTTCTGCATAGACGCTGGAACCACCAATAATAAAGATCTCCTCATCCGCAGAACAAGTTTTCAGGGCCGACTCTAAAGATGGATAGACTTCTGCACCTGGCAATTCCTTTACAGTACGAGACAAGACTATATTCCGGCGATTAGGCAAAGCACCTTTAGGAAGCGAATCGAAAGTGCGACGCCCCATAATAACTGTATGTCCTATGGTCAATGATTTGAACCGGCGCAAGTCATTGGGCAGGCGATAAAGGAGGTTGTTCTGAAAACCGATTGCGCCATTTTGGGCAACCGCAGCAATGATACATATCATGCCTTCTGAGCTTCTTCTTCAAAATTTGGGACAGGCAACTGACGCTTAATAGCCTCGTTGAACGAAATGATAGTCTCGCTACGCTGCAAACCCAAAGGTTGGAGTTTATCATGGATAATGCTCAACATGTGATGGTTATTGCGAGCATATATCTTGATAAACATATCGTAAGTTCCTGTTGTATAGTGGCACTCCACCACTTCTGGAATCTTATGAAGCTCAGCCACTACCCGATCGAAATCGGAAGGATCCTTGAGGAACAACCCCACAAACGCACATGTCTCGTATCCCAAAGCTTCTGGATCAAAGATGAACTGAGAACCTTTGATTACCCCTTGCTGGACTAATTTCTGGATACGCTGATGGATTGCCGCACCCGAAACGTGACAAGCTCGAGCAACCTCAAGAAATGGAATACGTGCATTACCTGCAATCATTTTCAATATCTGCTCATCCAGAGCATCAATATTCGTTACTGCCATAAGAAAAACGTTTTATCTGCGCAAATATACAAAAAAAAGGCGACTCTTACAATATGAATCGCCTCATTTTTATACTACGAGAGAAAAACTCTACTTCAGTTACCTTGCAAAAAGCAATTTGCTCTTTTCAATTGCGATGCGTTGCAGAATAGTTGATACGCAATGCCCATGATTTACGCAAGACTTCCTTGATATCAGTAATATAACCCATCTGGGTATACTGATCAGCCTTGATGGATATCACTTGCTCAGCCTGGTTCATCATGCCCTGACGCTCAGCAGCCACGAAATCCATTACCTCACGAGGCTCAGCATAACGGTCATTAAGTTGGATACGGGTACCGCTTCCCATCTGCGCACGCAGAGCATCAGTTGGAGGGCCAACATAGATGAACGACACGACAGACTTCTTTTCCAACTTCTCCAACTCTGTACCCTGAGGAACGGTGAACTTAACCTTAAGAGTAACCTCACGCATTGTGGTTACCATCATGAAGAAAAACAGAATGGTAAAAATCAAGTCAGGCAGAGATGAAGTATTCATCTCAGGCATTTCGCGACTTTGCTTTCTTTTAAATGCTGCCATATTTAGTTTCCTCCATAATTTTTAGGTTCTGCCTCAGAGATCTTCTGGGGATAATACTTACGTATAGCGACCTTCTCTTCTTCCTTCAGATTAGCATAGCTGCGGCCAAACTTCTCTTTGGAAACCTCTTCACGCAACTCATTGTATGCGGCCACCAATTCGTTCTGAACCTGGAAATAAGCTGCATACGGAGTACCACGGTCGGTCTGAACAGAAATGACATGCTTGTCAGTAATGTAACAACGACCCAAAAGATCAATGTCTACTTCATGCTTCTCAGGCAAGGTAGGCGAATTTGCCTCATTCTTGATAAACTCCTTTGCACGAGCACGCAATTCTCTGATATCGATAGTTTCGTGGTTGCACATCAGATTACCGGCAGCATTGATACGTACGTTCAGTACGTTTCTTTCCTTTACATCGATTTGTGCATCCTCTTGATCAGGATCTGGTGGTTGGGGCAGACGACGAGCAAGACCCATGTCTGTATCCATTGATGTCGTAACCAAGAAGAAGATCAGCAACATAAAAGAAATATCTGCGGTAGAACTGGTGTTCAGACCCGGCATTTTCTTTTTCTTTTTTGCCATATCTCTTAAATCGCTTTTTGATGTATTTTACTTGCTTGCACTCTTAGCGAGAACGCCTGTCATGCTGACAGCTACAGCAATAGCAGCTGCAACGATCAGGATACCAATAGAAACGCAGAATGCGTCAACTACGGTAACCCATCCACCGGTTGTGACGGTACCATCGGAAGCAGTAAAGTCTGGTTCTCCTAAACCAAGGACTACGCCAATAACCAAAGAAGCAATCAGCAGAATAATCGTGAACAACGTGATCTTGCCGCCAGGAACACCTGTTGAAGCAGCAGGATCATTACCTTTGTTACTTCGGATGCCACATATGACACCCCAGATGGTCAGTATTGCTGTGGCAATGATCATAAGATACATCAGCCACATCACCACGTCTGTCAAGAGTGGTTCGTTGGTATCACCTACAGGATTATTGTAGCCGATCGTCATGAAAAGAGCGAAGCAAACTACGATAATTCCAATGCAGATGTACAGAGCCATCTTGGAAATTTTTTCAATCTTCATAGATTTACTCTCCTTCTATAAATCGGTTATAATTACTTCTTGCACTTGTCGGACTTAACGCACATGATAAGCAGTTCCTGTGCTGCTTCCTCCATGTTAGAGGTCAAAGACTCTACCTTAGAGAGGATGTAGTTGTAGAATACCTGCAGAACCAATGCAACGATAATACCGAAGATAGTGGTGATCAGAGCGACCTTCATACCACCTGCAACAACGGTGGGACTGATATCACCAGCACGCTGGATGTCATCGAATGCCATAACCATACCGATTACAGTTCCCAAGAATCCCAGAGAAGGAGCCATGGCGATGAACAAGGTAATCCAAGAGCAGTTCTCCTCAAGGTAGGTGCCCTGAACCTCAGCCTCCATATTGATGGTGCGCTCGATTGTGCCGATATCGTTACGGTCATTTGAAGCCAAGCACTCCATAGCCTTGCCACTAACCTGAGCAACAGGACCACGAGTATTCTTGCACTTGTCGATAGCTTCAGAGATCTTGCCAGCAGCAACGAGCTGAGCCAGTTCTTCAGTAAACTTACGAGTATTGATCTGAGCCAGACTCAGATAAACGATACGCTCGATACAGAATGCCAAACCGAGAACCAAAGCGATGGCAACCAGAGACATGAAGCCTGCACCACCCTCAATGTACTTTGTCTTCAAAGACTTGAAGACACCTTCATTTTCTTCTTCTACCACGGGAGCGATTTCCTCGGGAGCGGGTTCAGCTGCAGTGGTGTCCACAGCGGTAGAGTCTGCAACAGCAGTAGTTTCGGGAGCAGCAGCTTCCTCATCTTGAGCCATAAGGGGAGATGTTGCTCCAAAAGAGCAAGCAGCAACCATTGCTACAATAGCAAAAAACTTTTTCATTTTGTTTTGTGTTTAATGTTAATTAAATTAATTTTATTTGTTTATATCTTTCACTTAAGCGGAGAGAGCGAGATTCGAACTCGCGAACCAGTTTTGCCGGTCACACGCTTTCCAGGCGTGCCTCTTCAGCCACTCGAGCATCTCTCCATGCTAAAAATTGGCATCAGCAAACGTCATAATACACGTTTTCGGTTACAAAAATATCTTTTTTTTTGTAGATTTCCATATCTAAAGGCAAAAAAGTTTCTTCCAAGGCGTGTTTTTTGTTATTTCATGCCTATACAAGCACATTCAAACGACTAAAAATAGACATTACGTTGAGATTTGTGCGTTCTGAAACCTCTTCCTCGCTAACCTTATATATATAAGATAACTTTTTCAGCACATCAATGGCATACGAACTCTCATTTCTTTGTCCCCGATGAGGTACGGGAGCCAAATATGGAGAATCTGTCTCAATGACGATCCTTGAAAGCGGCACGCTCTGAAGCACCTCTGGGAGAGGAGATTTTTTATAGGTGAGCACTCCACCTATGCCAAGTGCGAATCCAGGGAATGAAAGCAATTCTTGAGCCTCCTCCAACGTGCCGCCAAAACAATGAAAAACACCTCGAAGTTCTTGACTTCGATGCCGTTCCATGATGTTTACCAGTTCCTTGTGTGCTGAACGGGAATGAATCATAAGGGGCAAATCATAACGTGCTGCCCACTCTATTTGACGCTCAAATGCTTCCTGCTGCTCATCGTAGAGACTACGATCCCAATAATAGTCCAACCCCACCTCACCTACAGCAATATAAGGATGATTGCCTTGAAGCTGAAGTTCCATATCATCCAGGACAGAACAGAAATCTTTGTCCATATCTGTAGGATGAAGCCCCAGCATGGGATACAGATATCCCGCATATCGCTCACACAGCTTCAACATGGGGTGGATGCTTTCTGCATTGATGTTAGGCAACAGAATCTTCTCGACTCCAGCCTCCTGAGCACGGGTTATGACCTGATCAATATCCTCCGCAAATTCAGGCCCATAAATATGACTGTGAGTATCTATCACCAGACAATCAGATTTAGGATTTTCGGCTCATCAATTGGAGAGCATAATTCCACAATTGGGATTTCTTTTCCCAAGGAAGACTTACCTTCTGCAAACTCTGTTCAGCCAACTGGAAAAACATGTTGATCTTCTGGTCGCACAGCTCACGAACACCGATTTCGTTGTATAGACGTGTTACTGCATCTATCTTCTCCTGTGGAGCGTATTCGGTTCGAGAGACCCATGATTCCAGTTCTTTACGCTGCCCCTCATTTGCATGTTCAAAGGCCTTGATGAGCAAGTATGTTTTTTTATTGCACAAAATATCTCCACCAATCCTCTTACCAAACACAGCAAAGTCGCCATAGACGTCCAAATAATCGTCCTGCAATTGGAAAGCCAACCCTATTCTCTCACCAAAATCATAAAGCAAGGCTGCATCCTCATTCGTTGCGTTGCCCAAAAGTGCACCAATCTTGACAGCACATGCGAGCAACACACTGGTTTTCAAACGTATCATCTCCAGATACTCTTCCTCCTTTACATCATTTCGACTCTCAAACTCCATGTCGTATTGTTGTCCCTCACTGATTTCCAGAGCTGTCCGACTAAACACATCCATCACGTCTGGCAGGTGAGCAGGATCACATTGTTGCATACGGATGAAGGAATCTACAATCATGGTGTCACCACTTAAGATTGCCGTGTTATCATTCCAGACCTTATGTACACACGGTTTTCCTCGACGCACATCAGCACGATCCATCACATCATCGTGGAGCAGAGTGAAATTATGGTAGATTTCCAATCCCAAAGCTTGCATCATGATGTTTTCCACATCCTCCTTATACATATTATAAGTAAGAAGCATCAATACTGGACGCAAACGTTTTCCGCCCAACGAAAGTTCATATTTGATGGGAGCGTAGAGCCCCTGAGGTTGTCTGTCATACGCCAGATGATCCAGCGCTTGGTTAACTTTCTCCAAAAGTTGGTTACTGGTATACATTAATATATTATTAAGGATTTTCTTTAGATTATTGTTCTCTATCAAACACAAAGGCTGCCCACCAGACGGAGAGCAGCCTTGACTGATAACATTGTTTTAATTTCTTTTTCAAATAACAGGATCAGTTCAAACGGAACATAACGGGAAGATTGAAACGAGAACGTACGGTCTTGTTACCCTGACGAGCAGGCTTCCACTTAGGCATCTCCTTTACTACGCGCTCTGCTTCCTTAGTCAGATTGGGATCAGGACTACGCACCGTCTTCACATCAACAATGGTTCCGTCCTTGTTTACAACGAACTGCACGATAACACGTCCCTGAACACCCTGCTCTTGGCAGATGGAGGGATATTTGATGTGCTCACTCAGCCATTTGAAACAAGCCTCATCACCACCAGGGAACTGAGCATTCTCTTCAACGACATCGAAAATGCGATCGTCATCATCAGCCTCTACGATAGGACCAACAGGACCTGTTGCAACAGCAGCAGTGGGAGCACCAGTACCTACCACAGTTGTGATAGCCTGGTTCATTTCCTCGCTCGTCTCAACTTCCTCCTCAGGGAGTTCTGTCTCGTTGTCCACGATGTTGATAATTTCAGCCACCTTGGGAGCAGCTGCTGGAGGAGGAGCTACGATCTCTTGCTGCTGAGTGATGGGAATCATGTCCTCTTCCATTCTGAATTCATAAATCTTCTCTTCCTCAACGGCCTTCACTTCACGCTGAGTGTACTCAAATGCCACGAACATCGCTGCCAAAGCCAAAACATAACCAATCAGAATATTGGTCGACTTCTGACCACGAAGCTCATCGTTTACATTTACTGTTTTGTTTGTTTCCATATGATATTTTTTTTCTTTTTCACGACTCTATGGGACAAATGTAGCACATTTTTTTCATTCCGCCTATCCTCTTTCGCTATTTTTTTTCAAACTAACGCATTTTTTATGTTTTCTAGACTGATATTGGGAGAAAATACACTACCTTTGAATCCAAAACAATACTTATATGACGAAGAAAGGCTTCCTTGCGCTCAGTTTTTTTCTTTTTGCATTCATTTTTGTTTGCAAAGGTCAGGAAAGCACAAGTATTTTCAACTTTCTGAACTTGCCAACCTCGGCTCATGCAACTGCATTGGGTGGCAAAAACATATCGTTGATTGAGGACGACCCTTCTCTGGTATTCCAGAATCCAGCATTACTCTCGAGCGTGAACGAAAAAACCGTCGGATTCAACTTTCTGACATACATGCGTGGGAGTAAAGCAGGAAGTGCCAACTACAGCCAGATGCATGGCGATAGGGGCACGTGGGGTGTAGGAGCTCAGTTTGTGGGATATGGATCGATGAAAGAAACTTTGGAAACAGGTGAAATCATTGGCGACATGAACGCTTTAGACATGCTGCTCTGCGGAACCTATAGTTACGAGCTAAGCGACAACTGGGTAGGAGGAGTCAGCGGGAAATTCATCTATTCACACTACGGAGAGTTCACTTCATGCGCTATGGCTGTTGATTTGGGCGTCAGCTACTTCGTCAATGATGAAGGACAGGATTTCGCTCTGGCTGCCGCAGCCCGCAATCTGGGTGGACAGTTCAAGGCTTTTGGCAACCATCACGAGCACCTTCCCTTCGACCTCGAGATTGGGTTCACCAAAGGACTTGGCCACGCGCCCGTCAAGATTTCCCTCACGATGATCGACATGACCCGATGGAGCAAGAAATACTATTATTCCCCACAAGGCACGACAAAGGGCGGAAAAGTCTTCATGAACCACTTCAATCTGGGTGTCGACATCGTCCCCACTCAAATTTTCTATCTAAGTGCAGGATACAATTTCCGCAGAGCCAATGAGATGAAGGCTGCAGGCAGTTCTCATGCTGCAGGTCTCAGTTTTGGTGCTGGAGTCAACCTCAACCGCTTCAAGATTGGTCTGGCTTATGCCAAGTACCACATCAGTGCCCCCAGTTTCTCTGTCTCCTTGGCATACGGTCTGCAGAAAGGCAAATAAAATACCAGTTAGCGATATGAAGAAGATTACGATAGCCATTGATGGGTTCTCATCATGCGGCAAAAGCACGATGGCAAAGGATTTGGCCAAGAAGATTGGCTATGTCTACATTGATACGGGAGCCATGTACCGCGCCGTTACTCTTTACAGCCTTATCCACGGCATCATCACGAAAGAGGGGATCGATGAGGATACCCTGCGAAACCAAATGGATCAGATCAGGATTTCCTTTGTGTTCAATCCCAAGACAGGTCGCCCCGACACGTATCTTAACGGAAAGTGTGTGGAAAAGAAAATACGTAGTATGGAAGTATCCAATCATGTCAGCCCCATAGCAGCTATCGGATTTGTCCGCGAAGCAATGGTGGAGCAACAACGCGAGATGGGGAAAGCAAAGGGTGTCGTGATGGACGGACGCGATATAGGAACGGTTGTTTTCCCAGATGCTGAACTGAAGATTTTCGTGACTGCCAGCGCAGAAGTACGTGCTCAGCGACGCTTCGACGAGCTGACAGCAAAAGGCGAGGAGTGCAACTTCGAGGAGATTCTATTCAACGTACAGGAGCGCGACCGCATTGATTCCACACGTGAGATTGCTCCTCTGCGGCAAGCACCTGATGCCATTGTACTCGACAATAGCCACATGACCATCCCAGAACAGAACGAATGGTTGTTGAACGAATTCAAAAAAGCAGCTAACGAAGCATGACTATCGAGATTGATCAGGGTAGCGGATTCTGTTTTGGAGTGACTCGAGCCATTGGGAAAGCAGAAGAAGAATTGTCGAAAGGCGAAAGACTCTATTGCTTGGGCGATATCGTTCACAACGGACAAGAGTGCAACCGTCTCCTTCAGTTGGGACTTCAGACTATTGATCACCAGCAGTTCCTCCAACTCCACAACGAAAAAGTTCTGTTGCGCGCCCACGGAGAGCCCCCCAGCACATACCAGCAGGCTAAGCAAAACCACATCAATGTTATCGACGCCACATGTCCCGTTGTACTTCATCTGCAGGAACGGATAAAACGGGAATACGATGCTGACAAAGATCATCGCAAGCAGATTGTCATCTTCGGAAAGAACGGTCATGCCGAGGTATTGGGACTTGTAGGACAAACCAACGGAACAGCCATCATTATCGAGACGCCTGAGGAGGTCAACCGCCTTGATTTCAACCAAGACATCTGTCTCTTTTCTCAAACCACTAAGCCCTTGGATGGATTCCAGAAAATTGTGAACTACATCAGTGAGCATATCAGTCCGAATGCCACTTTCACCTACTACGACACCATCTGCCGTCAGGTTGCCAACCGCATGCCAAATATTCGAGCATTTGCCACGAAACACGATGTTATCCTCTTCGTATGCGGACAGAAAAGCAGCAACGGACGCATGCTTTTTGATGAATGTAAAGCTAGCAATCCATATTCCTACATGATAGATTCAGCCAGCGAGATTCAACTCGACTGGCTGAAAGACTGTAAGTCTGTTGGAATCTGTGGAGCGACCTCCACTCCAAAATGGTTAATGGAGGAGTGCAAAGTAAGAATCAAGGAGTTGCTTGGCTGCAACGAATGAAGTCTTGCGTCCCTCCAGCACGCTCCTTTCTGCAGCTTGCAACAAGTCTTTGATGGTGGGATTGTTGTAGAAACTGTTTCTCAGGTTCTCGTTGATGCTTTCATACATCCAGAACTTTGCCTGTTCAGCACGCCGATATTCGAAGTAGCCATTCTTCTTCACGAAATCGATGTACTCGTAGACCATATTCCACACCTCTTCTATTCCATAGCCATAAAAACCACTATATGTCAAGACCTGCGGCAGCCATCCACTCTCAGGCATGGGGAAAAGATGCAAAGCATTGCGGAACTGCGTAGCGGCCAATTTGCATTTCTCCACGTTGTTGCCGTCACACTTATTGATGATGATTCCGTCGGCCATTTCCATGATGCCACGCTTAATTCCTTGCAGCTCATCTCCCGTCCCAGCCAATTGGATCAGCAAAAAGAAGTCCACCATCGAGTGGCAAGCCGTCTCGCTTTGACCAACTCCTACGGTTTCCACAAATATCTTGTCGAATCCAGCTGCCTCACACAGGATAATCGTCTCGCGTGTCTTGCGTGCCACTCCACCCAAACTGCCAGCAGAAGGACTGGGACGAATGAATGAATCCGGATGTACACTCAGTTTCTCCATGCGGGTCTTGTCGCCCAGGATACTTCCTTTGGTCAACTCGCTGCTTGGGTCTATTGCCA
Organism: Bacteroidaceae bacterium; assembly: GCA_017427185.1. Classification (GTDB taxonomy): domain Bacteria; phylum Bacteroidota; class Bacteroidia; order Bacteroidales; family Bacteroidaceae; genus Physcousia. The sequence goes on along the minus strand of JAFRTJ010000070.1, from coordinate 37,018 downwards.
GAACAGCCAGACGCCCCCCGTATTTCTTCAGCACATGGATGCCAAACTCGTCGATACTGGTACTCTTGCCAGCACCTGGAACTCCGCTGATGCCGATGCGCACGCTCTTGCCGCTGTAGGGCAAGCATTTCTCTATTACCTCCTGAGCTACCTGATGATGCTCTGGCACAGTACTCTCCACCAAAGTGACTGCTTGCCCCAAGATACTGACGTTTCCCTTCAGAATGCCTTCCACGTAGTCTGCCGCGGATAGTTTCCTGCGCGCGAATCGTCCACGCTTCAGATAGGGATTCACGATACTCACAGGACCCACACCGTTATTCACGGTCAATCCTTTGTATTCTTCGCTGTTTTCCGGGTGTTCCATGTATGATTCTTATTATTTCTTCTTATTCTTCCACGTTCACATTGATAGTCTGCAACGGATTGCGGGGATCATCGGATATCAAGAGCACGCGTGGTCTGCTCTTTGCCTGTTTCATATAGCTGGCTACAGCCGAAATCTTCAACTTGGCACTCTTGCCAGGAGCCAGAGTCCGATTGCTCAACGAAACGGTCAGGGCCTTATTGAAGACCTGCACCTTCTTGATCTCCAACGCAGATTTACCTGTATTGGTTACCATCACCGTTTCTGTCAGTTTCTTCTTGGTGCCCATCTGTCCCATATCCAATTGGGTGCTCGAGAGCTCCATCGCAGGTGCATTGTCCAGTTGAGTCTGTGTCAGATTGCTGAAATCAGGCAGCAGAACTGCCGACACGAGGATTTCATTCGTCTCGCTCACCTTGTCGCCCAGATAGCGAGCCAGATATATGTTGGTCTGCGTCAAGCCATAGTCTGCCAGTTTCTCGCTGTCCAGAGTCAGATAGATTATGCCAGGCTTGCCTGCAGGAATGTTTTCAGGCACAGCTTGCGCCGTCAGATAGGGAGGCAAGTGCATCAGTTCCGGTTTGAAAGCCGTGTGTTCAGTATTCACCAGATGCAACTCTGCCACAGGGCGGTCACCCTTGTTCACATTATCAAACTCGATATAGTTCGAGAGCAGACTCACGTTGCCCAAATTGATGGGATACTCACCGCTCCAGTCCTGTACGTCTGTCACCACAGTTCCCTGCATCGTCAGGTAGAATGGTTCCTCCTGATAATTGGTGTAGACAGCCAGTTCCTTGTAGAAAGTGCCCAGCATGCCTGCATCATAGGTGGCCACTATCTGCCCATGCTCGCCTGCTTTGATATCGTCAGTGGGGAACTTTACTGTAGTGCACCCACACGAGGGTTTCACCTCCTTTATCTTCAGCGACCGATTTCCTTTGTTGGCAAATCCGAAAGTAATGTTCCTTGGGGTTTGGAACTGCACCTCACCCAGTTTCATGATTTCCTGATCAGGCACGAATCGAGGTTGGGCCAATGCCACGCAATTCCCTGCCAGCAAAGCCAACACACATATATAAATAATGTATATTCCGCGTTTCATCCAATGAGTTTCTATCTAATCGAAAGGCAAAGATACTACTTTTTGCATAAATATCCTATATGAATCCTTCTTTTTTTTGCTGCATCAGAAAGCAGAAAGAGTCCGCAGCGAGGCTTCCAGCTCGCGCACCAACTCACGCTTGTCCGTACTGGGAGAATAGACAAATCCTTCAGCAGCTATCACCCTGTTCCCAAGTGTGTCGATACGGCACAGACTAACGAAGGGGCCTCCCAAAGCGCCATTCCTCATCTCCCAAAGCCCGTGAACTTCCTGGACGACATGTCCGCCCATCTCGCGTATCACGCTCGTCATAACAGGTATTCCCTCCTCGCGCGTCGTCTGCATCCATTGGTCAGGCTCACTTCCTGGAATATTCTGCCGCATCACAGAGTCACGTTTCTGAGCAAAATTCCAAGGTGTCAGGGCATCCCCTCCATCCCATGCATACGTATAAATCACGATGTTCTGGTCTTTCTCGTTCAGGTTTGTTCCTGCCCACAGGAAGTCTTTCCCTTTCTTGGTAGCCCTGATTTGCTCAGGAGCCTTTATCGTCATCCCCAACACCGCTTCCAAATCAGCAGACACGCGAGGACTGTGTTTCTTCAGGAGAGCAGACTGCCGCATATCCAACTGGGCATCTTCTATGACGTTGCGGATATGCTCTCCTCGACTCGAGAGGAAAGTCCGCAGCTGGTCCAGCGTGCCAGCCTTCAGCGTCACTTGAATCTGAGGACGCGCCACCACGTCGTAGGAGATTCCCAACACAGGTTTCTTCAATCCCTTTTCCAAATGGATAAAGAGCTGGCTGTGCATAGTGGTGTAGATCTGACGGTAATATGGACTCAGAATCTGCGTAACACGGAAGAAGGACTCTGCCTGGGGCAAGCCTGGTACAGGTCCATACACCAATGCCTTGATGCTATCAGCCAAATCACTCTCCCAGATAGCTTTGTCCACCACCAGCAGCAATTCACTGGGCAATCCCTTCGAAGCAACGATTCTGGCACGCTTCTTTCCCTGCTCACCACCCGTACAAGCGTACAGGATGAGCAAACTCAGGAACAGGGAAAACAAAATACTCTTCTTCATGTTTCGTCTCTGATAATCCTCCAACAAAATCACATCCGCACAAAATTACAAAAAAAATCCGATTCCGCAATACAAAAGACAACATTTAACCAACGCCCCTGTTTTGTTAACCAACATTCATATCTCGTCTTCTCCACAAAACATTTCTTTCCCTTCAACACGTCGACTCTTCAATTTCAACGTGTTGACTTTCGGATTTCAACGTGTTGAGTTCGTGGTTTCAACGTGTTGAGTTTTTGCCCTCCACTTTTCACTTACTTCCACAGGCTGAGTTCAAAAGAAGAACGGGAAAGATTCCTTCTACTTCCTCGAATCATTCTCCACTCGAATGGTCCGTCCTTCTGTGTGCGCTTGATACTCAGGAGCATAGAGACACTGCAGGATCGCAGGACCCACCACATACGAGCCAGAATGGCTGATGAGCCAATCTTCCTCGATGACATAGGTGCCACGAGGCATGTGGTCAACAAAATACTCTGTACTGGCATCGTGGATGGCACGATAGTAACCCAGCCCACCTTGATGGGAATAACCAGATATCTGTTGCACAGGTTCTGCAGCGGCAGGACGGGGAGCAGCAAGACGCACGTATTCGTAATCTCGATCAGCAGTGATGGTGTAACGTACATGAATGCGATCCCCCTTGCGCACTTGCTCCAACTTTTCTATATCGCGACGAATGTTCAGCCCTTCCTGCTGAGCCTGCACCTGAGAAGCTGGCATCTGATACTGGGCATACACAGCGCCGAAACTAGTGCCTGTGCTCTTTTTATCCACGGAAAGCGACTTGGGACGCTTGGCATTCTCGACACGCTCACGAACATAGCCCAACGAGGTCTCAGGACTGGTTATCACGTATGTCTGACTGCCATCCTGCAAACGAAGTTCCTCCATCCTTCCTTTGTCCTTACCGCCACTCTGCATCAAAGCATAGATGGCATCAGCCGTTTGGGCTGGTCGCTCCCATTCTTGGGTACGTTTCTGCTGAATGAGCCATTCCTGCATATCCATCAAAGTAGCTGTATCTGTGGGTTCTACCATCTGAATGGCCTCCATCAGCTGTACATGAGTCTGCAACTTGCGGTCGATACTGGTGAAGCTTCCGCTGGGATAAGCCAGATACTGTCCATCCTTATGCTGGAGCAACGTGTGAAGTCGAGGCATCAAAGCATGCGCTTTTTTCTGCTCGCCAGCTGATTGCAGCACGATGGCTGCCAAAGCACGCTCCTCACGGTCAAGCAGGTCAGCCTTGTCCTTAAGCAAGTCCAAAAGATACTCCACGTCCTTGCGTGCCTGGCGATCATTATTAAGAGAATAGCCTGACCGATAGATGACGTAGAGACTACGCAAGGTCATAAGTGAAGGAATGGGATTGTCCATCTTCTTGATTTCAGGCACAGCCTTGGAGATATCGTGAAGCATGAACTGGATACAGGAATTGAGTATGCTGCGCTCATTCTGTAACGTGGTGCCTGTCATCAGTTTCAGTCGAGTAAGCATATATGCCACCTCACAGGTCAGATAAGGACTACCCATCATACCTGGGAACCAGGAGAATGAGCCATTGGAGTGTTGCAAGTTCTGGAGGTCACGCAACAAAGCCATACGAGTATCCTGATACTCAATCTCTTGGAATAAGATACCCAATCGCTGGCGGCGCGTCTTTTCCCGCTGCGCTTCCAAAACCCAAGGCGTTTCCTGAAGCAAGAGATTGGTAAGCTCCTGATTTTTCTCAAGCGGACTATCCGCATCATGACCTTCGGCCTGCCATTCCTCCACAGCCCGTTGAATGCCAGGATAGGTATGAGCAATATGGTATGCCAATGAACCTGCATAATATGCAGCAGAAAGGCTAAGTACATCCTGACAGACAGGAGCCACCATCGAGGGCAGACACTGCAAAGCCAACCATTTAGGATTCTGGGTGTACTCCACAGTAAGCGAACGATTGACTGCAGCAGGATTGTCGAAAGAGAAGAGCTTGCTCAAATCCATGCTCCATCGCTGGGCACCTCTTATGCTGAAAGCTTTCGTCTCAGTAATTGTTTCCATGTCACTGAGAACAGGCAGATAACGTTGCTCTCCATCAGAGCAATCACTCCCTTGAGCCATCCATTGCACCACAAGCATGGGATGATCCTGCGAAGCTGTGAAAGGAAGCGTAAAGACTGTGTCTGACTGACTCGTTAAGTCGAAACGTACGTTTTGTCGCTTAAGTACCTTATTCGTCTCAGCATCACGAATGACCCAGGATGCGCTACCCTTTTGCTGAGTTTCAGAGATGTTGCGGATACTGGCAGTCAGAAATCCCTGATCACCAGCACGCAGGAATCGAGGAAGATAAAGTTCTGCCATTAATTCTTTTTGAGCCACTATCGTCTCGTCCAATTGAGCCGTCAGCAGTTTCTTTGTGTGAGCAAGTCCAAGAAGATGCCAACGGGTCAGGCTTTCAGGCAGTGTGAAGGCTATCGCGACCTGTCCGAGCGAATCAGTTCGCAATTGGGGCATGAAAAAGGCCAGTTCAGAAAGATTGTTACGCATCTCCACATTTATTTCTTCTCCCAAAGAAAGGAGAGAAGCACCATCTTCACTTTCCTCGACAGACTCCATGTTCAGCCCAGCGATTTGTCCTTGCAATGCTTGGTCAACGGACTCGAATGCCAGACCTTCCACATCGTCCATGCTGAACTTCTGGACAGCACCTGCATACTCGCGGGCAGGAATCTTAGCCATCCTAACAGAAGTAGACATCGACTTCTCCTCAACAGCAGAAGTAATACTGTTCACTTGCCTGAGAGTTCTTACGTTTCGAGTCTGAATCATGGGAAGACTGCCGAAATAATCAGGATTGAACTCGCTGAAGGTAAATTCTCTTGTTTTATGCATCCACATCTGCATAAACAGATTCCAAAAACGGATGAAAGAGAAGTTGCGACTGGAAGTGACATAAAGTGAGGGAATGTTATAACCACGATAGAAAGAGAAATTCATGCTGTGGGGAGCCAAAGCATCGAGCGACGCATCATAAAGGCTAAGCATCACATTCGCTTGAGCAGGCATACCATCAGGCTGACGTAGTGAGAGTTTCCACTCTTCAGCCTGACCTGGACGAAGATGATCGCGGAAGGTGTCCCAATGAGCTCGCAGGCGAGTATCAGACTGCTCGAGATGCAACTGAAGGGTCTGAGTGTACAGTTTCTGTTCCTTATATAAAGAAATGGAAACAGAGACTCCTTGTTCGTATTCCTTACGATAGGGGATGGACCAAAGGACAAGGCTGTCGCTCATGTGCATCAACTTATCCTCTGTGAGACCTGCCGCAGAGGTCAGGGTGCAATAAATCCAAGCATCTTGGAAACTGGTGCCAAACTGAACCTGAGCAGGACGATTTACAGAAAATGTGTCACAAGGCGTATAGAGCCAGATACTCTTTTCTACGGCTAAACGTGTATCCTGCATCGACATCAAGACGAATTCAGTTTCCCAAGTGGCACTATCCTGACCTACAATTCCTTCTGCCTCCAATGAATAAAGGCCTGATGGCAAACTCCTCAATTGCTCAGGGACTGTAGGTTTTCCTGACGGAACAGTAAACTCACAGACAAGTTTCTTTTTTTGCATAACACGACAAACAACAGATCCTTCCAAAGGCCGATCAGTAGGCGAATAGAGGGTAAGTGTGAGAGGACTGAGTCGCTCTCGATCCTGCTGATATTCCATCTGTCCCCACAAGCGCAACGGACGAGTACAAACGGGAATGTTCAGCGAGCCTTGCTGTGTCTCGCCCTGATTGTTCAACACATCCAGATGAACGACAATGCGCCTGCCTTGCCAGAGAGCCTCTTTGTCAATATCCATCGGAATACGCATTTGAAACTTGCCAGAGGCATCCGTCCAAACGGTATCAGTCTGCTGAGGAGCAGAGAAATCATTCCTGCGATACCACCAACTGCTGGTCCACTGATAGGTTCCTGACACACGAGCCTGACTGACAGGAACCCCACTGTACGTGAGAGCATGCCCATTGACCATGATGCTATCGCCAGAAAGGTCGATATTCTCCACAGGATCAATCTCTACTTGGAACGTAGGGCGACGATACTCCTCTACCCGTATCATACAAGTCTGGTTGCCTATAAGAATCTGATAAGTGCCAGGAAGTCCTTTCTCAGGCAAAGAAAGGCTGTCCCGCAACGTGCCGAATTCATCTGTGCGCAACGTATGGGACAGAATTTCCTGATGATTGGCATCCATGAATTTCAGCGTATATTCTTTGTCTGGAAGTACATCTGCCTCCCACCCTTGATGACTATATGCTACAGCGCCTACATAAACAGTTTGTCCAGGCCGATAGATCGCCCTATCAGTAAAGATTCTCATGTTGTTTCCCCGCTTCTCAGACGAGGCACGCTGATAGCCAAAATAAGAGAGTGGTGACAGGGTCTGGGCCTCATCTCCTTCACGGGATATCTTGACATAATGAGAACGGGCATCTATCTTCCGATTAACCTCCACGATGCCTCGCTCGTCAGTCTGCAATGTTCTAACAAGTGAATCTCGATCATCTTCTCGATCATAGAAGTCAACGCGAACGCCCTGCTGAGGTTGCCCTGTCTGGCTATCCACCACAACGACACGAATACGATCATCAGGAAGGTTCATCTTAAAGAAATCGAGGCGAGATGTACGGAAAAGTGAGAATTGAGGCAGAACCTTCTTTGCAAGCTTAGCCTCCGTATGCCCTTCTACTACCATCGCATACACACCACAGTCAGGGCTCTGCCAAACAAGCGTATCGGTCCACAGCTTTATGTCTGGATGAGAAGCAAACTCGTGGATTACAGTTCGAATCCGTCGCCCTACCCTCTTCACTTGAACATACATGTCTTCACCCTCACTCTGGAAATCCAGGGGAAGCTGATAGAGGGTCATCGTCATAGACTGCATATTACGCACTTCAAGAGGCATGTGGATCTGTTGATCCGGATAACACATCTCCCCAAAATGCCAGGAAAGAATAGGACTCTGCAACTCCAGAATACGATTTTGAATTTCAGCCTTCTGTTCGCAAGCGGGGTAAAGACGCAAAGCCTCCTCCAGAATCTCTTTCTGTTCCTCGGGCTTTGTGGCGAAATCTGCCATTCTCATGTACACAAGAGCACAAGCGTTGACATCTGCGTACTCTTGTTTGAGCTTCTGCAAATCCTCCTTGGATATATTGTATGAACCCTCCTGAAGCAAAGAATCGAGTGTCAGACGAAGTGTTGCCTCACGCAGACCAGCCTTTCGATAGATGGATATGAGATCTGCATACATAGGTGTCTGCATTTTCTTGCGAAGACCACGATGGATGTCATTAATATAGGCTTGCCAAACCACATAGAGCATATCACTGCCGAAAACTTTCTCGTGGTTTCCTCGGTTGACCAGCGGAACCCATTGACGGGTAGGAGCTGTCCGCAAGAGTTCCATATCTTGAAGAGACTGCGCATAAAGCTGGGCTGCATGCATACGATACTCCTCAGAGGTCCATTCCTGAATGCTATCCGAATGACTCTCTGTGTCACGCCGAAAGACTTGTGAACGTCCTGCGTTCATCGCCAACAAGTGAGCTAATGTAGCCCGATAAATGGCACGAGAACAGGAATCGGCTTGTTGGGTAATGGCCTCCTGCAACAATTTCACATCAGTAAAGAAACTGTCAGGGGAAACATCCTCGCGCAACTGAAACTCTCTCAGAAGACTGACCAGATGCCTAGCATCATTGTTTGAACTTGAAAAGGAAGACATTGAAATAAACAAACAGAAAAAGAAAAGAATTCTACGCATAATAAAGCCGATATTTGTGTGCAAAGAAACAAAAAACGGATGAAACCCATCTGATTTCATCCGTTATTATTTCTTAAAAGGTTCTTCTTTGAAGAAATCTTAACATTTACTTCACAGCAATCACTTCAATCTCCACGAGGGCGCCCTTGGGCAAATCTTTTACTGCTACTGCACTGCGGGCAGGGAAAGGTTCTGTGAAGAACTGAGCATACACCTTATTCATGGGACCGAAGTTAGCAATATCGCTTAAGAATACAGTAGTCTTGATGACATGATTCAAGTCGGTACCTGCGGTCTGCAAGATCTGTTGGGCATTGGTTAGCGCCTGACGTGTCTGTTCCTGGATGCCGCCTTCCACGAAGGCACCTGTCGCCGGATCAATGGGAATCTGACCGCTGGCGAATACGAAACCGTTGACTTCTATAGCTTGGCTATAGGGACCGATGGCTGCTGGAGCCTTGTCTGTATGAATTGCTTTCATCTCTTATGAAACTTTAAAACCTTGTTCTATTAATGATCTTCTTATTTCCTCAATGTGTTCCATGTTGCGTGTCTCAACCTTGATTCTAAGCTGGCATGCTGTGACTCGAGCACTGTCGTCGTTGCGTTCATGATGCACACTGATGACATTCCCTCCCAAACCAGCAATAGCTGAACTGACACCCAAAAGCTGTCCAGGTTTGTCCTCCAGCTCCACCACGAAGGTGCAAGTGCGACCACTCTTAGCCAAACCTCTATTGATGACACGACTCAGAATCGTCACGTCGATGTTTCCGCCGCTGACAATACAGATAGTCTTCTTGCCAGCAATCGGAACCTTATTGAACATCGCAGCTGCCACACTGACAGCTCCAGCTCCCTCCGACACCATCTTATGCTGCTCAATGAGCGTCAAGATGGCAGCACAAATCTCATCCTCGTTGACCGTCACGATGCCATCAAGATATTTCATGCAGGTATCATAAGTAAGCTCTCCTGGTTCTTTTACTGCAATGCCGTCCGCAATGGTATTCACACTGGAGAGATGAAGAATCTGATGATCCACCATACTCTGATACATACTTGGGGCACCTGCTGCCTGAACTCCGTAAACCTGCACCTTGGGATTGAGCTGCTTGATTGCATACGCCACACCGCTGGCCAAACCACCTCCGCCAATGGGAACCATGATAACCTCCACGTCAGGAAGCTGATCGAGAAGTTCCAACCCAATGGTTCCTTGACCAGCTATAACGTTCTCGTCATCAAAGGGATGGACGAAGGTATAGCCTTCCTCGTCGCGAAGTTGGATGGCTTTCTGGTAAGCATCATCATAAACGCCTGGTACCAGACAGATTTCAGCTCCGTAGCGACGTGTTGCCTCCACTTTGCTTATAGGAGCTCCCTCGGGCAAACAAATGAGACTGCGGATATGATTGTAGCTTGCTCCCAAAGCCACGCCCTGAGCGTGATTGCCTGCCGAACAAGCAATTACACCGCGTGCCTTTTCCTCATCGGTCAACTGAGAAATCTTGTAACATGCGCCGCGCACTTTGAACGATCCTGTCAACTGAAGATTCTCTGGCTTAAGATAGATATCAGCTTCAGGGTTGAGACGAGGCGCCTGTACCAAATCTGTGCGTCGGATGACTCGATTCAGCACATATTTTGCTTTATAGAAATTATCCAGATTAAGCATTCTCGCCAACTGCCTTTAAGTTGATTAATCCTTAGCTGGAATCTCCTTCAGCAATGCCTTCAGAAACTCCCAGAACTTGGCAACAGAAGGAATGTTGCAGCGTTCGTCTGGTGTGTGGGGAGAACGAAGGGTTGGACCGAAACTAACCAAATCCATCTGTGGGTACACACCGCCGATGATACTGCATTCCAAACCTGCATGACATACCTGCACCTTAGCATCCTCTCCAAAGAGTTCCTTGTGAACCTTCACCATCGTGGCAGTAATGGGGCTGTCGAAGTTAGGTTGCCATGCGCCATAATGTCCACCGTATTCAACCTTCATGCCAGCCATAGAGAAGCAGCATTCCTGCATCTCCTGAATATATTCCATCATCGTCTCGTTACTGCTGCGAGCCAGAATCAGGATGCTAGCCTCTCCCGCACCAATGTTTATAATGCCCAGATTGCTGCTGGTCTCCACTACGGAGGGGATGCTGGGAATATTGCGCAACACGCCATCATGACAAGCCATGATTGCATCCACCAGATTGTCCTGAATCTCCTGAGGCACCTCGCCAGATGGCTTTTCTGCAGGTTCAACTGTCAGGGAAATGTTCTCTTCCACTCCACGAAACTCTTCCTGGAAAATATTCTGGCAAAACTGGGCAAGATCCTGCAGGTCTTCGAGGTTCTCTTTCTGAATAGTGAGCACAACCGTTGCTGTGCGAGGAATCGCATTGCGCATATTTCCGCCTGTCCAGCTGACCAGTCGAGCCTCATCGTCGATGATTGCCTGACGAACGAAGCGAGCCATCAACTTGTTGGCATTTGCCCGTCCCTCGTTGATTTCCAACCCGCTGTGGCCGCCACGCAAATTCTTCAGACTTACCTTTACGGCAATATCATCGGCATCAGGTTCCACCTCTTTATATTTAAGGGAAGCTGTGATGTTCACTCCACCAGCACTACCAATCACGAACTCGCCCATTGTCTCATTGTCGATATTAAGCAGGATGTCGCCTTTCAAGGTATCGGGTCCCAAGTGATTCACGCCGTACATGCAGGTTTCCTCGTCAGCCGTGATCAAAGCCTCCAGAGGTCCATGTTCCAGGTCCTTGCTCTCGAACACTGCCATGATGGAAGCCACACCCATACCATCGTCACTACCCAACGTGGTACCTTTTGCCTTTACCCATTCGCCATCAATCCATGCGTCAATGGGATCAGTCTCGAAATTATGGTTGCTCTCGTCCACTTTCTGAGGAACCATATCCATGTGCGCCTGCAGGACAGCCATCTTGCGGTTCTCGTAGCCTGGAGTGGCAGGTTTGCGCATCACGATGTTCTCAGCCTCATCCTTGAAAGCCTCGATGTCATGTTCCTTTGCCCAACCAAGCAGGAAAGCCTGGATCTTCTCCAAATGTCCGCTGGGACGTGGCACCTGAGTCAGGAGATAAAAGTTCTTCCAAATAATCTGTGGATCTAATTCTTTGATTGATGTTGCCATGTTTTTATATGTTTTTTATGTTTGATTGAATTCTCTTTCCGTACAAAATTACGACATTCTCACGAAAGTACCAAACATTGGAGTCTAAAAAGTACATCGCTCCACCATTGTGATTCCTTCCAGGTTGAGGAGAGGGCCAGCGGATTTTTTCAGAATGTCGCGATAAGGTGCCTGCAGATAGATGAGATCGTTCTGAGGGAGAGGCAAGATTTTCAGTTCCACCTGCTTGCCCACCAAGTCGCTCACTCTGACCATCATGGGATTGCCATTCCAGAAGTTATCCTCAACCAGCAGTCCATCGGCATAGACTCGAGCCACGTCTCCCTGATAGGCAATCTTCAGGAAGAGGTCATCGGCCACGTCTTTTTTCTGGATATCAGGAGAAAGCGTGATGTCCCAAACGGATGCATGAAGGAAATCCTCCTCCACAGGTTGCTTTGCCGCCCCTGCGCTGCCCTTTTGGATTTGGCGAACCACACTGTACTGTTGCTTTTGGCTACACTCCACAGGATATTTCGTGGTTTCCTGCCAAACCTCCTCCACAACACGTGAACCTGCCTTATACAGCACGCCACCTTTCTTGGCATAATGGAGACGGCCATCAATTTTGAAGGCTCTTTTTGCCTTTTCTGGAGAGAGAACGGTAATTCCAGTCTTCTTTCCAAAAGCATTCTCCACATAGATTGTCTTATCCAACTTAGGCTTGTATACCTTTCCATCAATGGTCAACCGGGGTTCTCTGCCAGGAATCGTGATGAAATAGAGAAGCTTGCCTTCGCGCTCCTGACAGAACGGCTGCACAGAGGCATTATCAATCGTAAGGCCAGCAACCCTCCATCCACGAGGAACCATATAGGCCACACCCTCTTCGTGGAGGATACGGACATAATCATTATGGAACTCAAAACATCCACGCCGCGAGGAGTTCTTGGTTATTTCCTCAGCATCCATCACGGCAAGTTCACCTCCCCAGTCCGCAAGGAACTGATGGAACCATCGGCTCTGATGGAAAGAGCGCTCATTCACTTGTCCCATTTCGCCTAAAGGTGCCTGGAACTCATAGGACATGTGAGGCATATCGTTGGCATTCGTGGTTCTGGAAGTTTGCGTCTCAGCCATCGAGTGCTCTGCATGATAGGGATTGGTTCCTCCGTGGTACATATAGTATCCAGGCAGATTGCTTCCGCTTCCCATTTTGGTGATGAGCAGAGGCAGCATCTCGTTGCCGCTTATATTGATGCGACGATGATACGAGGGAGTCATACCGCCTCCCAATTCACAAGTCAGATAAGGATAGGACCTGAGCAATGTATCGCCTTTGTCTGTCAGGTCGTCCTTGGAAAAGGTTTCCGTAGCGATGACAGAGGAGATGCGTGATTCCTTCATCTCGAACGAACTGCCATATCCTGGCATATCGTTCATGCTGCGGTCCCAAAAGCCATCCGCATAATCGCCATAGAGAGGAAGAATCTGGCCAAACTCAGCAGCAGCGCCCCTCAGATTGGGCCACCCTGTGCGAGTATAAAAGGGAACATCGAGACCTGCATCGACAGCCAGTTTCTTGAGTGACATCAGATAGGACCAAGGGCCGGCAGATTCGTTTTCCAACTGAACGCCCACTATGGGTCCTCCGTCCTTCCACAACTGACCTTTCACTTGTAGGGCTATCTGATTGTACAGTTCTCCTACTGCACGCAAGAAACCTGGAGCGGTGGAGCGCAAACTGTATTCTTTTCGGTCTGCAAACGCGAGGTCGACAATCCAGTCGGGTATTCCTCCATTGTAGCATTCACCGTGACAGAAAGGTCCAACACGCAAGACGACCATCATGCCTTCTTCACCACATATACGCACGAACTCGCCCAGATTGCGGTTCTCCCTCCAATTCCATTCGCCCTGATGCTCCTCGTGATGAATCCAGAAGATATAACTCGCCACAATCGTCACTCCTCCAGCCTTCATTTTGCGTATCTCACGACGCCAGTCCTTCTGTGGGACACGGGCATAATGAATCTCACCCATCACAGGGAGGATTGGCTCGCCATTCAAGAGGATTCCTCGAGAATCAGCATAAAACGTCTCGCCACGAGGGTTCACGGCTGTTCCGAAATGAAACACACCTTTGCCCGCTTCTGTCGATTCGCTGGCTTCTGCCGCACCACTCAGGCAAAGAGACAATAGAAGAACCAGGGTACGAAGAATACTGGAGAAGGTACTTTTCATGCTTTACGAGGTTTGGTAAGGAACAAAGCTACCAAAGCATAGATTCCCAGCAAGGCAACCAGGAAAGTCTGAAGCGTATGGACGAGCAGCACAAAAATGGCTGCATCGGTTTGCCCCACTCCATACAGAACCAGAATAGTCTTCACGGCGAAATGCCAAGGACCAGCTCCATTGGGCGTGGGGACCAGAACTGCGAATGTTCCCACCACGAAAGCCACCAGGGCAGCAATGGCACCCAGGTTCTCAGTAAAGTCGAAACAGAAGAAGGTCAGATAGAAATGCAGATAATAGCAAATCCAAATGGCAAGCGAATAGAAAAGGAACAGCAGGGGATTCCGAAGATGACGGACGGAGAGAATCCCTGCGGTCACATCCGAAACCACATCGCGCGTCTTGGAGAAAAGTCGGAAACGACGGAACAAAAGCCACATACCCAGCACCAGCACGAACAGACAGACGAACGTCACGAGATAACCCGTAGCGGTGAATCTGGAGAAAAGCGCCTCGAAAGAGAGGCCCGTCGACATCATGAACTTGGCAAAGACGGGTATCTGCAGCAGGATGGTAAATAAGGTGATGATCAGTATCAGCATCACATCCACCACTCTTTCTGTCACTACAGTTCCAATGCTTTGACTGAAATTCGTTCCCTCGTAGCGCTTCAGCACTCCACATCGCAGAATCTCACCCACGCGAGGAACCACCAGACTGCTGGCATAGGAGAGAAAGATGGCATTGATGCACGTGTGAATGCGAGGCTTCTCGCCCATCGGCTCCAGCACCTGACGCCAACGGAGACCTCGAAACACCTGAGCCAGAATGCCAAAGGGCATACTCAACAGCATCCACGTCCAAGACATCTCGCTGGAAAGTGCTCCTTTCACCACGTCCCAATCAAAGCCGCGATACATCCACCACAGGATGGCACCGGCCAACAGGAACGGCAGGCCTATCTTCACTATTTCACCAACTACTTTCTTCACCTGATCAGTCGTATCTTGCGCACAAAATTACAAATTTATGCTGAAATGCGGAAGTGATTTAGAATGATTAACGCAAAATGGACTAGATGTTACATTAACGGGAACATTGGGATTTGTTTTTTAATAAAGAAATAATCCGTTGCTTTTTTTGTGTGAGTTTGAAAAATCATTATCTTTGTAGCAGGAAAACAATTGTCCCCACATGTGTAAGTTTAATCTTACCATAGATGATGCTTTATTAGAACGTGTTCGTTCTACAACAAACAGACCTATACAGGGGGATCATTTTCTATTGTAAAAATGTATGAGTAAATATGTTCGTATATTGACAGTTATTTTCAATACGGAAATAAGCTTTAAGGAAATACATCTCTTTCGAGGTGCCGTATTGAAAGCTCTTGGGAATAAAGCCAATCTGCTTTACCACAATCATCTATCAGATAACACATTCCGATACTCATATCCACTTGTGCAGTATAAGTGCTTACACGGCAAAGCTACTATTGTTTGTATTGAAGAAGCTGTTGATATGATAGGCCAATTATTGACGGAATCCACCCATTCGCTAATGATTGGAGAACGTGAGATGAGCTGGGAAACAGACCGAATACAGCCAGCCAGACTTCTTGTTCAGACATGGGAACAACCTTTCTGCTATCACATCAGTCGTTGGTTGCCATTGAATTCCAAGAACTATCAAGCGTATAAAGGTATCGAAGGTGAGGTGGAAAGAGTAACCTTTTTAGAGAATATCCTAAAGGGTAACCTTCTATCTATGCTGAAAGGACTGAATATCCATTTGGAACAAGAATTGTTTGTCAAGATTACAAAAATCAATGAGCCATTCCTATTATACAATAAAGGAGTGAAACTAATGGCATTCAATGCCGATTTCAATTGCAACCTAACGATTCCAAACAATGTGGGTGTAGGCAAGAATGCGAGCATTGGATTTGGAATTGTTCATCATGAAACGAGAAAAAAACAAGAAAACGAGAATACAAAAACAGAATGATATGGAAGAAACGCACAATCAGCTATTCGTAGGTGGAGACCTCTCTGGCATACAGAAGTTCCTCTACAACATCTCATCGAAGAAAGCCGCTGTCAGTCTGAAGGGGCGTTCTTACTATCTTCAGCAATACATGGATAATGTCTGCACGAAGATAGAGGATGCCCTGAATAAGGCTGGAGCAAAGAATGTCGAAGTAATTTATAACTCTGGTGGCAAGTTTTATCTCTTGACGGACAACAGTTCAGAGATAAGAACTGCAATCGACAACTGCTCACAGCAAGTTAAAGAAGAATTGTGGCATGAGCACATGGGGCAACTGGGAATCAACATCAGTTATACTCCATTTACAGAGAATGCTGATGGAACAGTTGATTACGAAGAGAAAAAGAATCAGAAGCCTGGCTGCCTATGGAAAGCTGTTAATGCTGACTTCCATCATCAGAAGAGTCAGAAGTTCAAAGATCTTTTGACCGACAGTTACCAAGATTTCTTTGAGTCTTTGCCCGTAGGAGGACAAACGAAGGTTTGTGCTGTGACGGGTATAGAATCTCCGGATTGTGTAAAATTGGAAGACATGTATATTTTACCTTCTGTAAAAGAGCAAATCCAGTTAGGTGAAGAATTACGAGACCTACAACACTTCAAGACATTTGAAGACTATGCTGGAAATACCAAATTAGGCATTCTCAGAATGGATGTTGACGGACTGGGTAAGCGTTTTATCGTAGGCTTCAAATCCATTCAGGAATACAAGGCTTTCTCAAAAAGATTAGTGTCATTTTTTGAAGAGAAAACCCAGAGTATCCAAAAAGAACTTGCTTTCAAAGATTACTTGAATATCATCTATGCTGGTGGCGATGATCTGTTCGTCATTGGCAGATGGGATAAAGTGATTGAGTTTGCAGAACGTATTCATCAGGAAGTGGAAGTACAATTTGGCAAAGACGGCATCACCATCTCTGGAGGTATTGCGATTGTCAATCCGAAATTCCCTGTTGCCAAGGGTGCTGAGTCTGCAGGCAAGGCAGAAGATATGGCAAAGTCTTTTCGTGATGGTGAAAAGAACGCCTTGTGCTTCTTGGGCAAAACTGTTTCGTGGAACGAAGAATTTGCCTACGTGAAAAGTTACCAACAACAATTCACCAGCCTCATTCAGAACTATGGATTAAGCAAAGGTATCCTTCACAAGTTGATGCTCTATGCCTCAATAGCAGACCAAAACAAAGTGAAAAAGAGAGAAGGAAAACCTGAAGATTTCAGTTACGTCTGGCACATCAGCTACTATCTTACTCGCTTTATCAACAGATATAAGTCGAATGAAGAAGTATGCGCCTTCTGTCGTCAATTGAGAGACAAAGAAATAGACTATAAGAAAGGTCGGAATCTGGAATTGATAGCCCTTGCTGCCAGATGGGCAGAATTATTATTAAAAGACAACAATAATTAAAAACAAGATGATATGAGTTGGGATAAAAACGACATGATTTCCAAGCAGGAAATCCAAGAGAAAGTAACAGCTACGACTGTTCAATTTGCAGAGAGGTTCGGTAATTATCTTGCTGAAAAAGAAGACCAAGAAGAACCTCTGACCACGAGCCAGCTCCGAAAGTTTTTTGGAGAGGTAAAACGACAGCAGATGACGGGGTATGACGATACAGAATTCGTTATGCTAAAGCCCAAACTTGCTTACGCTGTTGGCCGTGCTAAACAAAATGGTAGAAAAGGAAAACATCAGAAGATTGAAGATTTCTACTCGGTTATGGCTGATGCTATTGATAAAGTGGAGGCTTCACCAGATAAGCCAAAGGCATTTAAGAATTTCATTACGGCTTTTGAGGCCATCGTTGCCTATCATAAAGCCGCAGAGAAAAAGTAATCAAAAACTTTAAAATGATTGAACAATGAAACAACTTATTAAGAAAATAAAGATCCAGACCTCAATAACCTTAGTTACAGGCTTGCATATTGGTGGTAGTAGTGATAATGTTGAAATCGGCGGTATTGACAATCCTGTCATCAAGTTGGCTACAAGAGGTAACGAACCCTATGTACCTGGCAGTTCACTGAAGGGCAAAATGCGTTGTTTGCTTGAGCAGGCAGCAGGCGCTTCTAAGGTAGGTATGGACAAGAAAGTGAACAACCTGTTTGGAATAACAGAAAGCAAAGATCAAAAGACAGACAATCAACCTTCGAAATTGATTGTAAGGGATGCCATTCTGAGCAAAGAGTCAAAAGATGCACTGCTGGCCTGTGATAGCCTAGATATGCCTTATACCGAGAACAAATGGGAGAATGTGATTGACCGCACTAAAGGAGTAGCAGAGCATCCCAGACAGTCGGAGCGTGTCCCTGCAGGAGCTGTTTTCAATGCAGAATTCGTACTGAACATTTGGGACGATGACAAAGAAGACGAACTTGTTGCGCTCTTTGAGAAGGGAATCCGACTCTTGGAGAACGACTATCTTGGAGGTAGTGGTTCTCGCGGATACGGACAAATCAAGTTCGGTGAGTTTGTGAAGACAGAATTATCTGATGCTAACGACTGGAAAGCTTAAGTAATATGGCAATAGCAACATATAAAATATACAAGTTGCATTTCACCTCACCATTGCACATTGCAGACAGGCATGAGGACGAGAGCAATAGTATGAAGACTATACAGTCTGATACGCTATATGCTGCCCTTACATCATGCTTGGCAAAGACGGGTGCTGCTATGCCTGAAAATGGGGATATGGGGTTCACAATCAGCAGCCTGTTCCCCTATTTCCAGCGAGGGAAAGATGACAAGCCCATCTATTTCCTGCCAATACCTATGCAGGCAAGCCTGTCAGAACTTGCTGATGTGTCAATGGCTAAAAAGGTGAAACGGATACAATGGATTGATTCCGATCTATATAGTAACGTTTTGACAGGTGCTAGGCTATTTGATGGCTCCAGTGAGTATATCCCATATATCCAAGAGTCTTACCTGACAAAGAGTGCATTACCTGAAGACGCTAATGAATCTAGAGAATTCGTTGTGTCTGAAGTGTCTCAAAGAGTTGCACTAAATAGCAGAACGGGCGATGAAGATGCTAAGCAGCCTTATTATGTGGATAAGGTTATATTCCGTTATGAATCAGGTCTCTTTTTCATCGCTGAAGGTAACACGGAATTATTGGAGAAGGCCCTGAACCTACTCGCCATTGAAGGTGTTGGAACAGACAGGAACGTCGGCTTCGGATTCTTTGAATATACATCAGATAGTCTGAGTCTGAATATACCAGAAGATGCCGATCATCAGATCGCTTTATCACTTCTGATACCAGAGTCAAAAGAACAACTTGGAGAACTTCTGGC
The DNA here is from genome assembly GCA_017427185.1 of Bacteroidaceae bacterium. Classification (GTDB taxonomy): domain Bacteria; phylum Bacteroidota; class Bacteroidia; order Bacteroidales; family Bacteroidaceae; genus Physcousia. The sequence goes on along the minus strand of JAFRTJ010000070.1, from coordinate 17,899 downwards.
TTCAGACAACGTAGCCTATGACTTCACACGCAGAGGAGGCTGGATTACGACTTATCCATACACCACACTCCGCAAGAATGCTATCTATGGTTTCTTACCTGGATCTGTATTCTCTAAAACAAACGAGCCTAGCCATATCATTGGTAAGATTGTGGATTTAAGACCAGAGATTGGCGAACTGACGCCCGATCATCCCATCTGGAGATGCGGAAAGTCCATTACGCTACCTATCAAGTTGAAATAATTAAGTATATGGAAGATAAGAAATATGCGATAGAACTGGAAGTCGTCACTCCATTGTCAGTAGGTGCAGGCAATGACAACGACTGGATGCGTGGAATAGATTTCGTGCAGAAAGACGGGAAGGTCTATATCCTTGATATCAAGAAAGCCGTAGAGCAAGGTGTGGATATCGACAAATTGACAAGTCTGTTTGAGAATTCAGATGAGAAAGGCATTAGCCAGTTATTAGGCAACAAACTGGAAAGTGTATCAAAACAAATTTTCCAATCGCCTGTTACCACAACCAATGCCATCAAGTCATTTCTTCGCACTCAGTTCTACGATAAGCCCGTTGTAGCAGGCAGCTCTATCAAAGGTTCCGTGCGATCCGCTTTGTTCCATCACCTTCGTGAGAACGAAAGAAATAACGAAGAAGTGTTTGGCAACATGAATGATGGTACAGACCTGATGCGATTTGTCCGCATAGCAGACATCGAAATGCCCAGGACCATTCTTGTAAATACGAAAATATTTAATCTGCAGAAGGATGGTTCCCAATGGACGGGAGGTTGGAAGCACGCTATGTCGGAGACCAATAGTAGTTATCGCCCTAACGGGTTTAATACGCTTTATGAATGCGTGGCTCCTGGTCAAAAGGGACTTGGCTCGATAGCTATGGCTGGTAAAGCGTTTGATATATTGGCAGAAAATACCGATAAGTTCATTTCTCATAAGGCTAAGAAAGAACAGCTCATGAAAGGCAATATTCACGACCTGTTCCAAATCATCAATCAGGTGACTAAAGGTTATCTGCAAAAAGAGAAAGCTTTCTTTGAGAAATATAGTGCAGAACGTTCTGAAGAATTGACAGATAATGTGAATGCGCTGTTGGATATGATCCCAGAAGATAATTCATATTGCTTGCTGAAGATGTCTGTTGGCGTAGGTTTCCATTCCATCACTGGTGATTGGCAATATGAAGACTATGACCAGACTGGCATTTGGACTGAAAACAGGAATGCAGGCAAGAAGAAATATAAGTCGAGGAAGACTGCTGAATATAAAGGACACCTGCAATTGATGGGCTTCGTAAAACTCAGAGCACTCAATGCGGAGGAATTATCCAAGAGAGAAGAGATTCTTAATGCTGAACATGCTGAAATCATAGAAAGCATAGTGGCTCCAGCCAGACAGCGGGAAGCTGAAAAATTGAAGCAGCAAGAAGAGGAACTAAAGCGAAAGATAGCGCATGAGGAGGAACTGAAGAAGCAGAAGGCTTGTCAAGAACTCTTGGAGAAGATTAAACTATTGTACGCCAATAACCAGTTAGAGGAAGCCATATCAAAAGCTAAGGAAGCATTGGCTTTTGATCCTGACAATGCAGATTTTAAGACGTGGTTTGAGAAATGCAAGAAAGCAAAGGAAATAGAGGATTATCGCAAAAGCGAAGAGGCAGCAACAGCTCAGAAATTCAGCCAACCACTGGCAGAAGTTATCAAAGGGAAGAACTCTGCAGGCAATCTGGTAGGCACCACTATGAAATGGGTGAAGACTGAAGGTAACTCCTTCGGTCAAACGGAATGCGATGCCTTCATCGCCGCAGTCCAGCAACTGCCCTCCAAAGAAATGAAGAAGCTGAACAGCAAACTATCGGATTTGGCAAAGGTTGTTAACAAAGAGTGGATTGAAACAATAAGAAATAATGGATAATAGGATTGAAAAAATGAAGGAATACTCCCATCTTGATAGGCGCACAAGCTGTTTTTTTACCACAAAAATTTGTGTAAATTGCTCTATGTTAACCAATTGAGCGACATAGGATGTAAATAGATTCCAAAACAACAAGGATTACAACTTTATTGTACACAATTGTCCTGGTTTCAGCGATGTAAATAGATTCCAAAACAACAAGGATTACAACCACCTCCTCGATGTAGTCCCATGTCTTGAAAGATGTAAATAGATTCCAAAACAACAAGGATTACAACGTGCAAAAGAATTTCTCGGTCGCTATGACGATGTAAATAGATTCCAAAACAACAAGGATTACAACTCACTTAAACTTTTGTCCTGTTAATAACTCGATGTAAATAGATTCCAAAACAACAAGGATTACAACTCGGGCACATCTTCTGGCTCGTCATCTTCCGATGTAAATAGATTCCAAAACAACAAGGATTACAACTCTAGGGTGACTACCTCATCACTACGTACGATGTAAATAGATTCCAAAACAACAAGGATTACAACATTAACGCTTGATTCACGTTGTAGCCGTAGGATGTAAATAGATTCCAAAACAACAAGGATTTTTATAAAAGGAGTGCATAATACAAAAGAAAAATCGTATCTTTGCAAAGAGAAAATTTAAGATTAATATGGCAAGAAAAGTATTGCTTTCATTCTTGGGTACAGGCCCTTTAGAGGCAAGAGAAAACCGCACCTATAAGACAGCAGATTATCACATTGACAACAAGTCGCTTGGCAATTATCCTTTTGTGTCGGCAGCACTTAAAAAGTATTACGAGATTGACAAATTGATTCTCGTAGGAACAGTACGTTCCATGTGGGAAGAAGTCTACCGTTGGTTTTGTATTGAGAATAGTCAAAGTATGGATGATGACATTTACCTCTCTGTCGCTCAGACGTGCGAAGAAGCCAACTCTAAGTCTGATTTGACGATTCCATACCAAACCGACATTGAAAGGGCTATAGGCAGCGATTCGAAGATTGTGCTTATCAGATACGGGATCAACGACCAGGAAATCAAAGAGAACACAGACATCCTGCTTGGACTGCAGCAATACCTCAATGCCAACGATGAACTGATAGTCGATGTCACCCACTCTTTCCGTTCCTTGCCAATGTACATGATGAATCTGCTGATTTATCTGAAGAATGTGTGTTCGAAAAAGATAACAATATCACACATACATTATGGGATGCTGGAGATGAACAAGGAATTAGGATATGCACCTATCATTGATTTGAAATCGATGATGGATGTCAATGACTGGATTACAGGAGCCTATTCGTTCTCTGAGTTTGGCAATGCCTACAAAATCTCAGAACTGGTCAGAACGCAGGACAAGTCTGTTTCCAATCTGCTCGATGAATTTTCCAACTTGATGAACCTGAACCATTTGCATGCCATTCAGAAAATCTCTCAACGGCTGTCTTCCATAAAGAACAAGGAGTACCAGACACTCCTTCCCATGCTGACAATCAATCCTGCCGTAGAGACATTCATAAAACGATTCGACACGCCGACAGACAAGCATGCTCTCTTTCAGCTTAAAGTGGCCAGATGGCAACTAGACCATCGGAAATATGCACAGGCTATACTCACAGTTAACGAAGCAATGATAACCCATATATGCGAGATTAATCGCATGAAATGGGACGATTATGATATTCGTGAAGGCGCAAAGGCTGCCTTATCAAATAAACTATGGGGATGGACATGCGACAGAGTTTTCAAGGATATCTACCGCAATCTGAAACCTCTCAGAAACAGTACGGCACACTCGCTTGAGACCACCGACAATGTCGCGAGTATGCTGAAAGTCCTGAACGAGAGTGTGTCGGAATTAGAGAAACTCATTACCCAACCGAATAGAGGAAATGCAAATGTTTCTTCCACCAAAGGCGACCAGCGTATTCTAATCAATTTCAGCAATCATCCGCTGGAGAACTGGAATGAAAAACAGCTCAAGGCTGCAAAGAAATATGGGAAAGTCAAAGACCTTCCTTTTCCTGATATTGATCCGAACGCCAATGAAAAGGACTTGCAGGCCATCTCTGCTGATTATGTCCAGAAAATTCAAGCGATGGCCGAAGGCAATAACGCCACTGTCCACATCATGGGTGAGATGACTTTCACGTTTATGGTTGTTTCGCAACTCAAGGAGATTGGCATTCAATGCATTGCTTCTACGACGGAAAGGGAGGCTGAAGTCTTTCCGAACGGGAAGAAATTATCAGATTTCCAATTTGTACGTTTTCGCTCTTACTAACCTATCTCTCATGTGCACTCTTTGGAATGCTGACAGAATTCGAAAAAATGCCCCACGCAGCACCCGTTTCTCCATTACAGAAGCATTTTTTGCAAGGAAAATGGTTCGTAGATCCTTGCAAATCAGTATATTACAGAGGATATGGTGTATAACATTTCCATTATAACAAGGATTACAACTTTTCATCTCTTTTTTGTTTTAGATTTGTTGGTGTATAACATTTCCATTATAACAAGGATTACAACCATAATTAAATCTCCTATAATTTATTGATTGATGTATAGCATTTCCATTATAACAAGGATTACAACTCCTCAATCTTAACACCATTCTTCAATGGGATGTATAACATTTCCATTATAACAAGGATTACAACGGATGATTCTTTGCCCAAACCTCTTGAAGAGGTGTATAACATTTCCACCATAACAAGGATAAAAACGAGCAGTAACTTCATACAATATTGCAATGGATGATAGAGCGACAAGGTACTATCAAAGAAGTGTTTTCAACTTCCATAAAAATCGACCTCAATAACGTGTTGAGAAAGCGAAGTCAACACGTTGAATCGAGCAAGTCGACACGTTGTCTTTTTTGAAAGGACAGCAGTTACTGCACCATGCACAAAAGTGTGTTCGCCAGCCCAGCGTGTCGGCTTTGCTACATGATTTCTGACGGCTTCACCACTTCAAGAAGCTGCTGACGTTCTATTAACCATTCTTGGACTTGCACAATTTGGAATGCTTTAATCCTTTAAGCAGCCTATGGGGATGACATATACTCCATCTTGTCTTTGATAGGCATACTGTCCAACACCGATGATAACTGCCATAAATGATGGTGCTGGCATTTTATCAGTATCTATATTCCTGGCAAGTTCTATCATACTGGCTGCGCCAGCATTAATATGATCTTCTCCCCCCAGTTTTATCTCAAGCAGGGCGTAGCTACCATTCCTTCTATGAAGAACTGTATCACATTCAAGGCCATTGCTGTCTCTGTAATGATAAAGCTGGCCATCCAAGGCTTCTGCATACACACGCAGGTCTCGCACGACCATGTCCTCAAAGAAAAGTCCAAACGTATCTAAGTCGTTAATCAGGTCTTTTGGACCAAGTCCCAATGCGGCTGTCCCAATGCTCGGATCCACGAAATGGCGTGTATCGCTTGTCCTGATGGCTGCTTTGCTTCGCAGATTTGGATTCCATGCTGCGAGATCTTCAATTACAAACAGTTTCTTCAGAGCCTTGATGTAGTCTGCTACAGTATCTTCATCCAGTGTGCTGGCATCGTTGGCAAGCATGTCTTTACGAATAGTGGCATATGAAACTTGCTGAGAGATATTCCTTGCATACGAACGGAGGAGCAACCTTGCACGTTCAGGACTTCTTTTTACCTTATCCACGCGTTGTATATCACGTTTTGTCACAGAGTCCACATAGTCGAAAGCCTGATCAAGGGCAACATCCTTGGAAATCAATGTTGCCCATGGCCATCCACCTCGGCAGGTAAGGTAGGCAATGTCATCAACATTAAGGGCACATTGCTGAACCTCTGGTGTCTTGCCGTCGAACAAATCCTTCAAACTAATCGTGCCCGACGATTCGCCCGATTCATACAAACTCATGGGACGCATCATGATATGTGCGAATCGCCCAGTTCCACTATGAATTGTCTCATCGGCATCAGGAAGTACAGAAGACCCTGTAAGGATAAACTGAGAAGGCTCCCCTCGCTTGTCCACTTCACTACGAATGGAATCCCAAATGGGAGGCAGCGCCTGCCATTCGTCAATCAAGCGAGGAGTCTTTCCTTCCAAAAGAGACTTGGGACTTATCTCTATCATTTGTGTGCTTTGTTTCAGCACCGATGCATCCCCCAGGTCAAGTACACTTTTGGCCAATTGTTTTGCTGTTGTTGTCTTGCCACACCACTTAGGTCCTTCAATAAGAACGGCACCTTTTCCGAGAACCTTACGTTCAAGAAGCTTGTCTGCTATTCGTTTTTTGTACTTTGCCATCACATTACAGTTTATGCCGCAAAGATACAACTTTTATAGCAAACCATCAAAGAAAATTGAAAGTTTTCGGTGATTTGTGGCTCTTTTATTCGGTTATTTGTGGGACTTTCGTTCGGTTAATTGTAGCAATTCCATTCGGCAAATCATGGAAAGGATCCTTACAGATTATAGTCTGTTTGTGCAAAAGAAACGGTTCAATCCCAATTGTTGTGTATTGTGGCTACATATGGGAATAACGAATAATCTGCTACAGCAGTTACTGCACCATGCACAAAAGTGTGTTCGCCAGCCCAGCGTGTCGGCTTTGTTACTTGACATCTGACGGCTTCACTACTTCAGAAAATCAAATGAACTCAAAAATGACCTACACTCTACACCAGGGGGCTTAACGCACTATGAATCAGTACGATATATGGGTGTAGGCTTACAAAACAGCCTACACCCTTGTTTCTTTCTGATAGTCAGCCTGTTAGAGACGTTCGGTGTAGAGTGTAGGTCACTTTTGAGTTCACTCGAAATCTGCGAGGACGATGACGAGGACGATAACGATAACGAGGAGGAGGACGACAAGACGAGGACGATAACTGGCAAACAGTAACGGCTTAACTACATAACTACTTAACTACAAAAAAGAACAAGCGAAACTTCAGCCCAAATAAATTTGGCTTTTCGCTCGCTTATTCGTAACTTTGAACCTCTGTTCGAAGTTTCTTCCACTCGGAAATGCTCAAATAAATTTGGCTTTTCGCTCGCTTATTCGTAACTTTGGCTATTGCCGAAATTTCTCCCGCTCGGAAATGCTCAAATAAATTTGGCATTTCGCTCGCTTATTCGTAACTTTGCCGCCAAAAACAAATGAGGAGCAGAATATGATAGCCGTAAAGCCGAAAAAGTTTCTTGGACAGCATTTCCTGACCGACTTGAGCATCGCTCAACAGATTGCAGACACCGTGGATGCCTGCCCTGAGATTCCTGTGCTGGAGGTTGGACCTGGGATGGGCGTGATGACGCAGTTTCTGGTGAAGAAGCCTCGTCTGGTGAAGGTGGTAGAGATAGACTTCGAGTCGGTTGACTATCTGCGCAAGAACTATCCGTCGCTGGAGGAGAACATCATCGAGGATGATTTCCTGAAGATGCACCTCGAGAACACTTTTGGCGGACATCCTTTTGTGCTGACTGGGAACTACCCCTACAACATCAGCAGCCAAATCTTTTTCAAGATGCTGGATTACAAGGACTTGATTCCTTGCTGCACAGGGATGATACAGAAGGAAGTGGCTGAACGTATTACTGCCCAGCCTGGCAACAAGACGTACGGCATCCTGAGCGTACTGATCCAAGCGTGGTACAACGTGGAATATCTCTTTACGGTACACGAGCATGTCTTCAATCCTCCTCCCAAAGTAAAGAGTGCCGTGATACGCATGACTCGCAACGAGGTGAGCACGCTGGGATGCGATGAGCGGCTCTTCAAGCGGGTGGTGAAGACGACGTTCAACCAACGCCGCAAGACGCTGCGCAACAACATCAAACCTCTGCTGGCTGATCTGGACAATCAGCGTGTCAATATGGGAGAATCGAAACTGGACCACAGCCTTTTCCTGAGCCAAGAGATATTCGACAAGCGACCTGAGCAACTCGCTGTGGACCAGTTCATTGAGCTGACGAATCGCATCAGCGAGGAATTTGCCCTGTAAGGACGCGACAGAAAGAACTTCTGCATGGGAATGGAAATAAAAAAGCTTTTTCATTTGGCAATCCGCTCACTTTTCCGTAACTTTGCAGACAGAATTTCACCTACTGAACCAAGATAGTAACGCTAATTAAAATTCACGCATGGAATTCCTTATTCTTTTTGGCTCTGTAGCCCTGCTGATGTACGGCATGAAGGTCATGAGCGAGGGCCTGCAGAAAATGGCTGGTAGCAAGCTCCGCAACATTCTGGGCACGATGACGACCAATCGTGTGACAGGAATCCTGACGGGAGCCTTCATCACAACCTCCATCCAGTCTTCCACAGCGACCACCGTCATGACGGTAAGCTTCGTCAGCGCAGGACTGCTCACTCTCTCGCAAGCCATCAGCGTCATCATGGGCGCCAACATCGGTACGACGGCAACCGCCTGGATCATGGTGCTGGGAGGAAGTTTCGACATGCGGATGGTGGTCTATGGAGCATTCGTGGTGGCCATCGCCCTCATCTATTCCAAGAAGAACATCAACATGGGTGAATTCCTGATGGGACTCGCGCTGATGCTGCTGGGCCTGACTACCCTGAAACTGAATGCCAACGAGATGAACCTGGGGGAGAACGAGACCCTCCTGAACTTCCTGTCCAGCCTGAGCGGATGGGGATATGGCAGTTATCTGCTCTTCCTGCTGATAGGCGGCCTGCTCACCTGTGCCGTCCAAAGCTCAGCAGCCATCATGGCCATCACGATGACGCTGTGTTCCTCTGGAGCCCTGCCCATCGATATGGGCATCGCGTTGGTTATGGGTGAGAACATAGGCACGACGATCACTTCCAATGTGGTAGCCATGAGTGCCAGCACGCAAGCCCAGCGAGCTGCCCGTGCCCACCTGATATTCAACCTGTTTGGTGTCATCTGGGTACTCTGCATCTACAAGTACTTCATCAACTTCGTTTGCGGACTAGTGAATTGTGACCCTACAGCCGAATCTCAGGACATAGTGACCTTGAATGCTGCTTTGGCTGCCTTCCATACGGCATTCAACGTCTGCAACGTGCTGATTCTGATATGGTTCGTCAAGTTTTTAGAGAAGGTTGTCTGCTGGATGGTTCCTGAGAAGAAAGGTGCTGAAGATGACGAGAACAAGCACCTGAAATACATCAGCGGCGGTCTGCTCTCTACGGCTGAGCTCTCGATCCTGGAGGCCAAAAAGGAAATCTATGCTTTCGTGGATCGATGCATCAAGATGTTCAAGATGGACGAGGAACTCCTGCATACAGAAAAGGGGAATGACTTCAACGCCCTATTCTCGCGCATCCAGAAATACGAGAACATCACTGACCGCATGGAAGTGGAGATAGCTGACTACCTGTCGCAAGTGAGCGAAGGACGCCTGAGTGTGGAATCAAAGATAGAAATACAGCACATGATGCGTGAATGCTCAGAATTGGAGAGCATTGGCGACAGCTGCTTCAACATCGCCCGCACCATCAGCCGTAAACGCCAGAATTCAGAAGACGACTTTACGGAAAACCAGTATCAGCACATCCACTCGATGATGAAACTGATCGAGGAAAGCCTCAATCAAATGGCCATCGTCATCAAGCAAGGCGAGGAACGCTATGTGGATATCAACAAGAGCTACAACATAGAACACGAGATCAACAATTACCGCACGCAGCTGAAGACTCAGAACATTCAGGACATCAACAACAAGTTGTATGACTATCAGTTAGGTGTCTTCTATATGGATCTGATTTCCGAATGCGAGAAACTGGGTGACTATATCATCAATGTTATCGAGGTAAGCGGCTTAAAAGAGAGAAGATTCTGACTTTCGAAAGGAAAAACATCATTTTTTGAGGTCGAGGTTTCAACGTTTTGAAATATTTTTCATACCTTTGCCGCGACAAAAACAAAAACAAGTAACAAAAAACAGACAGAAATGGACGATTATCACGCGGATACTAGTAATTTGTAGGCTTCCGGGCAGGGTTTAGGAATCTTCCCGGCAGCGGAGTAAGCAATCTATTTAACAAACTGGGAACACCTAAACAATGCGAACATATTGGAACACCACAAATGGTCTGCGTACCATTGACACCTGGGAACCCAACTGCTGGGTTCAAGTGACTTGCCCCACCCAAGAAGACGTCAACTTCCTTGAGAACGAACTGAAAATTCCTGATTACTACATTTCCGACATTGCCGATACCGACGAGCGTGCGCGCTACGACATCGATGAGGGATGGATTCTGATCATCTTGCGTATCCCCTACGTCAAGGAGACCAGAAGCCGCACGCCCTATACCACCATACCTCTTGGTATCATCATGAAAGGCGACGTACTCATCACGGTTTGCAATTTCGAGACCAACATGATGATTGACTTTGTCACCTATCAGCAGAAGCGAGGTCTGGGATTCACCGACTCTGTGGATATGGTATTCCGGCTTTTCCTGAGCAGCGCTGTGTGGTACCTGAAACGCCTGAAGCAAATCAGCGCCCGTATCGACAAGGCCAAGCAGAACCTCGACAAGAACGTCAACAATGTCGACCTCATCAACCTCAGCCGTTTGCAGGACAGTCTGACCTATTTCGTCACTTCCATCCGAGGCAACGAAAACCTGCTTTCGAAGTTGAAATTCAAACTGCCCGTCGATGAGCTGGATGCCGACATGATCGAGGATGTCAACATCGAGATGAGTCAGGCTCGAGAAACCACCAATATCTACTCCAACATCTTGGATTCCACAATGGACACGTATGCCAACATTATCAACAACAACATGAGCAGCGTCATGAAGATGCTTACCAGTATCTCCATTATCCTGATGTTCCCCACGCTGATCGCCAGTTTGTTTGGAATGAACCTGATCAATGGAATGGAACATGTATGGTGGGGATTCCCCTTCGCGTTGTTCATTTCCATCGGCATTACGGTCGTATTTATGTGGTATTTCAAGAGGAAAACATGGATTTGATGTCTATTTCGTAAAAAATATTCCTTTTTTTTAGGACATTACAATTATTTTTCAGTAATTTGTGATTCATTTCGTGGTTTTGAGCACGATTAAAATTCTTTTTTAATACCTAAAATGATGGACTCTATGGAGACTAATGAGACTACTGCCCTTGAGCAGTCTTCTGAAACTATTGAGAATGCAGCGCAGGTAACTGAGACCCCCGCTGAAGAACAACAAGTACAAACCAGCAAAGAAGTGATCAGCGAGCAAACTGCTGAGCAACAACCCGTCGAGCAACCAGAGGAGCCTGCTGAGCAGCAACCTGCAGAAGAAGCTGAAGAAGTGGTTGAACAGCAACCCGCTGAAGAACCTGAGGAAGTGGTTGAGCAACAACCTGCAGAAGAACCTGAGGAAGTGGCAGAGCAACAACCTGCAGAAGACCTCGCAGAACAGCCTGAGGAAGAAAAGGAAAGTGCTGAGCAACTGGCCGCTCGCGAGACTCCGAAGGACAAAGCCGAAGTGTTGGCACGCGTGAAGGAAATCGTAGCCAACGAGGAAATGGCCAGCAAGCAGGAATTGGATCTGCTGAAGCTACTTTTCTACAAGTATCACAACGCTGAGATACAAGAGGCTCACCAAGCATTCCTCGACGCTGGAGGCAATCCAGAAAAGTTTGTTCCTCAATCAGATCCCCTTGAGCCCGAATTCCGCGCTTTCATGCAGATCATCCGTGAACGCCGTGCTGCTGCTCAAGAAGAACAAGAACGCCAGAAGCAAGAGAACCTGGAGCGCAAGCTGAAGATTCTGGAGCGCATTCAGCAACTTGCTGCTACCCCTGAAGAGGCTAACAAAGCATTCGACGAGTTCAAGACGCTGCAAAATGAGTGGAAAGAGATAAAGGCTGTTCCTGCTGAGCGTGCCACTGAATTGTGGAAAAACTATCAGCTCTATGTTGAACAGTTCTATGACCTGCTGAAACTGGGACACGAGTTGCGCGACTATGATTTCAAGAAGAACCTTGAGATAAAGAATCGCCTCTGCGAACAAGCTGAAGCTCTGGCCAATGTGGAGGATGTAATCAGCGCTAACAACCAGTTGCAAAGCCTGCATCAGGAGTGGAAAGAGACAGGTCCCGTTGCCAAGGATTTACGCGAGGACTTGTGGAATCGTTTCAAAGAAGCTTCCACCGTGGTTCGCAAGCGTCATCAGGAACACTTCGAGGCGTTGAAAGCTGTCGAGGAAGAAAACTTGGCACAAAAGACAGCTATCTGCGAGGAAATAGAAGCCCTCAAGACAGATGAACTGAAGAGTTTTGCTGATTGGGACGCTGTAACCAAGAAAATCATCGACCTGCAAGCCAAATGGAAGACCATTGGTTTCGCTCCCCAGAAGATGAACACTCAGATTTACGAGCGTTTCCGTCAGGCTTGCGACAACTTCTTCGACCTGAAGAACAAGCATTTTAAGGCTGTCAAAGAAGCCTCCAATGAGAATCTGGCTCGCAAGAAAGCCTTGGTGGAGAAAGCTGAAGAACTGCAGAACAGCACCAATTGGCGTGCTACTGGCGATGCTTTGATCAACCTGCAGAAAGAATGGAAGAAGATTGGTTCTGTTCCCAAGAAGTACTCTGAAACTCTCTGGAAACGCTTCATCGCTGCATGCGATCATTTCTTCGAAGAAAAGCAAAAGGCTACTGCCAGCACTCGCGAGGAAGAGACTACCAACCTGGAGGCTAAGCGCAACATCATAGAGCAACTGAAAGGCTTGGCCGATCAAGAGGCAAACGAGGTTATCTCGAAGGTTCGCGAACTGCAGAAGCAGTGGAACGAGACAGGTCATGTCCCCTTCAAGGAAAAGGACAAGATCTACAAAGAGTATCGCGAGATATGCGACAAGATCTACAATGGTCTGAACCTGAGTCAGGCACGCCGCCGTCTGAATAACTTCAAGAACAATCTGGCTTCCAAGATGGAAAAGGGAGAATCCAGCTTAGTCAACGAACGCAACCGCATGATGCGCGCCTATGAGAACATGAAGGCTGAGATACAGACCTACGAGAACAATCTTGGTTTCCTTTCCAGCAACAGCAAGAAAGGCGACAGTCTCGTGGACATCATGAAGAAGAAGGTGGAAAAACTTCGCGACGAATTGAATCTCTTGGCAGAGAAAATCAAGGCTGTTGATGAGCAGATTCGCAACGAGAACAAAGGCGAATAATCCCACAGCATAACAAAACAAAAGATGGCTTCACCGTGATTGCGATGAAGCCATCTTTGTTTTGTTGCATCCGTATCGTAATCTCCTATCCAATATAGATCAAATAAATCACACTGGCAGGAATTGCCAGCAAACTGCTGTCGAACCGATCCAGCATACCTCCATGACCTGGCAAGATGTGGCCACTGTCCTTAATGCCCAGATGACGTTTCAGCAAACTCTCCATCAAATCACCCCACGTGCCGAAGACAACGACTACCAGCGCTAATCCCAACCATTTCATCAAGGGCATTCCTTCATCTGCGAATTTCCATACAGCAACAGAAACCAATAGAGTCAGTATTCCGCCGCCAATACTTCCTACCCATGATTTGTTGGGAGAAATACGGGAAAACAGTTTTGCGGGAAACTTCTTGTGAAGTGCAGATCCACACAAATAAGCTCCTGAATCATTCGACCACAAGAAGACAAAGATAGAAACAGGATAAATCCATTTATACACATATCCTCCTGACTCTGCATCATAGAACACACTCAGCAGAGGAATCAAGGCGAAAGGAACGGCTATGTAAACCTGAGAGAGGCAAACAAGCGCCCAATTCTTCAGCGGATTCTCTGCTTTGCGATAAAGCTCGCTGATGAACAGATAGAGCATTGTCATTCCATAAAGCCCCAGCATCCTGCTGGCGCTCTCACTGCCTGAGACATAAAGCCAAACAGCACTGATGAGAAGCAAACCTGCCAAAGCATTGATGTGACGAACGATGGAAGCTCCCGCATGATTGTTCACGACGGTAGAGAATTCCCAGAGGGTAGCCACAGCCACAGCTCCAAAGAAAAGGAAGGCTGAGATAGGGCTCCATAGCGTACAACTCAACAAGAGTGCCACATACACAGCCCCTGTGATAGTACGTACAATCAGATTTTTCAATTTTTCACTCATCTCTTTTTCTCATCATCAAGATTCCAACCTTTAATCTTCCTGAGTCAAGCGTGCTCAACCATCAATCCTTTGACTCCTCTGGCACAGATTCCTGTTTCTCAGCCTCCTCTTCATTCTTCTTGGCGCTGGAAAGAATCTCCTCTGTACGACTTGTCCAGGGACGAGGACCAAAGATTTTCTCCACATCGTCAGCAAAGATCACCTCACGCTCAAACAACAACTGGGCCAACTGGGCATGCTTATCGCTGTTCTCACTCAAAATCTTCTTGGCTCTTTCATACTGAACAGCAATCATGTGCTTAACCTCTTCGTCGATCAACTTGGCAGTTGCTTCGGAATAGGGACGCTGGAAATTGTATTCCTCATTATTATAATAACACAGATTGGGAAGATTCTCACCCATACCCATGTAAGCAATCATGGCATAAGCCTGCTTCGTCACACGCTCCAGGTCATTCATGGCACCACTGGAGATATGACCTGTGAACAGTTCTTCCGCAACACGTCCTCCCAAAAGTGCGCATATCTCGTCAAGCATCTGCTCACGAGTGGTAATCTGACGTTCCTCTGGCAAATACCAGGCAGCACCCAAAGCACGACCACGAGGGACAATAGTCACCTTCACCAAAGGATTGGCATACTGCAACAGCCAACTGATGGAAGCATGGCCTGCCTCATGCAAAGCTATGGTATGCTTCTCCTCGTCGGTCATCACCTTGTTCTTCTTCTCCAAGCCACCCACAATACGGTCTACGGCAGCCAGGAAATCATCCTTGCTGACAGATTTTTTATTGTTACGCGCTGCAATCAAAGCGGCCTCATTACATACATTGGCAATATCAGCGCCGCTGAAACCAGGAGTCTGGCGAGCCAAGAAATCAATATCGAGAGTAGCATCCGTCTTCACTGGATGCAAGTGAACCTGAAAGATTTCCTTGCGTTCATTCAAATCTGGCAAATCCACGTGAATCTGACGATCGAAACGTCCAGCACGCAACAAAGCCTTGTCCAACACATCAGCACGGTTTGTAGCAGCCATGATGATCACACCACTATTCGTGCCAAATCCATCCATTTCAGTAAGCAGCTGATTCAATGTACTTTCACGCTCATCATTGCCACCCATAGCAGCATTGCGCCCACGAGCGCGACCCACAGCATCTATCTCATCAATGAAGATGATACAAGGACTCTTCTCTTTTGCCTGACGGAACAAATCACGCACACGGCTGGCTCCCACGCCCACAAACATTTCCACGAAATCAGAACCTGACATGGAGAAGAAGGGGACATCAGCCTCGCCAGCCACAGCTTTGGCCAATAGGGTCTTACCTGTTCCTGGAGGGCCTACGAGAAGAGCACCTTTGGGTATCTTGCCACCCAAATGGGTATATTTCTCAGGATTCTTCAGGAACTCTACAATCTCCTGTACCTCTTGTTTGGCACCAGCCTGACCTGCCACGTCCTTAAAAGTGACTTTGCTTGCCTGGTCTTTATCCACCAACTGAGCACGACTCTTACCCACGTTGAAGATACCCATGCCTCCTCCTGGGCCTCCACTTCCACCCATACGACGCATGATAAGAAACCATACAAAGACGATGAGAATCAGAGGGCCAAAGCTCCAGAAGAAATTCAAGAACTCATCATTTCCCCGTTCATATTTCATTTCTCCTGAATAGTTTCCTGAAAGCTGTTGCTGCTCAATGAATTCCTCCAGTTTGTCCGTTGAGGGAAAGTCCGTCTGGACATAGGGAAGTTTTCCTTGTTTCACGTTGTTGGTCTTGAAGACATCGCGAATATGGTCAGCCTGCACATACATGACCAGCGTTCCTTGTTTCTTGTTGGCTACAATACGAGAGGCGTACCCGCTCTCCACGTACTTCTTGAATTGAGTGTAAGTCACCTCCTTGCTCGAACCTCCAGAGAGGCTGGAGCCTCCACTGCTGAGCATCAGATAACCCAGCACGACAGCAATCACCACATAGAGCCACGTAAGACTGAAACGCGGCATCTTGGGTTGCTTCTTGTTGTTGAAATTCTTCTCCTCCATAGTCATTTAATCCAAATCAGGAATCTGAACAAGATCTGCATCAGCCCACAAATGTTCGATATCATAGAATTCGCGTATCTCTGGCAGGAATATATGAACGATGATTTCTGCATAATCCATCGCAACCCATTGAGCATGCCGCATGCCATCCACCGCAACAGGTCTTGCTGAGGCATCCTCACGCACCACATCACCCACCGAAATGGCCAAAGCCTGCACCTGGGTAGGCGATCCTCCTGTGCATATTACAAACTGCTTACAGATAGTGTCATCAATTTTTGTCAAATCCGCAATTACAATGTTGTGACCTTTCTTATCCTGAAGTCCTTTCACTATTGCGTCCAGTAACTTATTGTCCTTACTCATTAATAATAATATGTACTTGTATATCTAAGTGGGAACAAAGATACTGAGACTTGGGATAAAAAACAAATAATTTGCATTTTTTTGCCATAAAGATTTGCCACTTCAGAAAAAGTGCGTACCTTTGCAGTCGCAAAAGTGACCGATAATTGGGCTATGGTGTAATGGTAACACTGCAGATTCTGGTCCTGCCTTTCCTGGTTCGAGTCCGGGTAGCCCAACGAAACGACACTCTGCGAGCACCAAGGCGGTGCCAGATAGGTCAGGTCACTAAGCGATTGGGCTATGGTGTAATGGTAACACTGCAGATTCTGGTCCTGCCTTTCCTGGTTCGAGTCCGGGTAGCCCAACAATCAAGTAGGAGGTAAACGCTAAACAAGTGCTTACCTCCTACTTCTTTTATACTTTTATATTTATATTTGCATACTTGCAGCAAGCTTCACTTTCTGCTCACTTACTCAGCACTGACCCCAAGTTTCCATAAATCACAGAAATTGTCTATTTCCATTGGTTGCTTACTCTCGACCGTCAACGTCATCGTTATCGTCATCGTTGAATCAGAACCCTGCCACCTTGTATATAGATTCCCTTTGTGGGTTTCTGCTGGAGCCTGCGGCCTGAGAGGTCGTAAATAGAAACAGATTTTGGGGTATCTGTGGCAGGCAGTTGAATACTATCAGGATCTCTGCGATAGATGCATTGGTCACCCACGTAGCAGCTGGCTATGGAAGTGTCTTCGCCACCTGTCATCCCATAATAGAAAGGGGTAGTTGGACCCGCCAGTGCTCCTATACCCTCTATCCAGTAGTTTATATCTCGTGAATCATTCACGTTGACCAGTTTCATCCGGCGAAGTTCTTTATTATCGTATTCCACACAATCCTCGGATGTGAAGACGTACTCTTCATCATGGGAGCTGGTAAAACGCTCGCCTTCCTTAAGACCGAAGTCATAGAGCAAAACCTCCTGATTGCTAGATTTGTATTGTACATATACTTTCTTGTTCTCCTCGCGCATTGCCATTCGGTACACTCCTTCCTCATAGTATTTCTTATAGGTGACACCACCAATGACGGTATCCCCTTTCAGTTCGCATTTCTCCGTGCGGACGACGCCATAGTCCGGCCAGCCCACCCAAGTAGAAACCTTCTCTATATTCCAAACTTTGCCTTCTACCACGAAGGGGTGATAGGCATAGGACACAGGAATCTTCTTCCCTCTGAGAACATCCAGAATATCAGGGAAATATTCCTCTAACGCAGAGACATATCCTTCGTTCCTGTAGATAAGCTGGCCATTCCTGTAGAAGGCAAAGAAGTTTCTTTGATAGGTGTTATTGGGACTTCCCAGCCCGCACAACGGACCATACCAGAGAGGTCCAACACCTTGCACGAATTTGTCACCTAAG
>JAFRTJ010000072.1 GCA_017427185.1 Bacteroidaceae bacterium | reverse complement strand
CTTTGATTGTTGTCTGACCCTCAACATAAAATTCCCTGACTTCGTAATTGGGTTGTCCGTCTTCTGAAAACCATCCTTTATATTTCAGCGTGTCAAGACGTATCTCAATCCACTTCGTTCCTTCCGGGTAAGTCTGGGCGGAAAGATGCATGCTTGCCATTAAAATACAAAGCAAGAAAAGAATCTTTTTCATAACTTTTTTTGCTTTAATGTTTGTTCGGGGGCAAATTTACGGCTTAATTTTGATATTTCATGCGTTAGGTCATGGAAAATTTCATGTATGCAAAAACACCATCAATCCCCCATTAACACTGGGATTCTCGCCATTTTGTCCCCCCTTGTCCCCCTGGAAAAGTTTGTTTTGAGGGCACGGAAACTCCATGTTTTTTTCCTGATTTTTGGTGATTCTGCGTCATTTTCATCTTCTATTCTGTTTCTTGACTCTCAACTCTTGACCATCATCGTCATCGTTGAATCAGAACCCTGACTTTCGTCGAGCTGCTTCACGTTCGGCAAAACACATGAGCAAGCTCTGTGTCCTACTCTCACTTAACCAGAACCTTCTTCCCATTCTGGATATAGATTCCCTTCGTGGGTTTCTGCTGGAGCCTGCGGCCTGAAAGGTCATAGAGGGCACGTTTATCTGCTTCACTTTTCTCATTTGAACGCACGAGGTCACTGATGCCTGTCGTGCCATCGCCTGTATATTGGCCGATGAAGAAGATGGCACCTGTGGAACACTCACTGATGAGATAGAGGAACGGACGTGTGGCGTAGAAGGTTGTGTAGTGTGGCATGCCTGTCGCTTCCATACCTATTACTGTGACGGCTGCCGCTTCTGTGCCCTCTTCGTTCACCTTGATCTTGGCTACTTGTTTCATCATCTCGATGCGGACATCTTGATTGCAGAAATAAGGGAATTCGGCGGCAAAGCGATCGAAAGCGGTAGGCATACCCAATGTTTTCATGATGGGAACCAGATCCACGTTGGTGTTCGTCTCGAAGCGAGGCAGTTTCAGATCCACGATGGCTTCCCTACCACGGGTTCGCCAGTTCTGACCGTCCATCTTCCCCAGTACGTCAGCGACGGTCTTGCCTTCTCGAGGCAGAAAGACATGCATCGAGTAAGCCCCATTGCCGTAGGGCAATTCGATAGCCTGATAAAGGTCGTTTTCGGAGTACATGAACTTTTCTCCTCCCCCCCACTGATTATAGGGTATGTGCATCATCTGCACCGTCTTGCCGCCATTGAAGTTTTCTTCCTTGGTGTTCGCTGGGTCAAACTTGTTTGCCCACGTTCCCTTGAAGTAGAGGGCATCGAGCAAGTAGCTTACGGCCAAGGGATTGAAATCATCCTCTGTCAGGATCTCTGGGATCATGCCCTCCGTGTGGTCGCTGCCCCATTGGTTGATAACGTCGCGCGTCTGCCCATCGTTGAAGTCGCGGTCTTCTGGCTGGGCGTCATAGAACTCGTTGGCCTTCTCCACAAAAGTTGGCTGCAGTTCGTAACCCATACCCTTGTTCACGAAAATGGTGTTGGCGATCGAGACTTTTGTCTCTGTGTCGAGGCCAGGAGCTTCCGTAAGGAGCTTGCGGCAGAACTTGTTGATAGCGTCAGCTCCAGCCTCGCCGAAGCCTAACACCTCGTTGATTTCCTTCTGGGTCCGCCCGCCTGCGCCGTTGTTGAGCATGCCCAAGGCATAGGTGATGCTCAGCGGCGAGAGTATCTGGCTCTGGTCTGTCTGTGCCTCGCGCATCAGGCGGAAGGCGAAATCGTTGTTCTTCTGCACCAGTTGCCACTCGTTGCTGGTCAGGTTTATGTCCTTGCGCTCGTTCTCGATGGGTTCACCCATGTACTGGCCGATGAAGAAGATGGTGCCCGTGGAACGCTCGCTGATGGTATAGAGGAAAGGACGGTCAGCCATGAACTCCCTATACCCCAAGATACCATCCTTCGTGCCGATGATGGTGACAGCAGCCGCCTCGCTGCCTTCCTCGTCCACCTTGATCTTTGCCGACTGTTTCATGAACGAGATCCACACGCGATGGCTGTTGGCCTCATCGTCGCCTTCATAGCAGAACTCGTCGAAACCCTCTCCCCCAAAGGCATTGGGCATTCCCAACGAAGACATGATCTCTTCCAACCTCAGGTCGGTACCTGTCTCGAAGCGGGGGAACATCACACTCACACGACATTCCTTATAACCCTCCTTGTTCCAGTTCTTGCCGTTCAGGGCATTCACCACGTCGTCGAGGTTCCTTCCGTACAGAGGCAGGAAGACGGTCATCTGGTAGGCTCCGTTGCCGTAAGGCATGACGATCGACTGGTAAAGGTCGTTCTCGGCATACAGGAATTCCCCTTCCTGCACCATCATTTCTGCCGTTTTCCTTTGGTTATCGAAATAGGTCAGCATGGTGCCTTTCGGATCGAACTTGTTTACCCATGCTCCCTTGAAATAGAGCGCGTTGAGCAAGTAACTGATCGTCTCTGGGTCGAATTCGTCGGGCTTCAGGATTTCTGGGATCATGCCCTGCGTATGGTCGCTGGCCCACTGGTTGATGACATCGCGCGTCTTGCCGTCATTGAAATCGCGGCTCTCAGGCGTGGCATCGTAGAACTCCGCAGCCTTCTCCACGAAAAGTGACTTCAAACGGAAGCCCCTGCTCTGGTTCACGTAGATGTTGTTGGCGATGCTGACCTGTGTCTCCTTATCAAGCGTGGAAACCTCTGTAAGCAGCTTGCGGCAGAACTGGTTGATGCTCTCAGTGCCAGCCTCTCCAAAGCCCAGCACGTCACAGATTTCCTGCTGCGTCTGCCCCTTGGCACCGTTGTTGAGCATGCCCAAGGCATACGTGATGCTCAGCGGCGAGAGTATCTGGCTATCCTCCGTTCTTGACTTTTGGAACAGGCGGAAGGCGAAATCATTGTTTTTCTGCACCAACGTGCGCTCGGCATCCGTCAGTTCTATCCATTTCGGCTCATATTCCTGAGCTATCGATGTTCCTACCATCAGCAGGGTAATCAGCAATAGAGTAAGTTTTTTCATAGCAATCACTCCCTTCCAGATTTAATTAATGTATCGCATGCAATTTTACATTGCAAATATAGCAATTTTGTAACATATAAAAGAGATTTCTTATCGGAAAAGCATAAGTATGTGAAGGATGAGAGCACATTTTTCAAAACTGATTTTTGAGATTTTCGTTTTTTTTCATATATTCGTTTTTATTGATATGATTCTTCTGTTTGCTCCAGAGCAGGATGCTATTATTAACCTGTGATGTAATACTTGATCCTATTTCCCCTTACCTCCACCAAATTACTCAGATTTATGCCTTCAGGGAGAACTACTGCCTCAAGAGTGGGACACTTGTAGAACATGTCTTGCGTGAAGACGTCTTTCTTGAGACTTATCTTCCACACATAATGGTTATCTTTGTACTCCAACTTGTGTCCTGAGTTTTTAAGCATGTTACTCGACTTTACCTTTCTTCGGTTCCTCTTTGAGAACTTCTTGGTAAAATCAGCACCAATAAAACTTGGAGGCTCTTTATCAGCGCCAACGAAAGCTGGGTATTTTTGTTTTTGTCCCATGTAGACAGGTTCTATGGAAGGGCGTGTTCCCTCTTCTTCCGCATTGAGAATAAAGTGAGCATTGTAGTACAGGTTCCTACTCAGAGGATAGGATTTCACCTCTCCATCTCTGCCTGGGTTATAGATTTGATAATATTCTTCAGAAAGACGAGGACTCTCACTTTTGCTCTCAGGCCTCGCTATTGCCATAAGGTGCTCCTCGTCAGCATTCAACTCCAGATAGGGTTCCTTGTCTGTGATGAATTTTGCCTTTCTCATGTCTATCCATTTCAATCGCCCTGAATGGTATCCTTCTTCCAGATAACCTGCCATTCGCCGCAAGACTCGTATATCAGCCGAGCTCAAATTGCCTTCTATCACAAGGGAGGTGCAGGTGTCCTGCTGCTCGTGTGTGAGCAGAGAGTCCAACGTGCCAGGCTTCTTCACTTCCACCACGTTCTGTGCCAGGCATGCTAAACATCCCATCAGGATGCTGCAAATCAATGTAATTCTACGTCTATTCATAATTTTACATTTGGTTTTTCCCCTAAAGACGAGAAAACAGCAAAATTGTAACATCAAAAGTGAACTTTTTTCAGAAAAAATCATTTTTTGTTTTCAGTTCTACCTTTCTTCTCACTTAACTAGCACGGCCCTTGACTTTCGTCGAGCTGCTTTTCGTTCGGTAAAACACATAAGCAAGCTCTGGGTTCTACTCTTACTTAACCAGAACCTTGACTCCATTCTGAATATAAATTCCCTTCTGTGGAGTACGCTCCAGTCTGCGGCCGGAGAGGTCGTAGAGAGCACCTTTGTCCTGAGTGGGAGCTGGAGTGGAAGCGATGTCGGTTGTGAGGTTGAGGATGGTGACGAACTTCTCGTATTCGTTCTCTACAGTCAGGGTATAAGTGCCAGGAGCGTAGGTCAGGAGATCCGTACTGAGGGCGAGCACGTTATCTGTCAAGACTTCCTTTGCATAGACTTCCTTTCCTGCTTCATCCGTCAGGGTGATGGAGTAGGTGCCAGCGAGGTTGTTGAGGCGGACAAACATCTCGCTATCTGAATACTCGCCTTTCAGCGTTTCTGTGCCTTCCTGTCCTGTTCCTTGTTGTGGGGCCTTGGGTTGAGCCTTGATGACGTGGGTGAAATCCAGCCTCTTTTTCTTTACCTCAAGATTCTGGGGTATCAATGAGGTATCGTAGTAGAGGACTTCATCGCCCACCGTGCAGGAGATGAGACGACAACGAGACTTATCGGCGAAACTGATATTGAAGAATCCCAAATATCCCACTCCCTGCATCCATGTAGCAGAGAAGTCCTGTCCTTCTGGCGGAAGTATTTCTGTGCAGACTCCCTTATAGGTGTCTGACTCACATATCGTCTTTTTACCTATTGTACAGATGGCAGCTGTGTTTGTGGAATCCGAATTTGAACTGAAATTTATTTGCTCCCCAGTAGGTGTGGAAAAATCATAATGAAGGAAGCCAATAATGGGACTCAACGGGTAAATTATATAGACTTTCTGATCCTTTTCGTAAAGATAACCGTCCAGACCACGTACTGTGTGGCCGGATTCATCCTCCATAGACCACCAAAGTTGCTTCCATTGCTGTCCATCTATTATGGTGTCGCCTTCTATATATTGATTCATTATCTTGGTTGGTTGGGTCTCCGTGGGGTCAGCCCCATTCTCATACCATCCCAGCATCCACGTCTTGCCTTCCTCCACAAAGGGACGGTAGGCATAATCGATAGGTTTCTTCTTCCCTGCAAGCTCATCCAGAATATCAGGGAAATATTCCTCTAACGCAGAGACGTATCCTTCGTTCCTGTAGATAAGCTGGCCATTCCTGTAGAAGGCAAAGAAGTTTCTTTGATAGGTGTTATTGGGACTTCCCAGCCCGCACAACGGACCATACCAGAGAGGTCCAACACCTTGCACGAATTTGTCACCTAAG
>JAFRTJ010000069.1 GCA_017427185.1 Bacteroidaceae bacterium | reverse complement strand
TGGACAAGCCGTCTTTGCCAGAAATCATATTGACGAACCCATGACGGAAGGTGAAATCGACATTGAAGTCGTAGAACCAGACTCCTGTTCCCACTTGAATCCCCGCATCCCCACGGTTGTAGTCCTGCCTGTCGCGAAGCTTATTCGTACCTTTAACTTCGTCGTTCCGTCTGCCCCTGAGCACCTACGGAGCGCAAGAAATGGCTAAATGGTGAATGGGGTATCTACTTAACTGCTTAACTACTGAGAAGTCATGCAAAACATTGTTTTCTACTATATGAGGAACTGCGCTAATGTTCTTAGAATAGGAAAATTCTTTGGCAGAGAACATGTCCTTACCGTCATTGGCACCTATCGCTTGCTGGAGAGTTTCTTGTCATTGGTTTTCACTTATTTTCCCCATTGCTTGTTGGGCTCAGGCCCCATCTCAAGTACTAAGCTGCCACCACGAAGCAGTTCTGAGGCTGGGAAATGGAAGGTCTGGAGAGGTTTGCCGTTGAGGATGGCGCTCTGAACGTACATGTTTCTTCGCGAAGCATTGCGGGCTTCTATCACAAAGTCTTTTCCACGGCCATAGCGCTTTCCCAAACGGATCACGGCCTTCTGGTAGATGGGGCTTGCAATCTCGTAGATGGGTTCAACGCGGCATCCTCCGTCCGTTTGAAAGAGTCCCAGCGCTGCCATCACGAACCACGCGCTCATTTGCCCCTGATCCTCATCGCCCAGATAAGCATTTGATACGCCTGAACCATAGTAGCGCTCTGCCACCTTACGCGCCCATTTTTGAGTGAGCCAGGGATGGCCTGCCCAATTGAAGAGGAAGGCGAAATGCATGCTTTGCTGATTTCCTTGCACCACAGGATAAAGCCAATATTCTTCGTTGGGAGCATTGAACCGCAGGGGTTCAGAGGCACGGAATCCCCCATCCAGGCGGTCTACGAAGGCTTGGCTGCCCATGATCTCGACCAGTCCAGGCATATCCTGGGGCACGAAATAACTGAGTTGCCATGCATTCCCCTCCACATAATGCTGGTTGGCTCCCGTCCGGAAGGGGTCCAGGTCAGGTAGGAATTGTCCTGTAGTGTCTCTCATCTCAGCGTATCCCGTCTTGGGATTGATGGCATTTTTCCACCAAGTTCCCCGTTCGCCAAATATCTGTGCATCCTCCGTCTTCCCCAGCGCTTGAGCCATTTGCGAAACGGTCCAATCATCGTAGGAGTACTCCAGTGTGTTGGAGAAACGCCCCTTTTCGTAGGGCACATAGTGATATTTGAGGTAGGGAATCAGGTCGCGATTGCCGGCAAATCCTCCAGCCACCTGGGTTGCGGGAGTGGTCTGCATCTTGCGTATGGCCTCGAAGGCGTGTTCAGCATCGAAGTCGCGGATGCCCATCTGATAAGCGGACACGATGAGCGGAATCTCATGCTCAGCCACCATGACGGGGATGTATTCCATTCCTGCAGGTCCTTTTCCAAGCCATCCGCACGCGTCGTAGAGTGCCAGTTGCGAGCGTACCCATCGGGAGCTCCATTCTGGTGTCACGAGATTCCAGAACTGGTTGAGGTTCCAGAAGGTGTTCCAGAAAGCATCGCATCCCAGGGCAACCTGATCTTTCTGGCTTGTGTGCCGCACCTGTTCGTCAGGAGCCACCCAATCGCCGTTCACATCGCTCCATAGATTGCGGCAAAGCGCGTGATACATGTTGGTATAGAAGCGGATTTTCTCTTGCCTGTCATCCGTTGTGATTTCTATCCTGTCGAGAATATCGTTCCATACTTCTTTCTGATGGTTCACCACAGCCGTGAAATCCCATCCGTAGGGGTCGGAAATCTCTGTCCGCAGGTTAAGGTCGGCATTCTCTATGCTTACCAGTGAGATTCCCGTTCGAACCTTTATTGCAGGATGCTTCTTCGTGTCGAACTCCACATACATTCCTCCGTCCTTGAGATGCTGGGCTTTCAGCTGACTCAGCCGCTCCACCTCTTCCTCTTTCCAAATGCCTGTGCGCAGGATGGGCGCGTCGAATTCCATCACGAAATGGAGAATGTATTCCTGGTCAGCGTCATTGCTCCACACATGGGGACGAGCCGAAAGCTGGTGGCTGAAGCCCTCGATGCGGCTATCCGAGACTTGGCGAACATCCACATCCACCAATTCGTAGCCGTATTCGCTGGGGATGTTCAGGTCAATCATCACGCGTCCGTCCTGGTCTTGAGGGAAGGTGAAGCGCATCAGCGAGGCACGTTCCGTAGCGGTCATCTCAGCCCATATCTTAGTGTCGGAAAGGAAGACGCGATAGTAGCCCAGTGGCGCCTCTTCCGTGGATTTGTCGATACGTGAGCGGTAGCCTTCATCGGGTTTCAACTCATCGCCTACTTGGGTCTGCAAGGGTCCGTTGGTAGGCATGACTCCCAATCCCGCCATCGTCCATTCGTGGATATGGGAGAAGCAGCCGATGCTCTCGATGCTGGGCTGATAGCCCGCCTGCCACCCTGCATTCTCGTTGTCAGGGCTGAGTTTGACCATTCCGAAAGGCATCCAGGGACCTGGAGCAATCATCCATCGCGAGTGGGCAGTTCCCATGCGTGTGTCCACATAGTCGGCCAGCGTCTGCAACTTCTGAGGCCCTCTGACCACATCTCCCTCTTCCAGCAGAAGATTGTCTGCCAGGATTTGGTATCGCGATGTCTTCCTCTTTTTCACTGCCTTCATGGGAACCTCCAGCACATAACGGGCAGAATCGAGATGGGTAGCATAGATCTGCTTGCCATCCAGCCGTACGGACAACTCCTGGAAATCGCCCAAATGCTCCACATCGACCAACAACGGTTGAACCCGTTTGCCCGTCTTCAACTCGTAGTCAGCCGCTTTCACGGAACGCACGAACGCATAGGGGTTAAGTGGTTTCATCAGCATCCCTTCAGGCCCTTCCAGCCGAATCTGGTCGAAAGCAATCCAGGCGCCCTCCAGAATCGTCAGCGTGATCTGGTTGCCACCAGGATGGAGCGAGCCTGCCTGAATGGGAATCTCCAGCAAGCGCTCATCCTCAGCCTTGATGTCTCCACGGATGACACGGTCGGCCCCTTTCGAAATCTCGTGATAGGAGACCGCTTCGTTGACTGAGACCTTCAGCACTGACCTCCCCCAGAACATCCCCGCCAAATCTATCGTGAGCAAGGCTTGGTCTTTCTGGTCGATTTTCTCGAGGGCGAAAAGGATGTTCAGCACCTGTGTCCTGCATCCTGCAATATGGGATGAGCCAGCCCACTGGTCGTCTGGGCCAGGCAACACGTAAGGGAAGTCCGTTTTGGGGTCAGAATGTCCAACGAGGAAATACCTGTCCTCGAAGCCGAAATCCTTACTTGTGAAATCCTCGTAGTTTTTAGGAGCCAAGGCAAACTCGCGAGTGGAATTGTCGCTTTCTCCTATTTTCCAGACGATATGTTGCTTCGCATCAGTTGCGGTTGCGCAAAGCAGCATCACTGCCAAAAGAATGTCTTTCATAAGCTTTATGTATGCTCAAAAAAATGTATTTGATTGGGGGAATTGCTGATTCGCCAGTAAATTCTGCTTTGCAATTACCAAATGTCTTCTGGTTCGTTGGGATTGTCATACACCTCCTTGGGGCAGTATTCCATGTAGTCCATGTAGAACTCTTTCTGCTCGCTGTCCAGAACGGATTTTATGCGCAAATAGTAGGTCTCGTTGGGGTCCATGGTCTGGCGCACGATGATGTACCGCAGGTTACTGGTCGCTGTCCGTTCGTTGTTTGATGCCGCTCCAGTTCCTGTGACGCTGAGGACTCCCTTCATGACATTGTTGTTGCGCAACCGCTTGTCGATTTCTGCGTTATAGTCATCATCGTCAGTATCGGCCTCATATCCTGCGTTCATGCTTTCGATTGAGCGTGTCAGGTCTACGGGGATGCCTGCGACGGGCAGGTGGTTCAAGTCGGAACCGAAGTAGAACTGTTGCACGCCTCGATCACCATTGGGCAACACGTCGTATCGCAACTCGTAGGTTCCACGTCTGGGGACGGGCGGCAACGTGAAGGTCAGTTCGAAACGTCCTTTGGCTTTCATCTCGTCTGAGTGCATGTTGGGCCATTCATAGGCATAGGCATTGAGATAGATGAAGATGGTCTGGTCATTCATCTGCATGTTCTCGAAGTAGTTGTAGATGCTGGTGTTGGGGATGTACACATCCTGATTCACGAAGTCAGAGGATTGCTTCAGTCGTATCTCGTTATTCATGGCTTCAGGAAAGAGGGACATGCCATCGAATCGAAGACGCTGCTTGGCGAGGTTGTCGCGCACATCGTCGTTGTAGGAGAGAGGCGCATCGATAGGATAGATGCAGCAGTTGATGATGTCGGTCAGGACGGCCTGTTTCGATTCCCGATTGACACGGCACCCCACTTTATCAGGATCGCAGGAGATTTCTTGGTAGGTTCCCCTGCGTCCGTTGTCGAGATTGGGAAAACGGTTCAAATAAACACCTTCCGAGGCTTTGCTCTCATAGATCTTCAGCAGTCGCCGTTTCCCCATCGTCGTGTAGATTTCATACATGGGAATGCCCAGGGTGGTACGGGTCCTGTAGTTGTAGCCCGACTCGTTTACGTGGAAGACCAATCTGTCAGCTGATGTGCGGAAAGGCAGAATGTGATAGGTGACCCACTGGTAGAGCAGGTTCTCTTCGCTCTCATAGTCGGTGCCTGTGGTGAATTGGTCGTCGTCAGAGTACTGGTGATTGTCCAGAATCCATTGGACGAGTTTGGGCAGCAGGGTCGCGGAGGGTTCTTGCGGATCAATGCCCTGAGTGAGCCAGAAGTCATCAGTTTCTGCAAAGATTGTGAATCCGTAGAGGCGGTGCTTGGGTGAGTAGTTCTTTTCCGAGGTGTTGTGCCAGTCGATGTATAGGAACACGTATTCAGGAATCTCCCCTCTGAGGTAGCGTTCCTCATATACCTCGTCTCGTATTTTGGACAGAGTGTCCATCAGTCCGCAGGCCTGAATGACTTTCGCAATGAGCAGGTAGCCAGGCTTGTTGCGGTCGATGACGTCTTGGATGTAGCCGGCTGCGGTGATGTCGTCAGGAGCTATGACACGATTCACCTGGTGTATGACGCCATTGGTGACCACGATGTCGCGCTGCTTCTTGTCCAAGGGGTATTTTCCGTTCATCAGGATGGAGTCAACGCCCAGATAATGGACAGACAGTTTCCTGTTGTTCATGTTGCTCAAGGGAATCTCGGCCTTGTCGGTGGTGGGGAAGTCCCAAGTCATGAAACATTCGTCCATGTCGCCTGAGTCAATGATGCTGTTCATGACCACCACGTTGCGTATGGAGTCCCGTTTTTCATCCGACGAAAAGGCATCCCACGAGGGAGCGCTGAGCAGGTCGGGCTCCTTCTTGTGCAATTCTATTAGGAAGGAGTCGATGGCCTCGTTCGTGGGGGCAAAGACGGTGTAGTGCCCTCGAGCACCCAGCAGCTGCCCTACCTTGCTCTCACTGTAGCGTGAGATGGGTGTCTGCATGAGCATGCCCACATATTGGCTGTAGTCCTCGTGCTTCTGTAAATATGATAGAGCGATGTCATGCTTGAAGACGTATCGAGCCGAGGTGTCAATGTTTTCCTTACAGGCTGTCAGTAGGAGTATCATTCCAAGAATTATTCCAAAACTCTTTCGCATAGTTCTTAACTGTTAATGTTGTGTCTTCACTCAATTCGCATTCCACGCAAATATAATGTTGCGTCTCTTTCTTCCAATAGGAAGTACGATACAAAATTAGGCATTAATTGCAAAATGACAAAAAAGTCTCAGAAAAAGTAAAAGAAAAAAGAAAAAATTGACTTGGGGAATGTATGTCAATTAGTGAACAAGAACTAAAAACTTTCATTAAAGAAGATAATCAAATGCTGAATGAAGGCATTGGCTATATCAATGAAACAAATGTTGATTCCCAAGGAATGACAACAAGATGTTGTCAAAAAATATAATTGTGTTCCTATGGAAGAAGTCCCTGTAATCATACGAGGAATCGGTTCATTTACATATTTGTGTAATGGAAGTGATGTGTTTATTCAATTCTTCACGCTCTCTTGCGTGAAATATTCTTCCAAAAGGAGTGTTTTCTCAGATTTTATGTTTATCTTTGCCATGTCATTGATGATTTTGCTTCTCTTGAATTGCAGCACGAAGGCAAGTGAGAAAATCTGGTATGGAAAAATCCTGGGCAACTTTTTGCTGCTCAGGAACTTGTAAAAGAAAGTTGAACTAATGTGCTGCGGAATTTGGAAACAAGTGGAAAACATGAAAAAAGCAGATTGCATAAGGATGATGCTCGCCGCCGTGGCAATGGCTGTGACAGTTGCGGGCTGCATGGAAGACAACGATGGTGTGGTGTGTCCCAACAAGGTCCAGCAGGAATGGGCGGAGGCTGAGATTGGTGTGTTGCTGCATCTGGACATGCCCGTCTTCCATCCTGAGTACAACCACAGGCAGTATGGCACCCACCCGGATCCTTCGACTTTCAACCCCACGGAACTGAACACAGACCAGTGGATGGAGGCTGCCCGCAAGTTGGGAGCGAAGTATGCTGTGCTGACGGCCAAGCACGGCAGTGGGTTCACCCTGTGGCCCACAAAGACGCACGACTATAATGTGAGCCGCTGCCCCTGGAAGGAGGGCAAGGGCGACATCGTGGCTGACTTCGTGGCTTCGTGCCACAAGTACGGCATCAAGCCTGGCATCTATGCCAACATGTCCACCAACGGCTACCTGTGGGTGGATAATCCAGGAGTGATACAGCCAGGCTCGCCCATCACTCAGGAGGAATACGCCAGCATCATGGAGCGCCAGCTGACGGAACTGTGGAGCAACTATGGGCCTCTCTTTGAGGTGTGGTTCGACGGAGGCATACTCAGTCCTGTTCAGGGCGGCACTGATGCGTTGGCCCTGCTCCGTAGGCTACAACCCAATGCCATTGCCTTTCAGGGTCCCTACGGCTACGAAAACCTGATACGCTGGGTGGGCAACGAAGTGGGCACAGCACCAGACCCCTGCTGGGCTGCGGCTGACAGCACCACGAACTCGGATGGCGTGCAGGTGGTAACGGGGCTCAACGGACGGCCTGACGCGCCGTTCTGGTGCCCTGGCGAGTCGGACTTCACCCTGCGCCTCCAGCAATCCTTTGGCGGCGGCTGGATGTGGCACGAGGGGCAGGACAGCATGCTCTATAGTGTAGATGAGCTGATGCGTAAGTACGAAACCAGTGTGGGGCGCAACACGAACATGCTGTTGGGTCTGGTGATTGACAACCGTGGACTGGTGCCTGATGCAGATGTCGAGAGAGCGGCCGAGTTCGGACAGGCTATAAAGCAACGCTATGGTTCTCCCACGGCCAAAACCAAGGGACGCGGAAAGCGCATAGAAATGAAGTTGGAAGAACCGCTGAGAACTGACCGACTGGTGCTGCAGGAAGACATCGCCAAGGGTGAGCGCGTCCTGGAGTGGCACGTGGAAGCTACCACGATGGGCGGCAAAACGATAACACTCTGCCAGGGAACAAATATCGGACACAAGCGCATTGCCACCTTCGAACCCGCAGAAGTGACCTCGCTGACCCTCATCGCGGACAGCTGCAAGGCGCAACCCATCATCAAGAATATGGCAGTCTTTTCCGTAAATCCTTAAATTCTAAACTGCTATGAAACGTATCTTTCTTTTTGTGGCTATCGCAACGTGTGCTTTGATGCCATGCCGTGCCAATGACAAAGTATCCCTGATTCGAGTGGATCCATACGAAAAGTTGCTGCCTGATACGGTATTGGACGTCCCTTATTCTGAGACGGAAGAGGTGGCAGCCGGCGAGCATGCCGTGTTCCAGTTCTCTTTGCGCGGAGTGGAAGACCTTTGCAATGTGCACCTTTCCTGCGACGCATTTTCCGATGGGAAAGGCCATTCCATCGATGCCGTGAGGCTGGGCTTTGTGGATTACGTCAAAGTGGGGCTGCCTATGCGTGAACCGGCAAAGGACATCATCAAATCGCCCCAGGGCCTGTTTCCTGATCCGATTGTGGATGACGGCCTTGCCCGCGATATCCCTGCTGAGATGACGCAACCTGTATGGGTGAGCGTTTCTGTTCCTGCCGATGCCGCTCCTGGCCTTTATTCAGCGACGATTCGGATAAAAGGAAAGGGATTCTCGAAGAAGGAGAAGGTCCGCATTAGAGTCTATCCTGTGGTATTGGAGGAGCCTTCCCTTTGGGTCACGAACTGGTTCAAGTCTGGCAAGGATGGTGCACAGCTAATGTATGGCTCTACAGTCACGATGTTTTCCGACCGCTATTGGGACTACATCCGCGAGGTGGCCTCCTGGATGAAAGAATGTTATCAGAATATGGTGCTGATTCCACTGACCGCAGTGGATGCCAGTAAAGGTGTCGACGGCTGGACGTTCGACTTCTCGCACTTCGACCAGATGGTGGACATCTTCATGGAGAGCGGCGTGCTGAAGCGCATAGAGGGCGGACACCTTGGCGGACGCAGAGGAGGATGGGACGATCCTTTTGGCGTAAGAGTGCCTGGGGTAAGCGGCCTGCTTCCCATCGAAGACCAGAGGGCGCAGGACTATCTGCGGCATTTCATCCCAGCCCTGTCCGCCCATCTGCGCGAAAAAGGATGGGACAAGATATACTATCAGCATATCGCTGACGAACCCGTCCCCACCAACTCTGCCTCCTATCTGGACATAGGCCGTTTCTTCAAGGCCCTGGCACCAGAGATTCCAACCATCGAAGCCTGCCACACCCACGACCTGGCTGAGTTCCTCGACATCTGGGTGCCTCAGCTGAACTACTATGCTGACAGCCATAGCTTCTACAGTGAACGCCAGAAGGCAGGCGATGAGGTGTGGTTCTACACCTGTGTCTTCCCTCAAGGTGAGTTTGCCAACCGCTTCATAGAGCAGCCGTTGCTGAAGACTCGCATTCTCCACTGGCTGAACTACCAGTACGGTGCTACGGGCTATCTGCATTGGGGCTTCAATCAATGGAGGGGAGATGGAGACCCCTGGCATGAAACCACTTACCGACAGGCTGGCGGACTTGTACTGCCTGGCGGTGACTGTTGGATAGTCTATCCTCGCAACGGACGGATTTACGGCTCCATCCGCCTGGAAGCCATGCGTGATGGTGTGGCTGACTACACTCTGCTCCAGATGCTGGCCCGCAAGAATAAGACACGGGCAGACGAACTGTGCCGCCAAGTGGTGCTTGACTGGAAAGAGTATGACATGTCCACGAGCCATTTCCGCAAGATTCGTCACGCAATTCTGGAGGCCCTCAGCGAATAGCGCGAGAAAACTGTTCAATTACGAGCTTTCGTATATCTGTGTGAAGAAACAAATATGATGCGAGGTGATGGTTATTTCATTCCTCTCGCCTTAAAAATACGGTCCTTTGCTTCACCAATCTTCTGGAATTTCCTCTCAGCAGCCGCTTTGATGTCATCTCCCAAAATGGCAACACGGTCAGGATGGTTCTCGAGGGCCATCTTCTTGTAGGCACGTCGCACTTCGTCGTCTGTGGCATTGGGAGAAATTCCCAACACTTGGTAGGCTTCCTCAAGGGTGGCCCCCCCCAAACCCATCATCTGTTCAGCCGTACCTCCCTCCAGTCCCATCTGGATGCAGATCTGTTGGAGTGCATTGCGTTCCTCTGTGGCGATGGAGCCGTCGGCCTTTGCTATCTCGCATAGGAAGGCGATGAGCTGGATGCGTTGCTCGGCTGGCATCACGACACGCAGCTGTTGGCAGATGGCTCTCATCTGGGCATTCCATCGTTCGGCTCCCATTTGTTTCTTCTCCTCGAAGAGTCGCAGGAGAATCTCTTGCCCCTCAGATTCTGCTTGAGAGGAGAAGTTGGCGCGCAGGAAACGACGCACGAACTCCATCTCGGAATGCATGATCTTGCCGTCTGCATGAATGATGTGGGCAGAGAGTACCATCAGCGAGAAGAGGAACCCGTTGCGCTCGCCCTGAGACTGATATGTGCGTTCTTCCTCAATGGTAAAACTTTGGGCCCGCTCCGTCATGCTGTCGAAAAGAGCACCCAGCGCGAAGCCTGCCAATGCGCCCAAGGGACCTCCATGCAGGAGTCCCAAGAAACCTCCTATCCATTTACCTAATGCCATATGGCTTTATCTGTTTGCTTGGTAGAGAGAAAGGGCTGGCACCTCTGGGAAGTAGGCCAGCCCCTTGAAACCTTAGTCTATATTATACAGGGATTCTGCTTACTTGAGAATCTTCTTGCCACCTACGATATAAAGCCCCTTTGTCATACGGCTGACGCGACGGCCTGTCATATCATAGATTTCCTGAGCCTTCTGGTCTGCATCGATGCCCTTCACGGCTGTGTCAGTACCAATACTGGTAGTAATGATATTCACATACGTAGTACCCTTGCTGGTGGTGATGTAAACGGCATAGCCGAAAACGGTCACTTCGCCCTCAGTCAGTTTAGCCTTGATTTCATCAGTAGGATAAACAAGGGAGCCTACAGCAGTCTTCCCGTCGACAGTAACATTGTAATAGTTGCCGCTGATAGCGAGATTACCCGTCAGCTTGACGTACTGCATGACAGGAGCAGCAGCCCAAGCGTCGAGGTCAAGCTCAACAGCGGCGGGATGAGTGACAGTAACTGTACCCGTCTTGGTCATCGTGTATTTGTTGTTGGCAGAGAACTGCTTGAAGCCTCCATAGTCACTGGTGGTTCCCTCAACGTCGACCTTATCTCCAACGGCAGCGCTGATGGCTTGATTGAAGATGTAGATGTAACCTGTGGTGTCGTAAACGAGAGCTCCACGAGAACTGGTGGCTACCACGGTTCCCTGGATTCTGTACAAGCCAGCCTCGCCTGCCTGAACAGCAGCAATCGTGCTGACAGGAGTCTCATTTTCACCAGGATCGACATCCTCACCGTTGACGCTGGTAACAACGACATTCACATACGTGGTACCCTTGCTTGTGGTGACGTAAACAGCATAGCCGTAAACGGTTACCTCGCCTTCAGTCAGCTTAGCCTTGATTTCATCGGTAGGATAAACGAGGGAGCCTACAGCAGTCTTCCCGTCGACAGTAACATTGTAATAGTTGCCACTGATGGCGAGATTACCCGTCAGCTTAACGTACTGCATGACAGGAGCAGCAGCCCAAGCGTCGAGGTCAAGCTCAACCGCTGCGGGATGAGTGACAGTAACTGTACCCGTCTTGGTCATCGTGTATTTGTTGTTGGCAGAGAACTGCTTGAAGCCTCCATAGTCACTGGTGGTTCCCTCAACGTCGACCTTATCTCCAACGGCAGCGCTGATGGCTTGATCGAAGATGTAGATGTAACCTGTGGTGTCGTAAACGAGAGCTCCACGAGAACTGGTGGCTACCACGGTTCCCTGGATTCTGTACAAGCCAACCTCGCCTGCCTGAACGGCAGCAATCGTGCTGACAGGAGTCTCGACTGGGGGCTCTGGGGTAACTTCCTCCGTACCCGTCAGAAGGTAGATGGCGGGATAGATACCATGCACATCATCGTAAGAGCCATAGCTGTCATGTTGAGCATCGTACTGGATAGTCTTTTGGACATCATCATTGGTAATCATCACTGTTCCATCCCCGTTGAAGGTAATGGTCCAATCGACACCCTCTGGTGCATCGGCAGCTACGTTGAAACTGTTGTAGGTCCCCGTCTGATAAACATAACGGTTCTGGCTGTCGATAATATTGGAACCACTGATGGTATAGACATCCTCCAAAGATGACATCTTGATTTTCCCATCCTTCTCAGTAGCATTCGTTACCTTAAGATAACCATGTGTGCTGCGGCTTGGCAGGTTCTGAGCTACCTTTACGACACCATCTACCATAGCACCAATCAGGTACTTACCTCCGTTGGTCAACGAGGTTGCCTTCGTGAAGATGTAATTGGTCTGAGTAGCCGTTCCAGGATCATCATTTCCGCTATCTGCCTTCTTCGTTAGCGATGCATCATCAATAATTAAATCAGCATACGTGTTGGTATCTGTTGATTTGGTATTCATAACCAGCAAACATACGATAGCATTTTCGTTCAGCGTGAATTCGAATGAAATTTGAGTCCAATCAGTTGTGATGCTATTGACTTGAGAACCATAGACATAAGTTCCAACATTATAGCTCTCTCCTTCTTTTGTAACAGGAACGTAACCTGGTTTTAGAGAACCAGAGATCTCACTTGAAGCAGATTTTACATAAAAACTGAAAGTATAAGTTCCTGCTTCCAAAGCTATCTCAGAAGAAGCTAAGCGCTTGTTGGTTTTTGCGTTAGCAAGCATTGCTGCATAGGTGCCACTGTGTGCTTCTGCGCTTTGAGTTACAGTTCCATTGCTAGCTGTGCTTGCAGACTTCCAACCATCTGCACCACCATCAGTCCAAGTTTCAAAACTACCGTTTGAAAGGGTTGTAGGTAGGTCAACATCACCTGCTTCATTACCTCCCTCATCACCACTCCCACTATCGCCTGGGTTAGTAGACTCTCCGCTAAGAGTAAATTCAGTAACGGACTTCACCCCAGGAACACTAAAATATTTGGTAATTGAACCACAAAGAACGATCAATTTCCCTAAGTTGTCAGGATGATCTACTAAGTTAAGTTCTGTACGTGCATTGCTACCCTTTTTCAACTCGACGGGTACACAATTATTTGCGTCCGTTTCTGTCTGGGATTCTGCAATGAAAAGATTGGAATTGACTGGTTCTTCGGCAAAAGCAGAACCACTCTTAGCAGTACCAACGATGTAACCTTTTACATATACATCATTGATAGCACTACCGTCTGTAGGACAATTAGTTTTAACTTCTGCGATGGTGAAGGGATTTTCTTTTGTGCCGTCGCCAGCATAAGCTACTGTTGCCATCAGAATGGCAAACAAAGAGAGTAGAGTTTTTTTCATAAGCATATTTGATATGTAAGTTGATTTCAAAAACGCGTGCAAAGTTACGAAAAGTTGAGAGCAAATCAAATTAGGATTCGTTATTTAACTTAAAATAAGAAGGAAAATGATTATCTTTGTGCTGTAAATGGAGAATATTATGGTTAAGTATGAGGAATTGACTCGGTTGGTATGCCAGATAGCTCGCAAGGCAGGAGTTTATCTGCGGACTGAGCAGAAGAAACTGGACGAGAAACAAGTTGAACAGAAACAGACTCATGACTATGTTTCCTATGTGGACAAAACATCTGAGAAACAGATTGTCAAGGCATTAAAGGAAATCCTTCCTGAGGTTGGATTCCAGACGGAGGAAGCTACAGCCAGAAGGAGTGGGGAGGAGAAATTCTGGTGGGTGATAGACCCGTTGGATGGCACCACGAATTATATACATGGTGGTGGGCCTTACGCTATTTCTATCGCACTAAGAAATGAGCGTGAGGTATTGCTGGGCGTAGTTTATGATGTTTGGACAGATGAATGCTTCTATGCGTGGAAGTGTGGCGGCGCGTGGCTAAATGGGGAACAGATTCACGTGAAGCCCCAACATTCCATTGAGGAAGCTATGTTGGGTATAGAGTTTCCTTATAACCCTGTTTATTGCCCCACAGGCCTCAAGCTCATTGATTATTTCTCAGGTTACTGCGGAGCAATCCGAATGAACGGGTCCGCTGCTCTGAGTCTCTGTTGGGTGGCATCAGGCCGATGGGACGGATGGTTGGAGCAATACTTGGGGCCCTGGGATTTCATGGCAGGCATGCTCATCGTAAGAGAGGCGGAGGGGAAGGTGACAAATTACGAAGGAGAAGAAGACATGCTGGAAGGCAATGCTGTGGTGGCCAGCAATGGAACAATTCATAATGACTTATTAAATGCGCTCAAATGAAAAAGACATTCTTGCTCTTGCTGACAGTAGTGATGAATCTTAACCTGTCAGCTCAGGAAATACGTATCAAGACTGGCATCGAAGTGCTTAAGAGCCAAAACTTCCGTATGCTGGAAGGGAAACGTGTGGGACTTATTACTAATCCCACCGGAGTGGACAATGATATGGTTTCTGATATCGACTTGTTGGCTCAGGCACCCAACGTTAATCTGGTGGCTCTGTTCGGCCCTGAACATGGTGTTCGAGGAAATGCTCATGCGGGAGCAATGGTAACGGATTCTATCGATCAAGCCACAGGGTTACCTGTGCGTTCGCTTTTCGGCAAGACACGCAAGGCTACCCCCGAGATGCTGGCTGACATAGATGTGCTTGTCTATGATATTCAGGACATCGGATGCCGTTCTTTCACTTATATCAGTACGATGGGACTTGCAATGGAAGCAGCAGCAGAGAATGGTAAAGAGTTCATCGTCCTGGACCGTCCGAATCCGTTAGGCGGGCTGAAAGTGGAAGGAAACGTGGTGAAGGAGGGGTGCTTTTCTTTTGTAAGCCAGTTCTCGATTCCTTACGTCTATGGTTTGACATGTGGCGAACTTGCTCTCCTGCTCAATGGTGAACGGATGCTGAAAGGAGGCGTGCAGTGCAATCTGAAGGTAGTTAAGATGAAAGGATGGAAGCGAAAGATGAATTATTTTGCAACAGGCCTGCAATGGGTTCCGTCGTCTCCTCATATTCCAAATGCCATTTCTCCTTATTTTTATCCTGCGACAGGCATT
>JAFRTJ010000068.1 GCA_017427185.1 Bacteroidaceae bacterium | reverse complement strand
TATTTATATAAATATAAATATATATAGATATTATGGCTACTTTTTGAGGCATGTGAATGGTGTAAAAGAACTGTAGCACTGTAGCGCTGCAACGCATAGCCCAAATGATGCCTGCCTCAGCTTCCGTAACTTTCCGTCATAACGGGAACAGCAGCATCACGTTCCTAAAGAAAAGACAACACGTTGAAACCTCAATTTCAACGTGTTGAAAGCGGCGACACAACACGTTGTCTTTTTCCCAACTTCATGGGGGAGCTATAACGACATCACGGTATTCCGTTTTCAAAAAAAGAAGCCTGGATGGTCGCTGCATCCTAGCAAAAAGAATCCCCTGCCTACGAGAGACAGGGGATTCGATTATAAGTGTCGAACACAAATGTGTTCAATTATTACCAAGAAAATACCTTTGTATCGAACAAAGTATCATCGCCTCCTGTATCAATAACAGGATCGTCAGTTATAGGAGTAGTTCCTTCTCCATCACTCTGTGCCAAGAAAGACTCTACCTCAACGATTTCGATGTCCATTTCAGGCTTAATATAAAACATTTTCATAAGCTAATCAATTTTTGTGGTTAGTATAAATTGTTTGGAAGAATTAGTCAATCCCAGCCCAGAAGCTGGGACTGACTATTAGTCCTAAATCACTTTACAAAAACCTTCTTACCATTGATAATGTTAACCTTACCCTTAGCAGCAGTATTCAACTTCTGACCAGCAACATTGAAGATCTGAGTATCACCCTCAGTTGCCTCAACGAAGTCAATGCCATCAGCATCATCCTGAACAAAGCCATCGAGAGCAATCTTAACGTAATTGCCGAACTTCTCAACAGGTGCAATCCACCAGCGCCATGCAGGAACCGTACCGTTAATATTACCAATCTTACCACCAGACAAGGTCTTCCACTTGTATTCTTCTACCATATCTTCAGCAAATTCTTGCTTGAACAGAGTGTTGAAGAATTGGAAGTGAACCTTTGTAGTAGCACAGTTGATGAAACTCATCATAGGATACTCAACTTTCTTGTCAGTGAATGGAATCTTAACGAATCCTTCTTTCTCAGTCTCTTCAACAGCCTTTGCAGTTGGAACGATGATGTATGGCTTGTTAGCATAAGCAATACCATCCTCACCAACTGATAGATAGTTGAGTTGGAAATCACCCTTAGAATCTTCCCAAACCATATCGAGACGGTAGATGGTGAAGTAGTCAGCAACCTCAGACTGCTTAATGTCGAAGGGAACTGCAAGAGCTTGCATATTCTGGTTTCTGAAAGCACGTGTAAAGAGCATCTCCTTCTGAACATATACTTCGTCAAGAACCTCACAGAACGTAGTGGTAAGGTCGTTAGGATCTTCCAGATCATCTGTAATACCAGTACCAGAATCAATGAACTCGAAGATTACATCAACATTTGCCTCGATGTCGTCATAGTTGGTAGCATACTGACCCTTGAATGATCCAGCAGGAATAACCAATGGATAAGGAGCAGGCTCTTCCTCAGGCTCCTGGCAAGAATGCATGAAGAAGTATCCCAACTTAGGCTCTGTTACCTCTTCCTCTTCTTCAAGTTCATCTTCGATAGCACCCTTTACAAGCTCAGGAGCGTCCTTAGGCATATCGAAGCATGGCTTGCACTCTTCCTTTTCTGCAGTTGGGAGAACTACGCGAACGTAACCAGGCTTATCGGAATTTTCGAGAGTAGCTTGTGCGCCACCAAGCTGTACGGTGGGAGCATTGCCCTCCTCGTCATTGAGTACGGTCATCTTTGTACCCTCATCACCTACCTTAACATCGAATGCATAGGTCTTGGTTGTGATCTTGACAGCATCCTCAGGACCAGCGAAGTCCTCAACGTTGATGGTCAGGAAGAATGCCTCAGGATTATCGGTATTCAGAGCAGTAGCTGTGCCTAAGATCTTGAAGGTAGACTTGGTAGTTACGCTGTGAGAAGGAACGACCAAAGTATACTGACCAGGTTGCAAAGCATCGAAGGTAACCTTGAAGATACCATCATGATCCTTTTCGTATGTGAACTTGCCATTTTCTGCATCTGCCTCATCATCGATAATGCCCTCAGCGAAGCCAAGTTGGGTACCTTCGATCAAGAGAATGTCAGAATTAGAATTGTTGGTATACTCATCATCAGGATTCTCAGCTGTCAAGTAGAGCGTAATCTCTGTGGTCTTGGTAGAGATATTGTACTCCTTCTCCTTTGGATATTTGCCAGGCTGGTTGTAATCCTCTTCGCTAGAGGTAGCATCGTAAACGAATGCAGGAACAACGTCGAATGGATTATACAATCTAACATCATTAGCAACATAACCCTCAGCCTGAACTGTACCAGCGGGGAAGTTCATCTTATAGTAACCTGGAATCAAGCCATTGGGGAATGTGATAGTGAATGTGGTAGTCTTCTCATCCTTGTTAAACTTGGTAGATTTAACCTCAGGATAGAACCATTCACCATCGATAATCTTCTCACCTGAACCAGTCTCATCAACATCAACGTAGCGTTCGTTGTTGTATCTGAGAGCATTGTAAAGAGTACGCAACTCAGGATCAGTCTCACCGATGTAAGCAATAGGAGCATCCAGCTTGCTGCCGTCGGGCAATTGACCCCAGATGTCATAAGTTACAGATTCCTGATCGGTAGGAATGATGTACTTAATCTCCTGGATGAAATAGGTAACATAAGGCAAAACCTCTACAGAGAATTTTTTGTTAAGACAAGTGTTGGCTCTGAATGCTTCCGCAGGAATGGTGATGGTATACTTTTGTACATCAGCAATAGGAGTAGCCAGATGGAGAATAATAACACCAGCTTCTTCCTGAACACCCTCAGAACCATTCAGCCATTTACCATCTCTGCCATCAAACATGTATGATGGCTTGCTTTCAAACGTAGTAGAATAAGCCTCAGTAGGACCGTCGAATTCCCAAGACTCAACTTCGATTTGAGTACCGTCTGCACCTTCAACTGTAAATACAGCCTCTTCATTGTTAACTCTAAGATTTTTCTCGAATACCTTAATTGGGTTATCCAAAGTAGCAGTAAGGTCGAGAACCAAAGTGCTGGTCTCCTGCTTGCCCTCATCAAAGCTGTAAGGACGAGCAGTAGCTGCCCAGTTGGGATGAGCCATAACATCGGCAGTACCCTTATATTCATCATTTTCACTCAAATTAACCTTGAAGGTACCTGCAGGAATAGTAACTTCATAGTTTTGTCCATTGTCGGTACGCAGAGTCCAACCGAAGTCCAGAGGATTCTCAGGATCAAGAGCACTGTAGCGTTTCCAATTAACAGTATAAGTCTCCTTAACACCTTTTGCTTTCTGGTCTTTAGGCTCAGCTACAGATAGCGTACAAGTGAGGTCAACCTCTTCACCAAAGATATTGGTACCCTTGATGGTAACCTCAGCCTCATCATCGAATACAACTTCAGATTCCTTATCAGAATCATAAGGTGTGTTGTAACTGTCACCACTAACATTACCAGTCAACTGGAGAGTGTAAATCATCATCCTATCACCTTCGCAGATTGTCTTGTAGGAAGGAATAATCTTGATGTCTACAGACTCAACGAACTTAACGTGGTGGTTGAGGTCCTCGCCATTTATATAGAGGTCTGACTTGAAAGTACCTGCGGGGAAACCTACGTTATAACCAGAGAAATTAAGCTGCTGTTCTTCTTGTGGAGTAAGGTGTGCATACATCTTCAGATACTTCTTGATGAAGTCTGCCTTACCATCACCGTTCTCAAAGGTAATCTCGAAGGTGTTAGGCAGAGGATTACCCTCTTCGTCAGCAGCAATCTTCTCAACCTTGGTAATATCAGTTACCCACTCAGATTCAGCATCTGTGAACTTAGCACCATAGTTGGAATCACCCTCAACAGGATTTGCGAAGTCAACTTCAGCATTCTCATTGTTACGAGGATAAACTCTTACAAGGATGGTGTTGTCGTCGGTAGGCTGGTAGGTTGTCTCGGGATCAATAATAAAGTCTGAAGAACCAAGACCCATCACATAGGTAACTGTAGCTTCGGGAGTCTCAACCACATTCTTGCCAGCAGTTGCCAGATAGAAGCCTTCGGGAACAGCTACGTCAAATTGTTTGCCATAATATTCGGGTTTACCAGGAACCTTGAAAGTAACCTTATCCTTCTTAATAACAGCCTTAACAGTTTCGTCCACGTCACCATCATCAGTATGGAAGGTCAAAGTCAGTTCTGTAACCTTTCCGTTAGGAGCAATCTCGTAATAGTCGTATTCGGTGTTTCCGATCACCCACCACAAAGAAACAATGTCACCGCCACCTACTTCAGAACCTTCCTTAGGATCTGCATTGAGCTCTAATTCGAGGTCCTCGGCAGTAGCATTGGGCTCGATAGTGTACTCTGCGCTTACAACTGAAGTCTCAGCACCACCCTTAGTAGCCTTAGCATAAACAACAACAGTCTTGCCTACATACTCAGCAAGATCCAATGCTTCAGAGTAATCCTCAAATGTAGGTTCTTCGGGTTCCTTACCCTTCTCTGCTACATAATACTTAATGGCTGCACCTTCGGTGTCATCCAAGATTTCAACCATAGCAGTACCATCATTTGCAATCTTAATGCCTGTCTCAGGATCGAAATAAGGCAATTCAATTTCTACGAAGGTGTAGGTCTCGGTAACCTCTTGGGTTTCACCACCTTCGTATACATTCTTAGCAGTGATTTTTACAGGTACACCATCCTCATACTCGGGAGTTACATCAGTGCTGGTTCCATTGTCATCATTATAGTCACCATCATCCTGCTTCCATGAGATAGAACCCACGGGGTCGTTTTCACCTATACCAGGAATGCTGATATTGATTGAAGGACCAGCAGGTGCTTCGGGATTAACCCAAATCGTACTGCTCGTAGGATCAAATACTGGACGAGCGAGCTCTGTCTGCTTATAAAGGCCTACTTTATCAGGTTCAGGTTTTGTCCAGAAATAGCCAGCTGTCTTGTCGTAATAAACATAGCGCTTAGAAGCGAGACTCTTTACATAGCCATCAGAAATCAAGTCTTTATCCCAGCTTACTAGACTGTTCAAATCACGACCTGTAACCTCAGCATCCTCAGTAAAATAGGTAAACAAAGGACCTTCAGCCTCTTCATCTTCTACTCTGAAAGCCCAACTACTTTCAGGATAATCAGCTGCAACGGGTGAGCCTTCCTCGGGAGCCCAACCATCTACAACCCAGAAACCAGTTCCTTCTGAACCTGGGTTTTCACCTTCATACTTTACAGCGTGCTTAAAGCCATTGTAAACCTTCTTGGCATTCACGTCCACGAAAGTTACATAATCAAATGCTTTTAGACTAGTACCATCGGTAACCTTAGTCCAGACTTGATCAGTAACAGGCTCATCCGCAAATGAACTCATACTGAACAGAGCAACCGCTGCCATAGCTAGCGGCTTCTTCTGCAAAAAAGATAAAATCTTCTTCATAAGTTAATAAATTTAATTAATAATAATGTTAGTAAACACTTTTGTTAGTTATTTCGTTTCGTTATTCAGAGCGACGCTTCGCTCTCGGGATATTTGTTTCATCGTTCATAAAAAAAGCGCAGCCGCAAAAGCTTCTTCAGCATTCGCGCCCACGCATCGGGTTGTGAGTATTTTTTCATCAAATATCCCTAAGATGCGCGAGCACTCACTTGCCAATCCACGCTTTCTTCGATGCAAATATACAGACATTTTCATTTCCACCAAACATTTTTTGCATTTTTTTGCCCATTTGTTAAGAAAAAAACGCAAAAAAGGCTGAAAAACCGCAAAAAACCATGTGGTTTGTCGATTTTTAGGGTGCAAGAAGTCTAAATAAGACATTTTTCGTCGGAACGAGAGAA
Organism: Bacteroidaceae bacterium; assembly: GCA_017427185.1. Taxonomy (GTDB): domain Bacteria; phylum Bacteroidota; class Bacteroidia; order Bacteroidales; family Bacteroidaceae; genus Physcousia. Next base: position 34,635 of record JAFRTJ010000068.1, on the reverse strand, counting down.
ACTCTCGAAAATGCCGCCACTCCTTTGTGCCACGGGTCTCGCGCGCGTTATTATAAATAAGGTATATAGTCTCTAGCATCGGTTGTTGCTTTCGAAAAGGAGGATGTGTCGCTCCACCACCTCCTGCGAAGCACGCAGGATGACATCCTTCATGTCGATATAATTGGCATCAGGCTGCTGGACATATTGCCGCACCCGCTCAGTGACTCCCAGCTGGATGGCTGTAGCCACGTTGACCTTCGAGATTCCATTGTGGACACAGGACTTGAAATCCTCATCGCTGGTACCTGAACCGCCGTGCAGAACGAGGGGCAACTGGTTGCGGTCGCGGATTTCCTCGAGGCGCTGGATATTCAATCGGGGCGTAGCCGTATACTTCCCGTGCTTGTTCCCTATCGCTACAGCAAGGGCATCGATACGTGTCAGCTCGATGAAACGGGCGGATTCCTCCACATCGGTGAACACATCTGTCTCCGCCTCATCCTTGCCAGCATCGCCCACTTTGCCCAATTCAGCCTCCACGTCCACCCCAAAGGCGCGTGCCATACGAACCACCTCGCTGGTGAGAGCTACATTCTGGTCGAAAGGCAGGGATGAGCTGTCTATCATGACGGAATTGCATCCCAGACGGATGGCTCGCGCACAGGTCTCGAACGACAAGCCGTGATCCAGATGGACACAGACGGGTACGGAGGCCTGACGCGCCTTCTCTATGAACATGGGAATCATCAACTCCAGCGGCGAATAAGGGAATTGCACCTCTGCCAACTGCAGGATGATGGGGGAACGGAGACGTTCAGCAGCCTCGATGGCTCCCAGTACGTTCTCCAGGCTCAAGCAATTGAACGCCCCCACTCCATACTTATGGAGGAAGGCGTCTCTCAGTATTTCCTTGAATGGTACTATCATTTTCTTTTTTCTCTTCTATCGTTTCCTAAAGATTCAAATCTGGTTGAGATAGGCCTCGTAATACGGCATCAGCAGCCGACGCTTCTCATCAGGAGCCTGCTCGTAGTAGGTTCCACCCACATAAAAACACGTGAAACCGCCAGACACCACACCCCAGCGGGCTGCCTCCAACAGGTCGAGCTCCGTCTTTCCAGCATGCAACTGCTCCACCAGAGAAGCAATCACGCCACCAGCGAAATTGTCGCCGCATCCCGTCGTATCGCCCCGCTTACCTGCCTTCAGCTCAGCCGTCACCTTTGCTGAAACGGGCAACGTAGCCTCCAAACGGCCGAATCGCTGGCTGTCGGCATAGAGCCACACATCCTTCGACCCGTTCGTGACAACGGCGGCACCTGTTCCCTTCTCACGGAAGAACTTCAGGGCCTCAGCAATGCTACGGGTTCCGCTCAGGCGAAGAGCCTCCTCGCAATCCGTAATCAACACGTCGATGTGGCGGTAACTTTCATCGCTGTTTCCCAAAGGCCAACGTCCGTTGGGATGCTTCTTCTCGTTGAGAGAATCAAAGACTGTGTTCACAACGGTCAGCGCACCCTGTCGCTGGGCCTCAGGCAACAGGCGGTCGAGTGCCTCGTGAACGGGCGGCATGAGAGCCGTCGCACCAAAAACGACGATATCCGACTGGTAGAAGCTGTCGTCCAACTCGTCAGGCTGATACTTCCAAGACGCTCCGATGGTATTCACGAAGATACGCTCGCCGTGACCCTCATCGTGGTTCGGATCAGAGAAAACAGTCGTGGAAGCCGTCTCTGCACCTGGTTCCATGCGGTAATGCTCCAAACGGACAGGGACGCGATGCAAGCGTTCGAGCAACTGACTGCCCACCTCATCGTCGCCGTAGCAACCATAGAAGCGTACCTCAGAGATATCCTGTGTCAGCTGGGCAGCATTGATGAGCGCCACGATACAGGGGCCACCAATATTCACCGTGTCGGCAGGTCGGCCGCCCGTGATATCCTGCAGGACCTCAGGGAAACGGCGGTTGCAGAATCGCTCGAAGCCCTCCTCGAACTCCAGCTTTCCAGGCTCTAGACCTCCGTCGCCATGCTGGCGGCTCAAATACTTGCTGAACGTCTCCGAACTGAAACTGATGCCGTTGTAGATGCGGTCTACCAGGCAGCATCCCACGCCAGAGACGATAATCTTACGTGTTTTCATTTCAGAAACTTATCGTAATCGTTGCACAAGAGATGATATGGCTCTTCGTCCTCGATGGTTTCAGGGAAGCGTCCCACAGGGTCGAAGAAGCGGTTGTCCGTCGTGTCATCGTTGCATTGGCTTACTTCGCCCACCATAACCACGCCGTTTCCAGGCTCCCCATAGAACTTGTGATAGAGGTACTGCGTCATGCATACACTCTGACCTGGGCGCAGGACAAGCTTGCCGCCTGGTTCCAACACCTGCTCCAATCCATCTACAAGTACGTGGACAGGCGTGTCGGCCTTCTGCTCGTTGGCATCAGCGTTGTAGAACTCCACCACCAGATTGCCTCCACCACGATTGATGATGTCCTCCATCTTCGACCAGTGGAAATGCCAGGGTGTGACCTGATTCTCGCCCACAATCATGATTTTCTCCGCATAGGGCTTCTTGTCCACTCCATACTTCCCATTGCGCAGAGTGAAGAGGAAAAGTCCAACCTGGTTGAAATCGCCCGACCCAAAGTCGGTGATGTCCCATCCCAGCATTCGCTCTGTGATGTAATCGGTCTGTCCCTTGTGGTCTTTCCAGTCCTGCAGGCTCCAGTTTGCCCATTCGGGCAGGATGAATTGCTTGCTTGCCAAGAACTTCTCGGCTTCACGCATAATCTGATTAATCTCGCTTCTTTTCATGTTTTTCTGTATATTTTAGTTTCACTTGTTCACATAATTGATATCTGATGGAGGCGCATCCTGCTCGCCTGCTCCCCACGCACGGTTTGGCTCGCTACCCATCTCGAGCAGCAACGTGCCGCCCTGCATCAGCTGTTCGTGGGTAAACCACGCCCGCGTGAGTTCCTTGCCGTTAAGTGTTGCCCGCTGGATATATTTGTTTTCCTCGCTATAGTTTCTGGCATCGATGGTGAAAGTCTTGCCTATTGGCAGCTGAATGACAGCCTTTTCGAAGAAAGGACTTCCGATGGCATAGACAGGGATGCCTGGCGTGACAGGGAAGAAACCCATCATCGAGAAGACAAGGAACGAAGACATTCCTCCACCGTCCTCATCGCCTGGGATGCCGTACCACGTATCGTTGAACTGACTGTCGATCACCATGTGGATGCGTTTCTGAGCCTTCCAAGGAGCTCCCAGATAGTCATATAAATAAGGTATATGAAAGCTGGGTTCGTTGCCCATCGCGAATTGACCTATCATACCCGTCGCGTCAGGCAGACCGCACCAGAATTCGTACTTTGCCTTGCCAAGCGGGATACGGAAGAGTTGGTCGAGTTGCTCCTGAGCTTTCTGCTGCCCACCCATCAGGTCGACAAGCCCCCGTATGTCATGCTTCACGTCCCACTGGAAGGTATAGGCGTTGTTCTCCGTATAATAGGCACGGTCCATATAGCGCGGATCCATGCCTTCAATCCAGTTGCCCTCCGCGTCCTTGGGCCAGAAAAGATACTTATCAGGACGATAGAGGTTGCGGTAGAAGGCTGCATAGCGAAGGAATAGGTCTGTGTCCTTCTTCTTATTGAGCTCGCGAGCCAACTGGGCGACACACCAGTCGCAATAGCTGAAAGTGGTGGTGATGCTGACTGACTGACGCCGTTCCCAAGGCAACTGCACCTCAGGTACCGTCTCTTTCTCACCTGTTTTCAGGCCAGGGAAATAGCCGTGTTCATCGTAGAAATCGTCCAGGACGGACCTTTCGCCTCTTTTCCAGGCTATGCGGGTCCGCTCGAGGGCATTGTGTCGAAGACCCTTGTAGGCCGTCTTCAGGTCGAACTTCAATCCTTTGAACCACGAGTCAGCCATCCATGCAGCCGCATAGTTGCCCGTCATGCCTGGCATCTCGCCACTAAGGACAGCAAACTGAGGAATGGCTCCACTCTGGCGATACATGTCGAGGTAGGAGTTGATCTTCTGCACCTCCTGATCAGGGTTGAGGATTGTATGCAGGGGTTCCAAGCAGACGTGCTGGTCCCAGATCCAGTTGTCCGTGAAGAAGGGTTCCTTACTCTTGTGCACCTTGTGGTCGAAAGCGCTGTAGTACTGACCGTACTCGTTGATGTCCACCATGCGTTCGAAGCAGCGGTAGAGCGCCGTATAGAAGACGCGCTTATGCGTATCTGTGCCTCCTGTGACCTGAATCTGATTGATGATCGGCTCCCACGTCTGGCGGGCAGCTGCGCATACTTTGTCGTAGTCGAACTGTGGAATCTCGCGCTCCAAATTGTCCTTCGCCTGCTCCACGCTGATAAAGGAAATGCCATAGCGCATCATCAGTTGTCCTTTGCCCTGTCCCACAGAAGCGATCATCACGCGCTTCTCGTCTGATTCATAGCGCAGGTCGCTCAGATCGTGGTTGAAATGGACATAGAGGAACACTTTCATGCCGCTGTAGTCAGCCTCGCAAGTCACGGTGCGGGCATCTGCCAGGCGGAAGGCTCCCTTTTCGTTGACGTTGCTGAAACGAATGAAGTTCTGGTCATCGCTGAGGAAATCCACCCGCAGGATACCGCTCTTCTTGCTGGGCGTGAAGGCAAGGCGGCATCCCTCCAACACGGCCTCGTACTGGTAGGGAGTGTTGCGCTCGTGATCGTATTCCTGACGGCAGTGGAACATTCTCTGGTCGAAACTGCCCGTCAGAGGCAGGAAGCCAAAGGCTTGACCCAGTCGATGCGAGAGCATGACCAAGGGATAAGACGCGACCTGATCGTCGAGCATGTCGGCACGCAAAGGTGTCCAGCGGACCATCTGGTTGGGAAGATGCACGGTGGGACGGCACGGCTGGAGCAGAATACCCACTCCTCCAATGGTGGGGTCCACGTAATCCAAACCCGTTTGGGCAGTAGTAATCAGCGGGCAAAAGGCTGCCAGCAGAAAAATTCTCTTCAAGGTAATATTCATGGTTCTCATGCGCAGAAAAAGTTTTTCATTTCCGTTATTTCTTTGCAAAGATACGTCTTTTTCTGATTCATTGGTAACGTGTGAGCCATATTTATGAGCAGACAGGAGAAAAAAAGAGTTGGGAACGCGACCTGAAAACCATCTGAAAGAAATCTTTCACAAGGCCTCCTGAGTTAGCAACACGTCGAGGCGGAAAAGACAACACGTTGAGTTTGCATTTTCAACACGTTGACTTTGCGGTTTCAACACGTTGTCTTTTCTTCCTCAACACGTCATCCTTTTTTGCCCCTCACACACGGCCCAATCTTTCCACGCGTGAAGTTGGGGAAAAGAACGCATGAAACTCAACTTTTCTTCGTCCATCATTTGCTTATGTCAGGAAAGAACTGTAAATTTGTAGCAGGAAATGTCTATTATAGAATAATGTAAAGCAATTATGAATCCCATGAGAAAATTGTTCATCGTATTGGCGGCTATCGTTTGCACCACCTGTCAAACCGTCGCTCAGGAAAGCGCCCTCAAGGGCAAGAAAGTGCTGTTCGTCTACGGCGGCTGGGATGGCCATGAGCCCAAGCAATGCCACGACTTGCTGAAACCTTGGCTTCAAGAGCAGGGAGCCATCGTGTACTCCTATGACAAGCTGGACGTCTACACAGACAAGGAGATGATGGGAAAGGTAGACCTCATCATCCAGACTTGGACGATGGGAAGCATCAGCGGCGAGCAGGAGAGAGGTCTGCTGGAGGCTGTCCGCAACGGAGCTGGCATCGCTGGATGGCACGGCGGACTGGGTGACTCCTTCCGCAACAATACCGAATACCAGTTCATGGTGGGCGGACAATGGGTGGCTCACCCTGGCGGCAAGGTTGACTACGACGTGAACATCAAGGACAAGAAAGACCCTGTAACGAAAGGACTGAAGACCTTCCACATGAAGTCTGAGCAATACTACATGCACGTGGACCCCAGCGTAAAGGTTCTGGCCACCACCACCTTCAATGGAGGCGGCGATGCTCCCTGGATAAAGGGTGTGGTGATGCCTGTTGTCTGGAAGAAATATTACGGAAAAGGCCGTGTATTCTACTCGTCGCTCTGCCACGATGCAAATGATTTTGAGGTTCCTGAAGCCTTTGAGATCATGAAGCGCGGAATCGAGTGGGCCGCCCAGTCAAAGGAGAACTAGCGGAAGGCGAAAGGAGAGAAAGGTTCCATCGTCCTCACTTCCACAGGATTACGTTTCCTTTGAAGGACGAAGCGGGGGCATTCTTCTTGGGCTTCTCAGCTTTCCTTCCCAGCAGGTCAAACCATTGGGAAGGCGATTTTTCTTCGTTGTCCACCGCAAGGACACTTGTTGGATTGTGGTTCGTGTAAGTTCTGGAGAGAGCATAGACAGTCCCATGAGTATTGAAGGGAACAGGAGTTGGATCAGCCTCCAACCCGTTGTCCAGATTCTGGTACCACGCCTGCGTGCCATCCGTCTTACCTCCGTTGATGCGATAGCAGATGGAGCCATCCTTCAGATAAGCAGACGTGGCGATACGGCTGGCGTTTCCTGTCTCTCCAAGAGCGTTTCGATAGAAGTTGTTCGTGCTGATGACCTGACTGTAATTCCTGCAGATGCTGTGCCCTCCTTCAGGATTCAGACGAAGAGAAGAAGCGAGGATGCAACTGCTGATACGTGTCGTGGTGGAGGCCCATCCCACAATACCGCCACAATGCGACGTGTTGGTCCCATACATGGAACCCGCCACAAGACAGTTCTCAATCGTTCCTCCCCCATCCGTAACAGCAACTATCCCTCCGTGCGTCCCATCACCACTTACGGAAGAAACCAAATCGACGTAGCTCACGCAATTTCGTACCGTGCCGCCATAGCAGCGAGCCACCACGCCAGCAGCAAACTTGGCATTCGTCTGGATACGTCCGCGGGTAATGAGGTTCTCGACGGTTCCTCCCAAATATTGGAAAAGAGCCGCATTGATCTGATGGCAATTGAAATCGAGCGTAATGCTATGACCCTGCCCGTCAAAAGTTCCAAGATACATCCCTCCCTGTGTCCCTACAGAGATGAACCCATAGCCAGAGAGGTCAATATCCTCTGTCAGGACAGCGTTCAACCCAAACTGTCCAGCATTCACAGCAGTTGCAAAGGCGATGAAATCGTCTGCCGAGGATATCAGGAACGAGTTGTCCTCAGATGGTTGTTCCGCATAACCCAAATGGACGTCCAGCCAACGGATTCTCAGCTTCAGGTAGTTGCGTAGCGTCCTCAGCTCTGCCTCGTAGGAACCTAAAGCTTGGAAATTGAGATGCACGAGTGAATTGAGAACATCCCAACGGATGAAATTGAGCCGTTGAGAGGCATCCAGCACCTGCGCAACACTATCCACATAAGCCAACATGCTTTTCTCAGAGAACACTCCACTCTCCCGTTTGTCAGCCCACATCCGACACAACATGTCCCATGCCTTGGGATCGGAAAGGATGCGATTGGTAATCTGGGGCAACGTGCCAGCGTAGATTCCAATGTGGCGGAAGATGAAATCCGGCTTTCCGCTGACGGGATAGGTACGGTTATCGTTATCCATCGCATCATCGAAATCCCAACAAGGTCCCACATGAAACACCACTTCATCGCGATCCTTATACATATAGGTGCTCCAGTACGTGTCGGAATTGCCTGCGAATTCATTGACCAGGAAATGCTGAAGGAAACTCTCCACGTCGAGCAATGAGGCGTATCCCCGCTCAGGATCTTGATAATCATCGGCATAGACACGTTGCTCCAACAGATTGAAATACCCCTGGATGTATTCGCGCTGTGATGGTGTAATCGTGTTCGCATCAGGCGACTTGATGGTAACAGGAATCCCTTGGCGACTATAAAACCTTCGATTGGGCGGTTCGGAACCTGCATAGGCATCACACTCGATGAGATAGCCGCCCGCGAGAGCTTCTCCTTCCAAATCCTGAGCCGTCATCTCTGTAATATCCACCCGATCAGGGTTCACCGTTATCTGGTCAGTAAGCTGATAGCATCCTTTATACTCACCATTCACTATCACGTCGACAGGTTCTATCCAAGGAGTGTAAGCCATCCCCAGACGACGACTCATCTCCTGCCCCACTATGTTGCGCATCAGGGTCTTGTCACCATGATTGCTTATCAACGTCCATTTCTTAGCTTTGGCAGGAGAAGCCAGAGGCGAGCCCTTCAGCATTCGCACCTTGTCATCGAACTTGATGCGATATGGCTTTTTATCAAAATACAGGGATGCGTTGCCTCGTAATCGTGTGCTGGCTTTCTCTTCCTGGATAAGCCTTCCATCCGCATAAATGACAGTCACGGAGGAAGGAATCTCGTTCACCTTATCATAGGGATCGACATTCCCTTCCGTATGAATGGAGAGGGTTGGCAAGTTCGTGAGCTGGTAGAATCGGGAATCGTCACCCGCTCCCTCATAACCATAGAACTCCACTTCCGCCACATTGCATCGTGCATCATTAGGCCCCACGTAGCGAACATAACGGAAACCACGGGAAACGAACACGTTGGCATAATGCATCTGACCCGTCGCACTCTGCTCCTCAACGAGATGCAAGGGAACGGCATCCATGAAGTCTGCCTGATTGGCACCTTCGAAGAGAGCCAACTGAACCCTTTTCGGGCCATAAGTTGACTCGTTGCGAGGTGCCCAACCAACGCGAGTAATCACATGAGGAACGCCCAAATCCAACCCTACCCACGTTTTCGAGCGATCGTAGGAAGCAAAAAAAGTGTTGAGATCACCATCGAAAGCCTCCTCCCGTTTGTTGACAGAAACGGAAACGCTTCCTGTGGAATAATCCACACTGGTTCTTGTGCCGATAATGGTTCCAGAGAGTAAAGTCCCCTCCCCTGCCTTCTCCGATGATTCCACATCATGAGGAAGGACAGAATCCGCCTGCACCTTCATCATGAGCGTGCTGAATAAGAGGAGAAATGTCAGTGTAAAACGGGCAATACGTCTCATGTGGACACAGAGCTTAAAAGAGGTAAAGAAAAAGGATTTTACTTCTCACCCTCGAGGACAGAATTGACGCTACCCGCCTGCAAGAGACGTTGCTGAGCTTCCTCGTAATCGAGGCCAAGGCTCTCTTGAATCATGCGCGTACCACGATCCACCAGTTTTGCATTACTCAACTGCATGTTCACCATACGATTGCCACGAACGCGTCCCAAACGAATCATCAGTGTGGTGGAAATCATGTTGAGAATCATCTTCTGCGCTGTACCACTCTTCATACGACTACTACCCGTAACGAACTCGGGACCCAAAATGACCTCGATGGGGAAATCCGCCTCTGCGGCGAGAGGTGTACCTGGATTACTGGTAATACAGCCCGTTAGAAGACCATTGGAGCGAGCATCGTGCAATACCCCCACCACATAAGGCGTGGTACCCGATGCCGCAATACCTAAAACCGTATCATCCGCCGTAGGATGGAACGGCTGCAAATCAGCCCATCCCTGACACACGTCGTCCTCGGCCCGCTCCACCGCATGCCGCAAGGCCGTATCACCACCTGCGATCAAACCTGTCACCCACGTATCAGGAACACCAAATGTAGGAGGCAACTCGCTGGCATCCAACACGCCCAAGCGTCCACTTGTGCCAGCACCCATATAAAAAAGACGTCCCCCTCGACGCATACGGTCTTCAACCTTACACACAAACGCCTCAATCTGAGGAATAGCCTTCTGAACAGCATCAGCCACACGATGATCCTCGCGATTTATATCTATGAGCAACTCCATTGGAGTCATCTTCTCCAAATGGTCATAATAGGATGATTGCTCAGTGATTTTTTCAGATATTTTCATGTTTTCCCGAAATTTCTTGATATCTTTGTAGGCAAAAGTACACAAAAAACCAACGCGAACAAAATATTTACACCTATGATCCAACGTTTAATTGATTTTCTGAATGCCTCACCTGTCAATTTCCTTGCCGTAAAGACGCTGAAAGAAGAATTGGAGAAAGCAGGCTTTCAAAATCTGGACCCTTCGGAGCCTTTGGATGAATTGAAACCAGGCAGCCAGTTCTATGTAACCAAAAACGACTCATCCCTCTATGCTTTCCGTCTCGGAAACGAACCCTTACAGGAAGGTGGCTTCCATATCATCTGCGCCCATTGTGACTCTCCCACTTTCCGAATCAAACCCAACGCAGAAATCACCTCGGAAGGAATGGTCAGACTGAACACAGAAGTTTACGGAGGTCCCATCATGAGTACCTGGTTCGACCGCCCGCTCAGTCTGGCAGGACGCGTTATCCTACGCACAGAGGACCCCATGCATCCCGAAACACGTCTGCTGCATGTAAAGCGTCCCCTGCTTCAAATATCGAACCTTGCCATCCACTTCAACCGTCAAGTCAACGATGGAGTGAAACTGAGCAAGCAGAAAGACATGTTGCCCATCCTCGGCATTGTGGAGAACGAACTGGAAAAAGGTAACCTGCTCATCAAGATCATTACAGATGAACTGGGCATCAAGGCCTCCGACATCCTGGATTTCGACCTTTATCTCTACGATGTGACCCCCGCCTGCACTTTCGGCGTACACAACGAATTCATCTCCAGCGGACGTCTGGACGACCTCTCGATGGTATTTGCAGGACTGGAAGCTTTGCTGAAGGCAGGAGACGGAATCCCCAAACATACTCAAGTATTGGCTATCTTCGACAACGAAGAAACCGGATCGCAAACGAAGCAAGGGGCAGGAAGTCCTTTCCTGAGCAGTATTCTAAAGCGAATTGTGCTGGCACAGGGCGGTAAACTGGAAGACTACTACCGCAGCGTAGAGCAAGCTTTTATGGTTTCTGCCGACAACGCTCACGCCTGGCATCCAAACTACAACGAGAAATATGACCCAACGAATCATCCCGTGCTGGGTGGCGGACCTGTCATCAAATACAATGCAGCACAAAAATATGCTAGCGATGCAGTATCAGGCGCCATTTTCGCAAGCATTTGCGAGACTGCCGGAGTACCTTGCCAGCGATTTGTGAATCACAGCGACGTCGCCGGTGGAAGTACATTGGGCAACATCCTTGCAGGTTCCCTCCCCCTGCGTGGCGTAGATATGGGTAATCCCATTCTGGCCATGCACAGCGCCCGAGAAACAGGCGCTGTGCGAGACCACGAGTACTGTGTGCAGGCTTTCACCCGTTTCTATCAGCTCTAGAACTCGAAGGTTTCAATCTTCAGTTCACCTGTCTCCTGCATGATACCCACATACTGGATGAACTCGAGAGTTGCCGAATGCTTATCAAGAACTTCCTGATTCTGCCAGGTCTCGACAATACAGAAAACATCAGGACGAGTCGCACTCTCAAACACATCATAAGCAACCACACCTTCGTGCTTCTGAGACTTGGCAACCAAAGCGATGGCAGCCTCCAAACCACGGGCATACTGCCCTTCTTTGGCCTGATAAAAACAATTGATACGAATCATAATAAAGATAAAAAATAAAGGGTTAAACCATATTCTCTTTCACAAAATTAGAGAATTCCAACGGAATAGAACCTGAAAAGAACGAAAAAAAAGACCTAATTACATATTATTAACGAATCATGAGAAAACAGACATTCCTCCTCAGAAACCTACTGGTGTATGTGACATGCATCCTTACGTTTGGAGCGTCTGCCCAGACACAGATTGACTACAAGAACCTGGCACGACAGATTTTCTCGGGTGAACAAGACCAGTTCCACGTGCAGGGCATTGCCTTTGATCCCGTAAGCAAAAACCTATATCTGTCTTTTACCACCTCGCTCGTCAAGGTAGACCAACAAGGCAACCTGATAGGTAGTGTCATCAACTTGACTGGACATTTAGGATGCATGAGCTACAATCCTGACGACGGACGCATCTATGCAAGCCTGGAATACAAACATGACGTCATCGGGAAAGGAATCATGTCGGGAACAAACTCTGTGAACAGCATGGAAGATGCATTCTACATCGCCATCTTTGACGGAAGCAAAATCACCCGTCCCAACATGGATGCCAGCGAAGTAATGACCAGCGTATATATAAAGGAAGCTGTAGATGACTACAATGCCATCGTGACCAATCAGGGAAACCAAGTGGAACATCGTCACGGATGCTCGGGCATCGACGGAGTAGCCATTGGACCCAAACTGGGAAAATCAGATGGAAAAAACCAAATCTATATTGCTTATGGGGTATACGGTGACAAGACACGCAATGACAACAACTATCAGGTTATTCTGAATTATGACATCAGGAAATGGAAGAGATACGAGCGTACTCTAAACAGCCAAGACTTGCACCATAGCGGACCCAAGAAAGCAGACCACAAGTTTTTCGCATGGACAGGAAACACCGAATGGGGCATCCAGAACTTGGCTTACGATCCAAATCTGCATTGCTTGATGGCAGCTGTCTATCGCGGCAAAAGAGAAGGATGGGAAAATTATGATCTCTATGCCATTGATACTCGTCAGAAACCGAAGAAACAAACGTTAAATGGCATTGAACCCACAATGAAGGGCAAGGTGCTTCCTCTGTTGAAGCAAGGCTACCACGACATCCAACACAACACATGGGGATGGCATTTCCCTTGGGGAAGCACGGGGTTGAACCCATTGGGCAACGGATACTACTACATCTCCAAGAATGCCCGAAACAAGGAAACAAAACGGCAAAGCAGCACCGTATGTCTCTTCCGATGGACAGGAGACAAGGAAGCCCCATTCGAAGAAGTGAAATAAAACAAAACCTTATTTAATATCTAACAGAGAAATCAGAAATCAAAAAGAAATGAAAAGAAGAGATTTTTTGAAAGGTGCCTCGATGCTCTCACTAGGAGCACTTGCTACAGGATGCACCAATCCCGCTAAAGAAGGGACAGCGACTGCTATTCATGCAGTTGGCAACAAGAACATGGGACTGCAGATCTACACCTTGGGAAACGAACTCTATGCGGAGGATTTCAGCGCTAACCTGAAACGTATTGCCAACATGGGCATCAGAAATCTGGAATTGGCAGGTTATGATCCCGCAGACCGCAAGATTGGCGGCATAGAGAGAACCGATTTCAAAAAGATGGCCGAAGATGCAGGTCTAAATATTGTCAGTTCTCACGTGAATCCACCAACTGTTTTTTCTGGCGCGGCAGGACGTGAGAACCGTACTGGGAGAGACGGATACTTCAGCGGTGACATGAAGAGCGAAATCGTGGAATCCTTTAAACAGATCGCTGATGACCATGCAGAACTGGGCATTGAATACCTAATACAACCTATGATGCCGAAAGAAGGCATTAACAACATAAATGATGTGAAGGTCTTCTGCGACACGTTGAACGCTACGGGTGAGGAAATCAAAAAGCATGGTGTGACCTTTGGTTACCACAATCACAACATGGAGTTTTGCAAGGTAAGTGATAACAGCACCAGCCGTTTCATGGGTGACATCCTGACCCGCCCCTATGTTGAGGGAGAGCAAATCATCGACATTATGATGCGAGAGACCCATCCAGACCTTGTGAAGTTCGAGATGGATACCTATTGGACTATCATGGGGCAGAACGACCCCGTGGCAATGTTGACAAAATATGCTGACCGGATAGAACTTCTTCATATCAAGGACTTTGTCGTATTGGGAGAATCAGGTGCTTTGAACTTCCAGAACATCTTCAACAAGTTCTTCGAGAACGGGAACCAGTACTACTTTATTGAAATAGAGGACATTGACAGCGGAAAACAGTTTGAACGTTTGGAGAAAAGTGCCACTTGGTTGGCTCAACAAGATTACGTGAAATAAGAATCAAGAGTGAATCGCCTCTTTATTTATTGTTTCTTTTCGCAAAAAGAAAAAAAGTATTATCTTTGAGACGACTTTCTACTTATCATTATAACTAATTAAATCTATTTATAAAGGAATGCTTTGGTCTATTGTAGCAGGTATAATTGCTGGATTCATTGCCAGCAAGTTGACCGATGGAAGTGGAAAAGGTTGTTTGGTTGACTTGTTTCTTGGTATCATCGGTGGTGCATTAGGAGGGTGGCTGTTCGAATTATTAAATATCAGTTGGGGTGGCTGTCTAGGTCAAATCGGTACCGCTGTTATAGGAGCCGTCATCTTCCTGTTCGTTTGGAAAAAACTCACAAGATAAAACTTAAGAATATGCATAGAACAAGAATCCTGCTGATTGCACTCTATCTAATCAGTATAACTACCGTATGCTGGGCATCAGAGCCTTTCCGTTATCTGTTTGCCTACTTCCCCAGCAACGACAACGAGAACCTCTACTTTGCCTTGAGTAGCGATGGCTTCAACTACACTCCCATCAATCATGGACAAAAGGTGATGGCCAGTGATACTGTTGCCTTGAAAAAAGGCATCCGCGACCCCCACATTCTGCGTGGGCAAGACGGCAAAACCTTTTATATGGTAGCTACCGACATGCGTTGCGCAGAAGGATGGGCCAGCAATCGAGGCATCGTACTTTACAAGAGCAAGGATCTTATCCATTGGACACACAGCACCGTACATTTCCCAACTCGATTCCCTGACAAATGGAGTCACGTAACCCGCGTGTGGGCTCCAGAAACCATTTGGGATCCCAACTACGTAAACTCTGACGGAAGTAAAGGTCGATATATGGTATACTTTTCTTTGCTGACCGATGATGGAACGTTGCCCTATGACAAGGTGTTCTATAGCTATGCAAACGACGATTTCACCGATTTGATAACGGAACCCACCTACCTTTATGACAGAGGCTCGGCCACCATCGATTCCGATATCGTTTTCGACAAGCGAGACCAGCTGTACCACATGATCTACAAGAATGAAGGCAGCGGTGGCATCTGCCAGGTAACAGCCAAGACATTAACGGCTCCCGTAGGTACTCCCCAAGGAAGTCAATGGAGCAAGCCTTCACCTACTCTTCAGCAAACCAAAGTGGCTGTAGAAGGTGGCGGTCTTTTCCAACTTCAGGGAACAAACACATGGGTACTAATGTACGACTGCTATACAAGTAACTACTATCAATTCTGCACCACCGAGGATTGGGAACATTTCACCCTAAAAGCACAGACTGAGACACATGGAGCCTTCACTCCTCGCCACGGAACAGTAATTCCACTGAAGAAAAAAGAAATCAAGAAATTACTGAAAGCATTCCCTATAGACTAGTCTGCAAATGATGATGGCCAGATCCCAAGGTTACACGAACGAATTTACCATCCATCGCACCCTTCACAACATCACCATCCACCTGCATCCTGCCCTTTCTGTTGATAAAAGGAAGAAAAACCTGTGCCTCAGAATTGGCAGGAATCTCCACATCCAATGAGAAAAACTTACCTGGCATATTCTGGAAAGCCACCTTCACACTTCCACGGATGGTGGGTACAACAGCTTCTGCACTGCGGAGTGAACCTGGCTGGGGCTTGATACGGAAAGTACGAAAACCGGGCTCCAAAGGTTCCACACCCATCAACTTACGAGGAATGATATTGGCAGGAGCAGCTCCCCACGCATGATTCCAGTCGAGATTGTTCTTAAAACGAGTGTCCCAAGCTTCCATTGCAATCGTGGAACCCACACGAATCATGTTATACCAACTACGTTCATGCGTAGCATTCATCAATGAAAGGGCATAATCTGCATCTTCTGCCTCATACAAGGCATCCAAGAGGAACTGGGCCCCATATACACTGCATGCCATTCCTCGAGAGTGGATGAAATCCAAAACGGAACCACGGTACCTGTCAGGCACAAAGCCAAATGCCAAGGGGAACATATTAGCATGCAAAGAAGAGTGATCACTCTCCAATCCATCCATGTAACAACCAGTCTGGGGATTTAGAAGCAACTTGTTTATTCTATCAGCTACACGTACAGCCTCTTGAGCATAAAATCTCTCATCTGCACTCTTACCCAGGATTCTAGCCATTTCCGCAACCAAATGAAGCGCTTCATAATGGTAAGCATTGACCACAGTAATATGGTCTGTCAGCTGATACCCATCTGCTTCCCCTGCCTCTTTTTTCCCAATGCCAAAAGCTCCACTCTGAGGCCAATCCACAATGTCACGTATACTTTTACCTCGATAACCAATAGACGACAAAAAATCAGACGTTTGACCTTTCTTGGTACTAACCAGTCCGTTTGTCTGAGTCAATGCCAACATTGTACGAGCTTTCAGCAGGTCATAATGACGCTGGATAAGTTGAATATCACCTGTATTAAGATACTCATACCAAACCATCAGGACAGATTGCAGAATCCATTCAGTAGGCCACGTGGGATAGGCAATCAAATAATCCACACTATAACGAGCCATTGAATACTCGTGATCCACGCCATAGTGACCCAATTGATTGATGAGAGCATCTGCTTCGTAAGGAATACGCTCGCGATCGCCATCCACATACACGCCAGCGAACGATGTAGCGCGAATAGTGTATTTGCAAAGATCCCACACCTTGTTCAATACCGTATCACTAGAAATGAAAGAGGAGGCCTCATCGTCAAACCAATAATGAACAGAAGAACGGATGACATCCTTTCCTGTCACATCAGGACGATAATCCTCTAGCTCGCAATAACGAAACGGATAAACCTCTCCTACATAATCAGGCATCAAGATAGGTTTTACAGAGCTCTCATTGGCTTTCATGTCAGTATTACGTCCATCAGGACGAATCTTCAGATGATAAGTATGAGTACCCGACATGAGAGGCAAAAGATACTTGGTATAACGAATTGTTCCTCCAGGATGTCTGTTCACATGCCCATCGTCCAAAATAGCTTCACCTAGATGAACAGTAACGGTATCTCTGCCTGTGCTCGAATGGAGTGAAATTGCCAGCTGGCCGAAAGCATCTCGTCCGAAATCAACGACCTGACTCGTATCAGAAAGGCGCCTTATACAGACGGGGCTATCATTATCCTTCTGAAGAGGATAACGAGGAAATGTATCGTCCAAACTCGCTGCTGTCCGAAACGCCTTGGGGGAGGAATAGGGGGATTCTGCTCCATGATTGTCCCACACCTTAACAGTCCAGTAATACGTAGTGGATGGCTGCAAAGCCATTCCTTCCATCGGAACCGCAATTGAAAGATCCGACTCTACTGGACCACTATCCCATACATCTGCTTTCCCTTCTGCCAGCAAATCCTGGTTGGTAGCTACAAGGATACGATATGCTTTCTGCAATGTGGCAGGCTTATCACACTCCAATTGCCAACTCAACGAGGGATGTGCACGATGGATTTCTGCCACTTGATACGATTCTACCATAAAAGGCATATCACTCAATGTGAAAGAAGTTGGATATCCATCCATGAACACCCGCTCAGTGTGCTCCAAAAGGTCTGTCATCAAATGTGAAGGAACAGTTGACTTAGGAAAAACAGACAACACAAAGAATCCACTCAGAAACAAGAAGATGGTTCTAAATCTCATCTAATTATTTGAATCAAAAGGTAAAATTATATGTTCCTTGTTGCAGAGTTGCCGTTGTAAAACCACCCTGACGTGTCACAGCACTCACACCTTCAACCTTCTCAAGGGTTTTCCCAGATTCAGACACATCACCCATTGTGGGTAGAATCAATGTAGCATAACTACCCACTGGGATAGTAATCTTGTAGGTTTTGCTGCCCTTTTGTTGGAGGATTTCAGAAATTACCTTCCCATAAGGAGTCTGCAAAGCATAACGAACACGTTCCAAATCAGTCAAATAAGGTTTGAGGACAATATGTCTGTAACCAGGTTCCTTCGCATCAGTTTCCACACCTGCCAAGCGACGATACAACCAAGTCAAACCACTGCCGAACATTGGATGATTATGAGAATCCTGACCATTCCACTGTTCCCATGTAACTGTAGCACCTTGTTCTATCCACCAACCGTAACTGGGAAAATCACGCTTATTCATAGCTTCGTAAGCCAAATCAACCATTCCGTTGTCAGCCAAAGTCTCAAAAAAATACTTAGTACAAAGGAAACCTGTATTGATATGGCCTTTGTGGTCTGCAATTTCTTTCTTTAGAGTTGCCACCACATCAGCCTTGCGGTCAGCAGGAACACCCATACGGAGGGCATAGATATTACTTCCCCCTTGACCATAAGATTTCTGCTCTGCATTGTAGAAATAGGCATTGAAGCTGTCGCGAACCTTATTGGACAAATCTCTATAATATGTCTCATCTGTAGTGTTACCTAGAGCATTGGCAGCCTGAGCCACATAATCTGTACAAAGCCACAAATAGAAGGTGTGAACAAGTTCATCGCGAGGCAATTCTCCATTGGGGGGACACCAATCACCTAAATTCAACCAGTAGCATTGATCTTTTCCATTGGTCTGAAGCTTCTTCTGGAACATGATTCCATCAGGAGTCAACCAAGTGAGCATGTATCGAACTTGCTCTTTCATAGCGAAATAGGAGTCCTTAAGCAAGCGAGTATCACCATATTGCACATAATACTGCCAAGGCACAATGGTCATAGCGGCTCCCCAAGCCACACCTCCACCTGCTCCAGGTTCCCAGGGGGCACTGTTGGGTTCATAACCCGTCTCCACATTCTGAGTATTGCGCATATCACGTATCCACTTCCCATAAAAAGCAGATGCATCAAAGTTAAGCATCACCGTCTCTGCACTAGCCTCACCATCGCCCGTGTAGGGCAAACGTTCACGATGAGGACAATCGCTGGCGATACAGCCATGCATGTTATCCAACTGTGATCGACGCCAAATCGTGTTCACTTGATTAAAGAGTTCGTTAGAGCACTCAAATTCAGAATTTATGTGGACATCCGTATTCACAGCTTCTGCAACAAGATTCTCCTCAACCAGATTCTCCACACCAGTAATGGTTGCCTTACTGAAAGCAAACCATGTGAAGCGAGGAGCATAATTCTCTTTTCCAACTCCTTTAAAGACGTACTGTTGAATGCCTTGAGGAGACTCGCACACGTAGTTCACACGTAGAGTGTCACCTTTTTTCCCCACGATGTCGTGGAAATGAATCCATCCTGCAATCTCTGTACCAAAATCCACCTCATATTTCTTCTCGCCAATTTTCCTCAGAGACTTTGGCTTCATCGTCAAGGTAATCTTATCAGCAGGAGAGGTTTGTGCAGTCATACGACCACCAGGCCCCTTGACTACATTCGCATTCGACCAATTACTCTCACGGCAATCAGCCGTTGCCCAATCCGGAGTTTCATAGTTTGCATCATAGAGTTCACCTTTATAAAGGCCATTGTAATGAATAGCGCTCTTCTTGGTTTTCCATGTTCCATCCGTTTCTATGACCTGAGTCGTTCCATCCTCGTAAATGATCTCCAACTGCAAACGAAGGCAAGGATCACCATAACGACTGGCAATGTGCTTATCAGGATTATAGAATCCATTCCCCAATAATACTCCCAGAGCATTTCGTCCTTCCCGGAGCTGCTTGGTCACGTCATAAGCCAGATACAAGACGATAAAGTCACGGAAGTTGTTGTCGAGCGTAATGGCAGGCTTATCCAGATCAAAACGTTTGGAATAATCCGTCATGTTGGGCACCAGATAATCATCGCCTATTCGTTCGCCATTCACGTAAAGTTCGAAATAACCCAATCCGCAGACAAATGCCTTAGCCTGCTTTACAGCTCCACGAGTAGAGAAGCCTTTGCGGAACATCGGAGCGGAACCATCGTTCTTGCCAGCATCAATCCATTTAGCCGTCCACTTCTCGTTGGGAAGCCCCATTCCCCATTGGGCAGGTTCACTCCACTTGGAAACCTTTCCCTTCTGATTCCATGTCCGCACCTTCCAATAATAATCTGCCCCATCCTTCAATGCTGGGCCATCATAAGGTACCAAACTGGATTCTGTCGATTTCTGCTTCCCGCTGTCCCAAACATCAAATTTTCCTTTTTTCAGGTTCTCGAGACTGCTGGAAACACCTATCTGGTAAGCCGATTGACTCTGGCCACGCAAAGTTTCCTTCTTCACCTCATTCACCCAAGAGAAACGCGGTTTCTGGACATCAACGGTAGAGGGATTATCCATGTGTTCCAAACGAAGATTCGTCACATTGAACTGAGCACGAGAAGAAGTGGCAATCAGAAAAGTCAGAGCCAAGAAAGAAGCTAAACGGTGTAGATGTATCATAATGTAGCGTATTTAATGTGTTGTTTGGCTACAAAGATACAAAATAATTGGGGTAAAGAAAAGGGGAGGGAAAGATAATTTTCCGAAAAACATCTGCGTATTTGGATTTTTTTGTGTAAGTTTGCAATCAAACTACCAAAAGAAACCAAAAGTGCACATAGCTATCGCGGGAAATATCGGTTGTGGGAAAACCACCTTGACCAACATGCTGGCCAAGCATTATGGTTGGGAGCCCAGGTTTGAGGCTGTCAGCTATAACCCATATCTCGAAGATTATTATCACGATATTCCACGATGGTCCTTCAATATGGAGATATTCTTCCTGAAGGAGCGCTTCAAGGACATTCTGGAAATCTCGCAGACGGACAAGACCATCATCCAGGACCGCAGCATTTATGAAGGGGTCTATGTATTTGCGGCCAACAACTACCGCATGGGGCATCTTTCAGAAAGAGACTACAAGGCCTACATGGAACTTTTCGAGCTGATGACAGACATCGTGAAGTATCCTGATCTGATGATTTACTTGCGCGCCAGCATCCCCCATTTGGTTTCCAACATCCAGAAACGTGGACGCAACTATGAGCAAGCTATCCAGCTAGACTATCTAAAGGGGCTGAACTCCCTCTACGAGAGATTCATTTACAATGAGTACAAGGGGCGAGTGCTTACCATTGATGTCGACAATATGGATTACGAGCATAATCCTCAGGACTTCAAGCAGATAACTGAGAAGGTAGATGCTCTTGTTTATGGACTCTTCCCCTTGTAGCAACAGAAAACGAACCATTCAAAAGACACAGAATTATGCATATCGCTATCGCAGGAAACATTGGAAGCGGCAAAACCACATTGACCAACATGCTGGTTAAACGCTATAAATGGACTCCACGCTTCGAGCCCGTGGACGTGAATCCATATTTGGAAGACTTCTATGCCGACATGAACCGTTGGTCCTTCAATCTGCAAATTTACTTCCTGAACAAGCGTTTCCGCGATGTGGTGGAAATATCCAAGAGCAAGGAGACCATCATTCAGGACCGCACCATCTTCGAAGATGCCAGGATCTTTGCCCCTAACCTGCATGCTCAGGGTTATATGAGCGACCGCGATTTCGCGAATTACAGCGAGCTTTTCGACCTGATGATGAGCCTGGTGGGACTGCCTGACCTGCTGATTTACATCCGCAGCACCATTCCCAACCTGATTGCGCAGATCAGCAAGCGAGGACGAGAATTCGAGCAATCCATCCGTATCGACTACCTGACTGGACTGAATGAACGCTACGAGGAATGGATTGCAAACTATCCTGGCAAACTACTGATTGTGGATGGCGACACAACAAAATTCGAGAGCAACCCTCAGGATTTCAAGAGAATAACCGATCAAATCGACTCTATCCTCTACGGATTGTTCCCTGAAGATTAACTGCATTTTCCCAACCTTACCTCTTCCTACAATGAAAAAAATTCTTACTATCTTCCTTTTCCTGCTTTGCAACCACATCTGTGGTCGAGATCTTGCACCTGAAATAACTGAATTATGGGGTGGCGACAAATATTGTTCCTTCACCTCTATAATAAAGTTCCAAGGAAAATTCTACGTTTCCTTCCGCGAAGGAGAAGGACATGTCTTTGGCCCTGATGGTGAGGCTCGAGGCAAGATTCGCATTCTGCAATCCAAGGATGGCAAGAAGTGGAAATCCGTCTATCTGGGCGAGAAAGAGGGATATGACCTTCGAGACCCCAAACTCTCCATCACGCCAGACGGCCGGCTAATGGTTATCGTGGGCGGTTCCATCTATCGCGACAAGAAACTCCAAGGCCAGGAACCCCACGTATGTTTCAGCAGCGATGGAATCAACTACAGCGAACTCCAGCGCATCACTATCGATGGCCAGCTGCCCAATTCTGATTGGATCTGGCGTGTCACCTGGCACGATGGAGTGGGATATGGCGTAGATTATGGGACAGGGAAAGGAACACGCTTTCTGCGCCTGCTGTCCACCAAGGATGGAATCCATTTCAGCACCATCACAGACCTTGATGTGCCAGGCTTTCCCAACGAGGCAACAATTCGCTTCACTCAGGATGGAAGGATGGCCTTGATGGTTCGTCGCGATGATGCTGACGCAATGGGCTATTGGGCTGTAAGTCAGGCACCTTACACACAATGGAATTGGAAGAAGATGGAGATGCGTTTGGGAGGTCAGGACTTCCTCTTTTATGGAAACAACATCATCGCTTCCACCCGCTCCCACTACATCCCCTCTCGATGCAAGACAGTCATCCTGAAGGGCGATGAGACTGGTCGATTCGAGGAAGTTATGGTACTTCCTTCTGGAGGGGATACGAGTTATCCAGGTCTCCTCATCGAGGGCGAAGAGCTTTGGGTTTCCTATTATTCCACTCACGCCTCATCGATGGCTAAAGTATACCTCGCAAAGATTCCCCTGAAAGCATTGGGCATAGAACCCATAGGAAAAAGGTAAAGGAAAGAGGGATTCGTCTTTATCCAAAGGCACTCAAGAGACATACTTTTCGCCAGCATTAGAGGGGGCAAAAAAGACAACGTGTTGTGTTGGCGGTTTCAACACGTTGACTTTGCGGTTTCAACGTGTTGTGTCTGGGGTTTCAACGTGTTGTCTTTTTCGACTCGACAGGACGAGGAAATGCGCTACAACTTTTTGCTGGTTTTTCGTATCGTTTCCAAGCGGAAAGCACCAGGCCAAGCGACCAACCAATCGTTGATTCGATTGCTTCGAGCTATGGGGGGAAGACCTTTCTCTTCATTCCCAAATCCCCAGCTGGATTCAAAATAAGCCTCATTCTGAGAGCCGGCAGGACGCAGATGTCCATTGAGCATCAGACTGCCATCAGAGATTAATTGGCAGCAATTCTTCCAAATGGCATCCGCCTTCTCTTTCCATTGCTTCTGGCCCGTGACTCGAGCCAACTCCAGCCATTGCGGTATCCACAAGCACGCATAATAGTCAAGATGGTGGTGCTGAACGGATACACTCGTGCCGCCAAACGTGTGGTAGCCTTCGCGAACAAACTGATCTTCAGGTGGATACATTTCATCATAGTGCCAAAGCCACGTCGAGAGATAATAGGAAGTATGTATGGCGTCCTGAAGGTATTCCTTTCGATGCGTAATCTGATAAAGCATGAGCGACGAGCGGAGAATGGAGATGGAGGATTCCTTATCGACACACCACGTATCAAGCGCGCCAGCAGTCGTATAACCGTCTTTGCGAAGTTCCTCTATGTAGTAGTTATAGGCACGCTCAGCCGACTTGAGGTATTGGGGCTTCTTGCATGTCTGGAAGGCTTCTAGCAAAGCAGGAATCAAAAAGGCTCCCACAGTACCCTCGCGATAAATACATTTTCCATCGTATGTCCATCCTCGTCCAAAGCAGCCATTCTCTTGCTGGTCACCAATCACGAAATCGCATATATCATAGGCCAATTCACGATATTGAGGGCGATCAACGCCACATTCTTTTGCCAAGTTATAGGCCTGAAGATAATTGAGAGCAGTTGTTCCCAGGTTGCAAGCGTCTATCCGACAGGGATTTCCACTAAGGACAGCATCGTACTGAACGATGAAGAGTCCGTTAGGCAGACGGCAATTGTTGGCCCAGCAATCCAATGTGGTGAGACCCTTCTCGAGTGAAGTGCGATCACCTCGCTGCAGATAATCCCACAGCATAGAGCATCCTACGCTGATATTCTGACCACACCACCCAGATTCATACTTCCCGCCAGGACGCTGAGTCCATTTTCCGTCCTTATCAAGAACCAGTCCTATGCTGAAACCATGATAACTGCCTTCTTCAGCCCACAGGGACTCTTTGAAATAACGAATGCCCAAATCCCAAACCACCTTTCTTCCAGGCGTCTTTATCTTAGGTTGCTTGGCCTGCTTCCATGCTGTGTCGAGGAATACACGAATGGCTCGATGGTCCTGCTCAACTGGAACTGCGCTGATGTACATCGAGATGATTCGCTTCTCGCCAGCTTGCATCGTGGAGGAACGTTGCCATCCTTTCTCGAAATGATCTCGTGCCGTATAGGTTTGGGGCATTTCCTCTTCAGGCCAAAGAAGACGATGAACTGTGGTTCTCTCCTCTGTCTTGATGCCACAGGAGAAGTCCTCGCTGCTTTCCTTAGGAACATCGCTCCAGGTGGCAACAGCAAAGTCTTTGCTTTCGCTATAGACAGCACCAGGGATTGGAGTGCGGCGATAAGAGAAAGTCCACCATCCTTCTTCTGTACGCGACCCTTTCGGCTCATGGCCTTGACCCCATTGGTTTCCATTATAAGAAACAGAGGGAATCATCCACCACGTGGCAGGTGAAGCCTGTTCGAAGCCCACTTCCAGACGTGCATCACGAACCGTCTCGCGAGCCGTGAAGACCCACTCCACACGATACGTATTCTCATCGATGGTCTTAATCGTATGCTTTTCATTCAAACTTGGCGGACAGATGGCCACAATCCTGCCTACCATCCGTCCATCATTTGTAACAAGGACATCGCCCTTC
Organism: Bacteroidaceae bacterium; assembly: GCA_017427185.1. GTDB lineage: Bacteria > Bacteroidota > Bacteroidia > Bacteroidales > Bacteroidaceae > Physcousia. The sequence continues at coordinate 9,871 of JAFRTJ010000068.1, read as the reverse complement.
CAGTTCTGTCGTACAGCTGCAGAAGACAGGAGGGAAGAACCCATACAGATGATTGTCACAATGAAAATAAAAAGTTTTCTGGTCATAAGCTTCATTAAAAACAAGTCACAGTACAAAGATACACTTTTTGACGCATAAAATCGAATTCCCAATCAAATATTTGAGCATATTTCCATTGCTTACTTCACTAATCATCCTAAAAGATGAGGATTTCATTTACTTTTTCCCTGAAGAGTTGCCTTGTGAATGAAAAAAAATATAAATTTGTGGTGAAATAACCATCTGAAAGACATGGAAGAGAACATTACAGGCAAAGCCCCTGAACCTCAGAAGAAAGAGGAGCGCGTCTACCATTGCAACGACTGCGGTGGCCCCATTTACAAGCACCAGGTATTCTGCGACAAATGCGGAAAGGCACTCGATCATTTTGACTTCGAAGACTGATGTCACGCCCGCTACGATACTCTCTGGCCATCTCCGTCTTCCTCATTCTGGCGGTGCTGGATTTCGTGCCCATACAGATTCCTGCACGAATGATTTTCCCTTTGCTTTGGTTGTCTTTGTGTGCCTTTTGCCTGAAGCAATGGGCCTTGACGGCTGCCCTATTCTTCTCTTTTCTGGGCGATGTGATGGGATGGAAAAATGAACTCATACCCCAGATTGCTTTCTTTGCTTTGGCACAAATCCTATACATTATTATATTCAGCCGTCTGATGCCTCCCAAGAACACGTGGAGTCTGCCTCTCAAAATCGTCCTGCTCGCTCTCGTCTCGCTTGTTTATGGAGCGGCCATGTACTGGATATTCCCACGGGTAGAGGACAGCTTCATTGCTTGCGGAATAGCCATCTATGCCCTGTTATTGCTGGGAATGTGCTATGCCGCCCTACGACACAAGAATGCCTTCCTGATTTCAGGAGCCATACTTTTTGTCATATCAGATTTCATTTTGGGTATCAACCTGTTCGTCCAACATATTCCACATGCTGGCCTAAGTATCATGATTCCTTATTATTTGGGGCAATTGCTACTCTTTATCGGCTCACAAAAGCTCTATGAAAGTCATTATTGAAAAGAAAAGAGACGGCAAAAAGACTTTTTCGACAAAAAAAAGAAAAATCTGATACAAGAATGCTGAAAAAAACGTAAATTTGCAAAGACACTTTACTAACTCTAAAACTAATTATCATGCTTTCAAGAAGAAATTTCCTTAGAACTTCAGGACTTGGATTGGCAGGCGTGATGGCATCTCAGCAGATGCTGGCAGCAGTTGCTCCCTCACCCGTTCCTTCTCCAGCAGCAAAGAAGAAAACAACAGCTAACGACAAGGTAAACCTTGGTTTCATCGGACTTGGCCAGCAGGCAATGAACCTGTTGAATGGTTTCATCGGAATGGATGGCTTCCGTGTCGTATGCGGATGCGACGTTTACGACATCAAGCGCAACCGTTTCGTGAAACGTGTGACCGACTTCTATACAGGAAAAGGAGAGAAGAAGGTAAAAGTTGACGTTTACGAAGACTATCAGGACGTGTTGGCTCGTCCAGATGTGGACGCTGTGATCATCGCTGTTCCAGATCACCAGCATGCCATCATCGCAGTGGCAGCCTGCAAGGCCGGCAAGGATGTATATTTGGAGAAACCCATGACGCTGACCATTTACGAAGGTCAGGTTCTATGCAAGGCTGTTCGCAAGTACGGACGTATCTTGCAGGTAGGTAGCCAGCAACGCTCCAGCGAGGAATTCGTTCATGCTGCAACCATGTGCCGTGAGGGCCTATTGGGCGACATCAGCCGTGTACTGGTTTTCGTTGGCCGCAACGTAAATCCCAAGTCTGGCGCTCCCATCCCCAACAATTTGAAAGAGATGCCCATACCTGAAGGTTTGAACTGGGACAAGTGGCTGGGTCCTTTGAATGAATATGTGAAATACAATCCTGATCTGGATCCTCTCATCACAGAGACAGAAAACGAGAAACTTTGGGGCGCATGGCGCTGGTACAAGCCTACAGGCGGCGGCTTGATGACTGACTGGGGTGCCCACATGTTCGACATTGCCCAATGGATGTTGGGTAAAGACGGAAGCGGTCCTGTTGAAGTTATTCCTCCTGGATACGAGTTCACAGAAAACCTGACCTATAAATACGATAATGGCATCGTCATGTTAGAGCAGGACTTTGGCACAGGTCAAGGCGTGCGCATCTATGGCAGCGAAGGTTGGCTGGAAGTTCACCGTGGCTCTTACAAGACCAGTAATCCCAAACTGGAGATGAAGAAGAAACTCAACGATAGTGACATTCCTTTCGAGACCAAAGCTGGTCACTATGGTGTATTCCTGAACAGCATTCGCACTCGAATTGATCCTAATGTTCCTGTGGAGACTGGTCATTCCTCTTGCACCGTCTGCACCTTAGGCAATTTGGCTATTGAGCTGAATCGTCCTCTCAAATGGAATCCCATCGTACAAAAATTCATGAATGACGAGGAGGCTAGCAAGCTGATGCATTACAAGTATCGTGATGGCTATACGCTGGAACTGTAATGAAGATGTTTTTCAAGTCGTCTTTATAAAAGATTGTCAACAAGCAACGAAAGGACTTCCATCATGGGGGTCCTTTCTTTTACAAACAAACATAATGAAATACGACCTTATCATCAGAGAATTGCAATAAAACTTGTTTTTACGACAATCAAGATTAATTCTTGATTCCCTTTTTGATTTTTCAATTGTTATTGCTATCTTTGCAGAAGAAATAGATGTCATTATGAAGAAGGTATTCATCTTTGTCTTAGGACTGCTCTGTTACCAGAGTGAGGCAAAAACGCAAGAATCGAAAGGTATTGACCTGGATAAAATGGTCAATCTGTTTATTGGAACAGCAGACGATTACGGGCAGATGTCCCCAGGAGCAGCTATGCCTTTTGGGCAGATACAGGTAGGGCCTGACAGCAATCCGCGACAACATCCTGGATATGACTACGAGCAACCCCTCATTTCAGGTTTTTCCATCAATCGTCTCTCTGGAGTGGGAGGTAGTGGATGCGGGGGTAACGTGTCAATCATGCCTGACGCGACTGGAAAAGACGTGAAACTTCTGAAAGAAAGTGAGAAAGCCAGCCCAGGCATTTATGAAGTGAGATTAAGCAATGGAGTCTTTTTCTCCGCGACAGCCACACGAAACATGGCCGTAGAGAGGTTTACGTTCCCCAGCGGTCAAGAGCAAGTTCTCTTGTTGAACCCTGCTTCTTCCTTCGAGAAATGCCATAAGGCTGAATTCCAGCAAACGGAATCCACAGTGGGGCAAGGGATGGCAGAATGTTCCAACACCTGCGGAAGGGGCCGCTATCATCTCTATTACAAATTCTTCTCCAGTGTTCCTTTCGAAATGGAAACACTTGAAAAAGGAATACGAAAACTTACCTTCCCAACCAGCAACACACAAGAACTGGAAATCCGTATCGTGGCTGCCACAGGGCTGGAAAGTGAATTGAAACAAATCGATGCGTCAAAGGTTTGGAACAAAGATGCAAACTCCATTGCCGCAAATGCCAAACAGGAATGGGCCAACATTTTGAATCGCATCTGTGTAGAAGGCGGCACAGAAGACCAAAAGACCATTTTCTACACCTCCCTTTACCGTACCTTCCATAGTCCTTTCCAGATGACAGACAATGTTTTCCGTAACTATTTAGGTACAGACGGGCAGATTCATACGTCAGAAACGGGTTCTGAGTACTACAGCAGTTGGTCGCTTTGGGACACCTATCGTACAAAATTCCCTCTCATCACCCTTCTGCAGTCCAAACGCAGTAAGGATATCATGCAATCTCTTGCACAGCTGTACGTGACAGGGAAAAAAGATTGGTCAACTCCTTACGAATGTACACCCACAGTCAGAACAGAGCATGCTATTGCTACCCTGCTGGATGCATATCGACAAGGAATTGCCATTCCCAATCTCAAAAAAGCATATCCTGGCATGAAGAACGAGTTGGAAAATCTCCCTTTAAAATCTCCCGACCAATGTCTTGAGGCAGCGGGGGATTATTGGGCTCTTAGCGAATTGGCTAATGAACTTGGATTCCATCAGGATGCCAACAAATGGAAAGAAAGAGGGGAGGAAATTTTTGACAGCATCTGGCCTCGTGAATTCATGAATATCGACAGCACATTCACCAAGATGCGTGGAAATGGGTTATACCAAGGGACACGATGGCAATATCGTTGGGGCGCTCCCATGTATCTCTATCGTATGGAATCGCTTGTGGGAAAGAAGAAACTGGGCGAACAACTGCAAACATTCTTCAAGGAGGAACTTTACAATCAAGGCAACGAGCCCGACATTCATGTCCCCTTCCTGTTTGGACGTTTGGGAATGCCCAAGGAAACGGGGAAGGTCGTATATCCGTTGAGTCAAGAAATCGTGACACATCGTTATGGAGGCAACGATGCCTATCCTACCCCTTATGTTGGCCAAGCTTTCGTAAATGCGCCTCGAGGATATTGTCCAGAAATGGATGAGGATGATGGTGCCATGAGTGCATGGTATGTGTTCTCATGTATTGGTCTATATCCCACCATTGTGGGTGAAGCAACTTATGACCTATTCTCTCCCATCTTCGATAAAACAACTATCCAATTGGAAGAGAATCGCCTACTCACTATCCGAACAAAAGGCAGAACAAGACCTAAGCAAACTCTAAAGAAAGTCCAATGGAACGGGAAATCGCTGAAGAACTTCCAAATCAAGCATGAACAAATAAAACGCGGAGGTGATTTAGTCTTTTACTATTAGGGGGTTGCCATCAAATATGCAAGCAACTCCTTATGGATTGGGTCTAAAGAGAGAACTTCAGGGTTCCCAATGAGAATCAACTGCTCACGGGCACGTGTGAGAGCAACATTAAGTTTCCTGTCAATACGGATGCCGTCCTCTTGAAAAGATTGGCTACAAAGGAAATCCAACTGATAAGGAAACTGCACAGTGAACCCATAGATGATGACGTCACGCTGACTACCCTGATAGCGTTCTACTGTATCAATGGTAATTGCTGTAAGTTCTGGAATTTGAAATTCTGCCAACATACGGCGGACAACAGCAATCTGATGACGATAAGGTACTATCACACCCACCGTTTCATCAGAAAAGAAAGAACGATTATTTTGGCGATATAACAAATACACTTCATAAACAACCTGAGCTACCAACTTAGCCTCCACCTCGTTCACTTTGGGAGAATCAGTGTGGACAGGACGTTTTGCAGGAAGAAAGACGACACGTTGATGAGCCAGCTGATACTGGAGAGAATCTTTATCATCAACTTTACGAAAAGACATATCTGTCAACTGATGAGGAAGAGGGATGGGGCATAACTGACCGCCATAAAACATTCGATTGGCGAATTCTGCAACTTCAGGATGCATACGCCCCTGGTTAACAAAACGGAAAACGAAAGGAGAATCCCCAGCTGGAAACATCTTCTGCTGCATACGAAGCAAACGCTGAAAGAGCGATTCGCGGCAATCCATCAATCCTATCTCGTTAAGCTGCAAATCCGTGACTGCCGAATCACTCATATCTTGCTGAACCACTGCTGGCAATTGTTTATGATCCCCTATGAGAACAAAGCGACGGATAGCATTGCCAGATGTTCCTCGAGCACATAAAATACCCAGCATATGAGGTTCCAAAATTTGTGAAGCTTCATCAAAAATGGCCAATCCAAAAGAACGGAGAGCAAAGAGGTCCTGATGCCCCATTATAGTTGTAGTTGTACCTACAAAAACAGGTGTCTTGAGAAGGAGTTCACGAACTTGTCCAATATGTGTACATTCCTTAATCCGATTCGACAGCAAATATGGACGATAGGTATCAAGACAGGTCTGAGGTGCACCCAAACGAATAAAATCCAACCCTTGTTCAATCAACTTGCTGCAAATCTCATCAATAGCCCGATTGGTATAAGAAAGCAATAAAACACCCTCCTCACTTGATGAGATTTCTTCTTTCAGAATGTTCATCAAGCCAAAAGATGTCTTGCCTGTTCCTGGAGGACCTATCAGAATGAAATAATCCTGAGCTTGCATGGCCTGTAAGACAAGCTGGTTGAAATGAGGATATGCTCCTCCTTGGCTATAATCTCCGTTTAGAGTGATAGAGGCATCTTTCCTAGGTGATCGCTGGCACAAGAGGAGATCCCGACGATCCGGATTAGCACTTAACAAACTATAAACACTCCGATATAAGGTACTATGAATCGATTCAGCAAAATCATGTTCAACTGCCCAAGAAATCCCCTCACAATGACGAAATATATGAGGATTATGCTGTGTTGTTCGAAAACGCAAACAAATACGGTCCATCTCTATGCGTTCGATACTGGCTCTAAAAAGAATAGACTGGCGAGCATCAGGCTGATTCCCGACAGAATAAGCATAGAGAATGCAAGGTTCACCTGTTCGGAAATTGGGAAGATTATCCTCCTCGTTTTCGGGACAGCGCAGGGTAATCGTATCCACATCTTTTCCTTCACCCTCCATTTCAATAATGGATAGTCCGTAAAAGATGTTCCCCGCTATCACCTTTTCTTCCAGTGTACAGTTCCAGAGAGCAGCCATGCCACTTGCTTCGCGCCCAGGATTTCCTATCTTGCCGAGCAGATGTTCACGCGAGACGAAGGTGAGCATACGATGCACATAGGCTTGGCTCAAGGGACTCGCTGTATGCAATGCATCTAATGTGACACTCATCTGAGGCCGCAAATACATCTCCCAGAAACGACCTTTTAACCCTCGTGTATTCAAATGTTCTGGCGTCAATCTATCCAACACATGACTACCAGCCTGACTCATTTGGAACTCCCCCCAGACGAGTTGGTTCCGAATGCGGAGAGCCTCAAAAAGTAAGTAAGGAGCAGGACCTTCTTTAATCAATCCATCAGGATATTTCGAATAAAGGAGATAACTGCTGATTTCATCATTGCGAAGATGCATGCTATAATGCAAAAGTGCCTGATATAAGAGCATCTGCACGTAATGAGACTCTCTATGTCCCTGCGAATGATAATCTTTTTTACCCGACTTTTGTTCCATCAACACATGAAAATCGTCCTGCAGCAGGTCCATACGTCCCTGGAGTCCAAGCATCTCACAGAAGAAAGAAGGTTCAAGGAGCAAATGCTCACGTCGAAAAGCAGGGTCTTCTCTCTCTACCGTTTGTAGAATTTGGAGAATATTGCGTTGTTGCTGCTGGGCTTCCTGATGGAAGTCTCCAAGCGAAGGTTGAGCCAGAATGGAAAGAGCGTTGTCCCGCATGAAACGTTTCACTGTCCGCAGGTAATCATTACCTTGATTCCAATCTGAATTTATCGCCTCATCCAGCATTTGCCCAGCAAGATTACCCAACAAAGTATATCGCGTGCTCATGTTGGGTGAAAGGTAATGAAGCAGATGAGCGTAGGGGCTACTACCACAATCTTGAAAACAACCTGCCACACTGGAGATATCCATCAGATAATCAGGTTCTAGAATAATGACTTCTGGATAATAGACACCTTCTTTGCTCTGTGAACGGATCAAATTGAGTTGACACCCTTCACTCAAAAGATGTTTCAAGTATGACCAATCTCCCAAACGATTCTCAATATCAGTATAACAGACACGAATGGGGTCTATACTGATAGCATCATCTGGTTGGCAAGAAATATACTCTTCATCCCATGAAACCACACAAACACGCATGTAGTCTTCCATCTGACGAAACCGATAGAGAGTCCCTTCGCCACGAGGCAATTGGAACAGAAGCTCATCAGGAATGGGATCATGAGTTATAGCATACACCAATTCCGCTACAGAACGAACATCATAAGGAAGTGAAGCGATAAGGTCTTCTGGCTTTTGACTGCGAAGTTCCCTGCATCGGCCTCGTAGGGAATTGAGACGCTGACGCAACTGGTTGGACAATTGGTATCTACTTGCAACATAAGTCAAACGGGCAAAAGGTCCACTGAAATCCATTTCGCTATCTGCCGTTCCTTCCATCAGTAAAAGACACAGAATCCGGTACAGCTCTGTATACCGGATTCCTATGCTTTGCTGCGAATCACGCAGAAGTTCTATGATTTCCTTATAATGCACGTGAGATACAACTGCTTACAACTCTGCCAACTTCTTTTTTACCACCTGTCGGTTCGGAAAGGAGCCACATGGAAGTTACTCTTTGTCTTTAAGGTACACGTAGGATTGTCGGCCCAACCATAGCGTACAGCCAGAGGTTTTTTTACGTCAGGACTGCTTACAATGACCTCGTTGCCTTTCGTGCAAGCTTTGGCCACATGCCATTTTCTGTTCATGTCAGCAATGATGAAACCTGGCAAATTTTCATCCTGATTGAAAGCTTCGCTTCCTTCTGGCATACTGAAACGGATATGGACACCATCCTCTTGAATTGAATAGCCATCGTAGACAGGAGCGGTGTAAGGAACCTTCTTACCGTAAGTATTATGGAGAGCTACAGCTGCCAAACGACGGCCCAACTCGCGTTTTGTTTTCGGATGAATATCTTTAGCATCACCCAAATCAATATTCACAGCCATTCCTGTGTTCTTGAGACAAAGAGCGTCGGCTTGAGACTCACGCAAGAGAGCCCACCAGGAATCAGGCTGCAAATCACTAGGTTGCAAATAGTTGGCTAGCTGCACGAAATAGAAAGGCATCTCTGGATTTCCGAACTGCTCGCGCCAATCCTCTATCATAGCCTGGAAACAAGCCTCATACCAATCGTGATGTCCAACGTTCGTACATCCCTGATACCAGATAAAGCCACGCAAAGGGAAATCTACCAAAGGAGCCATCATAGCATTCCACAGACTGCCAGGAAAGTGTGGTCCCTCAGGATTCTCATGATATCCAGGCTGACCTCCTTGGCCATTGTCTGCCAAAGTCTTTTTGCTCTGATAGATTGCCTTCAAAGTATTGAAATCATAATTCTTACTTTTCAAAAAAGCCATGCGGTCCACACTTCCGTAAACACTTTCGAGAACCTCTGTACGAGTCCATGCTTCCACAGGAGTACCGCCCCAGTCATCATCAATGATGCCAATAGGCACTTTTAATTCCTCCCACAGACGGAGAGCATAGAAATAACACAATGCGCTGAAATTGGGAATCGTGGTTGGGCTACACTCTTGCCAACCTCCCATGTTGTATTCCAACGAGAAACAATCGCGAGGTTTCAAATCCACAACTTTCTTCACTTGGAAGAGACGGATGTTGGGATAATTGGCATTCTTGATTTCTTCCTCAAAGTTGAGAACCTTACCCCATCCCTCTACGGGCATTTCCATGTTGCTTTGGCCACTTCCCAACCATACCTCACCAACCATTACGTTCTTCAGGACGAGAGGACTTCCATCATCAAAAGTCAATGTGTAAGGTCCACCAGCCTTGGGGGTTCTTATCTCCAGGGCCCAATTACCTGTCGCATCGGCTTCAACAGTAAGTGCAGTGCGACTCCATCCTGTTTGCACGGAAACGCGTGTGTTTGGCGATGCCTTACCATGGAGCTTCAGGGTTGTCTGTTGCTGAAGAACCATATTATCTGTAAAAACTGAAGGGAGCGTCACATTGGCTTGAGCCATACCGACCACCACTAGCAATACCGCAAATAATAGAAACTTTTTCATCTTTGATGTTTTTTCCGAATTTATATTTGTCTATTGATGCAAAGATAACAAAATTATTTTTCATTTCTTAAGAAAAAACACAGAATTTCTTCTCTTGTTCCGCATTTTTCCATAACTTTGCAGAAAACACAGTAAAAAAACTCTAAGATTTATAAAACACTTATTATGAAGAAGATTTTTTCATTCGTTT
>JAFRTJ010000067.1 GCA_017427185.1 Bacteroidaceae bacterium | reverse complement strand
ATTATATTATATATTCTAAAGTCTAACTGACCCAAATTGACACAAAATTGAATATCCTTAATGTTACATTGTGACAAAGTTACAAAGTTACAAAAGGGACAACGTGATGAGTTTGGGCAATCAAGACAATGGGATGGGAGAGTTAACACGTCGAGGCAAAATCATGGACTAAAACTATAAAGATGAGAGACGAAACGCAAGCAAACAATCCTTTGAGTTTTTGATTTAAGCAGAATAGCGTAATAGCCTGGGAATAAGCGGCTTATTTACTAATCTTATGTGCCTCTTTGTCTTCTTCTGCGCGTCGTTTCTCGGCTTCATCCTCGAGTTGCTGCTTCGCAACAGCTTCCCTGAGAAGGTCCTCGAAGGTGATGATACGATCGTATTCGTCAAGGATTTTCTTGTCGCGCTTGTGCTTACGCTCACTCTTGCGCTGCTTGATGGCAAAGGGATGGAGCATTTTGTCGTTGATACCAGGGGAAACCTTCTCCAAAACATCGCCAAGCGATGGCACAGAGGGCTGTATCTGACGTGCCAAAGAGCCTTCGATAGCTTTCTCCAAGGGGCTTCTGGTTTCTCCTTTGACGATAATCTGACGGAGCGTGTCGACGCGTTCGGTCTTTGTGGAATCTGGAATGCTGTCGTTCAGCAGTATGAAAGCCAATAATGCAATCATTCCATCGTGCCTTCAATGGTGAGACGCACCACTTCGTTCACAGAATTGGTACGCACGGTAACGGTTTTCTGGAAATGTCCAGGAAATTTACCACGACCGTTGTAGGTGACATCGACCACTCCACTCTCGCCTGGCTTGATGGGCGTCTTGGTGTAGGTGGGAATCGTGCATCCGCAGCTGGCAAATGCCTGATGAATGACCAAAGGGGCTGTGCCAACGTTAGTGAATTTGAACGAACAGTTGACAACAGGGTCTTCCTTGCTGAATTTCCCAAAGTCATGGCGGAGGGTGTCGAACTTGATTTCAGCATAGTTTTCAGCCTTGGTGGTAGCCTCGGCTTTCACCTCACTGGTGACGACCTTCTGCTGCTGGGTCTGTGCGCTGATGCTGATGCATGCCACGAAAGCAAGTGCCAGCAAAGATATGGTTTTCTTCATAGGACAAATTGCAATTTTACAGGTTTGCGGTGCAAAGTTAAGGGAAAGTTTTGGAATTTGCGTCTTAATACAGATAAAAATATGTGAAAAATTGCTTATTCGGAGGATTTTGACTATCTTTGTGCGCGATTTCCTATAGGAACACCCAAGGGAGTCGCATAAAAGGATTGCAGGATACGAGGCTATCAAGGAGAAAATAAAGTTCGGATGACAGAAAAGATCATCTTGGGAATAGACCCTGGCACGAACATCATGGGATACGGAGTGCTGAAGGTTCAGGGCAAGCAGGCCGAGATGCTGGCGCTGGGAGTGATTGACCTGCGCAAGTACGCAGACCATTACCTGAAGCTGGGGCATATCTTCGAGCGCGTGAGCGGCATCATCGACGCTTACCTGCCCGACGAGATGGCCATCGAGGCTCCCTTCTTTGGAAAGAACGTGCAGAGCATGCTGAAGCTGGGGCGCTCGCAGGGAGTGGCTATGGCTGCCGCCATCCACCACCAGGTACCCATCACGGAATACGCGCCCACCAAAATCAAGATGGCTATCACGGGCAATGGCAATGCCCACAAGGAGCAGGTGGCAGACATGCTTCGACGCATGCTGAAGCTCTCACCCGAGGAAATGGGCAAGTTCCTCGATGCAACGGATGCCTTGGGAGCTGCCTACTGCCATTTCCTGCAGATGGACCGCCCTGAAACGGACAAGAAATACAGAAGCTGGAAAGACTTTGCCAACAAGAATCAGGAAAGGGTGAAAGGAAGATGAAACCTATCATAAGAATAAGGAACGGAGTGACACGACACCCTGCGTGGCGCATGGCTGAGCCCATCAACATGGAAATCCTGGAGGGCGAGCAAGTGGCCATCGTGGGCGACAATGCGGCGGGCAAAAGCAGGTTGGTCGAGGTTCTTACGGGGCACTATCCTCTGCTGATGAACGAGGTGGAATACGATTTCAGTCCCTCTCCCATGAGACTGGTCAGCGAGAACCTGAAATACATCAGTTTCCGCGATTCCTACGGCGACAACGACGGGAACTATTGCTATCAGCTACGATGGAACCAGCACGAAATCAGCGAAGACACCCCCACCGTAGGCGCCCTGCTGGAAGAGGCCTTCGAGCATGCCGAACAGAGCATGGGGCAAGGACTGGATCCGGAGCAGAGAAGACTGAGCAGTCAGCGCAGGAAGACTCTCAGGGAGAAACTCTACGGCATGTTCCATCTGGAGACACTTTTGGAGAAGTACATCGTGACCCTCAGTAGCGGAGAATTGCGCAAATTCCAGCTGACCAAAGCCTTAGTGGGCGGACCGCGCATGCTTATCATCGACAATCCCTTCATTGGCTTGGACGCACAGACGAGGGACCAGTTGCGTGACCTCCTGGAAAGCCTCATCCGTGAAACTGACCTCCTGGTCATCCTCGTCCTGAGCAAGACCGACGACCTGCCATCCTTCATCACCCATGTACTGCCCATCGATGGATTGTGCCTGGGGCCGAAAATCACGCGCAAGGAATACATCAGTAGCCGCGCACCTCTCCCCCATCCCATTCTGCCCCCAGAACGCAGAGAATGGATCCTCGGACTCCCAGAAAGGGAATACGGCGAACAATCTTTCTATCCACAAAAGGGTGGCGAAATACTGAAGTTCTGCAATGTGAGCATCCGTTTCGGCCAGCGAACCATCCTGAAAGACCTCAACTGGACTGTTCACGAAGGACAACGATGGGCACTCACTGGCGAGAACGGATCAGGGAAAAGCACCCTGCTGAGCCTCGTCTGCGCCGACAACCCTCAAGCCTATGCCTGCCACATCGAACTTTTCGGCCACAAGAGAGGCAGTGGAGAAAGCATCTGGGAGATAAAGAAACATATCGGATACGTCAGCCCAGAGATGCACAGAGCCTATCAGAAAGACCTTCCAGCCATCGATATCGTGGCAAGCGGGCTGAATGACTCCGTAGGGCTTTACACGCGTCCCAAACCCAGCCAGCGCGAGACTTGCCAGCAATGGATGGAGGTCTTCGGCATAGCAGGATTGAGGGACCGCACCTTCCTGAAGCTTAGCAGTGGAGAGCAACGCCTCTGCCTCTTGGCTCGAGCCTTCGTGAAGGACCCTGAGCTGCTCATCCTGGACGAACCGCTACACGGGCTCGACAACCGCCACCGTGCGTTGGTAAAAGAGGTGATAGACACGTTTGCCCAGCGCAACCACAAGACCATCGTGATGGTGACCCATTACCAGAGTGAATTGCCCAAATGCATAGACCATAGTCTATTCTTGGTTAAAAACGTATAGGAAAACCATCGATTATTGAACAAAAAAACGTACCTTTGCACCCCAGAAAACGTAAGAAGCTATGAATGTTGCCGTAGTCAAGTACAATGCAGGAAATATATACTCCGTCATCCATGCCCTCCAGCGGATGGGTGTGAAACCTGTACTGACGGACGATCCTGAGGACCTTCAGAAAGCCGATAAGGTGCTCTTCCCCGGCCAGGGGGAAGCCAGCCACGCCATGCGTTACCTGAGAGAGCACCGTCTGGACGAAGTAATCTGCAACCTGAAGCAGCCCATCTTAGGCATCTGCATCGGGCAACAGCTCATGTGCCGCCATTCAGAAGAAGGAGATGTGGATTGCCTAGGTATCTTCGAAACGGACGTTCTGCGCTTCCAGCCACAACGCCACGAGGACAAAGTGCCCCACATGGGATGGAACGACCTGAAGGTCCATACCCCCAAAAGCTCCCCAGATGAACTCTTCCAAGGCTTCCACAACGGTGAATTCGTATACTTTGTCCATAGCTTCTATGTACCTTTATGCCCCTGGACCATTGCCGAGACCGAATACATTCTACCCTTCAGCGCTGCTCTGCACAGAGACAATTTCTATGCCACACAATTTCATCCGGAAAAGAGTGGAAGCGTGGGCGAGCGAATCCTGAAAAACTTTCTGGCTCTATGATAGAACTGATTCCTGCTATAGACATCATCGACGGCAAGTGCGTACGTCTGACCAAAGGCGACTACGGCACGAAGAAAGTCTACTCCAATGACCCGGCAGCCATCGCCCAGGATTTCGAGCAACAGGGTTTCAAGCGACTCCATGTGGTGGATCTCGACGGAGCCAAGAGCAAGCATGTAGTCAACGACGCTACCCTCAAGCGCATCACCAGCCAGACACGACTGAAAGTGGACTTCGGAGGCGGTCTGAAGACACAAGAAGATCTGGAAAAAGCCTTCAGCGCAGGAGCAGCCATGGTGACCATAGGAAGCATCGCCGTGACGGCCCCCCAGCTATACCTTGAGTGGTTGCAAACCTACGGGGCAGATCGACTGGTCTTGGGTGCCGACGTCAGAAACGGCAAAGTAAGCATCAACGGATGGCAGGAAGAAAGCTGTATCGAACTGCCCGAATTCCTCACCCAATACATGCAAGCAGGCACTCGCAATGTGCTCTGCACGGAAATCAGCCGCGACGGCATGCTACAAGGGCCAGCCGTCGAGCTCTACAAGACCTTGAGGAAAGCTTACCCCACATGTCATCTCATCGCCAGTGGAGGCGTAAGCTCCCTTCAGGATATCATCCATCTGGACCAAGCAGGTATCCCTGCCGTAGTCTTTGGCAAAGCCATCTACGAGGGACGCATCGACACGAAAGAACTACTAACCCTTTTCCCACAAGACAACTGAAAAATGCTGGCTAAAAGAATCATACCTTGCCTCGACGTGAAGAATGGTCAAACCGTGAAAGGAACCAATTTCCTGAACCTGCGACACGCTGGTGACCCCGTGGAATTGGGAAGAACCTATAGCGAACAAGGTGCCGATGAGCTCGTCTTTCTCGACATCACAGCCAGTCACGAAGGACGCAAGACCTTTGCCGACATGGTGGAGCGTGTGGCAGCTGAGATCAGCATTCCATTCACCGTAGGAGGGGGTATCAGTGAATTGCGTGACGTGGAAGCTATGCTGAACGCTGGAGCTGACAAGGTAAGCATCAACAGCGCTGCCTTGAGACGCCCAGAACTCATCGACGAGATAGCACACCATTTCGGTAGCCAGGTATGCGTGGTGGCTATCGATGCAAAACAAGACGAGCAAGGATGGACTTGCTACCTCAACGGCGGACGCATACCTACCCAAAGAGGACTCTTCGAGTGGGCATACGAGGCGAACCAACGAGGAGCTGGTGAAATCCTCTTTACCAGCATGAACCACGATGGAGTGAAGACAGGATTTGCCAACGAGGCACTAAACCGTCTCTCGCAAGAGCTCACCATCCCTGTCATCGCATCAGGTGGAGCAGGCAGCATGGAACATTTCCGGGATGCTTTCATCCTGGGACAAGCTGACGCGGCCCTGGCAGCCAGTGTTTTCCATTTCGCGGAGATCAGTATCCCCGACCTGAAACGATACCTCAGCCAGCAAGGAATCAACGTGAGAATGCAGGAAACCCTCTTAAAAGAAAGAGAAAGCCACTAACCAACGTCCAAAAGCCAATAGCTAACAAGATATCAGATGAATCCGCAAAACAATATGACAATAGATTTCGAGAAATGCGGAGGACTAGTTCCCGCCATCATTCAGGATGCAGACACCCAAAAAGTGCTGATGCTGGGATATATGAACCAGCAAGCTTACGAGAAAACCATCGAGACCCAACTCGTCACTTTCTATAGCAGAAGCAGACAATGCCTTTGGACGAAGGGAGAGACCAGTGGCAACTATCTGCATCTAGTGGACATGAAATGTGATTGTGACAACGACACGTTGCTTGTCAGCGTACACCCTGACGGCCCAACCTGCCATACGGGCACTGACACCTGCTGGGGTGAGACAAACGAGCCAAACCCACTGATCTTCCTCTCTACGCTGAGCGACTTCATCGAGAAAAGACACGAGGAGATGCCAGAAGGCAGCTATACGACTTCCCTCTTCAAGGATGGGCTCAACCGCATGGCCCAAAAAGTGGGAGAAGAAGCATTGGAATTGGTTATTGAAGCTACCAACGGAACGAACGACAGACTCATCTACGAGGGTTCAGACATGCTCTATCACTTGATTGTACTGCTCACCAGCAAAGGGCTGCGCATCGAAGACATGGCACGCGAACTGATGGTACGCCACAATCCAGGCTGGAAAAAACATTAACACAAAAGAATCCATCATGATACTAGACTATAAAAACGTTTCTGTCAAGCAAGGAGAAAGTGTCGTACTGGACCACGTGAACCTCCAGGTAAACGAAGGGGAGATGGTATATCTCGTAGGAGCCGTAGGAAGCGGCAAGACCTCGCTGATGAAAACCATGTATGGCGAACTGCCCGTAGAAGGTGACCAAGCTGAAATTCTTGGATACGAGCTCACCACATTGAAGACAAAATATCTCCCTTCCTTGCGTCGACAACTAGGCATCGTGTTCCAAGATTTCCAACTCTTGCCTGATCGCAACGTGAGGCAGAATCTGGATTTCGTGCTACGCTCCACAGGATGGGAGAACAAAGAAGAACGCAACGAACGCATCGCAGAAGTGTTGAGTCTAGTGAAACTGGAAGACAAACTGGAAAAACGTGTCCATGAACTCTCAGGAGGTGAACAGCAACGTATCTGCATCGCCCGCGCGTTTCTGAACAACCCTAAGATGATTCTGGCCGATGAACCGACAGGCAACCTCGACCCAGAAAGTGGAGAACTGATTTTGGCTCAACTGGACGAGATACGACGCCAGAACCAAACGGCAATCCTGGTAAGCACCCACAACCTGCAATGGCCAGAATACTTCCCTGGTAGCGTATACCGTTGCACAGAAGGAATCTTCACAAAAGAAAGATAAAACAAAAACTAAGCATAAGATAAAAAAAAATGAAAGTCCTAAAATTTGGTGGTACATCCGTAGGTACACCACAACGGATGCAAGAAGTGTCCCAACTGATCACAAAGAATGGAGTCGCCAATCTGGTAGTCCTCTCTGCCATGTCTGGAACAACGAATACCCTGGTGGAAATTTCCGATTACCTCTACAAGAAGAATCCAGAAGGAGCAAACACCATCATCAACAGATTGGAGCAGAAATACATGGAGCATGTGGAGACGCTTTACAAGAGCGACGAATGGCGCAAGAAGACCCGCAACTTCCTCCAAGAAGAGTTCGATTATCTACGTTCCTTCACGAAAGTTCATTTCACATCCTTCGAAGAAAAGGTCATTTTAGCACAAGGGGAAATCATGAGCACCAACATGGTGACCAATTATATGAAGGAATGTGGTGTAAAAGTCCTTCTGCTCTCAGCCTTGGATATCGTGCGTACAGACAAGAATGCAGAACCAGACTTCAATTACATCAAGGAGAAGATAAACGAAGCCCTCAAGAACAATCCCAATTATGACGTATATATCACACAGGGATTCATCTGCCGAAATGCCTACGGTGAAATAGACAATCTGTTGCGAGGCGGCAGTGACTATTCAGCCTGTTTGCTGGGCGCAGCCATTCAAGCGGAAGAGATCCAGATATGGACCGACATTGATGGAATGCACAACAATGATCCACGCATCGTGGAAAACACGAAGCCCGTACGACAAATGCATTTCGAGGAAGCGGCTGAGTTGGCATATTTTGGAGCAAAAATCCTGCATCCCACCTGTATCCAACCTGCCAAGTTTGCCGGCGTTCCCGTCCGACTGCTTAACACGATGGACCCAACGGCTCCTGGCACCATCATCAACAACATTTTCCAGCATGGTACCATCAAGGCTGTAGCTGCCAAAGACAACATTACGTGCGTGCAAATCCAAAGCAGCAGAATGCTTCTCGCTTATGGTTTTCTACGCAAAGTATTCGAAATCTTTGAATCCTACAAGACCAGCATCGACATGGTATGCACAAGCGAAGTGGGCGTGAGCGTGACAATCGACAACCCAACCCACCTGACCGACATCATTGACGAATTGAAGAAATACGGAACAGTCAATGTGGACAAGGACATGGTGATTATCTGTGTAGTGGGTGACTTGGGGCCTGAAAACATTGGCTTCGAAACGATTGCATGTGAAGCCTTACGCGATGTTCCCGTTCGCATGATCAGCTTTGGAGGTTCAAGCCACAACATTTCCTTCCTGGTCAGAAAAGAGCATAAGAAACGTACCTTGCAAGCCTTGAGCGAAACACTCTTCAAAGATTAAGAACAATAACAGAACACATTCCCCAAGACATCACGATCTGCGTTATGAGATTCCCAATCGAAAAATTCAAAACACTCCGCACTCCTTTCTATTACTATGACACGGAACTGCTGGATGAGACACTAAGTGCCATCAAGGCCGAAACTGACAAGCATGCAGGATATCATCTCCACTATGCTGTCAAGGCATGTGCCAATCCTAAAGTCCTGCGCCACATCATAGCTGCTGGAATGGGAGCGGATTGCGTGAGCGGAGGTGAAATAGAGGCTTGCCTGAAGGCAGGATTTCCCGCTGACGAGATCGTTTTTGCAGGTGTAGGGAAATGTGACTGGGAAATAGAGCTGGGATTGAAAGTTGGTATCCAATACTTCAACGTGGAAAGTATTCCTGAACTGGAGGTAATCAACGAGATAGCCTGTCGCATGAACAAGATGGCTCACGTGAGTTTCCGCATCAATCCTAACGTGGATGCACACACGCACAGCAATATTACCACAGGCTTGGCTGAGAACAAGTTCGGAATTGCAATGGAGGATATGGAGAAAGTCATCAAATTGGCCGATTCACTCCCCAACGTGACTTTTGTGGGACTACATTTCCATATCGGAAGCCAGATCCTGGATATGGATAATTTCATCGCACTATGCTATCGTATCAACGAGTTGCAAGATCGACTTGAAGCAGAAGGTGTCAAGGAGGTGAAGAACATCAATGTAGGAGGCGGTCTTGGTATCGATTACGAGAATCCGGACGGACGTCCCATTCCTGATTTCAAGAAATATTTCGACACCTATTCCCAACACCTGAAACTCCGCCCAGGACAACATCTGCACTTCGAGTTGGGGCGTGCAGTTGTTGGGCAATGCGGCAATCTGATGACACGTTGTCTTTATGTGAAACAAGGAAGTACGAAGAAGTTCGTCATTGTGGACGCTGGCATGACGGAACTCATACGCCCTGCCCTCTACGACGCATACCATAAAGTGGAGAATCTGACCAGCAAAGCTCCTACAGAGATTTACGATGTAGTAGGCCCTATTTGTGAAAGCAGCGACACCTTCGTAAAGGACTACCCCATGGCAGAAACCAAACGTGGAGACCTACTCGCCATTCGTTCAGCAGGTGCCTATGGCGAAATTATGGCAAGTCAATACAACTGCCGCTCGATTCCACAAGGTTACGTTAGCGAAGACATCTAGTTGAAATCCCCAAATCAACCAATTGAAAGAAAGAATGGAACTCGTTCCTCTTTATGGCTTAACACTATTGTTGTGGATACTATCTATGTTGCGTTGCCTGCATTACAAGAAACTAGGCAAAATGGCAAGAAAGGCTCGTACAGAAACAAAAGAGGTTCCTTCTGTCAGCGTTATTATGGTCACCCACAACCAAGAGAGTTTGCTACGCCAAAAACTACCAGTCCTGCTTGGGCAAGATTATCCCAAAGATTTTGAGGTCATCGTGGTAGACATAAACAGCTCAGACGAGACGATACCCTTACTGGAAGCTCTTGAAGAGGAGTATCCCAATTTGCGACATACAGCCACTCCTGCCACCGCTCGCGACATAAGCCTTCAACGCCTCGCCTTGACTCTTGGCATTAAGGCAGCTGATAATGAATGGGTAGTACTGCTCAATCCTGATTGTAACCCCTCAAACACAGAATGGCTAAGTAATCTATGTGTTTCATGCTCGCCAGAAAAGGATGCCGTACAGGCTTTCGTACACTATGGGGAAGTCCATGGTTGGAATGCTCACAAATGGCAGTTTATGAAACTATGGCAACAAATGCTATGGATCCCATTTAACGAACGTCATGCCCCATACAGGTCCGATGGTAACTGCATTTGTTATCGACGCAGTAAATTCATGGACCACCAAGGATTCGCCGCACATGCCAACCTGATTGCAGGAGCCGAAGAACTCATGGTAAACAACAATGTGGAAAGAGGACGTTTCACTACGGTCCTGACACCTCAAGCTATCTTAACGCAGGACACGCCTCATTCCGACCATCATTGGCGGCAAGATCAAGTCTTCTTCATGGAAACGCGTCGTCACATGAAGCATTCGTGCCTCTACCGAACCTGGTACGCTTGTCTGGCCCTTTTGCAACCAGCATTCAACATGGTCCTCATCCCCTTTGCTATCTGGCATTATCCCAATTACTACGTGATAGGAGGATTTATACTTTTATGGCTGATACATTTAATCACACGTGACTATTGCTTCAACTATACGGCAAAAGCCCTGGGAGCCAAAACATTTCATTTCACTTTGCCCCTGATGGTCAACCTATTGCCCTTATGGGATATCACGGCATATTTACGTTGGCGGTTCAGCAACAAGCAAACATTTCGTAAAAAATTCATCTGATGGAGAGTCTACCATTCATAGCTTGGTGTCTGAAGCATCTCACCTATTGGGTCATCTGTCTACTAATGGCCATCGAGAGCAGCTTCATTCCTTTCCCCAGCGAGGTTGTCGTGCCTCCTGCCGCCTATATGGCAGCAGCAAATGGGGAACAAAACGTTATCCTAATCGTAATAGCAGCCACACTAGGCGCCATAATTGGAGCCGTAGTCAACTACGGGCTTGCCCTTTATTTGGGCAGACCTATCATATACAAGTTTGCCAATAGCCGATGGGGGCACATGTGTCTGATAGACCAAGAAAAGGTTGAACAGGCAGAACAATATTTCCAGAAGCATGGAGCCATTGGAACTTTTGTGGGGAGATTGGTTCCAGCCGTTCGACAACTGATTAGCATCCCTGCAGGTCTGGCAAAGATGGACTTTGGAAAATTCATTGGTTACACAGCGTTGGGAGCTGGTGTATGGAACTCTATACTGGCAGCAATCGGATTCTATCTGGCCAGTGTGGTTCCCTATGACAAGTTGGACTCTACAGTAGCCGAATATTCTGGTTACCTGAAGATCGCCATGATCCTCTTAGGGGCAGGAGTCGTACTATACCTTATTTATAAAGGGACAAAGAAATGAGGCGAATCGCAGTTCTGTTCTCTCTTACAATCCTATCAGCCTTCAATATGCCACTCCTGGCACAGATATGGGATAAGATGTTCCATGATGAATACAGAATAGACACAACAGACATCAAAGCCCTGAAAGTGGAACTGAACGCACTCGCTTTCTTCCGCGATAATGAATATGATTCTCAGATTACTCGCGGATACTCTCTACCAGGAACATGGCTCCAACCTAAACTAACCTACAACCCAATCACACTCATACATTTGGAACTGGGACTCCATGGCCTCATCTTGGACGGAGCGAACAAATACCCCAATTATGCCTATCATGACATCGCCACATGGAAAGGCAACCAATACACAAGCGGAGTGCACCTGCTGCCTTGGTTCCGAGCCCAAGCCGACCTACGTCATCTAACCTTCGTGTTGGGCAACATTTACGGGGCACAGAACCATCAGCTGATTGACCCACTTTACAATCCTGAGCAGAACATATCAGCCGACCCTGAGATGGGCGTGCAAATCTTACTGGACAGGAAACACATCCACTTAGATACATGGCTCAATTGGCAAAGTTACATTTACGAGCTGGACACTCACCAGGAAGCTTTTACGGTGGGAGTGAACTCACTTCTCCAATGGAATAATACCGCAAGTCGTTTCCACTGGAGCACACCCATCCAGTTGCTCATCCAACATAGGGGAGGCGAGCAGGACGTGACAGAACTAGGTGTGCAAACCTTATGCAATGCATCTGCCGGAATACGCATGGAGTATGTTCCAGCAGTCAATCGTGTCCTCACAAACTTTTCAAGCGAGGTGAACTTGCTAGGAAGTTATCAGCAGAGTGGCCACCTATGGCCCTTCGATACAGGTTTCGCTACACATGTTGGGATATCAACGACTCTATGGAATAAGCTTGGCATGAAACTGGGATACTTTGATGCACCCAAGCAGTATGCAAATCTCTACGGTTCTCCCTTTATGAGCACCATTTCCATCAAACGTGACAATCTCACTTTCGACGCGATGCATACGGCATATCTACGTGTCGACTATACTCATGCCTTCAGTCAGGCCTACAAACTGGGAGGCGAGCTGGAAACCTTCAGCGCACATTCCCACAACGAGAACGACCTGTGCTTCTCCTTTGGCATTTATCTGAGGGTGAATCCTGCCATTCTGATCAAGCGTTGGTGAGATGGAGAGAATCTGGAACCCCAACTACCTGAAGGCCTGGAGCGCCAACTTTATGCTCTACTTCTCCTTCATGATTCTGACTCCCCTACTCCCACTTTACCTAAGTGAAGAGTTTGGCGCCAGTAAGGACGAGATAGGCATGATATTGAGCGGCTATGCGCTGACCGCCCTGCTGATTCGTCCTTTCAGTGGCTTCCTGGTAGACAGTTTTCCCCGCAAGGTCATACTGCTCAGTTGCTGGTTTCTTTTTTTCATCCTTTTTGGTGGATATCTGCTGGCTGGTAGTTTGCTCTCGTTCTTCATCATCCGTACTCTTCATGGTGCCCCCATGGGAGCGACTACAGTATCAAACAGCACAGTTGCAATTGATGTTCTTCATCCCACACGAAGGGCTGAAGGAATTGGATACTATGGACTCAGCAACAATTTGGCGACAGCCATCTCACCTACGGTAGGGCTACTCATCTATCAGTGGTGGAACAATTACCAACTCATTTTTACCCTTGCATTCATTGCTGCTGGAATGGGATTTCTCATCAATTCCACGCTGAAACTGAAAGAGCGTGAATTGCAACGCGAGAAACGCCCCATTTCGCTCGACCGTTTCCTCCTTTTGGAGGGATGGATTGAAGGCGTAGCCATGACTTGTTACTCGTTCTCCTACGGAGTCATCTCCACCTATTTAGCCATATATGGAAAGGAGGAATTAGGCATAACGGCAGGCACTGGCCTCTTTTTTGCACTATTGAGTGCAGGCTTGATCATGAGCCGATTGGTGGGAGCGCATGCTTTGCAACAGGGTAAGGTCGTCGAGAACGCAAGCCATGGAGTGCTCGTCAGTGTATGTGGTTACCTGCTCTTCGCGGTATTCCACCATCCAATCGGATACTATGGTGCCGCCCTCATCATTGGATTAGGCAACGGCCACATGTTTCCAGCTTTCCAAACAATGTTTATCAATCTGGCTCCAAACAACAAACGAGGTACAGCCAACAGCACATTACTGACCGCATGGGATCTTGGTATGGGACTAGGAATCATCTTTGGCGGCATCGTAGCCGAGAACTGGGGTTACGGTACGGCATTCTGGGTAGCATGGCTGATCAATGCACTTGGCGTTATCATATTCTTTTCCCTCGTCAAAAAACATTTCCTTCGTAACAAACTTCGCTAGACTTCTAGCACCAAGCCATCATAAGCATAATGGATTCCTTCAGGTAGCAGGGCATCCTCAACGGCATGTAACCCAACGTGATGAGACATGTGGATAAGATATGTAGGAATGGTCACCCCTACTCTGCGACTGAATTCGATGGCTTGCTTGACCGTCTGGTGAGTAGGATGCGGCTCGTGTCGCAACGCGTTCACTATCAAAAGTTTGATACCATGAAGAAGTTCCACATCTTCGTCCTCCATAGTAGTCATGTCGGATATGTAAGCAAAATCGTTGACGCGAAACCCCAAGATAGGCAGCTTACCATGAAGAACACGTAGAGAAGTCACCTTGATGTCACCCACGGTGACAACCTCATGAGGCTCCATCTCTTCAAGTCGTAGATGAGGAATCCCAGGGTATTTGTGTTCCACAAGACAATAAGGCAGTCGCTGTCGTAAGTGAGAAGCCGCATATGGGTCAGCATAGACTGGCAGATTCCGCATGTAGCTGAAAGGGCGTAAGTCATCCAAACCACCCACATGATCGTAATGCTCGTGAGTGATGAAAACGGCATCCAGAACCTTATCAAACCCAACCCTCAGCATTTGTTCACGAAAGTCAGGTCCACAATCAAGCAGGATTCTGGTCTCGTTTGTCTCTACCAAAGCAGAACAACGAAGACGTTTGTCTCGAGGATCCTCGCTCATGCATACAGCACAATGGCAACCTATCTGAGGTACTCCACAACTAGTTCCTGTCCCTAATATCGTAACTTTCATCTTACCACATATTCATGCAGAACTGGCCATTTACAACTGATTTGGAATCATTCTGCAACAAACAATCATGCAAAAATAATAAAAAAGTGGGATAATAAGTCTATTTAACGGAAATGTAACTGAAAATATGAATATTTTTCCCTATTTTTGTATTTTGAAAATAATTTAAAATGCACTTTTGAATATGTTATGTCAAGATAAATTTCTGGAAATATACAAGAAGTCACCTGAACACCTGGCATTCTGCCCCTACAGGATTTGTCCCCTGGGTGCTCATTCTGACCACAACCTGGGAAAAATCACAGGCTTTGCTATCGACAAGGGTATCCACATCGCATACCGTCCCAAGCAGAACGGCATTGTGGAACTATGTTCTCTTCAGTTCGACAAACGTGCCCAATGGCATATTCACGAGGTTCCTCGAACAAAAGAAGGAGACTGGGCTGATTACTTGCGTGGCGCAACCCTGAAGTTAACTGAGAAATATCGTATCAGTAAAGGCATCAGTGGAGTTATTGAAGGGAGCCTGCCCATTGGCGGACTTTCCTCTTCAGCCGCAGTCGTGCTGGTCTTCTTGAAAGCTCTCTGCGATGTGAACGAAATAAGTCCAACACCCACAGAACTTATCATGATGTCCGTCAAGGCGGAAAATGAATACGTGGGTGTCAGCAGCGGAAAACTCGACCAAAGTTGCGAGATGTATGCGCGCAAAGATCACATGCTCTATCTCGACACGAAGGATGATACCTACGAACTGATTCCAGCCAATCCCTCGATGAAGCCCTACAAGATAGCCATCTTTTTCAGCGGTGTGGAGCGAACTTTGGCAGGCAGCAAGTTCAACATGCGAGTGGATGAATTACGAAGTGCCGCCTATGCCCTTGCTGCCTATGCAGGCATGGAGTACGGAAAGTTCCAAGAGACAAACATGCGTGACATTCCTCGCGAGGTATACGACAAGTATAAGGACCGCCTTCCTGACAATTGGCACAAACGTGCTGAGCATTGGATGAGTGAATATGATCGCGTTCAGAAAGGAGCTGAAGCATGGCGACGTGGTGACATTGAGGAATACGGCCGATTGAGTTTCGAAAGTGGATGGTCAAGCATATACAACTGGGAAACAGGCTCCCCTGAGTTGAAAGCCCTTTACGACATCATGACCCACACAGAAGGTATCTATGGAGGACGCTTCAGCGGAGCTGGTTTCAAGGGTTGTTGCATGGCCCTTATTGATCCTGCCTATCAAGAAAGCATCGTAAGGAATGTTAGCGAGGAATACCTCAAAGCCTTCCCCGAATTGAAGGGCAAGTATATGGTACATGTCTGCGACAGCGCCGATGGTCTTATTTAAAGAGGAACAATCATAAATATAGAGAAAAATCAATGAAATGTCTGATATTGGCAGCAGGATATGCCACACGTCTTTACCCTTTGACTGAGAATTATCCTAAACCACTCCTCAACGTAAAAGACAAGACCATTTTGGATTGGTTGGTCGATGATATCGATGGAGCTGGGCTTGTTGATGAGTTCATCATTATCTCTAATCATCGGTTTGCCCATCACTTCACAGATTGGGCTAAAGGAAAGAAACAAAAAATCACTGTGGTGGATGATGGAACCAGTACCAACGAGACGCGCCTGGGTGCCGTAAAAGATATCCAATTCACCATCGACAAATTGGAATTGGACGATGATATGCTCGTCATTGCAGGCGATAACGTGTTGGACTTTAGCCTGCAACGCTTCGCTCGATATGCTTTGGAGAAGAAGACAAGCTGCATCATGCGCTATTATGAGCCCACTTACGAGAAACTGTTGAAGTGTGGCGTAGTGACGATAGATGAGAATGATCGTGTTCTCCACATGACAGAAAAATCTCCCACCCCAGAGACCCACTGGTGCTGTCCTCCTTTCTATTACTATACCCGCGAAGATGCACGCTTAGTGCAGACAGGCATCAATGCGGGGTGTGGCACAGATGCACCAGGAAGCTACATCGCGTGGCTCTGCACCCAGACAACAGTCCACGCAATGGAAATGCCAGGACAACGTTATGATATCGGCAACTTAACGAGTTACAAAGAGGTTCAGAACACGTACCCTGGAATCATAATTGAATAAAACCATCAAAAACTAACACTACATGAAAAAAATACTAATCATGGCATTGCTTGCCATATCGGGCAGTACCCTCGCACAACATGACATTTACGTCTACACCTCTGACATATATACGCCTGTCCTCCAAGCAAAGAGCATTCAGCGGATTGAGTTTGGCGAAACAGGGATACAGGTTGTCACCATCGATGGTGAAACTCAAACCACCAGTTATGACTCGTTCGACTATTTCCGTTTCTACCCCACCCCCATTCCAACAGGAGTCGTGGCACCAGAAGCAAAGAGTGGACAGCAAAACTCCATCTACAGCTTGACTGGAGTAAAACAAGAGACCAAGGATAACCTTCCAGCAGGCATATACATCATGAAAGTGAATGAGAATGGTCAAGAAACCATAAAGAGAATTCTAAAGAAATAATGTGCCCCATGAAAAAAAATGTTATTTCCAAGGACATTCTTGTCCTGACAGCCTTAGTAATGTGTAGCGTTAGTGCCAATAGCCAAACTAATGACAACCTATATATATATAAGAATGGCGTTATCATGCATCGCGAGAAAGCTGCCAACGTGGATAGCGTAGCGATGGAGGAAGGCAAGAGCATAGTCACCTTGTATGATGCTGCCAAGAAGGTTCTTTACACAGCCCCTCGTAGTCAAGTGGATAGCATATCCTTCACTACCGACGTCCCACAAGCCGACATGTTGGACGTTCGCTTCAATGCTGACGGCACAGCAACCGACATATCTCCCATGCAGATGAATGTTCAGAAGATAGGGAACACGCAAACCGTATATTACAATGAAACATACAAACGCTATGCCGCCAACTTCGTGAATCCCTGGTCAGGTAATGCATCTGGCTACTATAAGGTTGACTGGGAGAACAACACGAAATTCAAGAACATGCTGGCAAACGGACACACGCTGGAATGTATCATGATGGGTAATTATACTCCGCCTATTGCAAACGTTGAGGCGAAGTGGTTCTCCAGCCATCAGGCAGGAGGCACAGGATTTCTCATCAGCACTATTAGCGGAAGCCGACAAAACGAGATAACTTTCCTGCCCAATGTGTCTACAAGTGGAAGCAGCACTTGGCGCTGGGCTACCAGCGGTGTGGTTCCTCAACCAGGCGTTTACTATCACTTGGTAGGCGTATGGAACAAGGCTCTCAAGAAGGCCTACATCTACGTTAACGGAGAACTCAAGAATACGGTGAACGCAGATGGAAACTTTGTTCTTCCACAAAGTGGGAGCGGATGGTTTGGCATTGGATGTGATCCCTCAGGCAACAATGGTAATACTGCTTGGAATGGTGATGTCGTCATGGCACGTATCTACGACTCTCCCCTCAATGCAAAACAAGTCAGCAAACTATGGGAACAAGTCCACATACTGGAAGAGAATGCTCCCAAGCCTATGGTCAGCAATGTAACCTACTCGAGCGGATATCCTGTAGCTCCTGGCACAAACTTCAAGATTGGAGCAACAGGATTCCAGGAGAGTGACCAGATTGTGCTGCAACAAGTCAACTCGTCGAACAGCATCACCCTTCCTTTGGAGAATGTGACTGAGACAGGTGGTACCATCATTATCCCTGAGGAACTTACCAGCGATCAATACAGCATCATCTTGAAGCGTGGCGACCAGACTCAACGGTTGGGCACTTGCACGTTTATGGTAACCTCCAGCATGCCTCATGGCATGAAGGTCATTGCACATCGCGGGTACTGGAACAAGGCTGGTGCCGCCCAGAATAGCCGCGCGTCTCTGCAATATGCCTTCGATGTACAATGTTATGGTTCAGAGACAGACGTCTGGATCACACAGGACGGCCACGTGATGGCAAATCATGATGCAACCTTCAATGGCGTCAGTATCCAGAACTCAACCTATGAAACTTGCAAGAATCTCACGCTCAGCAATGGCGAGAAGATGCCTGAGTTGAAAGACTTTCTGGAAATGCTCGTTAAGGAAGACTCCTGTAAGCTCATCATTGAGATCAAGACTCACAGCGATGAGACGCGTGGTAAGATTTGCTGTGACAGTTGCGTTACTCAGGTTCATCGCATGGGACTTCAGGATAAGGTGGAGTACATCGCCTTCAGTCTCAACCTATGCCGAGAAATTGTCAGACTGGATCCTGATGCCCACGTTGCTTACCTGAATGGCGACAAAGACCCACAAACCCTTTACGATTACGGCATCATGGGACTTGACTACACGGCCAACAACTATCGAAGAAATCCTTCATGGATCCCTAAAGCCAGGGAACTGGGCATGACAACCAACGTTTGGACCATCGACAGCAAGGATGAGATGATTGAAATGTCAAATCTCGACATCGACTACATCACCACAAATAATCCTGAAACAGCCAAAGAGGTTTATGCTTATTACCAAGCTAATTCTCATCACGAAAATGGAGAAAATGATGAAGACAAGCCTATTGCCGACCTGTTGGATGTTTGTTTCAATTCCGACGGAACGGCAATTGACTTGTCTCCCATGAAAATGAAGATAGAAAAATGTGGAAACGCGCAAAATGTATATTACAATGAAATTTTCAAGTGCTATGCTGCCAACTTCACGACCCCTTGGTCTTCAAAACCTTCTGACTATTACAAGATTAATTTTGAGGACAACAAAGCTTTCCGCGATGCCTTGGCCGATGGTCACAGTTTGGAGGTTTTGGTGATGCCTGATTATGAAGGGAACCTTCCTGACGTGGAGGCCAAGCCATTTTCTGCAATGCAAGCCGGTGGCACAGGTTTCCTGATTAACAGATTGTCCAATGGCCCACAAAATTCGTTTACTTTCCTGCCCAATGTCTCTACTACTGGTTCTAGTACATGGCGATGGACTACCAGTAACGTATTTCCCCAATCTGGTTTCTATTACCATGTGATTGGCGTTTATAATAAGGAAGAGGCCAAGTCCTACATTTATGTAAATGGAGAACTCTGCAACACTGTGGATTCTCCTGGTGACTTCCGCTTTGCCAATGCTGGATGCAACTGGTTCTGTGTAGGCGGTGATGCAAGTGCCAACGGTGCAGAGGCAGGCTGGAGAGGCGACGTCGTCATTGCCCGAGTATATAACAAGCCTCTCACAGAAGAAGAGGTAAAAAAATTGTGGGAGCCACTCCGCATTCTGGAAGAAAATGCTCCCAAACCTATGGTCGCCAATGTTTCCTATTCAAGTGGATACCCAGTGGCTCCAGGCACAAGTTTTGCAATTGAAGGAACAGGGTTCCAAGAGGGCGACATGATTATGCTCCAGCAAATCAACTCGTCGAGCAGCATAACAATCCCTCTGGAAAACGTAACGGAAGAAGGTGGCAGCATCACCATCCCTGAGGAACTGACCACGAACCAGTACGCCCTCATCCTAATTCGTGGCGACCAGACACAACGGTTGGGCACTTGTACCTTCAACGTCACCACCACCTTGCCACACGGCATGAAAGTCATTGCACATCGAGGATACTGGGACAAGGCTGACTCTGCTGAGAACAGCCGATCTTCGCTACAGAATGCCTTCAATGCCCAATGCTATGGTTCTGAGACAGATGTCTGGATTACCTTGGATGGGCATGTGATGGTGAACCACGATGCAACCTTCAATGGAGTCAACATCCAAAACTCAAATTATAACACATGCAAGAATCTGACTCTCAAGAACGGCGAGAAGATGCCAGAGTTAAAAGACTTTTTGGAGATGCTTGCCAAAGAAGATTCCTGCAAACTGATCATTGAAATAAAGACGCACAGCGACGAGGCACGTGGAAAGATATGTTGTGACAGTTGCGTGACCCAAGTTCGACGTATGGGACTCCAGGATAAAGTGGAATACATCGCTTTCAGTTTCAACCTATGCCGCGAGATTGTCAGATTGGACCCCAATGCTCACGTAGCTTACCTGAATGGTGATAAGGACCCCCAAACCCTCTATAACAATGGCATCATGGGACTTGACTACACAGCCAAGAACTACCGCAACAACCCCACATGGATTCCAGAGGCTCAGAGGTTGGGAATGACGACCAATGTCTGGACTATCAATGACAGAAGTGAAATGATAGAGATGTCCAATTTAGGCATTGACTACATCACCACCAATGCGCCAGAAACGGCCAAGGAAGTTTACGAGTACTATCGAACCCATTATCAGAACAAAGGAAAAGACTCTGGCAAATAAGATGAAAAAGACAACAAGAGGGAAGTTCTCGCAAGGGGGCTTCCCTCTTTCATATTCTCATCCTCCAATGAAGTTCACCTCTGGGCAAAGATTTATCCCAAACTTGTTGAAAACAGAGGATCGAACCTCATCACAAAGCCGAAGAATATCCTGCCCAGTAGCACCACCAAGATTGACAAGAACCAATGCTTGCCGATCGTGAACTGCGGCTGGGCCCAAAGAACGGCCCTTCCAACCCGTTTGTTCGATAAGCCATGCAGCAGGAACCTTGACATGCGACTCGTTGAAAGGATAGGAAGGAAGCGTTGGGCATTGAGATTTGACACGTTGAAACTCTTCCTTCGACACGATGGGATTCATGAAGAAACTGCCTGCGTTTCCCAGAACTTTCGGATCTGGCAATTTAGCTTTGCGGATGCCAA
The DNA here is from genome assembly GCA_017427185.1 of Bacteroidaceae bacterium. GTDB lineage: Bacteria > Bacteroidota > Bacteroidia > Bacteroidales > Bacteroidaceae > Physcousia. The sequence continues at coordinate 78,499 of JAFRTJ010000067.1, read as the reverse complement.
TGATGACTTCACGCAACTGTTGTGCAGTAAGAACATCTTCAGATATTCCCTGAGACTCCAGAGCTGCACGAAGCCCTCCATAATCAAGGCAGGGAACAAAGTGTGAGCTGAGACGATACGTGACATGAGTGACAGCGAACTGCCCCTTCAAGCCATGCTTAAAGATGCTGCTGCGATAGGCATAGCAACATTCGTCAGCTTGGAAAACACGCTTTTCTCCAGTTGAGAGAGAGAGACATTCCACAGATTGGATAAAATCCTTTACCTCACTCCCATAGGCACCAATATTCTGTACAGCACTTGCTCCCACCTCACCTGGGATGAGAGAAAGGTTCTCGAGTCCATACCATCCATGAGAGATACAGGTTGAAACCAGATCATCCCACACGACACCCGCTCCCACACGAATCAGAATTTCTGAAGAATCAACAGGTTCCATCCGATGGATGCCAAGAATGCGAGAGTGGAGAACAAGACCAGAGAAATCAGACAGGAAAAGTAAATTGCTGCCACCTCCGATATGCAACAGCGGCAAATGGGCATAGGTACGATGGTATTCATCAAGTATCTCCGCCAGTTCTTCCTCGCTGGAATATTCTGAAAAATATGCAGCCTTGGCATCTATGCCAAATGTATTATAAGGAAGGAGAGATTTGTTTTGTTCGAATTCCATAATGTTTTCCCATCTATCACATCCTGCTAATTCTCGTAAGCCGTGAGCCTCCATCGCCCGCCAGTCTTGTCGAAAGTGAAAAGTTCCTGCATACCATTGGAGATTCCGCACTTCTGAAGGACGATGTGTCGAGGGTTGTCATAAGACTGACCGTAGCGAATATTAGAAATCACTCCTTCTGGCACATCAGGACAAAAGATGGACCATTGAAGAGCATCAATGGTGCCGTCTATAACACCAAGTTCGTCGTCAGGATCCATCATCCTGATTGTCAGAGGTTGAGCAATGCTCTCAGCTTGAAAGACTGAATCCACAGAAAAATGGGCATAGAAGGTAAGGAAATCAGAAAGCTCATCCTCTGCAAACGAATTATCGTTAAGGTCAGCCAGCATCCACTTTCCTTTCTCCTGCAGGAAAGTATATGTGGTAACATGAAACAGGTCCAAATCGATGCGCTCCACATCTATCACGTCGGATTGGTTGTTTTTCTCCTCCTCGATCTGATTCACATTACCATACAGCACAGTATAATATTCCCCATTGAGGAACGAGAAAGCATCACGGAGGTCTGTGCGACTCAAAGCCACCTCATTTCCTTCTTCATCATATACAAAAAGGTCTCTGGACACTCGTTCACGCTGGAGCTGACGGCTACGAATGAATGAAAACATGAAATCATCAAAGTTGACATCAAGATGTTCGAGCGAGCCTACTTCCTCTAGGGCATCTTCTTCCTTCTCAGGTATGTCAAACGTGTCCTCTTCAGCATAGAGAAGGCTGTCAGCCGATTCCACAATCTCTCGAGAATTGGAACGACTTTGGCAAGAGAGAAACAAGCAAAACGCTAATGACAGGGAACAGATTTCCCAAATCTTGCTGAACATACCAACTATGATTTACAAAAATCATGCAAAAGTACGCTTTTAATTCCATATACGCTCATTTTTTCATAAGAAATTGCTACCTTTGCAGTGAAATTTCAAACAAGAGCAAAAAACATATCGAAATGATTATAGAAAAAATTCAGGAATTGATAAGTGAGATTGCGGATCTCCATGCAAAGACAGCAGAGGAAGCAGAAGCCCTGCGCATCAAATATTTGAGTAAAAAAGGTGAAATCACCGCATTGATGAATGATTTCCGCAACGTACCTGCCGAACAGAAAAAGATGGTGGGCATGAAAATCAACCAACTGAAAACTATGGCTCAGGAGAAGATCAACGCCCTGAAAGAAGCTGCTCAGACGGAACAGACTGCTGGCGCCACCGTTGACCTTACCCGCACGCCCTACCCCATTCCTTTGGGAACCCGTCACCCTTTGACCATCGTAAAGAATGAGATTATCGACATTTTTGGCCGCCTAGGCTTTACCTTGGCTGAAGGTCCTGAAGTTGAAGATGATTGGCACGTTTACAGTAGCCTGAATTTTGCAGATGACCATCCAGCTCGCGACATGCAGGACACCTTCTTCGTAGAGTCACATCCGGATATCATCCTACGTAGCCATACCAGTAGCGTTCAGGCTCGAGTAATGGAGTCCACCCAACCTCCCATCCGAGTCATCTGCCCAGGTCGGGTTTACCGCAACGAGGCCATATCCGCTCGTGCACATTGTTTCTTCCATCAGGTTGAGGGACTCTATATCGACAAAGATGTAAGTTTTACTGATTTGAAGCAAGTCCTGCTGCTCTTTGCCCAAGAAATGTTTGGAGCCGACACGAAAATCCGTCTTCGTCCAAGTTTCTTCCCCTTTACAGAGCCCAGTGCAGAGATGGACATCTCCTGCAACATCTGCGGCGGCGAAGGTTGTTCCTTCTGTAAACATACAGGATGGGTAGAGATATTGGGATGTGGAATGGTGGATCCTGCCGTATTGGAAGCCAACGGCATCGACAGCACCATCTACAAAGGGTATGCCTTTGGTATGGGTATCGAGCGCATCACCAACCTGAAGTATCAAGTGAAGGATCTGCGCATGTTCTCAGAAAACGATGTACGCTTCCTTCGCGAGTTTGAGGCAGCAAACTAAGGGCTAAGGGAAGACTCTCGCCCGTTCAGCATTTCCCATCCTTCCTAAACGCTCAGGGAAAAAGTGCCTTCATCTGTCTCGAAATCGACGATAACGATGGGGTAAACCTACCTGTAAAAATGAGGATGAAATGACTCTTTTCCTGCAACACGTTGAAACGAGAAACACAACGTGTTGAGTTGACGATTTCAACACGTTGAATTGGCCGATTCAACGTGTTGTCTTTTTACTACCCACTCGTTGAGGAATGAATGTGCCGCAAATGATTACGATGAAGATAATGATGAGGCCGATTCAGGTAAAGCGTGACATAAAGAATCAGGTGCCCTTTCGAGACACCTGATCCAATAGATATTAGTTTTTATTTTAAGGTAAAAAAGATTGGTTCAACGGTTTTCTGATGACAAAATTAAAGGTTCTCATCTTTATTGACAAACGAATGAGTATGTTTTACAACACAAAATGAAAAAATATGTGAAAAAACAACTCTCGCGTACCTTATATTAAAAAGAAAGAGGACATGAAAATCAGATTTCAACAAAAATACTTTCACTCAGAAATGTGGAGAAAACAGTTTTTCTGTTAGTATTGTTCTCGTTTTTCCATAAATTTGCATTCATAATCGCGAACTTACTGCGCCTCAACAAAAAAAGGGAACAAGTTTCTTTGTTTTGCGCTCGACTTTCCGTAAATTTGCACATTATTTTCAAAAGGCTTTCCATCGTCTGCCTGCTGATGGAGAAATGGGAGGCCGAAGAATAAAAGTAAACATTACCGAATATGGAAGAAATCGTAAAGACTGAGAACACTGAGAAGAAAAGTCTGAACTTCATAGAACAAAGAGTCGTAAAGGATTTGGAAGAAGGCAAGAATGGCAGACGATTGCAGACACGATTCCCACCAGAACCTAATGGGTATCTGCATATTGGCCATGCAAAGGCTATTGCTATGGACTTTGGTATCGCCAAGAAGTTTGGAGGCGTATGTAATCTGCGTATGGATGACACAAATCCGCAGAAGGAGGACACTGAATACGTGGAAGCCATCGAACGCGACATCAAGTGGCTTGGATTCGAATGGGGGAAGGTCTGCTATGCGAGCGACTACTTCCAGGATTTGTGGGATTTTGCAGAGTGGTGCATCCTGCAGGGAAAAGCATACGTGGACGAGCAAACCAGCGAGGAGATAGCTGCCCAGAAGGGAACGCCAACGGAGCCAGGCACGAACAGCATCTATCGCGACCGTCCTGCAGAGGAGAGCCTTCGCCTATTCCGCGAGATGAATTCCGGCAAGATGGAACCAGGCAAGATGGTGCTGAGAGCAAAGATTGACATGACGAGTCCCAATATGCATTTCCGCGACCCCATCATGTATCGTGTGCTGAATATGCCTCATTGGCGAACGGGCAGCAAATGGAATGCCTATCCAATGTATGATTTCACTCATGGGCAGAGCGACTATCTGGAAGGAGTGACCCACAGCATCTGTACGCTGGAATTCGTTCCTCACCACGAGTTGTATGACCTGTTCGTCACTTGGATCAAGGAATGGCATGGCGATGAGGGTGACATGGAAGACAATCGTCCCCGCCAGTTCGAGTTCAACAAACTGAACCTGAACTACACGTTGATGTCAAAGCGTAACCTTTTGATCCTGACCAAAGAAGGAGTTGTGAATGGCTGGGACGACCCTCGTATGCCTACTATCTGCGGCATACGTCGACGTGGCTATAGTCCTCAGGCAATTCTGAATTTCATTGACAAGATTGGCTACACCACGTTTGATGCTCTGAATGACATAAAACTGATGGAAGCTGCATGCCGCGAAGACCTGAACACTCGCGCCATCCGCGTGAATGCTGTAGTGGATCCTGTCAAGCTGATCCTGGATAATTACCCTGAGGGGAAAGTGGAAGAAATGGAGGCCGTCAACAATCCTGAAGACGAGAACAGCGGAACTCATGTGATCAGATTCTCTCGTGACCTCTATATCGAACGGAGCGACTTCATGGAGGAACCAGACAAGAAATTCATGCGTCTGGGTCCTGGCAAGGAAGTCAGGCTGAAGAATGGATATATCATCAAGTGTGATGAGGATCCAGCCAAGTGCATCGAGAAAGATGCTGAGGGCAACATCGTCTGCATCCATGCAGAATGTGACCTGGAAAGCAAAAGTGGTATGCCAGGTTCCAACCGCAAGATCAAGGGAAAGACGCTGCATTGGGTAAGTGCAGGACACAGCATCCCTTGCGAGGTGCGCGACTATGCCAACCTCTGGACCTGCGAGAATCCTCGTGATGCCATCAAGCAATACGAAAAGGAGAATGGCGTTCGTGGAATTGATGCCATGCGTCCCTTCCTCAATCCTGACTCGTTGCGCATCAACAAGAACGCATATGTAGAGGAATATGCTGCTACTCTACCCGCTCTGAGCTACCTGCAGTTCCAACGAATCGGATACTACAATGTGGACCCTGACAGCACTCCCGCTCACCCTGTCTTCAACAGGACCGTTGGACTGAAAGAAGCGTGGGTGAAGAAATAAACTTTTCAAGGGAAAACTCATTATATCTTACCATAAAAGGATTTAATGCGAGAGGAAGACCTCAATTACTTCGAGGAACCAGACTTCAAGCGTGCTCTAGAGAAGTACGAGAATGCCTTGGCTAATAATTCGTCTGTTTATCTGGATGCGGATGAGCTGACGGATATTGCTGAGTATTATATGACAAAAGGGCAAGAAGATAAAGCCGACGAAGCGATTCAACTGGCTCTTGATCTTCACCCTGAGAGTGTGGATCCCCAAATCTTCTTGTCACGCCAGCAGATGTTCTACGGAAATATGGAGCGTGCACACGAGATATGCGACTCCATCTTAGATCAGAATGATAGAGAGGTGCATTTCCTGAAAGCAGAACTGATGATACGCGACCAGAAAGCACACGATGCATCCCTATATCTCAAAGGTGTCTATGAAAAAACAGATGAGGACAAAGCTCTTTTCCTATGCGATGCGACTGAAATCTTTATGGATTATGACCTCTGGAAGATAGCTCAGGCATGGTGCAATAAGATGAATCAGGATTTTCCTCATTATAAACCAGGCCTTCGACTCTACCCTGAGATTCTTATCGGATTGGGAGATTACCCAAAGGCTATCAACCTGTTGAATAAACTTCTGGACGAGGAACCTTTTGACATCAATCTGTGGAATCTTTTGGCAGAATCGAATGCATCGCTGGAAAACTATAGAGAGGCAATAGACAACTGCGAATATGTATTAGCTATAGACGAAGGTAATCAACGGGCAACTATTCTGAAAGCAAATTGCCTTTTTCATCTTAACTTATACGAGGATGCACATGCACTCTATCAGAAGTACCTTGAGGAAAACCCAAAAGATCCCACAATACATTATCTGAATGCTGTATGCCTTTCCAACATGGAAAGGTATGAGGAAGCGGCAGTCGAACTTCGCATTGCCAATAAAACGGGAGACGAGATGGCTCCAGAACAAATCCACATCTATCTGGAACAAGCCTACGTGGAAGGGAAATTACATCACTTGGGAACAGCTCAAGAGGCTTTGGATAACGCAAGGGATTTAATGACTGACGACGTTACATTTGAGTATGATCTAATATTGGGTAAACTCTTTCTGGAGAATGGCAAACACGCGCAAGCTGTGGAACGATTCAAGCTTGCTGTTGACCATAGCAGTCATAAAGCAAACACTTTGTTGTCTATTGCCATCTCCTATAGTGAAGTGCAAATGTATCATGATGCTTTGGATATCCTACAGGGCATGGAGAAACTCTTCGGCGAGTCTGAGTACCCTCAGATTTACCCGTACATCGCTTTCTGTTACTATAAGGGAGGGGACAAGAAGAATTATCTGAAATATTTGAAGGAATCTGTCCATCTAAATTCAGAAGTAACAGAATATCTCTTTGGTAAAGAATTCCCAGGCGTCAGTCCAGAAGAATACTATATGTATGCGTTCCGTCAGGTGTGGGGAAGATTCCCTCAAGAGAACGAATAAGGTTTATGACCTACTTACTTGCAATCCCGTCTTACTAAGCGTCATTTCAACAAATCGAGCACAAGAGTTTGGACGATTCTCCGTGAGAATATGTCGAATGCGTGCTGCTGCATTAGGATCTTTGGCAATCATATAAAGATAGCCTCCACCACCAGCTCCTGGAAGCTTATACCCAAGGCAAAGATCATCTATCTGACGCGTGATAGCTTCAACTTCAGGAGGATTGGTTCCATTATCGAGCAACTGATTCTGTAGCCATGTCTTGCGAACAAGCGCTCCCATCTGCTGGAAATCATTGTGCAGAATAGCTTCATAGAGTTCTAAGGCATGTTGCTTCATTTCTGCAAGAAGTTCCAGACGATGAGTATCGAAAAGGAACATGCCTCGTACTATATCAGCTAATATCTGCTTAGCAGTTCGTGTAATTCCCGTATAATAAAGGAGGTGACAGGGCTGGTATTCAGTATCATTGTAAAGCGTGTCGGGCAACCAACGGACTTCCGGTGTCTGATCAAATCCAATGCTGGTCTGTAAGAGCTTTACTCCATGCAATACTCCGCCATACTGATCCTGCCATCCACCACCTGTTGTAAGCAATTGTTCCAGAATGAGGGTTCTGTTGCATATCTCTGCTTGATCCCATTTGAGACCACAAAAGTCGCTGATGGAACCCAATACAGTGGCAGCAAGTATGCTACTGGTCCCCAAGCCGCTACCTGCAGGAATAGCACTCAGTAACGTAACCTCAATACCACATCCGAATGCTCGTAACTGATCCACTAATGTAGCCTGAGCTTGTGAGCCAAACTGAGGACTGAAACCAGCCAAACAGAGTGCAGCCTTGGGAATGGAAAAAGGTGAACCGACACGACAGAAATCATGAAGATCTTCGTATGTCGTTACTTTTTCCATCGCTCCCAGATCAATGGAACGAAGGATGATGCAAAATTCCTTACAGGGTTTCACATAAGTTTGAATAGGTGGCTGTCCATTAAGTTCTATAGCCAAATTCACCACATTTCCACCATTCGTCAGACAATAAGGAGGAGTATCTGTCCAACCGCCTGCAATATCAATACGTACTGGGCTTCTACCCCATACTATCTGGTCGTCATATACATCTAACCTCGGTTCTTGCTTTTCCTGAAGAGCAGAAGCTGTAAGTCCCTCTCTGAGCAATCCAAAAGCCTCGTGCTCTTGCTGATCACCATTCTTGCCGTGAAGACGTCGGAGTTGACTATGGAACATCTGGTCGCTGATGCGCTTCATCAAGGGTTCGCTATCAGGTAACATGTCGGGCTCTGGTATTTGCAAACTGGCAAATTCACTAGCAGCATCATCGAGATTAAGTTGATAAAACACACTACGACGATGATTGCTGGCTATAGCTTCCCATGATTCGCGACGGAATTGGAGTCGTTGAGATTGAAGACGATTCAGATTAGCATACGAACAAATCTCATCAGCAGACATCTTACGTGATTCCGTCCAAAGCTGGCGGCCCTGTTCATCGGTTGGATCCATCACCATAAATCGTAAAATATGACCCAGTGATTCAACAGAAGACAAAACTGGAAAGATTTGAGCTGACTGAATATCTTCGTAACCATATATCTGATTAGGATTGATGTCGCGAGCATGGAACCATTCTATGGCTGGACGACAGAGATATCCCACCTGAGGATCCGTAAGCGAGCCACGGAAAGAATCACTAATGCCATAAGGTCGTAGTACATATTGTTCCTCTCCAATGGGTACGACATCTACACAAATGCCTGGTGCCAAGGTAACTGCCCAATCGTTCTGTGGCACTCCTGTGATGATATTGTCGTGAGATATGGACCATGATTTATTAATCCATGAATTCTCAATCCATGTGTTTTCATTTGTATTTAAGAGTGAGATTTCAGAATGGGAATTCTGGATGAATATGCTGGGATGAGGTTTAATGTTCAACTGCATGATGGCACGCTGGTCATAAACCAGATTCTGAACCTTCATGGTGGAACTAATCATCTCACGACTAGTGCCATAATGATAAAACTCGCCACCCTCTAATGGAAGAATGGCAACCGAGAGGTCACTTAGCATTGAATCTGGAGCTGAAGGATGAAGTCCCAGTGCACATCCAAATTCAGAATAAAGATCATAGCATGATACCTCACCATTGGACGATAACGTTTTATGGACCAATCGCTCAACAGCACGATCGCTAAGAAGCCAAATTCCGACATCCATCAGGAAAAGATGAGTTTGCATCAATTGAGCCAAATGCTCAACAGATGGTTTTTGGAGCATGAAATCGAGTTGCCCTGGTTGTTGACGAGAGGAAAGGAAAACGCCATGATTCTTCGCCAAAGACGGATCTACCCAAAGTCCATAACATACGATATCTGCCTCTGGGATCTTTTGTAATCTTTCCGCACGGATAAACACATCACCACTAACAATCATCGTATGAATACTCTGGGGAGCAATATCCATGATGCGATGATATAGCGGGAGTTGCAAGTCTAAAAGATTCTGTCCCAAACGTTGCCCTCTTGCCCAACGGAATACAGGAATGGGAGTCAGAATCTTACCGCTTGACGCATAGCTGGGCAAACGGCGACTTTGCCCCCCAGCATGAATAAGAATACGTTTCTCCTGGGATAACCATTCATTGAAATCAATCTCAGGGGCCCAATTGCGATGACATTCGCGCAGAAGCCACGTTGTACCACCGCCAGAACCTAACTTGGCTCCAACAGGATCGTTGGTACAGAAATATTCATCCTTAGAAACATTCTGTATCTGGTGGAAATAGGAAACCAAATTAGGAGGTAATGAGAGTAACTTCTTCATGGCGAGAAAACATCAAAATTGGAGAATATATAATGATTTTTAGTTAAGAAAGAAATGATCGGCTTTACTGCTGTTCCAGCATTTGCTTTATACGTTGTTCTTCTTGTATTTGACAGATGAGAAGAGTATCATCTTTTTCTGCAATGATATATCCATCAAGGCCTTGGACAACGACCTGCTTTTCCTGTATCGTATGAATAATGCAATTATTAGTCTCAAAGGTATGTACATTCTGTCCAATAATAGAATTGTTGTATGTATCATTCCCCGTACAAGAATGCAATGAATTCCATTTCCCTAAATCTGTCCAGTTGAAATCAGCGGGGAAGACAAAGACCTCTTCAGCTTTCTCCATGATGGCATAATCTATTGAAACGTTTTCGCACAAAGGATATATCTCGTTGATGCGGTCCTGTTCCTTTTCGGTGCCATAGAGCAACATCATATCCTCGAACATTTGAGAAATGGTTGGTTGATATACACGAAATGCATTGACGATGGTACTTACGTTCCAAATGAATATACCTGAATTCCAAAAGAAATTGTTTTTGGTCAAATACTTTTGCGCTGTTTTCAAGTCAGGTTTCTCGTGGAATTCATCCACACGGAAAATCTCTTTATTGCGTGCAGTAGAGCAAGTCAAATCCGCCTGAATATATCCATATTCCGTCTCAGGATGTTTTGCTTTCATGCCTAAAGTTATGATAGCATCTGTTTCATCAGCAAATTTCAAGGTAGAGAGCATGACTCGCTGAAATTCCTTGATATTCAAGACAAGATGATCACAGGGAGTAACAATGATATTTGCACGTGGATTCTGGACTTTGATTCGCCAGCTTGCATATGCTATACAAGGAGCTGTATTCCTACGACATGGTTCCAACAAGATATTTGATGCATGAATCTCAGGGAGTTGCAAACGGACAAACTTTTCGTAGTTGACAAGTGTAACAACCCATATATTCTCAATGGGAATAATATCACGAAATCGATCGAATGTAATCTGAAGGAGGGTGCGGCCACAACCTAAAACATCAACAAATTGCTTGGGTTGTTCTTCTGTACTCAAGGGCCACAATCGGCTTCCCATGCCACCCGCCATTATAACTAAATGGTTGTTCTTATCATACATCTCTCTGCAAATTTTTATATCATTTGCAAAAATAGCACATAAAATTGGAATAATTTCCTCAAATTAAGAAAAATATCCGTAAAAAGATACTTTTTAACAAAGGAATCACCTCACATCTTGTCCATTAAAGCCAAATAGGTTACTAAATAAAATGAAATTGTCAAAATGAGAGAATCAAGCCTCCGAGAGCTGGAGCTGTAATCTCTATTGGAGATTGAGGATCAAAGGGTATATAATATTCCTTGTCGGAAAGCAAATCTATAGCTGATAAATTATCACTAGATTCTATCCCATACAATCGCATTACATCTTCAGGAATATTTATCTGAACAGAAGCATCATTATCAGCAAAATTGGCCACAACTAAAGCAAGTTTTCCATTGAAATGCCGTAAAAAAATATATTGCTGATGAATATCAGGATTGACATACATTAAATCGTAGAAATCACCCTTGCAGAAAATGGCATTCTTTTCCTTGATATAAAGAATTTTTTGATAAAATAGGCGAAGTTCTATCTCTTTCTCTGTAAGTAACTCATTATTGAATTTACCTTTATTCCTCCATCGACGAATGGAATCTATGGTCCAATAATCAAATATGGAAGTCCTACCATCTCGTCCACTGAATCCTTCCTCGTCCATTCCTGGTTCGCCCAATTCTTGGCCAAAATAAATCATCATGGGATTCTGCCCCATCAAAGTACTGACAAGCAGAGGGGCCCTACCTTTTTCTGCTTTACAAACAAAGAAATCACTCGAGATACGTTGCTCATCATGATTCTCCAAGAAATAAAGCATATGTCTTCTGATATCATCCACACTCTGCCAACAATAAGTAATACTTTGAGCTGAACAATGCAGTTGAGATACAGCTTTCAACGTATCATACAGACCAACCTTATCATAAAGGTAGTCGAAATGACCTTTATAAATATAATTACGGTACTCTGCAGGATTATATACTTCAGCGATAAAAACAATGTTCGGATTCTCTCGTTTTACTTGAGGTATAACCCATTCCCAAAATTCCACAGGAACCATTTCTGCCATATCGCAGCGAAAACCATCGATTCCCTTCTTCACCCAATAAAGAAGGATATGAAGCATCTTCTTCCATGTGCTTGGTATCGGATTGAAATGAGGAACACGACCTGAACAAATGTCTACTCCATAATTAAGTTTCACCGTTTCATACCAATCATCACGCGAAGGTGAAGCTGAAAAAACATCATTGCCTGTTGCTTTTGCTGGGAATTCCTGGTAAACAGCACTTTCATCGGGAGAAGTAATCGTTAATTCTTGACCTGGAAGATAATAGAAATTGTTCTGGCTGGAGAATGCCCATTCACGATTGTCTCCAGCACCCAAATCTTCAACTCCATCAGGACAAGCATTAGAATGATATTGACGAGCTACGTGATTGGGCACAAAATCTATAATTACCCCCAAACCTGCACGATGAGTTCGACGAATCAAATTCGAAAATTCCTGCATACGATTCTCGACCTTAGTTGCCAAGTCAGGATCTACATCGTAATAGTCACGAATTGCATATGGACTACCTGCTTTGCCCTTCACCACAGCAGGATTATCTGACTTGATACCGTATTGAGAGTAATCTGTTTGGGTAGCATGCATAATGATACCCGTGTACCATATATATGTAGCACCAAGGCCCCGGATTTCTTCCAGAGCCTTGGTTGTAAAATCAGACATCGTTCCACAGCCATTTGTGGCTTTTGATCCATTCTTTACGGGAGAAGGATTATCATTGCCAAAAAGGCGAGGAAATACTTGATATATAATCATGAAATGCCTGTTATGCTTACGCCTTCTATTCCTTTGGCAATTTTAGCAATCATACCTTGCAGAGCCTTGCCTGGACCACATTCTGTGAAATCTACAGCGCCTGCTTCCAGCATATTATTGACTTCTTGTGTCCATCGAACACTGGAAGTAAGCTGAGCTATCAAGTTTTGTTTGATATCAGCCGCATCAGTATGAGCCTTACCATCAACATTCTGATAGATTGGGCATCTAGGAGTATGGAACTCTGTTGCCTCAATAGCTGTCTGCAGCTCATCTTTCGCAGGTTTCATTAAGGGAGAGTGAAATGCACCTCCAACTGGAAGAACAAGTGCACGTTTTGCTCCAGCTTCCTTAAGTTTTTCGCAAGCAGCATTCACAGCATCAACATTACCACTGATTACAAGTTGACCAGGACAATTGTAATTGGCGGGAACTACAACACCATTACCTTGAGATGTTATCTCATTGCAAACTTCTTCTACAGTCTCATCGGGCAAACCGATGATAGCTGCCATCGTACCAGGAGCTGCCTCACATGCTTTCTGCATGGCTTGCGCACGAGCATAAACAAGTTTCAAGCCATCCTCAAAATCTAATGCGCCAGCAGCAACCAAGGCACTGAATTCACCCAATGAGTGACCGCCCACCATGTCAGGTTGGAACTCATCACCTAAACAGATAGCCCTAATCACGCTATGCAAGAAAACAGCGGGCTGAGTGACACGAGTCTGTTTGAGTTCATCAGCATCTCCTTCAAACATAATTGAAGTTATACTGAATCCTAAAATATCATTGGCTTTCTCAAACAATTCTTTTGCAGTTTGATTATTCTCATACAGGTCTTTTCCCATACCTGTAAATTGTGCTCCCTGACCAGGAAAAACAAATGCTTTCATATTAATCTATTACTTGTTTCGCATAATTTGGGTGCAAAGATAAGGATTATTCGCCGAATCCACAAATTAACGTATACAAAAAGAGGAGCATTGCTACTCCTCTCTTCGTGTTCTAGTCTTTATTTGGTTAATCTGCTTTGAAATGTTCGTTATCCCAAACACCAAGTTGAAGATTTGTCTTATAGCGTGTGGGGAAACAAATCAATTTGCCAGCCCCCGACATCTCAATGCTATTCTTAACTTGAGCATATACGGCTATAGAATAACCATTCTGACTGATCATGCCATTACGGTTGCTGGTCGTTAACCCTGTATCAAAAGTGACATTTTCCAGTTGAACCATGCAATTCTGATAACGCAGGTAATCGTTAAGAAGAACATCCAATCCTATCCCAATGGGTTCAACATCACTCTCTGTCACAGTTGCTTCACTTAGATCCAATGAAGTAGCTTCTGCATACATATTATATAACTTGGAAGTACCTTTTACCTTTCCATTAATCAGCTGACCTGCATGTAATGCATGCCCATTCTGATAGAGTTGAATACCCCCAGTTGCATCCTGAATAAAGGCATTGCCTCCATTCACATAAGTTACTACTGCATCCGTCAAAGTGGCAGTCCAACTAGCTTCCTCTGATGCTGTAGCATTATTGATCTGAGCAATACAATTCAGTTCTGGTACTCTATCCTCTAATTTAATATTCTTGACTTCCCAAGTAGCATATGCCGAAGTTGTAGAGACATACTGGAATGCTATATTTACTATCTGACCTGCAAAAGCCTTCAAGCTAATATCACCAGAATTCACATAATTCCAATCCTTGAATGTGGGATAATTAGGTATCAGCAACTGAGTCCACGTCTCACATCCATCAGTAGAAACCCAGAAAGTCAGTTCATGATACATATCACCAACGTATCTGCCAGTATGCTCAAAGGTTAATACCGGACTTGTACTGTTTTGGAGGTTAATCTTGGGTGAGATAAGCATAGCCTTGGTGTCGATAGCAGAACCAGCCTTAGCTACCATACCATACTTGGCATCATTATACCAAATAGAGGTTCCATCCTCTCGTGGTGTTATTTCCTGCATGGTGAATGCTCCAATACCATTGGTCATGAAAGTCTCTTCGAATGGTAAGGAGAACACTTCAAGACCTGTCTCCTGACTTATTTTATATGTCGCAGAAGATTCACCATCAGCATTAGCTGAGCGGAACTCAATGGTTGCATTTCTTGCTTCACCTTCATTGGCAGCACACTTGAATGTTACCAAAGCAGTATCAGCAGGATTTGTCTCTAACTTTGTTGGAATGCCTTTAATGTATTCCATATTTGAGTAGGTAATCCAATCCTGATACTCCTCAGGTATGGTAACCATACATCCATTACCTTTGTATGCGACCTTCACCTGGAATTCTCCTCCATCTTTTGTCATAGTCGCATCCATTGTGGCAACTTTGATCAACGATTTAATGACTTCAAGGACAGTGACATCAACAAGTTCTACAGTACCATTATATGTTGTCTTTGGACCTTCAACCTTGACATAATCACCAATCTCGATACCAAGACTTGCGAAATTCTTGGTTGCGCCGTCTGCATCGAGTGTTCCATAAATATAGACCACTCCTGTTTCGTCCTGCAGGTACCAGTTACCATACGTAGTATTGGCGATGGATGTCACCACACCTTTAACACGATATGTCTTGCCATCTGCTCCAGCTATGACTTCTGCACAGGTTGCATCGCTGGCTTCCATAGACCCTTGTCTCACCATCAGGAATTGAGTCTTTTCGCCAGCTGTGATCTGCAACTCTGCCTCACGGCCATACTCACACTTCTCTGCGCTGATAGTTACTTTTGTGCTTGTGCCTGCTTCACCAGAAGTTGGTGTCACAGTCAGCCAACTAGGAATAGCCACATCCTCGTCAAACTTCCAATCTGTAGAAGAAGTAACTGTAATATCAACAGAACCACCACCAGGTTGAATGGAAACATAGGTCTTATCCAAAGAAATGTTTCCCAAGGGACCGACTAAATCATTTTCATCAGAGCAACCCACAAACAGGATAGCAGAGAGAAATAGACCTAAAAAATATTTCAGTTTCATATTCGATCTTCTTTAATATTAATTAAACATGTACTTTACACCAATAGACATGTACCAGCACTGGCCAATGGCGATATTGTCAGCCCAAGTCTTTGTGTTCTTATTAACAACACTAGGAGTTGAGAATACGGGGTAACCCTGTGCATCTGTACCTTCGTACTTCAGGATTCTTCCTGAATTGAGTTTTGAGTTCATATACTTGCTTACACCCCAACTTGAATTGAAGAGATTCATCAAGTTCTTCATATCAAAACCTAACTGGAGTGTATTCATGGAGTTACGTACCTTAAGTTTGAAATCATGCTTGTAGCTGATGTCTATACGATGTACCCAAGGATTGTATACGCTGTATGCTTCAGCATATTCGCCTTGATGCTTCTTCAGGTAACTGTCACCATGTACATAATCCATAAAGCGAGTCTTGTCATCAGCTGTTGCGAAACGGAACTGACCATTTTCAACCTCACTATCAGTAGGAATATAGAGTGCGTCGTAATTATAACCGTCACCGTTCATGTCGTTAGCCAGCATGTAGGAGTAATTGTAACCTCCATTCCAGGTCTCGTATATCAAACTATAATGGTTGTTGCTACGATCATGCCCCGTTACAGATGCGATGAAACGATGTGGAGTCAGATTGATGGCATTGTGCAATTTGATATTGTTGGGGCCATTAACTGTAGGAACATAAGTAAATGCAGACTCAGCTGCAGAACCAGGCATTGAAGTCAACTCCTTCTTGGCACTCCAAGTGTAAGCTGCCATGATGCTCAGGAAATCCCAAGGACGAGCATTCATACTCAGGCTTGCTGTCCAACCATAACCTTTATGAGTGTTCTCAAGAACGAATGCTTTTGTACTGGTGCGGAAGTCTGAAGGATATATAGGACGTGCATCTGCTCCATTCCAACGCGCGAAACCCTCTGCATCCATCATACTCCAATCTGAAATCGTTGAAGTGTTGACGGTCTTGTTGAGAATTGCTTCTGCACTGATAGTCAGAGGGAATGATACAGGTAACGAGTAATCCAAAGCCAAAGAAGTCTTCCAGTCTTGTGGCATCTTGAAGTCAGGATCTACAGCGCTGATAGAAGATGGTACTGTTCCATCCTGAGGAGAAACTGTCATAGGATAACCCATCGCTGCCAATTTGTTCTGCAGAGCTGCAACTGTAGCCTTACCATTCCCATCAGTAGCCAATCCTCCTCTGAATTCTGCCAAAACGTCACCAACGCTGGCATAATTAGACTTGACTGCATCTGGCAGACGGTTGTAACTTGTGGAAGGACCAATTTGTGCCTGGTATTGAATCATACCTGAATTGGTAGGCATATTGGTGAAGAAGACCAATGGAATACGGCCTGAGAAGAGACCCGTACCTCCACGCAACTTCAAGCTCTTGTTGCCAAACACATCCCATTGGAAACCAACTCGAGGTGATACACTTATGTTGCCACTCGGCCACTTGCCTGTATCGATATGGCGACCATTGTAGTCGAGGTCATAGATAGCTTGGTTGGTCATAAGGTCCTTGTTGCTGAAGAACAATCCATCCACACGCAGGCCATAGGTCAACTTGAACTTATCCGTAGCTTGCCATTCATCCTGCGCATAGATACCAGCTTTGTTGAAAGTGACACGGGCAGCAGGACTGGTCTCCCCATCATATCCATAAGTCAGACAAACCACTTCTGGAGTATTTCCATTAAGGAAGTCATCCACGCTCTTATAGCGATAGTATCCAGTACCGTTACGCATATACTGGTTGTCTGCCATCTGGTATTCGTAATTCAGACCTGCCATAATCTTATGCCTGTTCAGCGAATATGTGATATCGTCCTTAATGGTAGCAATGGTATTGTGTACAGCATTGTTCCAAGTAAAGAGTTCATATCCGAGAGCCATGTATTGGGTCGTAGTATTTGTTCCGTCGTGAATGTCGATGAAAGGAAACTCGCTGGAATCACTACCACGAACATCATCCAGTTTCGAGAAGGTGGCAAGGAACTGATTTGACAATTGATTGTTGATGCGGCTGTTCAAATCCAACGTAGCACTATGCACTCTGTTGTTCAAAGAATACATTGAGTTTGCATAAGACATAGAATACAATCCGATACGCGAGAAGGCAGAACGAGTTCCACCATCCATACTGCTGGCATTCGGCGTGTTCCAAGTGTTGTTGTCTGTGTAGTTGTATCGAACGGCCAAATGATTCTTTTCATTGATGTTCCAGTCAATACGGGCAAGCATCTTCTTGTTGTCTATATCAGCAGGAAAGTTTGTATATGAGCCTGTGTTGTATCCGTATTTTTCCTTCACGAAATCGGATACACGCTGCATATCGTTGACAGTTGCATAGGACAAAAATAACGCCTCGTTGCCAACGCCGTTTTCTGATGCCCTCCAACGGGTTGCGACTGTAGGAGTCTTCACCAACTCGCCGTTTACGAAAAAGAACAACTTGTTCTTTACGATTGGACCTCCCAGGGTAAATCCATACGTTGTGCTACGATCCTTCTCACGTGCACTCTCGATGGCAACCTTGGATACTGCATCGCCACGCATGTTTTCATTCCTATGGTAAACATAGGCGCTTCCCTTGAAAGTATTGGTACCAGACTTGGTGATGGCATTCAGGGCACCACCTATGAAGCCTGTCTGGCGAACATCATAAGGGCTGATGACAATCTGCATTTCCTCAATAGCATCGATACTGATAGGATTGCCACCGCCAGGAAGAGCGCTGCTCAAACCAAAGTTGTTGTTGAAGTTGGCACCATCCACCGTGAAATTGGAAGTGCGACCATCGTTTCCTTGGAATGTCAACCCGTTTCCGCCATAGGGAGACAAGCGGGTAAACTCCGTGATACTGCGACTGACAGTAGGCATCTCCAGCATCTGCTGGTTAGAGATGTTCGTGCTGGCTCCTGTCTTCTCATACGAGAACTTACTACCTTTTGCCTGAACGAGCACCTCATCCATCACCTGGGTGTCCTCATTCAAAGTAGTCTTCAGGTTGTAGGTCTCACCCAGCTCCAAGGAGATGTTCTTTACAGTTTTGGTCTCGAAGCCAATGTACTTGATCGTGACTTCGTATGGACCACCTACGCGCATACCATTGATGGTATACATACCCTTCGCATTAGTAACAGCTCTGTAGCTGGTACCTGAAGGCATGTGCTTAGCCTCCACGTATGCACCAACCACATCCTCACCATCAGCCTCCACCTTACCAGCAAGGCTTGAAGTGGTTACCTGCGCCATTGCTGATGATGCAACGAGCATCATCAACGAAAAAAGCAAATGCAATCTCTTCTGCATGACTTTAATGAAAATGATAAATAAATTAGTATAATTAGTGTTGATTTGAAATATCGAACTTTTCTTATGTGTCAAACTGCCACATTGCCCGCGAAGAGCATCGGCTAAGACGGTGTAAATTTATAAAGAAATTTTCAATTTACCTAAATGAGAGGCGAGAATTTTCAAAATCTCAGCAATTATTTTATCCTGAGAAAATCCCCTCTCTTCAACCTTTGCTCGCACTCATGGAAACGTTTTCCCTGACACAGAGTCATTTAAATCAATCACATTCCTCAAAAGCATTCATTCGAGGAATTCAACACGTCGAAGAAAAAGAATCAACGTGTTGAAACCGCAAAGTCAACACGTTGAAATCGGGAAGTCAACGTGTTGAAATCATCATCGCAACACGTCGCCTTTCTTCAAAGTCTTTCATAACCCCACTCGTCCAACACTTCGCCCCAATGCTGGTTCACCAATTCGACGGTGCGAGGATCGTAATTGTATTTATTTTTCTTATAGCCTTTCTTTCCGCCAATATACTTTTCGATGGCTGGGCGCGCTTCTTCCCATCCAGGAATATTCAGGTCGTGATAAATCTTCTCAGTAATGCCAAGAGCATCCTGTTCTATATCCTCGAACCTCACCTCATAGATATTTCCCTCTGGAACATACTTCTTCTGCTCCTTGTATGCACGATAGAGTTCCATATAGTTGCGCAGGATGTTCTGCTCCATCTGCTCGAGAGGAATGCTGTGAAGTTCCAGGGGTTTGATAGTGTTCGTATAGAAACTGCGTGTGCTCTCGAAGACGGTGTATGGATTCCTCATCAAAAAGATGTATTTCGCGTTTGGAAAGAGTTCACTCATCGTCTTCAGTCGCCCAGTATGAGGAGGATTCTTGCTCAGATATTGAGTCCCATTCGTGTTCCAAAGGCTTATCTTCACCAGTTTCTCGAAGTTGTCTTTAAAGGCTTGTTCTTCCTTGGGAGTGATAGCTTTGAATGTCAGGTAGCGATCGCAGTATTCGTTCATCTTCTCTGGAAAGAACCAGAAGTTGTAGTAATTGAATGGGCAGGAGTTGTTGATAGCGAACTCTTCCTCCTGAGGAAGGTCTGGAGCCAGCTCCATATTGTCTGTCGGACGCTTGTCTGGCATGAGCCAACCCATAGTGGGTTTGAAGAATCCTTGCAAAGCCATTACGTAGTGAGGGAAAACGGTTTGATACGTAGTGGTGTATCCAAAGTGTTTATCCTGGGCAAAGATGTTGTGGACAAATGTCGTTCCGCTTCTCCAATGGCCAAGAATGAACAAGGGATCGTTCTCCATCGGCTTGTCGGCCAGCAGTTTCTTGTATTTCCGTTCCTGGAAAGGAACACATGTACTCAGGATTCGGCAGATGACTTTCGTCAGGAAGAATTTCGTCTTTTTCTCTGGTGCGATGTGTTGCCCTTTCGTGACGGTCTTGAAAGTGTTCCAATCGGCTCCAACCAGCGTGTTCACAGGGAGCTTACTGAATTCTATTAAACCCATATTATCGTATGACTTTTATTTCTAATCCTTGTCTGCTTAGTTCCTTTACAGCCTTCTCTATTGCCTCGTAGTGTTGCTCATCGATACCAAGTTTCTTCAAATCCAAAGTGGGAACATCTGCCTGATTGATATCTTCAAACTCCAACGGACGAGCAATCATACCTACGGCAGAAGTGTTATTGGTGATGGGATCGATCAGGATGAAGGCTCCTGTGGCTCTGTTCTTGGCATACGCATCGAAGAAAAGAGTCTTGGCGGTGGTGATTTGCACACAACCTATTTCATTCAATTTGAAGTCACGCCCGTCCAATCGCTGCATAGTATTCACGTCCACGCGATATTTGATTTCATTGATGGTGGCACGTGTGGTATTTGTATTGTGCTTCAGGAAGAATTGCTTGCCCCTATCCATAGGTTCCTCATCCATCCACACCAGCATCGTCTCAAAATTCCTTCCGATATTGGGAAGATTGTCAGGACGGACGATCATCTCACCACGAGAGATATCAATCTCGTCCTCGAGGGTAAGGGTAACACATTGGGGGCAGAAAGCTTCCTCGAGATCACCATCGTAGGTGACAATACTCTTCACATGGCTCCGCTTCATCGAAGGCAAAGCTACCACCTCGTCTCCCTTGCGGATGACACCACTGGCTATCTTGCCGCAGAATCCTCTGAAATCGAGATTGGGACGAAGGACGTACTGGACAGGATAACGGAAATCTTTCATGTTGCGGTCAAGATGAATGGGTACTGTCTCCAGAAAATCCAAAAGGGAAGGACCGTCATACCAGGGAGTATGATCACTCTTTTCCACAACATTGTCACCCTCCAACGCGCTCAAGGGTATACAGGTAACATCATCTATGCCAAGGGATTCCGTCAGATTCAAGTATTCCTGTTTGATGTTATTGAAGATTTCTTCTGAAAAATCCACCAAATCCATCTTGTTGACTGCCAAAACGATATGCTTGATGCCAAGCAGGCTTACCAGATAAGTGTGGCGGCGTGTTTGCGTGATGACACCCATGCGAGAGTCTACCAGAATGATAGCCAAGTTAGCAGTCGAACCGCCCGTTATCATGTTTCGTGTGTACTGCTCGTGTCCTGGAGTATCAGCAATAATGAACTTACGGTTGTTGGTACTGAAATAGCGATAAGCCACATCGATTGTAATGCCTTCCTCTCGCTCGGCTTTCAGTCCGTCGAGCAACAATGCATAGTCAATCTGCCCTGCACCAGCATTTCCCACGCGTTTGCTGTCTTTCTCCAGTGCCTGCAATTGATCCTCATAAAGTTTCTTGCTGTCAAACAGCAATCGACCTATCAGGGTAGATTTTCCATCATCTACAGATCCTGCAGTCAACAGACGCAACAAATCCTTCTTTTCGTCAGCATCCAAGAATGCCTTGATGTCGAGGTTGGTACCTGTCCCGTTTCCGCCATCTTTTCCTTCCTGTGGGTAAAGAGATGTTTCTTTTATGTTACTCATAATTCCTTCTTTCCTTTTCTTAGAAATAACCCTCTCTCTTTTTCTGCTCCATACTTGCTTCCTGGTCGAAATCAATCACACGGGTAGTACGCTCACTCTTCGTTGTGGTCATCATCTCCTCTACGATCTCCTCGATAGTGGTGGCATTGCTTTCTACAGCACCTGTTAATGGCCAGCATCCCAAGGTTCTGAAACGTACTGTGCGCGGCTTGATGAGAGGGCGATATTTCTCTGGAAGACGATCATCATCTGCCATGATGAGGTTTCCATCAATTTCAACGATGGGACGTTCCTTAGCATAATATAAAGGTACAATAGGTATATTCTCCAAACGGATGTATTGCCAGATATCCAACTCTGTCCAATTACTTAGAGGAAAGACACGAATGCTCTCTCCTTTGTGGATTCTGCTGTTATAGATATCCCACAATTCTGGACGCTGGTTCTTAGGATCCCACTGCTGGAATTGGTCGCGGAATGAGAATATACGTTCTTTTGCACGTGATTTTTCCTCATCACGACGGGCACCTCCAAATGCAGCATCGAATTTGTATTTATTCAACGCATCCAGCAAAGCCTTTGTTTTCATCAGGTCAGTATGCACTTTGCTGCCATGCGTGAAAGGTCCCACACCTGCATTGAAAGCCTCCATGTTGCTCTCCACGATAAGATTCCAGCCATACTTCTTTGCATACTCATCGCGGAATTGAATCATTTCCTTGAACTTCCACTTGCTGTCAATATGCATCAAAGGAAAAGGTACTTTTCCTGGTGCGAAAGCTTTCTCAGCAAGACGCACCATCACAGAACTGTCTTTCCCAATACTATAGAGCATCACAGGGTTCTCAAACTCAGCGGCCACCTCACGGATGATGTGGATGCTTTCTGCCTCCAGTTCCTGCAAGTGGCTCAGGTTGTATTGCTTCATTTCTGTCTATTATGATTTGTTATCAATTGAACTACTTTTTGAACACAATCCTCAAGGGAGAGCCTCGAGGTGTCTATACTGAGTGACGGATACAGCGGCGCTTCGAAAGGAGCACTAATACCTGTGAAATCCTTCACCTCTCCCCTTCTGGCTCGTGCATAGAGACCTTTCACATCTCGACGCTCACATTCCTCTATAGGAGTGGATACATATACTTCAAGAAAATCGTCTGCTCCGATAATGTCACGTGCCAGTTGGCGGATATCATTGGTGGGAGAAACGAAACATGCCAGCGTGACAATACCCGTCTGAACAAATAGTTTACCTACCTCTGCTATACGGCGTATGTTCTCTCGACGATCCTCTGCAGAGAAACCAAGATTATTATTGATACCCGTTCGGATATTGTCGCCATCCAAGATACGGCACAGGATACCTTGTCGGTGCAATTCGCGTTCGACGCCCAATGCCACAGTACTCTTGCCGCTACCACTCAGACCTGTGAACCACACCATTATGCCACGCTGCCCCAACAGGTTCTCCTTGTCCTCGCGAGTCATCATCGTGATAGGATAAATATTGGCTGGATGATGTTCGTTTTGTTCGTTTGGTACCATAGTACAGGATAGGTTTATCGGGTTACACTAAATGATAGAAGATAGGAATCAAAAGTACGCTTACCAGGAACACGATGATATTCATAGGTATACCCACACGGGCAAAATCCTTGAACTTATATCCTCCCACACCTTGAACGATAAGGTTTGTCTGGTAACCAATGGGAGTACTGAATGACGAACTGGCAGCAAAGCATACACATACCACGAAAGGCATTGGGTTCACACCTAATTTCTCTGACACAGCCAGGGCAAGCGGGAAAGCCAAAGCAGCAGCTGCATTATTGGTAATCAGTTCTGTGAAGATGTTGGTAATGAGGAACAACGCCGCCAGAATAATATAGACTCCATACGAACTGCCTCCAACAGCATCAGTCAACGAGATGATGTATCCTGCCACAAAATCTGCAAAGCCTGACTTGGTCATAGCCGCACTAATGGCAAAAGCGCACGCTATGGTGATGAGTACGTCCCAAGAGAAGAACTTCGTGTACTTCCTGGGATTGAACATCTTGGTCCAAGCCATGATGATAGTAGTTACACAGGCAAAGAAGAACATGTCGAGCTTCAGGAACTTGAAATGATCCGTCACGATAGGTAACTCGCCTACTGTGGCGCCAATAATCATCAGCACAAGCAGCACTACTGCAAGCCAACGCTTCTTGTGGCCCAAGGGGGGCTCATATTCACCCATACGGTTTATCATCCAGAATACTCGGCTGTCTCCCCACGTCTTCATGAAGTCTTCCTCAGCATCCACGATGAGGGTATCCTCATGCGTTAAGGGCGTGTTCATGTAGTCACCGCTTACGATAGTTCCTCCACGTCGAATAGCCCGCACATGAGCACCATAATGACGGTAAAAGTCAAAAGTATGCAACGTCTTACCCAATCCTGGGAAACGATTACTCAGAAGAATCTCATAACGATTCATCTCAGGTGTCAGCTTATCATCTTCCGTATCCTCTTCTGACTGACGATTGTCTGGAAGCAAATACTTTGAGAAAAAAATAAGGTAAATCAGTCCTGCCAAAGCAATGAAGATACCGACTTTTGTCAGTTCAAACATATGCATACCGTCGATGTTGTTTTGAAGCAGGATGCCTTTCACCTGCCCAGCCGACTCTTCAAAAGCCGTCATCTCATCCTTGTGCTCCTGAATGAGCATACCATGCAGCACAAGATTAGTGGTCGTACCTATCAAAGTACAGATACCGCCAATTACAGTAGCATAGCTCAAAGGAATGAGAAATTTGGTGGGAGGCAATTTCATCTTCTTTGCCCAGTTTTTAATCATTGGAGCAAAAATAACGACTACAGGAGTGTTATTGAAGAAAGCTGATATGAATGACACGATGGGATAGAAGCGAAGGCCGGTCTTGGTGATGGAAACGTTCTTTGTGGGCAACATGCGGAAAACGATCTGTTCCAGTATGCCACTCTTTCTGACTCCTTCACTAACCAGATACAGCAAGGCTACCGTAATCATACCCTTGTTCGAGAAACCTTTCAATGCCTCCTCTGGATTAATGATACCTGCACAAAGCAAAAGAACAACTGCCGTAAACAGTACAAGACCTGGACGCAACATCTCTCGCATAAGGGCAAACAGCATCAGCAAGAGAATCACCGCCACATAGATTACGCCAAATGACATATTATCCTTAATTTAGATTAAACTCGTGCAAAATTACGAAATTTATTCTAAACTTTCCTTTAGTCTGTAAAAAAAATCATTCAGCTATGACAAGAAAGCTTACTGGAGGGAATGTGTTGTCCGAAATGAAATTACACGTTCTTTTCGTGCATACATCGTTTTCTTATTTCTTTGTGAACTTTTTGCTCTTGTTTCCGAATTTGGCCAAATAGGTGCCCTGAGGGAGACACAATTGTCCCAATCCCTTCAAAGAGGTAGAACAGACAGCTGTCATCATCTTAACGCCTGAGAGGTTGTAAACCTCGACGCGGGCACGCTTGCCAGATGCATCAACGTGTTGCAGAGCATCACTCTCTGGGGAAACCAGCTTGCTACCTTTATATCGATAATTAAAGCGGGCATTTGGAGCCACATCACCATTGCACAAGAAATCCAGAATCTCAGTCGTGTTCTTGGGGGTATTGTCTATCCATTTGAAGTCAAAGTCTACGTCACTCTCCAGGGCAACATCGCTTTTCGCCATCGAAAGCATCATCTTGTTGGCATATTTTATCCAACTGATTTCCTTCCCTTCGTCCCATTTCTGCGTCTCCCCATTCCAAGTGTATATATAATAATGATCACTTGTTCCGCTTCGACTTATCATATAGTCATAGCCTTCCCAACCATTTGAGTAATTCATGTCGCTATTGAGCAGGAGAGTCATCCATGTTTCAGCATTCGATATGCTGGGAGCTATAAGATGCTTGGTTGACTGCACGTAGAAGTAGAGGCTGTCAGCATCTTTTGCCACCTTGCAAAGGACGATGTCGTTTGTCCTGCGTTTCAGGCTTTCTGCCTTCTGTGCAGTCGAACTGGTGTACTCGCAGTCACCTGGTTCGTCGATAAAGGATGGAGTCACATCGTCCCATTGTGCAAAATCACCTGATAAATCGATGCTCTTGCAGGCTTCAGGCACAGGAATCTCTCTCGCTCCACGATACTTGCGGACGTTGCTTACGAGCTGCATGTAATAATTATCGCGGATCAGGCTCTCGCTGCTGGGTTCTATGTCACGATTGAATTCCTGATTATAAACATCCACAAAGTATGTCTCTCCCGCCTTGGGAGTTGCGCCTGGCCGTGTCAACGCTTTGTTGCTCTCATCTGTCACGAAGCGCTGTGCCATCCATTCGTTCCATTGGGTGAGCATGAGCACTCTGGGATGCATCTTTATGGCTTGCTTGAACTGTTCCTCAAAGAATGCGCCTCGACTGGTACGCGCAGTAAGTCCGTACTTGTTTACGGCAGGTTCTGATCCTCCGCTGTAGCTCTTCCCTATCTTGGAAACTGGATGCATGGCAGTTGCTACAGTCATCTGCTCATATACTTTCTTTCCCGTCTCGTTGCTGAAATTATAGTTTTGGGGATAATAAGCAAGCCAGGGCCATTTGTCTTCACCTTCTTCCCAAGCCCAACTGCCGCGAAGGGTGAAATGGTTTCTCACGGCTGCGTCGCAAGTCTTTCGAGCTTCGTAGTCCATCATCATCAAGGGTTTGCCATTCCAATAAAACCAGTAGTGGTCGTTTTCTGGTTTGTTCTTATACCATTTCTCGTAGAGATGCAGACTTGTCTTTTCGCTGCTCGAGTGGAGAAGGAATGCCAGTTTGGGATACTTCAGCCCCAATTTCATGCGGCGATCTATTTCGTCCATCACGACCTGCACTTGAGCATCATATGTGAAAGCATTCGTCACATCGAAGAAATAGAAGTCTATCCCTGCATCCATCAGTTGCTGCATGTGGTGCGCCACGATGAACCTGTCACCTCCCGTGTAGTATCCCATCGCTGGTTTGCCTCCCCAATGGAACTGATTCACGCTCCCCCAAGCAGGGTTAACAGGGTCTGCCTCCAGCAAACGAGTGATGTCCTTCACCTCAGCACCATGCTGACCGTGCCAGACATAATAGAACATGCCAACCTGGCAATTCTCGTCCACCTGCTTACGGGTCACACCTCGATCCATGCTGGCTACCACACGGCCCAGCCCATCATTGCAAACCCACGTATCACTCATGGGATCAATCTCTTGCGCCTGTAGGGGCATATGTATCACGAATGTCAGGACGATGGTATTCAAGAGTGCAAAATACTTTTTCATTGGGTCAGTTTTTGGATTATGATGCTACAAAGTTACAACTTTTTGCGTTTCCTTGCCTTCAGGGAGACATCTTTTTTTCATCTCACACCCCTTTTATTCAGCGCCTGAGAATACCTTTTGGCGTTTTTGATATGCTCGCTGTAGGTTGCGGCAAAGTTGTGGGTACCGCTGAAATCCTCTTTCGCGCACATAAATAAATAAGGATGTTCCACATAGTTCAATACGGCATCGATTCCGACTATGCTGGCTGTGCGGATAGGTCCAGGAGGAAGGCCAGCATAGCGGTACGTGTTGTAGGGATTGTCCACAGTCAAGTGGTCGAAATAGATTCTGCGTAGCGAGAAGTCTCCCAAAGCGAACTTTACCGTTGGGTCTGCCTGCAAGAGCATGCCACGATGCAGTCGATTGATATACATGCCTGCCACCATAGGCTTCTCAGCATTGTTTGCTGTCTCCTCATCAACGATACTCGCCAGCGTGGCTATCTCGATGTGGCTGCATCCTGTCCGCTTAGCCTTCTCCTCACGTTCTTTGTTCCAGAAGCTCTTGTTCTCGCGCTCCATCCGTTTCATGAAGCCATCCATGCTGACGTCCCAATATACTTCGTAGGTATTGGGGATAAAGAGCGCAGGAAGCGTCTCCTTCGTATAGCCGTAACGAGAGATGTAGCTGGAGTCCATGAAAGCTTCAGCAAACTGGATGGAGTCCATCATCAGGTGATTTCCAAGATATGCAGCCATCTGCTCCATAGTACGCACGTTGGGAATCGTCAGGTTGCAAGGTTCCTGCTGACCGTTTCTCAGTTTGCGGAAGAGCGCCAGACTCTTCTCGCCTGGCAGGATGCTGTATCGACCCGTTCTCACGCGATACGTCATCATCTTACTTAACCAGTCGAACCGCCACGCGAGCTTCGATTTCACTCGAACTGAGTCCAAGTCATCATCCCCATCAATATATATGAATTCCGTCTGCTCAGAAGTGTTCATCTTATGCATGGTGGTCGTCCACTCCAGGGCAAGCAGAACAATTGTTGCCACTATGCTTACTGCGAATGCAACTATCAGGATCGTTTTCTTCTTCTTTTCCATTTCAGTTTCTTACAAGGTCTTGCCCACCCCTTTTTGCATCAGCAGAAGTGGGGAAAGCCTTCATTTGACTCGCAAAATTACACATTTCCGTTTACCTTGACAAAAAAAAGAAGCTATTTCTTTTCTATATTCAAAAAAAGAACTACCTTTGCATCGCTTTTGCCGATATGGCTCAGTTGGTAGAGCAACGCATTCGTAATGCGTGGGTCACGAGTTCGAGTCTCGTTATCGGCTCAAGGCAGGAAAGAAGGAAAAAGGTCAAACTCCCAGTCCGAACGTGTCGGACTGGGAGTTTGCACTTGTCGGACTGACAGTCCGTACACGTCGGACTCCCCCCAACAACATGAACAATCCCACGTCATAACCTCTCATTTGCGAGAAAGCCACTCGCGAAGAGGCTCATCGTAATACCTCATGATGAAGTAGGCGGCAATAACAGCCGTGCAGAAGATTGAGACAGGAGTACACCAGGCAGACATGCCAAAGGGGGTAACTCCATCATTCAGCCAACGTATATACATGTAGATGAGGGGATAGTGAATGGCATAGAGTGGATAAGAGATGCGCCCCAGGAGGGAGGCTGTACGTTTCACCTGCCCCTCCACGACTCCACGAGCACCCAGCCAAATAATCGTGGGGAAGAAGACGCCAACGCAAAGAATCTGGTAGTAGAGGCTGAAGTTCTTCAGGTTGGGAATGCAGAGCAGGGCCAGAACGGCCAATGAGCACAGCGGGAAGATGGCTTTGTCCATAGGAGCTGGTTGTGCACGCTGAAACAATCGCGCCAGCAGAAGGCCCATAGGATAACCAAACGAAAGGCGAAGGAAACCGCCCCAAATGTTGAGAGGCTCTGAGGACCATCCGTATGCGATATGCCCTTCCCCCATCTGAAGTGCATTTCCAAGCAAGAGAGCCAAAGCAACGAAGACCCAGCATCCAAGGGCGCGTGTTGAAAGGCGATGCAGGAAAAGTCCATAAATCAAACTGCCTATGTACTCGAAGAAAAGGCTCCAATGGGGGCCATTCAGAGGGAACATCTCTGTGTTTCCCCTCACGTCGAGATGGCCAAAAGAAGGAATCAGGAAGAGACCAAGCAGAGCACACCAGAGAACGGTGGAAAGGTCCACGTGGGTGCCATCCCATCGAAGGGAGCCCTGCGACACGAAGGCCACCAGACCTATCACGACTCCCATCACGACCATCGGATGGAGACGAATCAGGCGTCGACGTATGAATCCGCCAAGCGACATGCTTCCCCAGCGGTTGTCATAGGCGTACCCCATGACGAAACCACTCAGAATGAAGAAAAAGTCGACAGCAAGGAATCCGTGGATCATCTTCTGCTCAGGATCGCCAGCAGAGAAAGCGATTGCCTCGAAGAGGTGATAACACACTACTGCTATAGCAGCCACGCCACGCAAGGCATCAAGAATGTCGTAATGAGGTTTTGATTGCATGAGTCGATTCTACGTTTTAATAAGGTAATTGTTTTGGCTTAATAAGGTAATTATTTTGTCTGCAAAGATAGCGATTATTATAATACCAACAAAACAAGAGGCAAACGGAATTGCAACTTCAACGCTTTTTTCCGTATCGTTGAACACGATGAAAATGTGAATTTTATGGGCAAAATTTTTATTTTTCAAAAATCTGCATTATCTTTGCGATGTTAAATTGGTGAATTATGCATTGATTTGCACTTATGTCCATCAACGATAAGGAAGAATATTCAATTCATACATTATTAAATATATTACAACATGAAAACTAAAATCAAAACGTTGAAAAGCCTTGCATGTGCTGCATTGTTGATCACTTCTGTCTGTTCATGCAATCCCCCAGCCAAGTCTGAGTATGGGACACGTGCTGAAGCTCTTGATGACTCAGCCTGGGATGCTTCTGTCTGGATCTCGGCCGCCAATGCGCCTGTAGTGACGAATGTGGTGACAGATGGCAATTTCCGTGCCGCTGATGGGGCAAGCTGGTTCCTCTCTACACTGAAGAATGAGCAGAAGGTAAAGTCTGCAAAATGGATGACTACTGGGTTGGGTGTCTACGAACTTTACGTGAACAAGAAACCCATCGGCAAAGAATTCCTGAAACCTGGCTTCACGCATTACGCCAAGACAAAACGTTCGTTCACCTACGACATCACGGATGCTTTCGTGACAAAAGCTAATGCTGAGAATGAGTTGGCTGTTCAAGTGACTCCTGGATGGTGGGCAGATAAGATCATCACGCCTGGAGGACACGAGGGAATGATAGGCAAGAAGGTTGCTTTCCGCGGCGTGGTGGAACTGACCTATGCTGATGGAACAAAGAAACTCTATGGAACTGATCTCGATAACTGGAAGGCAGGCATAGCCGGTCCAGTCAAGCATGCTGCTATCTTTGACGGTGAGGAGTATGATGCTCGCGAGTTGCCAGGATTCGACACTCCAGAGAAGCTCTCTGCTCCTGAACTTAACAACGAGTTCAACGGCGAGATTCTTCCTTCCGATGGAGCTGAAGTCTATCTGCGTCAGGACCTTGCACTCAATCCTGTTAAAGCTTATCTTTGGAGCGACATCGAGGGTGCCACAGAGGAGGAATACGGCAAGGTAGTAATCAGTCAAGAGTTTGCTAATGGAGAAGAAATGACGGTGAAACCTGGTGAGACACTGGTTGTTGACTTCGGTCAGAACTGTTCTGGCGTTCCTTCCTTTGTTTTCAAGGCCAACGAGGGAACTGTTCTTACCTGTCTTCCTTCTGAACTCCTAAACGATGGAAATGGAGCCAAGAGCCGCGGTATGGATGGTCCTGAGGGAAGCTGCCACCGCCAGAATCTGCGTATCGCTGAAAAGGGAATGCGTCTGGAGTACACATTCGCTCCTTCCAACGATTACGTCAGCTTCTATCCCCATTGCACATTCTTCGGCTATCGCCTGGTTTCCATCACAGCCACTGATGAGGTATCCATTCGCTCCATCCAGTCTGTTCCTGTTACCAGTATCGCTCAAGATCTGGAGATTGGCAAGATTACTACAGGCAGCGAGGACGTGAACAAACTGATCTCAAATACCATCTGGGGTCAGCGTTCCAACTATCTTAGCGTCAGCACAGACTGCCCTCAGCGCAACGAACGTCTGGGATGGACAGCTGATACGCAGGTCTTCACTGAGACGGGTACATTCTTTGCCAACACAGACCGATTCTTCCACAAGTGGATGCGTGACATGCGCGACACCCAGTCTCCCACAGGTGCTTACCCAGGCGTAGCCCCCATGGCTCAGTATGGAGCTGGCGATGGAAGCGGTCATGGCGACATGATGCGTCTGGGATGGGCTGATGCAGGTATCATCGTTCCCTGGACGGTATGGAAACAATTTGGCGACACAGATATCGTCAACGAAAACTGGGAGGCAATGGATAAGTTCATGAACCACATTAATGACACGAAGTACGACCACCAGACCCTGAGCGCTGAGAATGGCAATTACCAATGGGCAGACTGGCTGAGCTACGAGCCTCTGGAGAGTTGCAGCGGCAGGTCTCATGGCCCCAACGGTCCACTTCCTGAAGCCATCGCATACTGGAACTATCTAAGTGCCTCCTATTGGGCCATCGATGCTGGCATGATGCGCGACATGGCTGGTGCCACAGGCCGTGATGCCAGTACGTACCAGAAGATGGTCGAGGACGCTAAGGCATACCTCTGCGAGAACTTCCTCAACGAGAACGGCGAGTTCAAGATCGAGATTCTCAACACCATGCAGACCCCTGCCCTCTTCGCTCTGAAGAATCAGCTTGTGGAAGGCGAGGCAAAGGAGAACATGATAGCCCGTCTGCGTGAGAATTTCAAGGCTCACGAGAATTGCCTCCAGACTGGTTTCCTTGGCACTTCCATCCTGATGGCCACATTGACAGAGAACGGCATGGCTGACATTGCTTACGAACTGCTCTTCCAGCACAAGAACCCCAGCTGGCTCTATTCAGTTGACAACGGTGCCACCACCATTTGGGAGCGTTGGAACAGTTACATGTTGGATAAAGGCATGGGCCCCCAGGGCATGAACAGTTTCAACCACTATGCCTACGGATGTGTGTGCGAGTGGATATGGGAGACCGCTGCTGGCATTGCTGCTGATCCTGCTGAGCCTGGATTCAAGCACATCATCATGAAGCCCGTTCCTGACAAGCGTCTGGGTTCCGTCTCTGCTGAGTACAACTCGGCTGCTGGCTTGATCAAGAGCGAGTGGAACTATGATGGCGACAAGTGGGTTTGGAACTTCACCATCCCAGAAGGTGCCACAGCAACCGTTACTCTTCCTGGCGAGACAGAATCCAAGGATTACAAGGCTGGCAAGTATACGGTAGAAGTGTAATCAACGATGACGTTGACGATGACGTTGACGATACATTGACGATACGTTAACGTTGACATAAAAGCTAAGGGTTGGCGATTTCTTTCACCAACCCTTTCTTTTCTATCTGCCCCAAAAACGTTCGAGTTAGAGTACAGAAGTTTCTGAAGTAGCTAAGTAGTTCTTGCACTCCAGCAGGACACACATCTCACATTTACCATTTACCATTTACCATTTACGATTTACCATTTACCATTTACGATTTACCATTTACGATTTACCATTTACGATTTACCATTTACCATTTACGATTTACCATTTACCATTTACGATTTACCATTTACCATTTACGATTTACCATTTACCATTTACGATTTACCATTTACCATTTACCATTTACCATTTACGATTTACCATTTAAACATTTACTGATTGATTGGGAGGTGCTCAAGTGCAGGATTCCTCGTCATCGTCATCGTTATCGTCATCTTATATGCTAACGAATACAATACAGTTCACAAAAAAGAAATCCCCCCAGATTACTGGAGGGATTTCTTGATTTGCTGTATTATTATGTACGGAGTTGTTTTACCACTCATCACCCCATGCGCCAGCATCCTTTACCAGGTCGCCATCGTCAGTTTCCTTGTTATATGGATTGCTGTCCTTTGCTTGAGGACTCATCTGGTTAAGAGCAATTGCACGTGAGCCAAGCTCTATGGTTTTCATTCGGGGGATTATATATTCTGTAGTTTTCATAATTATAATATCTATTTTGTTTAGTATTTGATTATTACTCTCGGATTCCTCTATCTTACATTTTTATTTGTTGAGGAACTTCTTACCATTCTTGAGTACAATACCCCGATAGTTCTTGTTTACCTGCTGGCCAGCCAGATTGTAGATGGCGCCATTGTTAACCTCTTGGGGAGTGTTGACCTTCTCAATGCCAGTTGCACCGCTGAATGAGAAGGTAAGAACCTTAACTTCACCAGTCTCTTCGCCTTCCTCAGCAGCTTCGCCCAGTACATAGTATGCCTTGTTAGCCAGGATGGATGTTCCTTCTGCCTTGAAGAAGGCAACCAAGGCATCATCAGTCTCTTCAACCTCTACGGCCTGCTTGCGCAGCTTGAATGAGTTTTCAGGAGCATCGATGGCATCAGTAGTTCCTTGCAGATGTGTCTCGATGGTCTTGTCTTCTGATGCTTCTGTCAAAAGGTAGATAGGATAATCTACGTATGCGGGAGCATCCTCAGAATCATTGGGGAACATCAGGATGACGGGAGATTTTGCCCAAAGGATTTCACCTTTGGTAACAACCTCAGTGAGAGTAAGTTCCTGAGTCTCTGGGGTTGTGGGCACAGGTGTTACGTCGAATGCGGAGATATTCTCGTCCAACTTCACATCCTTCTCATAATATACTGTAGCATAGTAATTGAGATCGTCGCCATAGTCAGATCTTGCCAAAGTGATTCTTATCTCATTTGTGTACTCAACAAAGAGAAGAGCATGTGGATTGCCGTCCTTGGAGACTGTAAATTCAGGTTCACCAGTTTCTCGGTGTTCAACGAACTTTTTGGGGTCATCCACGTTATAAATCTCAAAACCATTGGTTTCTGAGTTATATAAAATATTAAATTGACAACGTTCATTATCTATAGCACCATTATAAGATGTGTTTCCTTGGCTGTTAGGAGCACCAAAATAAGCCTCTTCAACTTCATCATAGAAGGCATAAATTGTACCATTCGCATTTTCTCCAACAACATTCAATGTTAAAGCAACAGGTAAATCATGATCACCACTATTTACAGCTGTTTTGATAAGTTCCATGTCCTCATCAATTTCACTTGTGGTCACTGTAACACCTGTTCCATATCTTTTGTTTCCATTCATACCAGCCATAGCTACGTGGCCCGTATTATATCTATCTGACGAAACGACAAACAAGACTCTGGTACCAGGCACCAACTGGGTCTCACTTGTCAACCTAACAAAAGTACATTCGGTTGTTTCTTGAGCCCAACCGAAACTGCAAGACAATACTAAGAAAAGACTTGCAAGAGATAATTTTTTTACATTCATCTTTTTAATTGTTTTATGGTTAATATTATTTTATTCGTTACTCTTTTTTGACTTTATACCTTATTATATATTATATATATATGTTCGTGTCTTCGTCGAATCTTATTCGTCATAGTCGTCCCAGCCGTTGTTCTCCTTGGTGTAGGACGTGGTGCTAACCTCATCCTTTAACTTGGTTCCAGTCTTGAGAGAAGCATCAAGCAGATTCTCTGCTGCGAGCATTTCTACTGCGATTGTCTCTGGTTTAATATATGTCTTCATATTCATTCTGAATTATGTTAAACTCTAAACTTTAAACTCTCTTCTTACTTCACCAGTACTTTCTTGCCGTTCACCACGTAGATGCCCTTCTGCATCTTGCTTACGCGCTGGCCAGCGAGGTTGTAGATGGCATTGCTCTCAGCCTTCTCGTTCTCTATGGCTTGGATGCCATTCGTACCATCGCCAAAGGCAAAGCCCTTGATACCACTAGACGTGGAAACAGCCAGATATGCTTTATTTTCATCTATCTCAAATGTACCACCATTATCAGCACCCCAATAGAAACCAATATTACCACCCTTCATTGACAAGTGGTAGTTTTTGCAATTCTCAGACATTGCTTCAGAAGAAGCAACCAGCAGATTACCTGTAATTGCATTGCCTGATGCTAATGTGGCTACAGCAGGGTAAGTGGCATTATTTTCTGAAAATTTAGCAGAAACTAAAACACCCGTATTAGCAGGAACGATAGTAGTTGCAGACACTTGATTCAATACAAGCTCGGTATTATTATTCTGAAGAGAAATTGTATATACCTTCACGTCGTTGTCACCAGCAGCAGGAACCTTGAAAGGACGGTCATAGCTGTAGGTACCAAAGTTTCTCTTCTTATTAGTATCATCATAGCCATAGCATGCAGATTTGATGACGAACTGAGGATCAGACTCATAGTATACGGTGATGCTTTTGATGTATACTATTTTTCCACCATTCGCACCTTTTGCAGAAACAACTATTTTGTTTGTTCCATCAACATCAACAGCTGAATTATCAGATTTCATAAACGTATAATCTTTATAATCAGTACCTGGCTGAACAGTACTTCCCAATGCCTCACTATTTACCTTTACATCAACAGTAGTTTTATCTCTTTGGGAAGCTTTTGCATTTACAACAATACTTTTTATTTTTCCTTTTATCGAAGAAGTGGTAGTAAATGTACAAGCAGTAGATGAAGAACTGTTCCACGAATTATCGCTGTAACTGCCATTTGCTATCCCCCAAGTTACATCATCAGCTGTAACTGAAGTCACATTACTGCTAAACGTTAATGTTGCTGTTGGATCAGTCTGTCCCTGTCCCCAAGCGCTACTGAAAGCGCAACTGAGTAATGCGACGAGCAGTGTGCCTCGCCACGTGAATGAATTAAGTAATTTCTGTTTCATAATTTTATGTTTTAATTTTCCTTTTCCTGTTTTTTTCTCTATGTTTTCTGCCCGATTCCTGGCATGTAATTACACATATAGGTACGCACATACACATAAGACGAGTCAAATGTACGCAGAAAGATTGATATGGCCAAAACTTTCTGCGATTTTTTTATCGATTTCATGCAAATTTTCTCTTTGGAACCTCTTTTTATGAAGAAAGTCGAGCAAAAAAGGGGGAAAAACTTAATAAAAAAGGTTGTTTCGAGTCCCAAAGCTATACACCCCCTTATCGATAAAGAGGCAGCACAGGGGGGATGACTGTCTTCGTGGCCTGCGTACGCCCTATGGGAGTGATGCGCAGATTGTCGAAGTAAGGAGTGGAGACGTAGTGCCCATGCAGGGGAGCTATCAGTCCTGCCATCCCCTTGGCGTAGTGGTCAGAGGTAGCTTTGACGACCTCTTTTCCATCCACGAGACCTATGATCTTGTCGCCCTCGAGACGCAACTTGAGATTGTGCCATTGGAGGGAGGAGAAATTGCTGACCTGAGCTTCTGCCAACGTGTACTCTCCGCCAATCTCCACGTCCTTGCGAGCGAGGATGAGGGCCTGCTGTTCCTTGTCGCCAATCAGTTCCTTCTGGTCGCGTTTGCCTCGTGTAAGAATGATGGTAGCCTTGCCCTGGTCATCCACCTTCAGATAGTATCCTTTCGCCCATATGCCGTAACCAGAGCCTACGTCGCACAATCGTCCCATCACGCCTGCCTCGTCGCCTGGAGTGAGATAGACATCCGCGCTGACCTCATAGTCCGCCCACTCCCGATCGCCCAGAATGGTGTAGTGGTGCCATTCAGGAGCCCAGCTGAGAGTATGGTCGCCAACGGTTTGACGAAGGCACCACATCGAGTTGCGAGACGCGTTCTTACCGCTGGGAACAGGCGTCCTGACCAGTTCGAAGCAACCGATGAGGTCAGCCGTGTAGTGCGGCAGATAGCCCCACTGGGCAGGATTCTTGTATTGCTCAAAGTCATCCTCATAGGGAAGAGGGAATGGTTGGGAGGCAGGAACGTCAGCAAAGGCGCCTTTCTGCTGCCCCGTCGTCGTGGAGAGGGAATAGACAGCATCAGGTTTCAGGGTAAAGGAGAAGCTGCCACCTCTGGGAGCAATGTCCTTGAGACGCACGAACTGCTGAGTCGAGTCGCTGTACCAGACACATAGCTTGTTGGCACACAAGCCATCCACTGAAATCCTTATCTTCTGAGCCTTCTTTGCCCCTTTCGTCTCAGCTATGATGCTGTAATCGCCTGTCTGTGGGTCACGCAGGGTGACCATCGAGCCTCCACCAGGCAGATTCATGCAACCATCATCGACATATCTCCATCCGATGCGAGTGAACTGGCCATAGTGAGCATACCCCCAAAGCGCCTCCCGCACATCATAGTGACCGCTCCAAGGTTCCTGAGCCAGCAGCATGGGCGGCTCCTTGCTGTAGGGTTCAAGTGGATAGGTGGCACCAATGTCGTACCAGTTGATGACTTTCGTGGCTCCGCTGACGATGTAATTGGCATTGAAGCACTTAACGATGCTGATGAGACAGTCGAAACCAGGCAGATAGACATGGTCCTCGCTGTTCCAGATGGGCTTGCCCAATGCCTCAGCCGCAGCCCGCTGCTCAGGTGTCAGCTGTATCTCGCTGAAGGTGTGGGCACAGACAGCATCCAATGCCTCAGCCAGCTCAGCGTCTTCCTGCATACGCTTCAAGAAGTCCATCTTCGAGTCGCCCCAGTTTCCAAAACCATGCAGCTTCACATCGCGGAATCCCCGTTCGTTCATCGCGCGGCGCAAGTGTTTGGCAAAGTCCGCGTTCCATCCCTTCTCGTTGTGGCAGCCAAGCGCATCCAGTTCCAAGCCGTGAACCTGACGAAGGCCCTGAAGCCAAGCGATGTAGTAGTCCACCATATCGTCCGACCAGAAGTTTCCAACCCATGCAGGCGCACTCCAGCTGGTGGCATCGAGCGAGAGCGACGTGTTGCGTCGTTTGGCTTCCTGCATCACCCACCACATGTAGCCGCGCAGGAAGTTTGCATCGCCACGGAAATGACTGTGCGAGGGCATAGAGCCTTGAGTGGAATTGCCGTCACCAGGCACCTCCACGAGTATCGCGCTGACAGAGGCACCATACATGGGTTTGTACACAAGGTCCATAATCTGCGAGCGTTGCGGCTCAGGATAGTCCTTCAGCAGTACGGAAGTTGCGCCGCCACCATTGACAGCACCTATGCCATCGAACTGCTTGCCAGTGGAGTTGGCACTCAAACGGATGGTTTGCGCTGAAGCATGGCTCCACAGGAGCGTCAGCAGCAGGAGGGTGGAAAGAAGTCTCTGTGTCATACGAGTATCCTCATTATTGTTGTCGATTCAAATGTCCAAAGGTTTTTTCTCATCTGTTCTGGATATATTTTTTGCCGTTTCTGATACAGATGCCCTGGCTGTTGTCCGCCCAGGGGCGCCCCATGAGGTCGAAGGAACCCTCAGGAGAAGACGTCTCATCGACGCGAACCGCCTGGACATCCGTCATCAGTTGCTGGAAATCATCGCGCGAAAGCACATAGTCGTTCGAGAATGCCTCCGTCCACCAGGCAGCATTGGCATTGCCGTGCTCTGTGCTCTTGAACGCCTCGCTGTTGGGATTGTTGGTCCGTCCGTAGTCGTACCAAGGCATGAAGAAGAGCCATTTCGCCCCAGCCTTCCATTGCGCGCTTATCCTGGGCACATTGCCACACTCCGTGAGGGCTCTCAGCTTCGTGGGCGAGGCGTCTTTCAGGAATTTGTAGCAGGTGCTGTAGATGTTGGAGGCATTGCTGTTGTTGTAGACATCGATGCTGACGATATCCACGTACTCGTCGCCCGGGTACCAACGATAGCCGTCGCTGTAGGGCTTGTTCCACGCCGCTGCTTGCGTCCACACCCAGATAAGGTTGTTGAGCCCAGCCTCCTGAAAACGTTTGTACATCACGCGCCAAAGCTCGTTGCACGCCTCTGGGTCGCGCCCCCACCAGAACCACATGCCGCCAGCCTCGTGGAGAGGTCGCCAGAGTACAGGAATCTTGCGGTTCCTCAGGAGTTTCAGGTAGGAAGCAATCTGGTCGATGTCCTTGATCATACGCTTGTACTCGTCCGACGATGGGTCGAATATCTTCCGCACGTCAAAGGTCGTCTTGTCGGCCTCTGTGCCCCAATAGAAGGAGTACTGTCCGCTCTGGTTGGCAGGCACGTTCCAGTGCCACATGATAGCAACGACGCCTCCTTTGCGATGCCAGTTCTGCACCTCAGCGATGTTCGTATAGTCAATCCATCCGCCTTTCGACGAGAAAGGATGGTGGAGATAGTCGAAGCAGTTCAAGGCAGGCCATTTGCCCGTATGCTGATACACCCATTTGGCTTCATTGATGTTCCAGTTGACATTGGCCATCGTTCCCGACAGCGTTTTCTCTCCCTCTATCTCGCGAAGGCATTGCAGCAGGGCAGCAGCCTCAGCAGAAAGCTCACGTGTCTCTTGTGAAAAGCCATTCAGCGACGTCAGCAGCACCAAAAAGAGCGTTTTCAGGATACTTTTTCGCATATTTTACATTAGTTTATGATAGTTGTACACGCTGCAAAATTAAGAAGAAAATCCAAAAAACATGCAGGCAAGCGAACAAAATGAAGCTGTTTCAGGAAGAACACGTTGAAATGAGCGGAAGAACACGTTGAAATGAGCGATACAACACGTTGTTTTTGCCATTTTGGCGAGGTGTTTTTCATGAAAAAGCAGGAAATTGCATACGGCGGCGAAATGGCGAAAGAGGAACCATCACCCGTATTTATCTGGGAATCAAGCGTTTGGAAGTGTATGGGGATACTGAAATGTTGCATTGTTGCAAATTGCATGAAGATTTTAGACACATGATTTTTACTATAGGACTACTTAAAGTAATACTATATAATATATATTATAATATATTAATATATAGATACTTATAAATATAATATATATAAAAATATACATTATATTCCTCATTTTCTCCCCTACACAATATGCAAAAAAGCTGACGCAATTTGCAACGTTGCAACATTTTGCGCTTTGAGGGAGAAAATATTTAACTTGAACATATCAGTTTTGAATTTATTATTTGTATCTTTGCAGCAGAAAGTTGCTACTATGAAAGCAAATCGAATGAATCGATATACCTACTTAATATCACGATAGCTATGCACAAACAAGTCTTCCATTCAATCTTGCTTCTGGTTGTATCGT
The DNA here is from genome assembly GCA_017427185.1 of Bacteroidaceae bacterium. Lineage (GTDB taxonomy): Bacteria > Bacteroidota > Bacteroidia > Bacteroidales > Bacteroidaceae > Physcousia. Next base: position 38,063 of record JAFRTJ010000067.1, on the reverse strand, counting down.
TGGCTCTGATGTCGTTCAGAACAGCCGATGAGCAGGCTGCAGAAGCGCTGGCTCGCAGAGTGATGGGCAGCAAGGCAAAAGCCGTAGTCTTCGAGCAAACCCAATCGCCTACAGATTCCTACGAACTGCTTCAGAAAGGCAAGAAAGTCCTTATCCGCGGCAACAACGCCAACTCTATGGCCGTCGGCCTGAACCGCTACATCCAGCAGTATTGCCTCGCTAATGTGAGCTGGTTCGACTACAATCCTGTGGAACTACCCAAGAAGATGCCGAAGGTTCCCGAAAAGGTCACGGGGAAAGTGGAGATACCCATCCGATTCTTCCTCAACTACTGCACTTTCGGCTACACAATGCCCTGGTGGAAATGGCCGCAATGGGAACGTTTCATCGACTGGATGGCCTTGAACGGCGTGAACATGCCGCTCGCCATTACGGGTCAGGAAGCCGTCTGGCAGAAGGTGTGGCGCAAGTACGGCCTGACCGACGAGCAAATCCGTGCCTACTTCACAGGTCCCGCTCACCTTCCCTGGCAACGCATGATAAACATCGACCGCTGGCAGGGACCGCTCCCTCAGAGTTGGATTGACGGACAGGCCGAGTTGCAGAAGCAAATCCTCGAGCGAGAGCGCGAACTGAACATGACGCCAGTCCTTCCAGCCTTCGCTGGCCACGTCCCCTCCGACTTGGAACAGGCTGTGCCAGGCATTAGAACCTCGAAAGTGAACCGTTGGTGCAACTTCGACGAGAAGTACCGCTGCACCTACCTGAACCCATCAGACCCTATCTTTGCCCGCATCCAAAAGGATTTCCTCGAAGAACAGACCAAGATGTACGGCACCAACCACATCTACGGCGTGGACCTCTTCAACGAAGTCTCACCCCCATCCTGGGAACCCGATTCGTTGGCCAAGATTTCTGCCGGTGTCTATCAATCTCTCGCAAGTGTTGACCCTGAAGCAATCTGGCTTCAGATGGCCTGGCTCTTCATCAGCAACAAGAGAGCTTGGACGCCAGAACGCATCAAAGCCTACCTAGGTGCCGTTCCCATAGGCAAGATGATCATGCTCGACTACGAGTGCGACTACACCGAGATTTGGCGAATGACGGAGCATTTCTACGGACACAAATTCATCTGGTGCTACCTGGGCAACTTCGGCGGAATGACGGAGATAGAAGGCGACTACAAACACAATGCGAAGCTGATAGCCGGCACGAAGAACGAGGGCGGACCAGAGTTCGTGGGCATCGGCTCCACACTCGAAGGCTTTGGCGTCAACGAGCCTATCTATGAAGCCATGCTGACTCAGGCTTGGGACACAGGCATCGGCTTCGATGCGTATATCGACAACATCGCTGACCGCCATCTGGGCCGTGTGGATGAGAACTACAGGGCATTCTGGCACACGATGGTGGACAAGGTCTGCACCACGCATACGAGTACAGGCGCAGCAGGCATCATCAACGCTCACCCCAATCTGGAGGGCGAATGGAACTGGACAACAGAACTGCGCAAAGGCTACGATATCAAGAATCTGGACGAAGCGTTGGCTATCCTGGAGAAGGTGGAAGGCTCGTCCAACTACCTCAAGTTCGACCTCGCCAACACACGTCGGCAATCCATCCGAAACAATGCTCTGGCCGTGAGGAAACGTTTCTCAGATGCCTATAAGGCAGGCAACAGAGACGAAATGGTAGCAGCTTCGCAAGAGTTCCTGGGGATGTGCGACAAGATGGTCGTGGAGCTGAAGAAGTGTCACGACTTCTCGCTCGACGACTGGATTCGCGACGCTCGAGCCTGGGGCACGACGGAGGCGGAGAAAGACTACTTCGAGATGAATGCCCGCACCATCATTACCGTCTGGGGCGACACATACCGACTCACGGACTATGCCAATCGCGACTGGGACGGCCTTGTGGAGACCTTCTACAAAGTCCGCTGGCAGAAGTTCTTCGATGCAGTCCTGGCAGCTTATGATGCAGGCGAACCGTTTGTCAATATGAAGGGTCCAAACATTCCCAAAGGCAAGACAAAAGAGGAATGCGAACGCGCCATGAAGTACGATGCCGACATCTGGGACTTCGAAACCAAATGGGCACACATAAAGTAAAAGAATGCAATAAGGTTGCATACAGCGAAGAGGGCAATTTGCAACCTTGCAGCCTTTATGCTGTAGTCAGGAGTTGAGAAGTCACTCTGCAGGCAGAGCAGCAGAGCCACCCTTCAAGAGGAAGTCGCTCATCAGCTGCTCATACCAAGAGGAGAGGGTACGGTCGGAATTGCGCAGGCAGAACGTGAGGTCCTCAGCGCGCTCCACCCTGCCCTTGCGATACACCAGTACGAAGCGTTTAGGCGGCCGCTCAGGAACGGATTTGATGCGATAGATGGTATGCAGCTGGAAGCCTGCGATAAGGCATTCTGAGGTGAAATCATCGTAAACCTCTGGGGGAAAACACAGGGAGAAGAAACCATCGGGCTGCAGGACACGATAGGCTCCACGAGCCAATACGCTGAAAGGAAGGCTGGAACTGTGGCGGGCACGCGCTCTCCCTGCGTCTGGAGACTCGAGGCAACGGTCGAAATAAGGGGGATTGCAGACCACAGAATCGAACGCAGGAGCCTCCTGAGCCGACGTTCCCGCAAAGTCCTCGAGATACTGTTGGAAAGAGGTGTGGAGGAGCGTGATTCGGTCAGCAAAGGGCGATTCCTGGAAATTCCTCCTGGCATCGATGACCGCATCACCGTCAATCTCTACAGCCGTGATGCGCGCCTCAGGACAGCGCTGCGCCATCATGAGAGCAAGGACCCCCGTTCCCGTTCCGATGTCCAGGATACGCTCTCCACCCACGGACAAGGCGCCCAGCAGATCGCTGTCAGTGCCCACCTTCATGGCGGCGTGGCTCTGATGTATTGTGAACTGCTGGAAACGGAAAGGCCTCATCGATTGTATTTCCACCAAAGAAAGAGAAAAATTCTTTACTTTCTCTGCTTGATTTTCCTGGCTTTCACGCCCTCGAAAGTCATCTTGACAGGACGGATGGTACCATCGGAATTGAAGATGAGCTTATCGATGCAGGTCTCGCGGCTATTGCCGTCGGTCTCGGTAAGAGGACGGCGATGATAAATGATGTAGTATTCGTCCTTGCCAGGCACCTGGATGACAGAGTGATGGCCAGCACCGCGAGCCACATTCTCGTCGCGTTTCAGGATGACACCCTTGCGCTCAAAGGGACCGAAAGGACTGTCGGAAACAGCATAGGCAACACAATAGTTGGGACCTGTCCATCCCCCTTCTGACCACATGAAATAATATTTACCTTTCCGCTTGAGCATGAAAGGACCCTCGACGTACTCCTCGCTGGGGGTAACCTCGTGGAATTTCTGGCCATCCTCCCATGGAACAATGGAAAGGAGATCGGGCGAGAGCTTGCACATGTTGCAATGACGCCAGCCACCATAGTACATGTAGTATTGTCCGTCGTCATCGCGGAAAACAAACTGGTCGATGGGTTGCGCACCATTCACTATCTCATTGATAAGCGGCTTCCCTAGCGCATCCTTGTAAGGTCCCTCAGGACAGTCTGCCACAGCGACTCCAATGCCTCCTATCTCGCCCTCGTGGACATCATTGCCACCAAAGAAAACATAGAACTTGTCGTTTGCCTCGATGACAGCAGGAGCCCAGAGTGCCCTGCGGAGCCAAGGGATGTTCTTCTGCTCGAGGACACGCTCATGCTTTGTCCAATTCACGAGGTCAGGACTGGAGAACGCATCGAAGAAGAGCTGCTTATCGTAGGGCGCGCTAAAGGTTGGGAAAACCCAGTACTGGCCGTCAAGCACAGCCCCTTCAGGGTCGGCATACCATCCAGTGAAGATAGGGTTGCCACTCGTCTTTTTTTTCTTTGCTCCTACACCCAGCGTAAGAGATGCAGCAAGCATGAGGAAGAGAATCTTTTTCATGTTCGTTATGGGATTAATCTGTTTGTTTCTGCGATTGGGAAGGGAGGCGCGACAAATCCAGCGTACCGCCCACCCAGATGACTTGCGGCTCATCGCCCAAAAGAGGACGGTAGCCAAGGAAAACACCCTCGTCGGACATCTCCACCACGACAGGGGAGACAGCCGACTGCTCACCCGTAGGAGTGATGACACGATGGTAACCGTATCGCTTCATGGCGCGTCGGCCTCCTCCGCCTCCAGCTCGAGTAATTCCTCGTCGTCATCCTCCTGAATGGTAAACTGATGGAGCTCAGCCTCGCTGCCATTGAATATGTTCAAGTCCACCTTGCCACGTATGCCATCGAGCTCACCACAATCTGTATGCTGCCAAATGGCCCATTCACCCTTGTAGCGCAACTCACTCACGTAATAGTGGGCAATCCAATAGGGGTACTGGTTGAACACTTCGTCGTCGAGGTACTGTGTCTTGAATTTGTAGCTTGTGTATAGAATAGGTTTCACCTTGTAGTGGTTCTCCACAATCGTGAGCCATCTGAGAACGTTCTTCTTGAGTTGCTGAGGAGTCTCACTTCCTATCTTCTCCACATCCAGTATGGGCGGGAAATCGCCAGGATCGAGATGAACCTGATGGAGATAGAAACGTGCTTGCTTATCCACATTCAATCCTGGAACATAGAAATGGTAAGCTCCTCGTATAAAGTCGTTTGCGCGTGCCTGATAGAAGTTTTCGTTGAAGTTATCGTCCATCAGCGAAACGCCCTCTGTAGCCTTGATGATAATGAAGCGGACAGGGTCGTTGTTGATATTGGCATTGCGCAATTTCTGCCAATTTATCTGCTCCTGATAATGACTGATATCTATGCCACGGATATCGTACCCCTCAGGATACTGAGGCTTGCCGTAAATGGCTTTCCATCGGAAGCTGTAAGGGTCAACAAAGAAATAATAAAAGAAGAAAACATAGGCGAAAGCTATCAGGATTGCTCCCAGCCAAATGCCCCATGCTGGTATGCTGGAAAGAAAACGGAAAAAACGGAATCCCTCACGTTTACGGTTGCGGCGTTTGGAACGTGAGGAAGCCGAGGCAGATTTGCTTTTCTTGTTTTTTACCGTTTGTCCCATGCATGCAGAGAGATTACCTATTCAGCCCTAAAGTCAGCTGAACAAAAAGAAGTAAGGAAGAAAAGGGAGAAAGGAAAGGGATGATGAGGACCTGAGGCACACACCATCCTCTCCTATCTCATGGATCAACTATAGACAAATCACTTAGCCTGCTCCAGCGCAAGTGTCTTGGTACACTGGTCGCAAACCTCGCTGGGTCCCCAATACTGGATGGGGCCAGGATAAACGTAACTGGTGGTCTTTGCCCACTCTTCACGATGAGCAGCAAAGAACTTGAAGGGTGCGCCCTCCAATTCCACAAGTGCCTTCCGGATAACAGGCTTCATGGCACCATTGCGACGCTCCATGTTCATCATCATGGTGATAGGCACACCACCAGCAATCCACTCAGCAGCAGGAGCCGTAGTGTTCTTGATGATAGACATGTAACCCGTCTTGCCGTTTGCTATCAGGCGGCTGGCATTGTAACCCAAGCTATAGCAGTAGTCGGCATCGTAGTTGGAAGGAGCAGCACAGCGGCCCTCGTAACCGAAGAAATGATGCTGAGCGCTGAACTTACCTGCGAACTTGCCTTCCTTCTTCCATGCTGCCAACTTGGTGGCAACCATGCGAGAAAGCAACTTCTCTGTCTCTATGAGAGAAACCTGAACATTACCATGAGGATCACGGTCAAGGCAAAGCTGGCGGGCAACATCAGCAGGCAGCGACTTCAGGATAGCCAGATTCTCAGCAGCGATGTTAGCCTCAACGAAAGCAATCTGCTCCTCTGCATTGGCGAAGGCACGGCTCTCACCTGTAGCAGGATCAGTCAGAACCTCATTGAGCTCTGCAATCAGTTTCTTGATGGCAGGAATGAATTCAATCAGGCCTTCTGGAATAAGAACAGTACCAAAGTTGTTGCCTTCAGCAGCACGATCAGCTACAATCTGAGCGATGTAGGTAACCACGTCGTCAAGCGTCATTTCCTTCTTCTCGACTTCCTCGGAAACGAGACAGATGTTGGGCTGCGTCTGGAGAGCACATTCCAAAGCGATATGAGAAGCCGAACGTCCCATCAGCTTAATGAAATGCCAGTACTTGCGGGCACTGTTGCAGTCACGCTGGATATTGCCAATCAACTCGCTATAGGTCTTGCAGGCAGTATCGAAACCAAAACTTGTCTCAATCTGGTCGTTCTTCAGGTCACCATCAATCGTCTTGGGGCAGCCAATCACCTGCACGCCATATTTCTTGGCAGCATAGTATTCGGCCAGAACACAGGCATTGGTGTTGGAATCGTCGCCGCCAATGATTACCAAGGCCTTGATTCCCAACTCACGCAGAATCTGGATTCCACTCTCGAACTGAGCTTCCTTCTCGAGTTTGGTGCGGCCAGAGCCGATGATATCAAAGCCGCCCGTATTGCGATACTCATTAATGAACTCATCATTGAACTCAACATATTTGTGGTCAACCAAGCCACCAGGTCCCATCAGGAAGCCATACAGCTTGCACTGGGGATTGATGTTCTTTACTCCGTCATAGAGACCGCTGATGACATTGTGTCCGCCAGGAGCCTGTCCACCAGAGAGGATGATACCTACATTGAAAGGCTCCATGGCTTTCTGCTCACCAGCCTCGAACGTGATGACTGGCATGCCATAAGTGTTGGGGAACATAGCTTTAATCTCCTCCTGATTGCCAACGCTCTGGGTGGGAGCACCCTCGACAGCAACAACAGGACCAAGTAAAGCCTTGGGGAGTTTTGGTTGGTAGGCAGAGCGAGCTACCTGCAATGCACTTTTTTCCATACTTTTTTCAACTAATAATATTTATGTGATAATAAAAAAAGAATTCCGATCTATCGACATACTAAAATCGCGCAAATTTACTAATAAATCGCCGAATGAAGAAGAAAAGAAGGGAAAAAGCATTTTTTTTCAACCTTTTATCCTTAAAATCTTGCATCCAAAAGAAAATTTGATTACCTTTGGACGATAATATCAATTTAAGTTTTAGCGTATAAATGAACAGAAGAAACCTGAAAAAGAACATCAATTTCCTTGCTGGAGAACTTGCAGCTGAATGTATCGCACATGTAAACTATGGTCAATCATCCAATCTGGAAGATGTGGATAACGTACTGAAAAGCATTCTGATGCTCCAGAACGAAATGATCAATCGCCTTTCACATGTAGAGCCAGGCAGCACCAAGATGTTTTTCAAAAAACTGCGTGAAGATTTGATCAACGGTACTGATCAGATTGTGGAGCAGATAAAGGCCTTATAGCGGAATGCTGCAAGCTATTTGCAAAAAGATCCTATACGGATGGATGGGGTTTCGCGAGGATGTGACTGAAGACATTCCCGCCAAATTCATCATTTGTCTGGCTCCCCACACAAGCAACTGGGATTTCCTGATGGGGCAACTATACAGCCAAGCAGCTGGCTTCCATTGCAATTTCATGATGAAAAAGGAGTGGTTCTTCTGGCCCTTGGGCATCCTATTCCGCAAAATGGGAGGCATACCCGTTTACCGCAACAAGAAGACGCATGCGACAGATTCGATTGCAGAGCAGGCCAAGGAGATGGACGAGTTTCACCTGTGCATCACACCAGAAGGAACACGAAGCAAGAACGCTGAATGGAAAAAAGGATTCTACTACATCGCGCTGAAAGCAGGAATCCCTATACTACTCTATGGACTTGACTACGAGGAAAAGGTCATCTACTGCCACAGAACATTCATACCAACAGGTAATATTGATAAAGATTTGCCAGAAATAAAAGAGTATTTCCGACACTTCAAAGGTAAACATCCAGAACGCTTTGCCATAGAATGAGGATTGAATGATGAAAAGAGAACAAAAATGCCATATCTACTCCCACAGCGAGAAGTCTAAACAACATAAAAGGCTTTTCGCTTATTGTCTGTTGGCATTCCTCCTGCTGAACATCACATTGAATGCTGCTGCCCAAGATGCCAATGCCATAAGAGATCTGGTTGCACCATATTTCACCTCTTATACCAACAACGAATACACCAGCGATGACAAAATCAGAGTAGACAGCGTGAAGATTATTCCTGAGGAGAAATGGGTGGGAATCTACGTGAATGAAGGATTTGTTTCTCAACCATTCCGTCCTGAGATGGTGAAGAAGATCTATGCTGAGGTGAACAATCTCCTGCAGGAACCCTACAACAAATATAAGTTAACCATCTTTGCTCTGGAATACCCCATAGAAGTATTGATTCCTAGCAATTTCACAAAACAGGAGAATCGCGACTGGAACAAACTTGACTACAACGGCAATCCCTGGGTAACACCCATGAACAACGAATACAAAATCCGCAATGGGTTGCAGGGGCGTCATATCAGCGCATGGGCCAGTCATGGGAAATACTATGCTTACAAGAAGAGCATGTGGACATGGCAACGTCCTCATCTCTATTGCACCACTGAGGATTTGTTCACTCAAACAATCGTTCTGCCTTATCTTTTTCCCATGCTGGAAAATGCAGGAGCTGTGGTATTCTCACCACGTGAACGAGACTGGCAAAAGAATGAAGTAATCGTAGACAATGACCTGCCATACGAGAACGGAAAATACGAAGAGGTGAACGGAAAACACGAATGGAAAGATGGCGGTCAAGGATGGGGACGTCTTCATACCTTCTACCAAGATAAGGAAAATCCATTCGAGGATGGTTCATACAGAATGGCAGTCGCAACTGGAAAACGTCAGCCAAGCAGCATCACATGGACGCCCAACATTCCAGTGGAAGGTGATTATGCTGTCTATGTCAGTTACAAAACCCTGACAAACAGTATCAGCGATGCGATGTATACCGTACGCCATCAGGGAATCAATACACGTTTTCGCGTAAACCAACAGATGGGTGGCGGAACATGGGTTTATCTGGGAACATTTCATTTTGGCGCAGGAGCAACAGAGGATAACTGCATATTTCTGAGCAACCAGAGTGAAGACAATGGAATCGTGACTGCTGACGCTGTCCGGCTGGGTGGAGGAATGGGAAACGTGATGAGGAGCGACACGCTTAAGACCATGATGAGTGGAAGCGGAGTGCCTCGCTATCTGGAAGCATCACGTTATTATGCTCAATGGGCAGGGGCTCCCTACGAAGTCTACTCCCCCTTTGAAAGCAAAGATGACTACAGCGACGATATACGTGGACGCAGCCTTTTTACCAATTATGTGGGACGAGGGAGCATCTATATGCCAGGTGACAGCGGACTGAACGTTCCTATCGAGATGAGCATTGCCCTGCATAGCGACGCAGGATTCCGTCCTGACATGACACACATTGGCACGTTGGGAATCTACATGTCACGCTTCAACGAAGGATTGACTGATGCAGGAATCTCACGTCTGGCCAGTCGAGATATGGCAGACAACGTGATGTCGCAAGTCACCCAAGATATCCGATACTATTTCGGAAATTGGAATCGTCGGCAACTTTATGACAGGAATTATGGCGAAGCACGAGACCCTGGCATTCCTGCAATGATCCTGGAAATGCTATCTCACCAGAACTTTTTCGACATGATACGAGGTCACGATCCATACTTTAAGTTCATTCTGGCTCGTGCAATCTATAAGGGGTTATTGAAATACTCAGCCGTAATGCATGGTTACAAACCCGTGACCCAGCCTTTGCCAGTAAAAGAGATGTGTGTGCATGTTGAGGAAGATGGAATTGCCACTTTAACTTGGACTCCCGTAATAGATCCCACTGATGATACCGCAACGCCAGAAGGATACATGGTATATGCCCGAGTTGGTCATTTGGGATACGACAACGGCACACTGGTGAAGAGTGGCTCAAGTTATGAACTGCAATTACAGCCTAATTTGCTGTATCGCTTTCGAGTAGCTGCCATCAACAATGGTGGACGCAGTTTCCTGAGCGAGGAAGTTTGTGCACGATTCTCTCCAGGCGCTCCTCGACTGCTCATTGTAAATGGATTCCAGCGTGTAGCCGGCCCACAAGTTATCAACAACGAGCAACAATCTGGTTTTGATTTCAGTATTGACCCTGGGGTAGCAGATGTCCGTACAGCTGGCTATTGCGGATATCAATACAATTTCAGCAAGTCACGTCTAGGATATGATCTGGGGCAAAGCGGTGACGAGCTACTTGGAATGATTCTCATGGGCAACACCCATGACTACACAACTCAGCATGCACAGGATTTCCTGACAGGAGGAAACTACACAATTGGTTCCTGCGAAGCAGATGCTTTGGGAGTCATCCCTACAGCAAGCTACCAGATGATGGATGTCATCATGGGAGCTCAACGCGTGGATGGATACAGCGGAAGAATCTACAAGACATTCACTCCCGAGCTACAACAACAACTGCAAACTTATCTGTCTCAAGGAGGTAGGCTAATGGTGAGTGGTGCTTACATCGGAAGTGATATGCAATCATCTTCAGAACAAGCATTTACATCAAAAGTATTAAAGTATCAGTTCATGGGTCAAGAATCACAGGAAAGCTTATCTGCCATCAACGGAATGAATACCCAAGTGAGTCTCTTTAGAAATCCATCTGAACAGCACTATTGGATTACACGCTCAGACATATTACAACCAACAGAGGGAGCATTCAGCACCATGACATACCAGACAGATCAACAATCAGCAGCAATAGCCTATCAAGGTCAGGACTATCGCACAATGGCTTTTGGCTTTCCGTTGGAATGCATTGAGAACACTGAATTACGACGCAGCATCATGAATGCAGCATTACAATTCCTTTTAACCAAATAAGAAAGAACAAATAAAACAACAATATGAGTTACCAAATTCTTTGTAATATGAAGGGGTCTCGATCGATGACCATCGACGAGAATCATCTTCGCACCATTGAGAAGTTCAACCTCCTTGCCGACTTACTCGACAGTAATGGAATCGTGGACGAAAATGTTCTGAATAAATTGCAATTGAACGCTCGCTCACTATTGGATAACACGAATGGTAATCCAGAATTACTCAATCTATGTAAGGATGTAATATTCCACAATAACATGAAGGCCTTTGCCTTGCATCAATTGATTTTGCTTTACATAGATTGGCAAAAAGAACAATTGGAGAACCTGAAAGGTGAAATAGAAACTGAGGCAGAAGCATAAGGTAATGCCTGAACATCGTCTTTCTGATTGGCTCCCAACGACACGCAAGGAGATGGATTTGCGTGGATGGGATTGTGCTGACGTAATTCTCTTTAGCGGTGATGCTTATGTAGATCATCCCAGTTTTGGTGTATCTGTGATTGGACGTCTACTGGAAGCAGAAGGATTACGTGTAGCAATCATTCCTCAACCAGATTGGCATGGTGACTATCGCGATTTCAGACGTTTGGGGCGACCTCGCTTGTGGTTTGGCATCTCACCAGGATGCATGGATTCCATGGTTAATAAATACACTGCTGCCAAACGCTTACGCAAAGAGGATGCTTATAGTCCTGATGGACGTCATGACATGCGTCCTGAATATCCAACTATCGTCTATAGCAAGATATTGAAACAATTATATCCAGAAGTACCTGTCATTTTGGGCGGTATCGAAGCAAGCATGCGTCGCCTTATGCACTATGACTACTGGAAGGAACGGTTCATGCCAAGTATTCTGGTTGAAAGCGGAGCGGACATGATCACTTATGGAATGGGCGAAAAGCCTACTCTGGAGATTTGCCGCTTGCTGTTGAATGCAATCGAAAGGTGTGACCCCACTCTAGAATACGATGAAATAGGTGAACCAAGAATCACAACACGTACATTCCGTAAAGTGCTCCAAGAAGAGAACGAGGTAAGGCAGACCGTTTCATTATATCCTCATGTAGACATACGAAAAGATGATATCATACTACATTCATACGAAGAATGCTTAAGTAATCTTAAACTGCATGCCGACAATTTCCGACATATCGAAGAGGAAAGCAATAAGATAAAAGCTCAGAGATTACTGCAAAAGACAGGCAAAACGTGGGTAGTAGTGAATCCACCATTTCCTCCACTGACGCAAGAAGAACTTGACCACAGCTTCGATTTACCCTATACTCGCCTGCCTCATCCCAAATACAAGGGCAAACGAATCCCTGCTTATGAAATGATTAAATTCAGCGTCAATCTTCATCGTGGATGTTTCGGCGGATGTGCTTTTTGTACCATCAGTGCACACCAGGGTAAGTTTATCATGAGCCGCAGTAAAGAGAGCATCCTGCGAGAGGTGAAAGAAATCACTAAGATGCCAGATTTCAAAGGATATATCAGCGATTTGGGAGGTCCGAGTGCTAACATGTATATGATGCATGGGAGGAATCAGAATGCATGCAAAGTCTGCAAGCGTCCATCATGCATTTACCCACAAATCTGTCCTAATCTGAATGGTGACCACAAACCATTGATTGATATCTATCGTGCTGTGGATCAACTTCCAGGCATTAAGAAAAGTTTTATCGGAAGTGGTATTCGGTATGACATGCTTCTGCATGACTGGTTAGACGAGCATTTGAACAGAAATGCCAAAGAATACACACACGAACTGATTACTCATCATGTAAGTGGGAGACTCAAGGTGGCTCCTGAGCATACCAGCGATACAGTCCTGCAACTGATGAGAAAACCGTCTTTTGGAATCTTTTACCAGTTCAAGCATGTATTTGATGGAATCTGTCGCAAGGAACATCTCAATCAACAGATTATCCCATATTTCATCAGCAGTCACCCAGGTTGTCACGAGGAAGATATGGCAGAACTTGCCATAGAGACAAAAAATTTGGACTTTCAATTGGAACAAATCCAAGACTTCACCCCCACTCCACTTACGATGGCAACGACCTGTTGGGCAACAGGATATCACCCATATACATTGGAACCGGTATACAGCGCAAAGAAGCCACAAGAAAAGCTACGTCAACGCATGTTTTTCTTCTGGTATAAACCTGAAGAACGCAAACAGATTGAACATTATTTAAAATCCATCGGAAGAATAGATTTACTGAACCGATTATTCAATTCTAAAAGATATAAGAAATTATGATGACAGAATGGTTTGAATGCAAAGTAGCATACGATAAGACTATGGAAGATGGTCTCATTAAGAAAGTGAAAGAAACATACATGGTAGATGCATTAAGTTTTACTGAGGCTGAGAAACGTTTCCTGGCAGAAATACAACCCTATATGAGTGGAGAATTCATGGTTACTGATATCAAGAGAGCAAAGATTGCGGAACTCTTTGAAAGCAACGATGGACAAGACGACCGCTGGTTTAAAGCGAAAGTTGCCTATATCACCCTTGACGAGAAGACAGGTAGCGAGAAACGCACTAATCAGTCCATTCTTGTTCAGGCCAGCGATTTACGTATTGCTGTAAAGAATCTGGATAAAAACATGGCAGGTACATTGGGCGATTATCTGATAGTAAGTATTGCAGAGACGCCAATCATGGATATTTTCCGCTATGTCCCACAAGAGAATGGAGAAACAACAACGTATTCTGAAACAACAAACAAATAAATGACCAAGATTCAGCAAGAAATAGGCAAGATTATCCAAGAACTGCCTCCGCAAACACATCTGGTAGCTGTCTCTAAGTTTCATTCTGCAGAGAGCATTCAGGAAGCTTATGATGCAGGTCAAAGAATCTTTGGTGAAAGTTATGTGAAGGAACTGCAACAGAAGCATGACGTTTTACCTCCAGACATTGAGTGGCATTTCATCGGTCATCTACAAACCAACAAGGTGAAGTATATAGCACCGTACATCAGTTTGATTCATGCTGTTGATACACCAAAGTTGCTATCGGAAATAAGTAAACAAGGAATTAAATGCAATCGGAAGATTCCTTGCCTGCTGGAGCTACATGTCGCCAAAGAGGAGACAAAATATGGATTCAGTCCTCAGGAATGCATAGATTACTTAACCTCCGGCACTTGGAAAGATTTGAAAGGTGCTGAAATTTCTGGCATCATGTGTATGGCAAGCAATGTTGATGACAAAGAGCAGATTGCACGAGAATTTGAAGAAGCATACCAATTTTTCCAGTGTGTGAAAGACCGTTTTTTCCAGAACAACAATTCATTCTGCATCCGTTCATGGGGTATGAGTGATGATTATCCAATTGCAATTGAACATGGAAGCACCTTTGTGAGGATTGGAACCAGAATTTTTGGCCAAAGAAAATACTAAAAAGCATCCTTTTTGCACTTTTTTGTCAAAAATGTGCATTTATTGCCCTAATTATTTGTTAGTACAAGGGTAAATTCTTAAATTTGCACAGAAAAAGAAAAAATGTGCAATAAAAATGGCTGAAAGCAATAATATCCCATCATATAATCTTATGATTCAAGAGAGCATCCAGAAGTACTGGAATTTAGACTCTATGACAGATTATAAGATTCAGACTTTTCAATACAAGGATGTAGCTCGTATCATCGAAAAGATGCACATCCTATTTGAACATGCAGGTATTCAAAAGGGTGACAAGATTGCTCTTTGTGGACGAAACTTAAGTCGTTGGGGTGCTGCCTTCTTCAGCATACTGACTTATGGGGCTGTAGCTGTACCCATCCTTCATGAGTTTCATCCCAACCAGATTCACGATATCGTAAATCACAGCGATGCCAAACTGCTTTTTGTTGGAGACAAGGTATGGAGTAATCTCGACGAAAAGACGATGCCTAATCTGGCAGGAATAATCTCCCTGGTTGATTATAGCCTTATTGTTTCTCGAAATGAGAAGTTAACGTATGCTCGCGAAAACTTGAATCTCCTTTTTGGTGAAAAATATCCTCATTATTTCCGTCCTGAGCATCTGAATTATTACGTGAATGACCCTGATGAGTTAGCAATCATCAATTACACCAGCGGAACGACAAGCAATAGCAAGGGCGTGATGATTCCCTATCGTGCTTTGTGGAGCAACTGCGATTTCGCCCATCATGTGTTGGGAAAAGAGATTAAGGCAGGCGACAGAGTCCTGAGTATGCTCCCGATGGCACACATGTATGGCATGGCCTTTGAATTCACCTTTGAGTTTACAGCTGGCGTACATATTACATTTCTAACCAAAATGGCTTCGCCTACGATATTGTTCAAGGCTTTGGCGGAAGTAAAGCCTGTCATTTTAATCGTAGTACCTCTTATTATAGAAAAGGTAGTCAAGAAGTCAATACTTCCGAAGATTCAAGATCCCAAAGTTAAGGTGTTAATGATGATGCCGGTTATTGGACAAAGAATTAAACAGAAGATTAACTATCGTTTGACGAAGGCATTGGGAGGAAGGTTTTACGAAGTCATCATTGGTGGAGCAGCTCTCAATCAAGAAATCGATGCGTTGCTTCATGATATTGGTTTCCGATACACCGTTGGATATGGAGCAACCGAATGTGCTCCCATCATAACCTACAATGACTGGAAGGATCAAGTGGTTGGTTCATGCGGTAAGAACGTGATTCATCAGGAGCTGATGATCGATAGTCCAGACCCAGAGAACATTCCTGGTGAAATACTGACACGCGGATTAAATGTCATGCTGGGATACTACAAGAACGAGGAAGCTACTCGCACAGCGTTAGATGCTAATGGATGGTATCATACAGGCGACTTGGGTGTCATGGATGCGCGAGGCAATCTGTATATCAAGGGACGATCAAAGAATATGCTCCTGGGGGCAAACGGACAGAACATTTATCCTGAGGAAATTGAGGACAAACTGAGCAATATGCCATTAATCGGAGAATGCCTTGTGATACAAAAAGGGGAGAAACTATATGGCTTGGTTTATCCTGATCAGGAACAAGTTAGCAAATTGGGGCTCCAGATGTCTGACGTAAAAGATATCATGGAGCAGAATCGTAAAGATCTGAATCCTGCCCTACCCTCATACGCCCAATTAAGTGGAATCAAGATAATGGACAAAGAGTTTGAGAAAACTCCCAAGAGAAACATTAGGCGATTCCTCTATACAAATACAGAGATTTAATTTGAATGTTTCTATCCTTTTGAAACACACGTTACAGTAGTTGCAGTTTAGCTGTCACGAATATTCTATTTAAGGGGTACAAACTCCACTATCTGAACGTCACGAGGGACGAGGTGAAGGTCCACCTCTACCATTCCTTTGCGACATATTGGACCTCGACGCCGCCCATTTGGGCTGATAAAGTATATTCGACAGGGCTGCGGAATGGAATAGTCAGCTGCTGCAAAACTTAGATGCAGATTCCATTCCTCATCACTAATATTCGCCAAAGCCAAAGCTACTGCACCGTCTGCTGAGCGCCAAGCACCAGCATAAACCATAGGCTCTGACTTCTGGGCACTAGTTACCGTGCTGCCACTGCGTCCTGCATAGATTGAGATACGGGACAGGTTAACATCTGACTCAGGCAGTTCCAAGGGGGGCACACGTGTATAAACCCCATGGAGCAAGTATTTCAAAGCTCGTCTGCGAACCTCCACAATCTTCATCAGGAAATCCATCTCCTTTGGTTTCTGTTCCCACAGGAAACTGTGATAGTTGGCCAAAGTGAGCTGCATGCCCCAGACATAGGCGCGGGCCTGTTCCATTCGGAACTGCATGTTAAACTCGTCAGGGAGCGATGTCTCGCGGTTCATGGGTCTGTATTCCTCTGGCCAGAGGTCATCATACGGCGGATAGACCAGCGAGCTGTAGCTGCCGTATGTGATGGCACAGTCATGATAGACTGCCTGATAGAGCGGGATGGTCTCTATGTCTGTGATGCCCAGATAGCGCTCGCGGCTGGCCTCCAAAGTCAGGAAGAGGTCCAGAGAGGGAATCCAATCCTCGCCCGATCCCTCGCCAGCCAGAGTGGCAGGCGCGCGGTGGCGTATCTCCTCGGTTAACTTTTGAAACGAGTTCACCCAGTAGTTCCCTCCGCCAGGACTATGCCCATGTCCTTCTGCATAACAGCGCATGTTCATACAAGCCTGATCCATATACACACCAGCTACACCGTAACGGTTCACCACACTATCTGCCAGTGAGGCATAGCGGTTTCTCCAGAAGTCCGTAGTCATACACATAGGTGTCAGTTTACGACCTGTGAATACGTTGAAAGCATGAGAGAGCAAGCCTCCCTCTGCATTGCGTACAGCATAGCGTTCTGCTCCCTCGCGTTCCCAGCTCTCAGTATTGCTGCCCCACTGGAAAGAGTTCATATAGACCAAACTGTGAATGCCCTTTCTGGCAGCACGACGGACTGCCTTGATGAATGAATCCCGTCCTTCCCTAGGAGGCAGGTATTCTGGGAATCCCTCGTCATAAGAACAACCGTGCCACCAATGCCAGAAGACATTCACCTTACGGTCCGTGCGCTGTTTCAGGTCCAGAGCCTCACGCAACACATTCTCCGATCGGCCACGATTCCATATCCACAAGTCCGTGTCAGTCACCCACTTAGGAGTCAGCCCTTTGCGGAAACGGCTCTCTCTGCACCACCTCTGATGTTGCGCCCAATCGCGATAGATGGCTGCAGCACTGAGCCAGTCGCCATGAAACGGTCCCACAACAGCTTCATATGGCATTTCATACTCAGATGATCCATCCAAGGCAGGATAATGCATCATGCGCCAGTCCGTAGTCAGGCTGTCAAATCCTATCTCATAGTTCTTCGAATAAGAGAGTGTGTCGTTTGAGGCAAAGTACATGCCCATCCCCTCTCGACCATACAGAGCCATCATCTGCATAGACAGACTGCCTGGACTCTGCCAAGAGAACGAGACACGAGGTCTCTCACGATTCACTCCAGATCGAGGCGAATGAATAAGACTACCCAACCATGTGGAAACAGCCAGATCCTCGTCTGCAGCCCCACTCTCTCCTGGAACATCCGTGCATGGGAGGATTCCGCTGATGATAGGGAACTGTATTTCGCTTATAGAAAACTGCCTTCCTGCATGGGAGAAGTTGCTGGAAGCTTTCACTTTAAGCCGCCACCTCACCAGTGAGGAGTTCTCGTCCAGTCTCACCCTAACCGTCACGCAAATCCCATCAGGCATATACCAATTGATGTCTAGTCCCAGCGCTACAAGAGTTGTCTCCACATGCGTAGCCTCATCTGGTATGCAAAGCGATCCGTCCTTCATCCTGATTAGCCACAGTGGCCCTCCGTTGCCGTTCAAAAGTTCACGTCTCCTCGTCTCGTCTTTGAATGAAAAGAGTCTACCCGTTGCCTCTTCAAACGAGAGTGTCACAAGCCCGTTACTCACTGTCTCAGCCACAGCAGTTAAAGAGGTCAGGCAGACCAGACAAAGTGCAAATATCTTACTCTTCAAACCAAATTTATATCTACTTTCATAAGAATAATTCATAGGAATAATTTGAATATTCGAGTGTAAAGATAATCATTTTCATCGACATGACCCAAAAAACTGTTGAAAACGAAAGGAACCTCGCAGATAATGTGTACCTTTGCCGTCAGAGCGCACTTCCGCATGTATTATAAAAGATAAAAATCATCAAACAGAATACTGCTTAGCATGAGAACTAAACTATTCCTTTTTTTGATTGGCTACTTTGCTGCCATAGGACTCCACGCAGAGGTTTTTCTGCATAACGAGAACACAATTATCATCGCGGCCGGCAACTCAGTACAAGCTGATAAAGAGCAGGCTAACTTCGTCTGTTCAGGTCGGAATGATGAGCAAGTGTTGCAGAAAGCCATCGACATGCTTTCTGGCGAGCGCAAACTGTCGAAGAAGGGCGGAACAATAGTGTTGATGCCTGGCGATTATTATATTGATGCTTTCAATCGTGAGAACAGAAACGGCAAAGTGGCGGTACTGCTCCCATCAGTCAAGTCTTCCCCAGAGGTATTCAGTATCTCTGTCAAGGGAGCCAACCACAACACGGAGTGCTCCGTAGTCCATCTGTCTCAAAGTGGCTATGAAGCCTTGGAAAACGAGGGTAGCTATTCGATCTTTGCTTGCAACAACCATGTGGACTACTGCCATTTCTCGTTCACCGACCTAAAGATAACCTTGCCTGGCGGCAAGAAGAACATCGTATGCTTGGATGGCAGACAGATGGGCTCGATGGAGTGCCGCAGAGTGAAATGCGTCGTAGAGAACCACTCCACTTGGGATACTCCGACTGATAAGATTAACCTGCCCGTAGAGGGCTGTATCGCCCTGTGTGGTTGCTATTTCAATTCCAACTCCTGGAATTACGTGTGGGAAGCTGTCTATGCCCTCGGATTCGGTCAGGGATTTGCGTGTGGAGGCGAGCACCTGCTCTGCATCAAATGTGTGGCATGCTATGGGAAATACGGCTTCACCTTTGGAAACTACTATCCGTCCGACTGGTCCTCGCGCCACACCAACACACTCATTGACTGCACGGATGAAGCTAATGCCAACTTTTTCAAGTTTGCTCCCAACATTGGCAAGCAAACCATCATCATCCAGAACCTGAACCTTGAATACTGGTCTCAGTGGTTCGCCATCGAGGGAGAAGGGCACTATGCAACAGAGACAGTACCAAATCAATGGAACGGACAGGTCAACTACACGATGAACCGTGGCGGCTCCAGCCTGCCCAACGTGACTGACCACTTCTGGGCCGACGGCAGCGGCCACAACTTCCAGTCCAGAAACAACCTTCACAAGAAGATCTGCTCATCGGAAGAACGGCGTTCGTACTATCCCAACTATGGTCAGGAATTGTTTGACACAACACTAAACAAGTGGCTCATCTGCATAGACCCTGCCAACAAAACATGGTGTGATGCATCGGGTTCAGTAATCAAGGATGAATAATAGAATATCATATCCAGGAATCTGAATTTTTCACGAAACCAGACACATTCAAAGTTCTTTGGAAGACAACACGTCGAAACTCGAAAGACAACACGTTGAAATCGCAAAGACAACGTGTTGAAATCGCAAAGACAACGTGTTGTATTTGCAACACCACACATATGGTTCAATCTGGCCATTCAGGGGGCACAAAAAGGATCAGCATATCATGGATGGCGAAAGATTTCAACTGATAACAAATCGCTCTACACTCTACACCCAGGGGCTTACGTGAAACCACATTCTACGTTATTTCGCATCACAACTGCCAAATAAAGGCTCTGGAGCTTGACAGCGAATTGATGATCTCGCTGTACTGAAAGCCGTATGATATACATCGAAGACCCAGCACTTTGTCGATAGCGGGACCCACGTAACGGGAAATTAACTCCCTCAAATAAAATATTCCTCCCAAAGGAGTGATTTTATCAGATTTTATTTGTACCTTTGCAAAGTCATTGATGATTTTGCTTGTCTTGAACTGCAGCACTAGGGTAAGTGAAAAATCTGATATGGCAAAATCCTGGGCACCTTATTTGATACTCAGGAACTTACTATAAAGAAAGTTAAACTAATGTGCTGCGGAATTTAGGTTATTAACATTTTTTCAAAAATGAAAAAGAATCTTTTGTGGATGATGGCCGCCATCCTTACCTGCGGCTTTGCATTGACAGCGTGCGACAAGGACGACGAAGAACCCGAAATCCCCGCAACTCCCAAGGTGGCAACAGTAGATGTCGACTACAAAATTGCAATCAATGATGCCACCAAGACATCCATCCAGAAGGCTGTTACCTTCACTGTCGAGTACTACGATCGCGACGGCAAGCTCGTTACGATCGAGCCTCTGAAGTATGGTAACACTGAGTGGAACTTAGGTCACACCATCACTGAATTCCCCTCTATCTATGGCATCAAGGTCACTGTAGCTCCCAAGGCTGACCTCTCAGGCATTAGCGACAACGACGAGTTTGATATCGTTTACGATGTCCTTGTCACTGGTACTCCCAAGGATGCCACCGGCAAGACTCTTGATGGCGTAAGCGTAAGGAAGACAACCGTCAAATATCCTGGTCTCGACATCAAGGCCGTAGCTGCCGACAACGAGAAGTTTGTTGACACCTTCTTCTATACTGTTGATGCTAACGGTGCCATCTCCGCCAAGTTGATGGAGGGGGTACTGGATTAAGTGATGGCAGAGTGATGCTTATTTAGCGGGCCTCAACATCAACAATTCATAAACATTCATAAATTCAGGCACAAAGTTACATAATAAGCAGGAAGAGGAGGGCATTATTCCTCCTCTTCCTGCAATAGTCAACCTTTTCCAACAAACAAAACAAAAAGCCCCGCCTGGTCACCCAGCCGCGGGGTTTTTCATTTCCCACCATTGGCTTTCGCTCGACCCAATGGGTCCAATGGGACACTTGATACTTCAAGAGGTTCATTAACTCTTTAACTCCATGACGAGTTTTGCGCAGTTCCTCCCCCTCCGCCACGGCTCTCCCATAAAACGCGAGAAGGAAGGATGCATTCATACTCGTGTTCAACAATACTTAGTCAAAAGATGAAATCCCCTTTTTTCAAAAGTGTTCTTGGCAGGAATCCTAAATCATCCAGCTCGTCTATCTGTTCAAAAAGCCACAGTTTCCTGCGATGAAATGCTCATCATCACCCCACTTCATTTGGTCTTATACTTTTGGAGGAGTTGCATGAGTCCACCATGCATCATTCTGATCCTTTGCATTATTGTTTCCAGGTTGACTGATTCCAGCATTACGGACACGGCTTAATGTTTCTGGAGTCATCTGAAGGAAACTGGCGATGTGAACCATTGGTGCACGAAGCACGATTTCCGGTTTCTCGCGCAATAAGCGGTCATAACGCTCTGCAGCATTTTCAAAGCGCTGACTGTCAGCATGCTCTTGGCTGCTGATAGCGACATGCTCCAAAATCTTACGGTACAACATGTCTATTTCCTGATTGTGAATCATTAAATTATGCAAGCCATCATACGGAATGGCATATAGCTTGCTGTTTTCCAGAGCTTCTACAATCAAGCGGCTGGGCTCCTGCTTGAGGAAACTCTCAATACAGAAAACTATTCGTCCCTCGAAGCTGAAATGTTCAGTAACGTCCTTTTTGTTCTTGTAATAATACTGACGGACCATTCCTTTTTCCACATAATAGAGAGCCTTGCATACTTTCCCCTCTTCCAGCACAGTATCTCCTTTCTGGAACTTCATTGGAACAAGAATGCTTGCTAATGTATCTACACCACTTGGAGTGAGCGTGCAATAGATTCGAGCAATCTCTCGTGCAATTTCTCTTCGTCGGTCCATGGTAATATTTGTGTAAATTATTTAATCTAACTTTAAAACAGCCAGGAAAGCTTTTTGGGGAACCTGTACGTTTCCTATCTGTTTCATACGCTTCTTTCCCTTTTTCTGCTTTTCCAGCAATTTACGCTTACGGCTTACGTCACCTCCATAACACTTTGCCAACACATCCTTACGCACCTGTTTCACTGTCTCGCGAGCAATAATCTTGGCTCCGATAGCTGCTTGGATGGCAATATCAAACTGTTGGCGAGGAAGAAGTTCCTTGAGTTTCTCGCACATTCGCCGGCCGAAAGATTCTGCGTTATCCGCATGAGTTAAGGTACTTAGGGCATCCACAGGTTCACCGTTAAGCAAGATATCCATCTTTACCAACTTACTGGGGCGGAAACCTGCCTGATGGTAATCGAAGCTGGCATATCCCTTGCTGATACTCTTTAATTTATCATAGAAATCTATCACGATTTCACCTAAAGGCATGGCATATTGAAGCTCAACTCGATTTCCGCTTATAAATTCCTGCTTGATAAGTTCACCTCTTTTGCCAAGACAAAGTGTCATGATAGGACCTATGAAATTGGATGTCGTGATAACAGATGCATGGATATATGGTTCCTCAATGTGATCAATCAAAGTCAAATCTGGCATACCAGAAGGATTGTGAACCTCCTTCACTTCCCCTTGTTTGTCATATACGAGATAAGACACGTTGGGGACCGTAGTGATCACGTCCATATTGAACTCACGATCCAAACGTTCCTGAATGATTTCCATATGCAGAAGTCCAAGGAATCCACATCGGAATCCAAAACCTAACGCAACTGAACTCTCTGGAGTGAAAGTAAGGCTTGCATCGTTAAGCTGAAGTTTTTCCAAACTGGCTCTCAAGTTCTCAAAGTCTTCTGTCTCGATGGGATATACGCCTGCGAAAACCATAGGTTTCACTTCCTCAAATCCAGAGATAGCATCCTTACAAGGATTCTCCACCGATGTAATCGTATCACCCACTTTTACCTCAGTAGCTGTCTTGATGCCAGAAACGATATATCCTACATCTCCACAACACAAAACATCGCGAGGCACCATATCCATCTTGAGCACTCCGATTTCCTCTGCACGATACTGTTTGCCCGTATTGATGAACTCGACAACATCACCACGATGAATGCTTCCATTTATGATTTTGAAATATCCGATAATACCACGGAAAGAATTGAAGACGGAGTCGAAAATCAATGCCTGCAAAGGAGCATTCTTGTCGCCTTTTGGACAAGGGATACGTTCTATCACAGCATTCAGGATATCCTCCACTCCTTGCCCCGTCTTTCCACTGGCACGAATGATTTCTTCGTGCTTGCAGCCAATCAATTCAACAATTTCATCCTCTACTTCTTCTGGCATCGCATTGGGCATATCACACTTGTTTACCACAGGAATGATTTCCAAATCATGGTCAATAGCCAAATACAGATTACTGATTGTCTGAGCTTGCACACCCTGCGTGGCATCCACGACCAACAGAGCTCCTTCGCAAGCTGCAATACTTCTGCTCACCTCGTAACTGAAGTCAACATGTCCTGGAGTATCAATCAAATTTAGGATGTACTTTTCTCCCTGATACATATACTCCATCTGAATGGCATGACTCTTGATGGTTATTCCGCGTTCTCGCTCCAGATCCATGTCATCCAGCATCTGCCCTTCTGTTACCTCGATGGTTTTGGTGTACTCGAGTAAACGGTCTGCAAGAGTACTCTTACCGTGATCAATGTGGGCGATGATACAAAAGTTTCTTATATGGTGCATAAAATTAATGTCTGAAATTTGAGGGACAAAGATAAACAAAAATACGTTATGTTACAAACAATCATTATTACTTTTCATCAGGAAAAAGCAACAAACGATCACGATTAATTGCAGGAACAGCCCATTCGTCTGGTACATATCGCCATAAGTGAAAGTTCTGAGGATGCAGTTTCTTATGTTCGCGCACATACTGAATCAGATAGTATCTAAGGTCTTTCTCCGTACTTTGGATAATTCGATCCTTCAGTTGATCATGAGGGATGCCTGCACCTTTCGTCATCAGTTCTCCACCTCCATTTCCTCGATAACTGTTGACCGCCACTTTGTATGTCTTGCTCATGTCAAAAGGAGATCCGTCAGCCATACTCTCAATGGTTATCTTCTCGCCTTGTGGCTTTGTCACATCAACCGTATATCGTATACCTGCAGCAGAATCAAAGTTGAAGGCAAAGTTTTTGAACCCTTGACGACGACCGTTATCAAGATTGTTGTCGAGCAACATGATGTGATCGTTTGGGGATTTCATCTGATTGGTCCATAGGGCATAACTCATTTCTAGGAAACTCTTGATTTCTGCACCAGTCATTCTCATCGTATACAGAAAATTCTCGTACTTGTAGAGAGAGAACATGTTGCGAATCGAGAGTTGACCTTTTGAAATCCTAGAGTCATAACTTAAAGGAGCAGCAAAAGAAACGTCAGCTCCTGTCAGCTTGAGTTGCAACTCGTGAATCATGTCAATGAAATGACTAGAGCCAAAGAATGCATCGCGTTCACATATGGTGGAATCAATCTCTCCGATAGGCATATCCATCCAATCCTCCAATGCTTTTCGCTCGTCGCGGAACTGTTCTTCAAACAGGATGGTATTGGTCTCGTCATAGCCGGTAATCAGAGGAGTGCTTCCGACAATCTTCTTGCTTACGATCCTTTTACCTTTCATGGTAAGGTGTATCTCCGCTTGTGCAATCCTTGCTCCCATACTGGTTGGTCCTATCACTGGAACTTCTTCACCCAAGGGATTCTGATAGGTGTTCACAGCATACATGTGGTCATGCCCATAGAGAATCAAATCAAATCCTGCAACTTGCTCTACCACCATTTTGGTGGCATTCTCGCAATATTTGTCTGTCACAATGCCACCATCCAGTCCACTATGAAAAAGACCTACAAGTAAATGAGGCTTTTCTTTCTTTTGGATATAGTCCACCCATTTCCTTGTGCTCTCTAGAATATCCTCAAAGTAAAGTCCCTTCCACAAGGTTTCAGGCAACCAGTTAGGTATGGCAGGCGTAGTCATTCCTAAGACTGCAATCCTCACCCCATCACGCTCTATGATATGATAAGGTTTGAGGTAAGGCTTGTTTGTACGCACATCAATGACATTTGCTCCCAACATGGGATAGTTCAACTCGCGAATCCACCTGTCATAGACAGCATGGCCTGTTTCAATATCATGATTGCCTATCGTGCCACAGTCATACTTCATGGCATTCATTGCCTCTGTTATCAAATGAGGTGAAACCGTATCAATGAAGTTATAGTAATAGGCAATTGGCTGTCCCTGCAGGCAATCTCCATTATCCGTACAAATGACATGATTAGGATGTTCCTTCCGCAAATTCTCCACATAGGAATATACGGCAGATAGTCCACCCTTTGTGGGCTTATTCTTCAGGTAATCATAGCAAAAGATACTACTGTGTACATCACTTGTGTTGACCCAGTAGAATGTAACATCTCTCGTTTTGCTCACTGCTCCTAACGAACTCATAAACATCATCAGACAAACCAGTCTTCTCATCATAGGATATTTATAATGGTAGGGATTTGTGTTCTTTCACTACTCTTTCCTCTTGTGAAAACCCTTTATTTGAATATGCTCTTGAGTATCTCTTCAGAAACCTTCTTGGTCACAGCAGTAGTGGCACTCTTTGCAGCCTTTCCAGCAGCTGACTTAGTCGCAGAAGTGGAACTCTTCTTGCTCGAACTGCTCCCTCCAGTAATGGCTTTACCCACAGAGGATCCCAGGCTGCGCGCCACACTGGCAATCACTGTCGTCACTAACGTGCCAAAGATTGTGCGCTTCCATCCACTGGATTTAGCTTTCTTAGCCTTCTCTTCAGCCTTTGCCTGCTTCTCAGCTTCCTTTTGTGCTTTCTCGGCTTCTTTTTGAGCCTCCTTCTGCTGCTTCTCCAGTTCTTTTTGCTCCTTTTCAGCTTGAGCTTTCGCTTCTTGCTCTTGGTTCTGGACGGAGATTATCTCATAAGCAGATTCGCGGTCAAAGTAGTTCTGATAATTCTTGATTCGAACAGGAGCAGCATTCTGGATGTCCAAACGTTGTCCTGCTGTAATGGCTCCTATTTGGCTCAAGGGGAAAAGTATCTTGGCACGATGAACGATTCCAGGTGCACCCTTCTCGTCGAGGAAGGAGACAAGAGCCTCACCCGTTTCCAACTGCATGATGGCTTCTTCTGTATTGAAATCAGGATTGGAACGGAAAGTTTCTGCAGCAGCACGAACTGCCTTCTGATCTTTGGGAGTATAGGCACGCAAGGCATGCTGGATTCGATTTCCAAGCTGACCCAAAATGTCATTGGGAACATCCGTTGGAGACTGGGTAATGAAATAGATACCTACGCCCTTTGAACGTATCAATCGAATAACCTGCTCAAGTTTTTCTATTAAAGCCTTGCTGGTTCCTTCGAAAAGCATATGCGCTTCATCGAAGAAGAAAACGAGTTTGGGAAGATCCAAATCGCCCACCTCTGGCAACTTCTCATACAAATCAGATATCATCCATAGGAGGAAAGTACTATAAAGTTTAGGGTGCAGCATCAGTTTATCTGCCGACAATACTGTCATGACTCCCTTACCCTCCTGTACATCCATCAGGTCTTCCACGTTGAACTCTGGTTCTCCAAAGAACTTGTCGCCTCCTTCGTCTTCCAACTGAAGCAGAGCACGTTGGATGGCTCCAACGGAAGCAGGGGAAATAATGCCATATTGCGTGGTGAAGAGGCTCGCATTCTTGCCAACGAAATCCAACATGATGCGCAAGTCCTTCAAGTCAATAAGCAACAATTCCTTATCGTCAGCAATACGGAATACGATGGTCAGCACTCCTGTCTGGGTATCATTCAAATCCAGGATACGCGCCAGCAACTGAGGGCCCATAGCAGAGATGGTAGTGCGCAGGGGGAAACCTTGTTCGCCATACACATCAAAGAAGCGAACTGGACAAGACTGGTATTCTGGATTCTCGATACCAAATTCCTTGCTCCTCTTCTCGATGAACCCACTTGTTTTGCCAGGTTGACTGATTCCACTCAAATCTCCTTTCATATCAGCCATGAAGCATGGCACGCCTGCTTGAGAGAATGTCTCAGCCATCACTTGGAGGGAGACTGTTTTTCCTGTACCTGTCGCACCAGCAATCAAACCATGGCGATTGCACATTTTTCCCACCAGATTGATGGGTCCTTCGCTGCAGTGAGCGATGTAGAGATTATTGTCCTTTAGCATATCTTTCTATTCCTAATCATGTCTATTTTGTTTCCAAATCAATAATGTAATCCATCTTATCCTTGTGCTCATTCAAAGTCAGCAATACGCCTGCAGGAGTCTTTTTGAAAGGAACTTTCTTTTGGGTATCGAATTCGATGGCCTTCTTCACTTTACAAGTCAAGGGAAGCTCCAGGCTAAGCGTGTCTTTGTTGGTGATATGAACATAGAGATGATTATCTTTGCGAGTCGTGGCTCCCCAGTCTTGAGGTGCGACATCTCCAGCCTTTGTACCCTTGATGGTCGAGCTGTATCGTTTCATGTATTTCCCAATGTCATTGAGTCTCTCCAAAGCCATAGCAGGAAGTTCTCCATTGGGTTGAGGACCAATGTTGAGCAACAGATTGGCACCAAGGCCAGCGGTCTTGATCAGATAGCCAATCATTTCCTCTGCTGACTTGTAATTGGGGTCTGTAATCTTGAATCCCCACATACCATTCATTGTGTTGCAGGTCTCAAGAGGAAGCTGGTCACTCACTCCTGCGCCTTCCTTGATCCAACCTGTGGTATTCTGACCTGGCAGGTCGCGCTCAAAAATCTGAATATCCTCACCAGGGTTGATCTTATCGTGGTGATTGTTGCCTACCAAACAAGCAGGTTGCAATTTATGGATCAGATCATACTGCTCTCTTAATCTCCAATCGAAAGGAACGGAATCGCCATCGTGGTCCCACATTCCATCAAACCATATGGCACCTATCTTGCCATACTTGGTAAGCAATTCTGTCAGCTGATTGTTCATGAACTTGAAATAGTGGTCAAAGTTGCCTTTCTTGTCAGACTTCCCCACTCCATGTCCAGTTCTTCCCATGGGGTAATCGTCACGCCGCCAATCCAGATGGCTGTAATAGAAATGCAGGCGGATGCCCTGCTCGTGACAAGCGTCAGCCAACTGCTTGATGATATCCTTTCCATAAGGAGTAGCGTCCACGATGTTGTAATTACTCTGCTCAGTGTCCCACATCGAGAAACCGTCATGATGGCGAGAAGTGAACGTGATGTATCCTGCTCCAGAATCCTTG
The DNA here is from genome assembly GCA_017427185.1 of Bacteroidaceae bacterium. Taxonomy (GTDB): domain Bacteria; phylum Bacteroidota; class Bacteroidia; order Bacteroidales; family Bacteroidaceae; genus Physcousia. The sequence continues at coordinate 9,421 of JAFRTJ010000067.1, read as the reverse complement.
ATGGCGCGAACCCAATCATTCGCATTGAAGTGATGAGGATAGAATCCATCAGCCATCTTGGCATATTCCCAGCGATTGATGTTATGCTCGTTCATGAACCACTCACCCTGAGCCAGCATGCTGTAGATGCCCCAATGGATGAAGATACCAAAACGGCATTCATCAAACTCCTTACGCGATTGCAGATTTTCCTCAGTAGGCACATAATCTTGAGAAGAAATCGTGATGCTCGACATCACCAGTAATGCAGAAAGAAAGAAATTTCTCATGATAATTACATATTAACTAAATTTATGTCTGCAAATATAAGGAATATTTTTCGTATTTTTGCCTAAATGAATACTTTTTCTTAAATTTGCCGATGAAAAAATATGGTTCCCCCTGTTGTACAAAGCTGGACAAAGGTGGAATGTGCAGACAAAGATTTGTGAATTTATTACAATAACATAATTTTCTGATCGTATGGATAATGAATTGATAAAGGCTTGTGAAGCCGAAGCTCAAAAGTGGTTGGACTCGCCTGTCTATGACATGGAAACGAAAAAAGCCGTCCAATCTCTCATCGAGAACGAGGACAAGACGGAACTTGTGGATGCTTTCTATCGCAGTCTGGAGTTTGGCACTGGTGGCTTACGAGGAATTATGGGGGTAGGCACCAATCGCATGAACAAGTACATTGTGGGCATGGCCACACAGGGTTTTGCCAACTATATCCTGAAGGCTTTCCCCAACCAGAAGGGACTCAGCGTGGTGGTCGGGCATGACTGTAGAAACAACGGTCGTCTCTTTGCTGAGACCGTTGCCAACATCTTTAGTGCGAATGGTATCAAAGTGTATCTTTTCGAGAGCCTGCGTCCCACCCCAGAAATCAGTTTTGCCATCCGACGCCTGGGTGCAAAAGCTGGTGTGAATGTCACAGCCAGCCACAATCCTAAGGAATACAACGGCTACAAGGCATATTGGGAGGATGGAGCCCAGGTTCTCACTCCTCACGATACTGGCATCATTGACGAGGTCAATAAGGTTGCTATCGAAGACGTGAAGTTTGAGGGCAATCCTGACTTGATTGAGATCATTGGCGGTGAGATTGATTATGACTACATGGAAGCCGTGAAGGAGGCTATGATTGACCAGGATGTCATCTTGCGACAAAAAGATCTCAACATTGTCTACAGCGCCATGCATGGAACCGGTCGCGTCATCGTTCCCCTTTGCTTGCGCAGCTGGGGTTTCCAGAATATCCACGTAGTGCCTGAGCAGATGGTCATCGATGGCAACTTCCCTACTGTCGTCAGTCCTAATCCAGAGAATGCTGAGGCTATGACCTTGGGCATGAAGCTTGGCACCAAACTCAATGCAGACTTGGTGATTGCCAGCGACCCTGATGCTGACCGTCTGGCCATTGTTTGCCGCGATCCCAAGGGAGAATGGATCATCATCAATGGCAACCAAACCTGCATGATGTTCTGCTACTATATCATTAAGAACAAGATTGCTTTGGGCCAACTCAAGCCTACAGACTTTCTCGTGAAGACCATCGTCACCACTGAGGTGATCACCAAGATGGCCCAGAAGAACAACATTGAACTGCGTGACTGCTACACAGGTTTCAAGTGGATTGCCCGCGAGATTGCCATTTCTGAGGGCAAGCAGAAATACATTGGTGGCGGTGAGGAAAGCTTTGGCTTCCTGCCTTACGACAAGGTGCGTGACAAGGATTCACCAGCCAGCATCTGTCTCATCTGTGAGATTGCTGCATGGGCCAAGGATAATGGAATGACCCTTTATGACCTGTTGATGCAGATCTATCTTGAATATGGATTCAGTTTCGAGCACACCATCAATGTGGTTAAGCCTGGCAAGAGTGGTGCTGATGAAATCAAGGCCATGATGGAGAACTATCGCAGCAACCGTCCGAAGGAGATTGGAGGTTCCAAGGTTGTCCTCAGCAAAGACTTCAAGACACTCAAGCAATACGACGCTGCAGGCAACGAGAGTCCGCTGGATATGCCTGCCACCAGCAATGTCCTGCAATACTTCTGCGAGGATGGAGGCAAGGTAAGTGTTCGTCCCAGCGGAACAGAACCAAAGATTAAATTCTACATTGAAATCAAGGACATCATGACTGATCCCAACCAGTACGAAGCCCTGGTGGAGAAAGCCAAGATGCACGTGGCTGATGTAAAGAAATCGCTTGGATTGGAATAATGAACAAATACTTGATGTATTGCCATGGGGATATTCTTCTCACAAAAGAGGGGAATATCCCTTCTGGTTTAGAGCCTCCTGTCGAAATTCAGCCTTGGAATCATGTGACCACCATCCATGTGGGAGACGATGATTGTCATGTCTATCGGTTGGACTATCCTGTGCAGGACAATCCCCATTATTTCATGTCTGGCTTGCGGAAGTCATTCCAGGTTCTTTCGCCATCCGACTACCAACTTGCAGGAAAGGGTCAGGAACTGCTTTATTGGGATTCCAACAGCAAATACTGTGGGTGCTGCGGCGCTCCCATGAAGTGGCACACAGAGATATCGAAGCATTGCACAGAGTGCGGAAAGGAGGTGTGGCCTCAACTGTCCATCGCCATCATTGTGCGCATCGTTCGTGACGACATGATACTCTTGGTGCACTCACGCTCGTTCAGAAGCAACTACTATGGTCTTGTAGCTGGTTTTGTGGAGACGGGTGAGACCCTCGAGGAAGCCGTTCGACGTGAGTGCCGCGAGGAGACAGGCATCGAAATCAAAGATTTGGAATACTTTGGCAGCCAACCTTGGCCCTATCCGTGTGGGCTGATGGTGGGATTCACAGCACGATACGCAAGCGGAGAGATTTGCCTTCAAACGGAAGAACTGGGAGGGGGCGACTGGTTCCGTCGAGACGACCTTCCGCAGATTCCTGACAAGGCCTCCATTGCCCGCCAACTGATCGACGATTGGCTGACACGTCTATAAGCCTTTCAAGTAAGGGTGACCTTTCTTCCAAACAACCTCTTGCTGAGAGAGGAGCCAACTGCGTCCTTTGTCGTTGTTACCCTGATAAAAGAGGTAGGTGCGACCATCCGTGTCTGTAAAGAGATGAGGGTGGCCTGACTCGCAAGCGTTCCAAGCGTCTTTCGACCCATTGGAAAGGAATGGCTGGTCAAAGAGGCGTTCCCAATGAATGCCATCTGTACTCCTTGCGACACCCACCTGCTGCGGCGCATTGTTATAGGCACCAGCATAGAACATGTAGAGTGTTTCACCATGACAGGCGATAGATGCGCCTTCGATGCACTTCCCCTCCCACGGCAATTCTGGCTTCAGGATAGGACCATCGCATGCCATCTTCCAATCCTCACGATTGAAATCTGTATGAAGGGGAGCAGTTGCTACACCTTGCATCTGCACATCGAAAGCAGGATCACGTGTGGCAAAATAGAGAAAATACTGACCGTTGAACTCATAAACCTCAGCATCTATCGCACGTCCGCAAGTCCAGGTTCCTGTAGGATGAAAAATAGGATTGGTAGGGTTGCGCCTGAAGTGGAGGCCATCCGATGAGGAGGCATGGCAGATAGCATCATGCTCGCGGTTGCCATAAGTCTGATAGAAGAGATGTACCTGACCATCACGTACCAAAGCGCAAGGTGCACAAAGTCCTTTCTTTTCGTAGTCGCATCCTGGTTCAGAGGTGATTTCACCCACTTTGGTCCAATGGACAAGGTCGTGGCTCTCAGCTATGCCAATGTTCCATCCAGACTGGGCATCGCCAGCATAGGGAGGAATACTGAAGTACATCAGATAACGCCCATCAAAACGCACGACGTGGGGATCTTTGGCAAAAGGGATACCCTTGCGTTCCACATCGCCGTAGAGCATGTCAGGCACCTCGTTGAATGAGCGTTGTTCCGTACTTTGACGTATCAGCTGCACTTCCTTCTCGTCGTAAGGGGCGAAATCTGAGCGATACAAATCGTGCTGCCAGGGGCCTGTGTACTCTCCCTGCTCAGGTCGATGCCCCCATGGCAGGTCTGTCTGAGTCTTTCCGTTAACGAGTCCCCATGCCATGCAGCCCACATGTTTTTCCTTGAAGACAAGCAACAGGTCGGCGTAGGTTGAGCCTCTGGGGCGATTCATCCATTCCGTACAGATGACAGGCCTTCCCTTTGCGCTCATGGAATCGATCCATCGAGTTGTGTTCTCCTTGTTGTCATAACAATGGAAGGTGATGATGTCACAATGTTCCGTTAGGAACTCTTCCAGCTCTTTGTTGCCGTTCCAGATGCCAGTGGTAATGGGTTGGGACGGATTCACACGCCTCGCCCACTGGAAGACTTTGCGAAGCAGCGACATGCTGTGTTCAGCGAGGGGTATGCTGGTACCTGTCGGCTCGTTGTAGAGGTCCCATGCCAGGATGCGTTCATCTTGTGCAAAACGTCTCAGCACGTCAGTCACATATCGTTCCAACCGTCCATGCTGGTTCTCGTCGACCAGTAAGGTGTATCCTGGCGAGGGCGACCAAGCCCAGGCATACCAGCCACGAAGGGGTTCCGCTTGACGGCCAATGACAGGGTCGTTGTTGACTCCAAAGGAGCAGTCGTCGAAGAAGATGGGCATGACCTTGATGTGGTGGCGCCAGCAGAGAGAGAGGAAGCGGTCCAAGGTTTTGATGAAATATTTAGGGTCGTCCTCATAGACAGCATGCTGCATGACAACGCGCACGCAGTTCATTCGCAAGTCTTCCATCAACTGCAATTCTCTCTCGATATCCTTTGTCGAGAAAGTCGTCTTGTCCCACATCGCCGTATAGTTGATGGCATAAGCTGGGATATAGTTCACACCACACAGCCAAGGCTGACGATAATACCAGTTCCAGGCTTGTTCTTTACTCCATAACTGAGGTTCCGACGTGTCAGTCTGCCCTATGGCTGCAGACATTTCTGTACTCACGCCTGCCTCATCCGCATGGATTACCCTTTCACGCTTGGCATGCCCACCTGTCACGAGGCAGGCAGCCAGCAGTAGCATATACGCTTTCAACGCGTTCGTTTTCTTATACCATCAATACTTGAACACCTTACCGCCCGCCATGACGTTCTGGGTCTTCTCGTCGAAGGTGACCTTCTGACCTGTGCGCAGCGCGGCATTGCACATGATGGTTGCAATGGAGTGGTTATAGCCAGCTTCCGCTGGTGCGTTGGGATTCCTGCGACTTCTGACGCACTCCATCCAGTTACGCATGTGGAGGTAAGTCATCGTGTCGCCACCCGTGTTGGCTCCTGTCTCTACTTTGACATCAGGCAGTTTGAAGCTTTCCAGCAGGTTGGCCTTCATACCCATCTCACGGGCTGCGCCTTCGTCCATGCCACCTCTCGAGGACACTTCATTGGTGTCGAGATTCAGGGTACCTCCGTTGGAGAAATAAAGCTCCTTAGTGCCGCCTGCAGAGTTGTGCATACGTGAGCTGTAGAGAACCTGGAAGTTGTCCGACCCGTCTGGCTTGCCATAGTCGAAGACAGCCGTCACAGTATCGAAGTTGCGACGTCCGTCGTTCCAGCAATAGATACCTCCGTTGGCTGCCACGCTTTGGGGATGAGCGAGGCCTGTGAACCAGTGTACGGTATCAATCTGATGGGACATCCATTGGCCAGGAATACCTGATGAGAAGGGCCAGAAGAGACGGTACTCGAGATATTTGCGGGCATCCCACTTCTCATAGGGACGATTCAGCAGGAAGCGTTTCCAGTCGGTATCAGCCTCGAAGCATTTCTCCACGAGGGACTTGCGGCGCCAACGGCCTGGCTGGTTGACGTTCCATGTCATCTCCACCATCGTGATCTTGCCAAACTTGCCTGACTGGAGGTATTCGCAGGCTGCCTGGTAGTTGGGAGCGGAGCGGCGCTGCGAGCCTATCTGCACCACCTTGCCTGTCTCCTTCACAGCCTTGAGGGCAGCACGTGCATCTTCCATCGTCTCTGCGAAGGGTTTCTCCACATAGACGTCGCAACCTGCCTTCACGGCCTGGATGCAATGCTGTGCGTGCTGGAAGTCAGCTGTAGAAATGATGACTGCGTCGCACATCTTGGCATCGAAGAGCTCCTCATTGTTGCGGAAAGCCTTCACATCGAGGTTGTATTTCTCCTTGAAGTGCTTTACAGCTTCCTCACGACGCAGTTTCCAGATATCGGATACTGCCACGATTTCGAAGTTTAGCTCCTCTGCGCTCGCCATGAAGGTGGGAAGAAGGGAAGAACGGAAACGATCGGAAAAACCGATGACACCCACGCGAACCTTATCGTTTGCGCCCAAGACGCGGGCATAGGAACCTGTGGGGAGACTAAGGCCACCCAGGGCCAATCCTGCTGTGCCAAGCATACCTGTCTTTAGAAATTCTCTACGTGTTTGCATGTTATTGAAAATTTATAGTTTATGGTTTAAAATGCGAAGAAATAAATAATGCTCAGTTTACACTAAATATGAATATTATGATTTTAATATAGCGCAAAGATAATACATTTTTTCATTTTTAACGAAAAGAGGGCATAAAAAAATACTTCAATGCAAGGATAAGGCCACAGAAGAGCCAAACATGCACTTTTTACTGAAGTTTCGCAAGTTCCATTTCAACTATTGACGATGGCATTCATTCATTCGATCATAAGTTGCACTTTTCTTGGAAGTTAAGGAAGTAAAAGACCATACAGGAAAAAGGTATCCTGGAATGAAAAAATGTCTGATTTTGTTTTTTTTAACAGATTGAAAAGAGAAGAGTCGTTAGTGTTGTTTAACTTTGTGATTGAAAACACGACCTTCTTGGGTAGAAGACAGCATGAAACTGCCCATAAAACGATGTAAAAACAACAGAAAAACCTAATAGAATAATGATCATGAAGAGATTCTCGAAGATTGCTGCATATCCTGTATGCAAAGTGGTAGCATTCCTGCAGTTCACGGTCCTGTTGACTGGATTGCAACTGATGATGGGTATTAATCCTGTATCAGCCAGTACTGGTGCAAAAAATCAGAAGAAAGTACAGAACGTTACACACCATCAGAAGTATGACGTGGCGGCCTATCTCTATCCTGCCTACGCCTACAATGATCCACGTCTGCGTCCTTTCTGGCCCTCAGGAATGGGTGAATGGGAGACGGTGCTGACGATGCAGCAGCGCAACCCTGGCCATTACTGGAACCGCCAACCTCTTTGGGGACCTGTCAACGAGGCAGACCCAGCTATCATGGAGATGGAGATAGAGCAGGCCACGTGTCACGGCGTGAATGTGTTCATCTTTGACTGGTACTGGTATGATGGGCGGCCATTCATGGAAACGACTCTGACGGACGGTTTCCTGAAGGCGCAGAACAGGGATAAGATGCAGTTCTATCTCATGTGGGCCAACCATCCTGTGGGCAACACCTGGGATACGCGCATTTCCAATCTGGACCCTCAGAACGAGATATGGACTGGACGCATCGGAAGAGAGGAATTTGAACGCATGTGCAAGCGCAACATCGAGTTGTTCTTAAAGCAGCCAAACTACTACAAGATAGAGGGGCGGCCTGTCTTCATGATCTACGAAGTGACCAACTTCATCAAGGGGATGGGTGGCGTCAAAGAGGCAAGTGAGGCTCTGCAATGGTTCCGCCAGGAAGTGAAGAAAGCCGGCTTCCCTGACCTGGAACTGCAGTTCACCATGTATAGTACGCAGTTCAATCTCTCTGGAGTTGATAAGGAAAAAGTCCAGCGACCTGAGGAAGCGTTCATGAAACAACTGGGATTCAACAGCTTGTCACACTATCAGTTTGCCCACTATGTCTGGCCCGATGGGGATTATGACGTGCTGTTAGAGCGTACGAAGACAGAGTGGACAAAAATCGACTCTCTCTTTACGATGCCATATTATCCGCATATCAGCATCGGATGGGACAACAGTCCGCGCATTGGAAAGAGCCCACAGGTGAAGAACAACACGCCTGAAAACTTTGCAAAGGGTCTTCGCATGGCGCGCGACTATGTTGATCACCATCCTGACCGCGCTCCCCTCATCACCATAAACAGTTGGAACGAGTGGACAGAGACCAGTTATCTCCAGCCAGACAACGTCAACGGCTATGGTTATCTGGAAGCCGTGAAGAAAGTTTTTATCGATGAAGAATAGATTTCGATGAAAAGCGGAAAGAAGTAAGGAGGAATAAAATTATGTAAATCAGCGTCAGAAACCTATGCTCTTCAACTGACGCTTCAACTCTCCTATGGCAGAAGAGACTTGATTGTCCAGATTCTCCCAACCGCATTCGATACTGATGACGCCACGATAATCGATGTCCTTCAATGCCTGTAAATAAGGAGTGAAATCATCGCCGTCAACACCAGGTGCTGTTCGGCGGGCATTCTCAGCAACGTGAACGTGGCGCAGGTATTTCCTGCCTGCCTCGCGGATGCTCTCAGGTCCTTCCCCCTCCTGAAGCATGTGATAAATGTCGGCATTCACGCGGATGTTGGGATGCTTCACGCGCTTGGCAATCATGTAGCCTTCGTGGACAGTATTGATGAAGTTGCATTCTTGGCGGCGCAATGGCTCAATAGCGATGGTGATACCGTATTTCTTGGCAATAGGCCCCAGCTTCTTGAGGAGCTCCACGAACTGGGACTCAGCCTCCTCGCGAGAGAAGCCATCAGGGATCTGACGCGCTCCACTGCTGCCCAACACACACGTGGTGATGCCTACCTCATGGGCGCGACGCAAGGCTGTTTCAGCCACAAGGAGAGCAGCAGCATGGTCGGCCTTGGGACCCGTCACGTGCACACCGCCAGGGAAGAATCCATTGCTGGAGACGATGGGAAGCACGCATCCCTGGGCGGCATTCCTGTTTGCCTCGAAAGCGCTGTCGTCAGGCTTGCTGCAGGCGGTGAAATCCGCCAGACTCATCTCCAGATGGTGACCGCCAGCATCCTTGACGGACTGGCCGTGGGAGATGGACGTGCACACGCCAATGCGTTCAGAGAGCAGGTTGGGGCGCTTCTTGCCATGACATACAAACACGCTCATGCAGGCAAGCAGAAGGAGAAGAGTAGGTTTCATTCGGTTCATAAATAGTATCATCGTTTCTATAGTTTTAAATCCTGTACAAAGATACAAAAAAAATCTGAAACCAACAAATCCCAACAACAAAAAACACATATTTAATATATATGCGATTACTTTCCCAAAATCTTGTCAGCCGCCAGTAGAGAAAAATAACGCAATCATGCCTTTCAAAGAGAAAGAGAGTGATTACAAAGAAAACTATATGGGGATTATTGTTTGCACCTGTAAAACATAGACAGGGCGCACCACCGCACCAGCGCACCACCGCACCAAAACGAAAATGAATACTTACGAAAAAGGGTACCTAAATATTTTTTATATTATATATATTATATAATTATAATT